>CAWDTC010000032.1:0-36418 GCA_963805045.1 Candidatus Aminicenantota bacterium
GTGCGGCCGGTGGTCGAGGAGGGCATGGAGCGACTTGAGCAGCCCGGTCGTCGACCCCCCCTTGGCACGGTGAATGACCGGGTCCCGCCCGACGAAGACGAGGTCGCCGACGAAGGCGGTCTTAACGGAATCGACGAAGACGACGGCGTCGCCGCTCGTGTGGGCCGGGCCGAAATACCGGACGATGATCGACTGCCGGCCCGACTTGATCTTCAGCTCGTCCTTGAAGGCCTGGGTCGGGAGGTAGTCCGCGAGCGCGGGCGTCTCGGCGGCGGCCTTCACCATGTCGGCCCGGGTCTGCTCCTGGCAGAGGATGGGAAGGCCCTTGGGGAAACCCGGCAGCCCGTCGACGTGGTCCGCGTCGCTGTTGGTCAGGATGATCCGGGTGACGGGGAAGGGGATGGTCTTCTTGATCTCGACGAGCATGGCCTTGATCGTCTCGGGCCTCAGCTTGGCGTCGACGGCGATGATCTCCCTCCCCCCGACGATGAGGCCGGAGTTGGCCCCCAGGCCGCTCTTGACGAGGAGGACATCCAGAGTGATGGGCTGGATGGTGACCGGCGGCGGTCCCTCGGCCTGGCCCGGCTCCTGCCGGCCGAGCGCGAGGCCGGCGAGGATGGCCAGGGCGCCGCAGGCCGCGGGGAGAAATCCGTGACGCGGGGAATTCATGCTTGGCTCTCCTTGGTCCGGATGTCCATCCCATAGGTTTTACGCGAGCGAGGGGGATTTGTCAAACGCCCCCGCGCCGGACGGGGCGGCGTCGTCAGATGTTGATGCGGATGGGCAGGATGACCGTCGTGATGCCCTTCCAGCGGAGCTCCTGCTGGATGGCGAAGGCCGTCTCGTTATGGAGGAGCCGGCGGATGATGTTCGTCTGGCGGAAGACGGACTGGCCGGCGAAGACCGTCGATCGCGGGAAATCCCTGGCCACGTTCTCGATGAGGCGCGCGGCGGTTGGACGATGTCCGTTCCGAGGTCGTAGCGGAAATCGGCCGGGAAACCCATCCTCCGGGCCAGGTCGACGTACTTGCGGAGGGCGTCGCAGTCGCGTCTTCCAGGCAGGACACGGCGTCGGAGCCCTTGAACGAGCCGACGTCGACTTCGGCCACGGAGACGAAGATGAAATTCTTGTAGAGGCCCGGGAAGCTGCGGATGACGGTCAGGAAGGTGTGGACGCCGAAGCCGTTGTAGCCGTTGACGAGCTGGATGGCGGTCATCTCCTTGGGGTTCGGGGGGGTCGATGTTGGGCGGGCCCGTGGTCGGGATCGTTGCAGCAGCTCGTCCAGCTCCCGGACGCCGCCCCTGACCTTGTTGTAATGGGCCCGGGTCAGGTAGCAGAGGGCGATGACGACCGCGGTGATGACCAGGGTCAGCCAGCCGCCGGCGGGGAACTTTTCGATCGTCGTGATGATCAGGACGGTCAGGCAGACGGTCAGGCCGGTGAGGTGGACGGGCAGGTGCTTCTTCCAGTGCGGCTCGGTCTTGCGGTTCTTGATGAAGAATCGCGACATGCCGAGTTCGGACAGGGAGAAGGTCAGGAAGACGTTGATCGAATACATGACGACCAGCGTCGTGATGTTGCCGTGGGAGTAGAAGAGCAGCAGGAGGCCGCGCCGCCCATGAGGAGGACGCCGTTCTGGATGGTGAACCGGTCGGAGAGGGAGGCGAAGCGGTGGGGAAACCAGTAATCGACGGCCATGTTGGCCATGACCCGCGGGCCGTCGACGAACCCGGTCTGGGCGGCGACGAGGAGCAGCGCGCCCTCGGAGAAGATGGTGATCAGGGCCAGGACGCGTAGCCGATCGCCCAGCCGCCGAAAGACCTTGCCGGCCAGGACGGCGTTGAGGGTCTTGCCGGCTTCGGGCTGGACGCTGAGGAGAAGATAGCAAGACCAGGATGCCGCCCGCGGTGATGGCCAGCGACGACGCCATGTAGACCATGGTCCTCTTGCCGTTGTGGACCCGGGGCTCGCGCAGGATCTGCAGGCCGTTGGAGACGGCCTCGATCCCCGTGAACGTGCCGCCGCCCATGGAAAAGGCCCGGAGGAAGAGGAAGAGCATGCCCCAGCCGCCCGAGGGTGGCCAGGCCCGTCCGGTAGTCCGCGTGGATCTGGTGGGCGACCGTCCCGATCTGGCCGACGTGTGAGAAGACGCCGTAGCCGATGAGCAGGACGTGGGTCACGACGAACGTCAGGAAGATCGGGGCCAGGAGCGTCACCGATTCCCTGATGCCGCGGAGGTTGATAACGACGAGGAAGAGGATGGCCGCCACCTCGAAGGGGATCTTGAAGGACTGCCACGAGGCGGGGAAGAAGCTGAAGACGGCGTCGCCGCAGGAGACGATCGAGACCGTGATGGTCAGCATGTAATCGACGAGCAGGGCCGCGCCGGAGACGACGCCGGCACTGCTCGCCGAGGGTGTGCGTGGCGACGATGTAGCCGCCGCCGCCCGAGGGGAAATACTCGATGATCCGGGAATAGGCGTAGGAGATGACGAAAACCGTCAGCGCGGTCGCCAGGGCCAGGAAGACGGCCAGATAGGTGTGCCGGCCGAGGGCCTTGAAGGCCTCCTCGGGGCCGTAGGAGGCCGACGAGAGGCCGTCGGCGCCCAGGCCGATCCACGCCAGGAGGGGGATCAGGGCGAGCTTGTGGAAGAGGGACGGGTCCTTGATGCTCCGCGGCTTGCCGATCAGGGTGTCCCGGATCTTTTGGAACAGCGACCCGCTCTCTTCCGGCATGGTTTCTGAACTCGCTCGCGCCGTCCGGGGTCGGTCCTGGCCCGCCCGTCTTTTCCAAAATTCCGGTCATTATACGCCGGCCCGGGGCAGAATAAAAGGGACCGGACAGGCGACGCGGAAGGCGAGGGCCGGGAACGGCGGCGGCGCCGCCCCCGGTCGCCCGGATGTTCAGCTCTTCAGAGCTTGGTTTCCTCGACGGTCTTCTGGACGACACCGACCGTCTTCTGCAGCATGGCCTTTTCGTCGGCGGTGAGCGCGATCTCGTAGATCTTCTCCACGCCCTTGGCGCTGATCAGACACGGCGCGCCGATGAACAGGCCCGTGATGCCGTACTCGCCCTGGCAGAGGGCGGCGCAGGGGAGGACCCGCCGCTTGTCGCGGAGGTAGGACTCGGCGATGACGATGGCGCTCCAGGCCGGGCTGAAGAAGGCCGAGCCCTTGCCGAAGAGCTTGACGATCTCCGTCCCCGCTTCGCGGGTCCTGAGGACGAGCTTGTCGATCTGCTCCTTGGTCGCGATCTCGGTCAGCGGGACGCCTCCGACCGTGGTCAGCCGGGGCAGCGGGACCATGTCGGGGCCGTGGCCGCCGAGGACCGTGCCGGCGATGTCGGCGACCGAGACATCGAGCTCCATGCCGATGAAGGCGCGCCAGCGGGCCGTGTCGAGCGTCCCGGCCATGCCGACGACCTGGTGCTTGGGGAAACCGGTCAGCTTGGCGAAGGCGTAGACCATGGCGTCGAGGGGATTGGTGACGATAATGCAGAACGCCTTCGGCGCGTACTGCTTGACGCCCTCGGCGACCTGCTTGATGATGGCCAGGTTGACGGCCAGGAGGTCCTCGCGCGTCATGCCGGCCTGGCGGGGCCGTCCGGCCGTGACGATGACGACGTCGGCGCCGGCGATGTCCTTGTAGTCGGACGTGCCGGTGATCTCGGCGTCATAATTGCCGTGGGGGGCCATCTCCATGAGGTCGAGGGCCTTGCCCTTGGCGGGGTTGGCGAGCTCGGGGATCTCGAGGATGACGATGTCCCCCAGCTCCTTCTGGGCGGCGATCATGGCCAGGTTCTGGCCGATCTGTCCGCCGCCGACGAGTGCGATCTTCTTGCGCATGTCGTTCTCCTTTATTTTATGCGAAGGCGGCGCGGCAAGGATGCCGCGCCGCCCCGGTTGCCTTTGCGAGCCTCCCCCCAAGGGGTCAGCCCTTGACGTAGCCCTCCCACGTCTGCTTGAGTTTCGGGCTCTTGACCCAGTCCATGAGGTAGTCGGTGAAGGCTTCGCCGGTGACGCCGGTCGGGCGGCCGGTGATGGCGAGCTTCTTCTCGTACTGCCCGGTGATGTCGAGGGCCATCTCCAGGTTCCTGCCGATCTCCGCGTAGCCGATGTGGGCGAGGAGCATGGCCGCGGCGCGGATCATGCTGCAGGGGTCGGCGTACTGGGCCCGGCCCTCGGCCACCATCCGGGGCGCCGAGCCGTGGATGGCCTCGAACATGGCGTATTGCTTGCCGATGTTGGCGCTGCCGGCCGTGCCGACGCCGCCCTGGAACTCGGCCGCCTCGTCGGTCAGGATGTCGCCGTAGAGGTTGGGCAGGACCATGACCTGGAAATCGCGGCGGCGCTTCTCGTCGACGAGCTTGGCCGTCATGATGTCGATGTACCAGTCGTCGGCCTCGATGCCGGGGTAGTCCTTGGCGATGCGGTAGAAGTTCTCGAGGAAGCGGCCGTCGGTCGTCTTGACGACGTTGGCCTTGGTGACGCAGGTGACGCGGGTGCGGCCGAGCTTCTTGGCGTCCTCGAAGGCCAGGCGGCAGATGCGGTCCGAGCCGGGCCCGGTGATGAGCTTGAAGTCGATGGAGATGTCCGCGTCGACGTCGATGCCGTAGGGGCCGAGGGCGTAGAGGTCCTCGGTGTTCTCGCGGAAGAACTTCCAGTCGATGCCCTGCTTGGGGATGCGGACGGGCCGGACGTTGGCGAAGAGGTCGAGCTCCTTGCGCATGGCCACGTTGCAGCTCTCGATATTCGGCCAGGGGTCGCCCTTGCGCGGCGTCGTCGTCGGGCCCTTGAGGGTCACGGGGTACTTCTTGATCTCCTCGAGGACGTCGTCCGGGATGGCCTTCTTGTGGGCGGCCCGGTTCTCGATGGTCAGCCCTTCGATGTCCTTGATGAGGACCTTGCCGGACTTGACCTCGTCCTTGAGCAGGAACTCGAGGACCCGCTTGGACTGGGCGGCGATAGTAGACGCCGATGCCGTCGCCCGCCAGGATGCCGATCTTGAGCGGGGAGAGCTTCTTGTAATCGATCCAGTCGGGGGCGGCCTTGACTCTTTCCATCCGTTTCATCTGGACTTCGAGGAGCTTGCCGAAGTGCTCCTTGGCCCTGGCGATCGCGGCGTAATCCATGCTTCAGTCCCTCCGTCAGTTAAAAATTAGGGTAAAAAACCGAAAGAGGATTCTAATCCTTTTCCCTCCGGAAATCAACCGCGGTTCCTTCCGGCCGCCGAGGAGAGAACTTTGACAAGAGGCCCCGGGCCTCGATACAATAAGGAGGCGCCGGCGATCGTCTTGGAGACCGCCCGCGGGCCATGAACGCTCATTCCGCCGGCGTCAATCACTGTCGTGAGGAGTCGCGTCATGCTCGAGACATATTTCGAACAGGAAAAGGAAAGGGCCAAGTCCGGCCTGCCGCCCCTGCCGCTCGCCCCGGCGGAGGTCGCGGACGTCTGCCGCTTCCTCGAACATCCGGAGGCGGGGAGGACCGAAGCGTTCTTGGAGCTCCTGAGGAACAGGGTCCCGGCTGGCGTCGACCCGGCGGCCAAGGTCAAGGCCGACTGGCTGACCGGCGTCGCCCAGGGCGAAGGCCGTCTCCCCGGCCGTATCCCGGGCCGAAGCCGTCTTCCTGCTCGGAACGATGCTCGGCGGCTACAACGTCGCCCCGCTGGTCTCCTTCCTCGACGACCCCGCCCTGGCCGCCGACGCGGCCCGGGCCCTGGCGCACATCATCCTCGTCTACGGGGCGTTCGACGAGGTCGTCCGGAAGTCCGCGGCCAGCCCCCACGCCCGGGCCGTGCTGGAGTCCTGGGCGGAGGGGGAGTGGTTCCTGACCCGGCCGGAATTCCCGGCCCGAGCTCGTCCTCAAGGTCTTCAAGGTCGACGGCGAGATCAACACGGACGACTTTTCGCCGGCCGGCCACGCCTCGACGCGGCCCGACATCCCGCTCCACGCCCTGTCCATGGGCCAGACCCGGTTCCCCGGGCGGCCTCGAGACGATCCGCCGGCTTCCGCGAGGAGGGCCACCGGGTCGCCTTCGTCGGCGACGTCGTCGGCACGGGCTCGTCCCGCAAGTCGGCCTGCAACTCGCTCATGTGGCACATCGGCGAGGACATCCCCTTCGTCCCCAACAAGCGGCGGGCCGGGGTCGTCATGGGCGGCCTCATCGCCCCCATCTTCTTCAACACGACCGAGGACTCCGGCGGCCTGCCGATCATGTGCGACGTCACCGGGCCTGAAGACGGGCGACGTCATCACCATCGACTACGAAGGCCGGACAGGTCCTGGACGAGGCCGGGCAAGGTCCTCGCGACCTTCGCCTGAAGCCGCCGACGATCCGGGACGAGTTCCGGGCCGGCGGCCGACTGACCCTCATCATCGGCCGCCAGCTGACGGCCAGGGCCCGGCGGACGCTCGGCCTGCCCGAGGCCGATTTCTTCACCACGATCGAGAACCCCGTGCCCAAGAAGGGCCAGGGCTACACCCTGGCCCAGAAGATCGTCGGCCGGGCCTGCGGCGTCGCCGGCGTGCTGCCCGGCACGGCCTGCGAGCCGCAGATGACGACCGTCGGCTCCCAGGACACGACCGGGCCGATGACGGCCGACGAGCTCAAGGAGCTGGCCTGCCTGGAGTTCCAGGCCGACCTCGTTCATGCAGTCGTTCTGCCACACCGCCGCCTATCCCGAAGCCGGCCGACGTCGAAGATGCACCGGACGCTGCCCGGGCTTCATGACCGAGCGCAAGGGCGTCGCCCTCAAGCCGGGCGACGGCGTCATCCACTCCTGGCTCAACCGCCTCGCTCCTGCCCGACACCGTCGGGCACGGGCGGCGACTCCCACACGCGCTTCCCGATCGGCCTCAGCTTCCCGGCCGGCTCCGGCCTCGTCGCCTTCGCCGGCGCGCTGGGCTTCATGCCGCTCGACATGCCCGAGTCCGTCCTGGTCCGCTTCAAGGGGACGCTCAACCCGGGCATCACGCTGCGCGACGTGGTCAACGCCATCCCGTACTTCGCCATCCAGAAGGGCCTGCTGACCGTCGCCAAGAAGGGCAAGAAGAACGTCTTCAACGGCCGCATCCTGGAGATGGAGGGGCTCGAGGACCTGACCGTCGACCAGGCCTACGAGCTGACCGACGCCTCCGCCGAGCGGTCGGCGGCCGGCCGCCGTCATCGCCCTCAAGCCGGAGCGCGTCGCCGCGTACCTGAGGAGCAACGTCGCGCTCATGGAGAAGATGATCGAGGAGGGCTACCAGGACGCCGAGACCCTGCGCCGGCGGATCGAGGCCTGCCGGAAGTGGCTGGACGAACCCGTCCTCCTCGAGCGCGACGGACACGCCGAGTACGCGGCGGTCCTCGAGATCGACCTGGCCGAGATCACCGAGCCCATCCTGGCCTGCCCCAACGACCCGGACGACGTCAAGCCGCTGTCCGAGGTCGCCGGCGACCACGATCCAGGAGGTCTTCATCGGCTCGTGCATGACCAACATCGGCCATTTCCGGGCCGCCGGCCAGGATCCTGGACAAGGCGGGGACCGTCCCGGTCCGCCTCTGGATCACGCCGCCGACGAAGATGGACGCCGCCGAGCTCATGCGGGAGGGCGTTTACTCGATCTTCGCAGGCGTCGGGGCCCGGACGGAGATCCCCGGCTGCTCCCTCTGCATGGGGAACCAGGCCCGGGTCAAGGCGGGGACGACCGTCTTCTCGACCTCGACCCGGAACTTCGACGACCGCATGGGCGACTGGGCCCGGGTCTACCTGGGCTCGGCCGAGCTGGCGGCCGTGGCCGCCCTCAAGGGGCGCCTGCCGACGGCCGAGGAATACATGGCCGCCGTGCGGGAGAAGGTGCTGCCCCAGGCCGCGGAGGTCTATCGGTACCTCGAGTTCGACAAGATGCCCGACCTCGGACTGGGGTACGCCCGCTGACGCTCCCCGGGGGCAACGCCAGAGGGGGGAGGGCCGTTTTAGGCAAGGAGGGCCGATGATCCGACTAAATGGACGAAAGGTGTTGATCACGGGCGGGTCCAGGGGGATCGGCCGGGCGACGGCCCTCCTCTTCGCCCGCGCGGGGTGCGATGTGGCGATCAGCTACGTGACGAACGAGAAGCGGCCGCCGCCGTCCGCGGGGAGGTCGAGGCGACGGGCCGGGAATGCCTCGCCTACCGGGCCGAGATCTCGTCCAAGGCGGACGTCGACGCCATGGTCGCCGACATCCTGGGCCGCTGGGGGGAACTCGACACCGTGGTCAACAACGCCGGCGTCTGGACGTATCTCGAGATGGGCGGGATGGACGAGGCCGTCTACCGGGAAACCATGGCCGTCAACGTCGACGGCGTGTTCTTCCTGACCAACGCCGCCGTCCCGGCGATGAAGGCGAAGGGGCGGGGATGGATCATCAACGTCGGCTCGACGGCCGGCGTCCGGGGCGAGGCCCATCATTCCCACTACGCCGCGAGCAAGGGGGCCCTCCACGCCCTGACCAAGTCGCTGGCCGTGGAGCTCGCGCCCTTCGGCATCCGGGTCAACTCCGTGGCCCCGGGCTGGGTCGATACGGACATGTGCACGGGGGTCTTCGGCGAGCCCGGGATGCAGGGAAAAGGTCCGGCAGACGATCCCGCTCAAGCGCATCCCGCCGCCCGAGGACATGGCCGGGCCCGATCCTCTTCCTGGCGTCCGACCTGGCGCGGCACATCACGGGCGAGATCCTGAACGTCAACGGAGGTTCGGTCCTGTGCGGCGGATGAAGCCCGACAAAGCCCTTGACACGATTTTTCGGTTCGTGGTAATTAGGGGAGGATCCATGGCCAAGAAGTTTCTGTCCGTCATCATCGTCCCCCACACCAAAACGAGCACGAAGACCCTCTGCTTCTCGAGACGGACGCTCCGCGTCCTGGCCGCGGCCGGGGCGGCCTTCGCCCTGGCCCTCGTCGTCTTCCTGGCCGATTACGCCTCCATGAACGTCATCCGCCAGCGGTACAAGGCCCTGACCCGCGAGACGGCCGAGCAGAAGATCAAGATCGCCGACTACGAGAAGTCCATCGGCCAGCTCCAGGAGGCCGTCAGCAATTCCGAGACGCTGACGAAGAAGATCAACATCATCCTCGGCCTGAAATCGCCGGACGTCCTCAAGTCGCCGGCCGGGCTGGGCGGGGGCGGCTCCGAGGCCGAGGCCGCGGCGCCCGAGGCTCAGGCGCCCGCCGACGCAGGCTCCCAGGGCTCGATCCAGACCCTCATCCAGAGGGCCCAGAACGCCGAGAACAACCTCAGCATCGCCGTCAACGCCACGGAGAACAAGCTCGTCGAGCTGGCCATGACGCCCTCGATCATGCCCGTCGCCGGGTGGGTCAGCTCGCCCTTCGGCATGAGGACGGACCCCTTCACCGGGAACGTCCAGATGCACTACGGGATCGACATCTCCACGAACGAGGGGAATCCGGTCCATGCGACGGCCGACGGGATCGTCATCAAGGTCGTCAAGGACAAGTACCTGGGCAACAACGTCACGATCAGCCACGCCAACGGGATCAGCACGATCTATGGGCACATGATGGACACGACGACCCGCGTCGTCCGCGAAGGCCAGAGCGTCAAGAGGGGCGACGTCATCGGGTACGTGGGCCACACGGGTAAGGCCGTCGGTCCCCACGTCCACTATGAGGTCCATCGCGACGGCAAGCCCGTCAACCCGTACTCCTACCTCCTCGAAGAATAGCCGCCGGGCCCGGACGGGCCTCACGCCTCGCCGAGAATCTCGCCGGCCCTGATCTTCGCCCCGTTCGAGAAATCGCGGGCCGACATCCGGCCGCGGCCCTCGGGCTGGAGGAACTCGACAAGGTAGGCGCCCCCGCCCCCACAGGCGACAACGATCCCCTCCTTGCCGAGAGAGAGGATCTCGCCCGGCCTGCGGCCCTCCGCGCGGCCATCGAGCGGCCTCCCGCCGTGGAGTCCGAGGCGGCGCCCGCGGAAGAAGGTGAACGCCCCGGGCCGCTCGGCCAGGGCCCGGACCTTCCGGTCGACGGCCGGGGCCGGCTCGGGCCAGGCGATCCGGCCGAAGCCCTTGTCGATCTTCGGCGCCGGCGAGGCGAGGCGATGGTCCTGGGGGACGGGCCGGAGCGTCTCGAGCCGGTCGAGCGTCTCGCGCAGGAGGACGGCGCCCATGACGGCCAGCCGGGACTCGAGCCCGGCGGCGGTCTCCCGGAGCCCGACCTCCGTCCGGACGCAAGCCAGGATATCCCCCTCGTCCATCCGCTCGTTGAGGACGATGATCGTGACGCCCGTTTCGGCGTCCCCGTTGAGGATCGTCCACTGGACGGGGGCCGCTCCACGATACTTGGGCAGGAGCGAGAAGTGGACGTTGAGGGACCGGTGAGGCGGGAGGTCGATGATCGCGGCGGGGATGATCTGCCCGTAGGCCACGACGACATGGACGTCCGGCCTGGCCTCGCGGAGACGGGGCAGGACCGCATCGTCCTTGCGGATGCGGGCGGGCTCGAGGACGGGCAGGCCGCGCTCGAGGGCGAAGGCCTTGACGGCGCTCGGCGTCATCCGCCGGCCGCGGCCGGCCGGCTTGTCGGGCTGGGTGACGACGAGCTCGACCGAGTGGCCGGCCTCGAGGAGGCCGCGGAGGGAGGGGAGGGCGGAGGCCGGGCTGCCGAAGAAGACGATCCTCATAGGTCCGGGACGGCGGCCGCCGTCTTCTTCAGCTTCTTGCGGACGAGCGTCCGCTTGAGGGGGGAGAGGCGGTCGGTGAAGAGCCGGCCGTCGAGGTGGTCGATCTCATGGCAGAGGACCCGGGCCAGCAGGTCCTCGCCCTCGACCTCGACCGGCCGGCCGGCGATGTCCAGCGCCTTGACGAGGACCCAAGCGGGGCGGGCGACCTTCTCCCGGATGTCCGGCACGGACAGGCAGCCCTCCTCGCAGATGGATTCGCCCTCCTGGCGGACGATCTCGGGATTGACGAGGATGAGGAGCTCGGCCGCGTTCTCGCCGACGGAGAGGTCGACCGTGATCAGCCGCCTGCTGACGTCGACCTGGGGGGCGGCCAGCCCGACGCCGGGGGCCCGGTGCATCGTCTCGACCATGTCCTGGGCCAGGCGGACGAGCGCCTCGTCGATCTTCTCGACAGGGTCCGCCTTCTTGGTCAGGGTCGGGTGCCCGACGGTCAGGATCTTGCGCACGGCCATGGACGTCGCCTTCAAACTTATTTTACGCGATTCGACCGGCCGCTTCCAGTATCTTGATGTTCGGAGGGGTGGCCGATGCCCGTCCCCGCTTCCGGTGTCACCAAGGCCGCCCTTATCCCCCGACCCCGGGAACCTGTCCCGGTTCCCCCGTCGGAAATCCCGTCGGGACCCCTCCGGCCGGGAGCGGATTCCGAGGAGCGACCATCAGAAGCGTTGCGGAGTAACTCGGAGCTGCGCTTCTGGGAGATATCCGGAACGAAATGAGTGAAAGCCAAACCCTCGGCCCCCAAGGCCGGACGGCGACGCGCCGGGACGGAACCGGTCCACAGTCTTGCAGGACCGTCTAGATGACGGCCGAAGGCGGCGGCGGCTCGTCGGCCGCGCCCGCGTTCTTGAGCGGGACCCTGATCAGGTAAAGGCCGATCAGGACGAGCACGGCAAGACCGCCGACATAGAGGTCGAGGACACCGAGGTATTTGCCGCCCTTGAACACGGTCGGGATGTCGAAGTGGATGACGTTCTGCAGGAAGAAGAACTTCCAGGCGGCGCGGACGAGCCCCATCAGCGCCTCGCCGGCGATCAGCCCGGCGGCGAGGAGGATGCCGACGTTGGTCGCCCGGGCCTTCTGGGCGGCGTTGAACTTCCTCTTGGCCATGGCCTTGTCGACGAGACCCTTGATCATGCCGCCGACGAAGATGGCGAAGGTCGTCTCGAGCGGCAGGTACATGCCGACCGCGACGAGCATCGGCGATTTGACCTGGACGAGGATGAAGGCGAAGCCCATGAGCATGCCGACGATGACGAGCGGCCAGGCCATCTCCCCGCCGACGATGCCCTTGGCCAGCGCGGCCATCAGGCCGGCCTGGGGCGCGGGGAGGTCCTTGCTGCCGAAGGTGAACGCGCCGTTGAGGAGCATCAGCGGGAAGTACATGACGAGGGACGCGACGAGGATGCCGAGGATGTCGCCGACCTGCATCTTCCAGGGCGTGCCGCCGAGGATGTGCCCGACCTTGAGGTCCTGGAGCATCTCGCCGGCCACGGCCGAGGAGACGCAGACGACCGCGGCGACGCCCAGGACGGCCGCGACCCCGCTCGTGCCCGTCGCGCCGACGAGGACCATGAGGAGGGCGGCGATGATCAGGGTCGAGAGGGTCAGGCCGGAGATGGGGTTGTTGGACGAGCCGATCGTCCCGACGAGGTTGCCGGAGACCGCGGCGAAGAAGAAGCCGGCGACGGCCATGACGACCGCGGCCAGGAGGGCCGGGCCGAACGACTTGGAGAAGATCTGGTAGACGAAGACCATGAGGACGAAGGTCAGGGCCATCAGGATGACGACGACCTTCATGTTGAGGTCCTTCTCGATCCGGGAGACGACCTCGCCCTGCCCGGCCGCCTTCTTGACGTCGCCGATGGACCGCTTGAGACCCGCGCCGAGGTTCTTGCGCATCTTGTAGAGCGTGTAGCCGGCGCCGACGAGCATGCCGCCGACGGCGATCGGCCGGATGATGAACTTCCAGACGTTGGTGACCATGTCGATCCAGCTGACGTCGGCCGGGACGGCGCCCGCCCCGTAGAAGGTGGGGATGAGCTGGGGGCCGAGGAAGAACATCAGCAGCGGCGCGAACAGGCCCCAGGCCAGGACGCCGCCGGCGAAGTTGAGGGCGGCCAGGCGGGGCCCGATGATGTAGCCGACGCCGATGTAGGCGGGGAAGATGCCCGGGCCAGAGACGGCCACCGTGCCGCCCGCACCGATCTTCGGCGGCGTCCGTGGCCGAGCCGAGCCGGACGAAGCTCGCCCCGAGCTTGCCGACCTTGATGATGAAGTCCTTGCTGGCGGCAGAAGATCTGGACGACGCCGAGGGCGTAGAGGAGCGCGCCGAAGCCCATGGCCTGGAACAGGAACTTCGAGCCCTGGCTCCCTTTCTGGCCGGCCTTGTGGATCTCGGAGGCGGCGACCGACTCGGGGAAGACGAGGTCGGGGTCCGTGACCATGACCCGGCGGAGGAAGGTCACGAACATGATGCCCAGGAGGCCGCCGACGAACATCAGGGCCGTCGACTTGATGTAGGCATCGAAGGTGTTGAATTTCGTCCAGGCGCCGGAGATGACGAAGGCCGGGATGGTGAAGATGGCGCCGGCGGCGATCGACTCGCCGATCGACCCGACGGTCCGGGCGATGTTCTCCTCGAGGATCGAGCCCTTCATGATCCGGAGGACGGCCATGCCGATGACGGCCGCGGGATAGGTGGCGGCGATCGTCATCCCGGCCCGCAGCCCGAGGTAGGCGTTGGCGGCGCCGAGAATGACCGTCATGATCAGGCCGATGAGGACGGCCCTGAGGGTGAATTCCCGCAGGTCGGTCTTTTCGGGGACATAGGGTTGATAGGCTCATGGCGTGCTCCTTCACCGGGATGCCCCTATGTATATGTGAAGTCCGGAAATAATGTCAATCCCCTCCGCTCCCGGGGACGCAAGTCCGTGGAGCTTCGGGTGCTCCGGGCAGGCCCCCCAGACTGAATTTGATTCAGGGGGGGAATTGTGCTAAAAGAGACGCGGTGGAGAGAGCGCCCATGAACATCATCAGCTGGATGAAGGACAGGCTTTTCTGCGACCTCGCCGTCGACCTCGGCACGGCGAACACCCTGGTCTTCCTGAAGGGCAAGGGGATCATCGTCCAGGAGCCGTCCATCTGCGTCATCAACAAGCTGACGGGCAAGGTCGAGGCCGTCGGGTCCCGGGCCAAGGAGATGCTGGGCAAGACGCCGAACACGATCGTCGCCATCAAGCCCATGCGCGACGGCGTCATCGCCGATTTCGAGGTCGCCGAGAAGATGCTCGACTTCTTCATCAAGAAAGCCATGAACAACCGCGGCTTCCTCCTCCGGCCCCGGATCGTCATCGGCATCCCGACCGGCATCACCCAGGTCGAGCGCCGGGCCGTCAAGGACGTCGCCCTGCGGGCCAAGGCCTCGGAGGTCTACCTCATCGAGCAGCCGATGTCGGCGGCCATCGGCGCCGGGCTGCCCATCTCCGACCCGACGGGCAACATGATCGTCGACATCGGCGGCGGCACGACGGACATCGCCGTCATCTCCCTCAACGGCATCGTCTTCAACCACTCCATCCGCATCGCCGGCAACGAGATGGACGAGGCCATCATCCACTACCTCAAGAAGAAGTACAACCTCCTCATCGGCGAGCGGACGGCGGAGACGGTCAAGATGCAGATCGGCTCGGCCTATCCGCTGGACGAGCCGATGACCATGGAGATCAAGGGCCGCGACCTGCGGGAGGGGATCCCGCGGACCATCGTCGTCGACGACCAGGAGATCCGCGAGGCCATCGAGGACACCGTGGCCGCCATCGTCAATGCCATCCGCATCGCCCTGGAGAGGACGCCCCCCGAGCTGTCCGCCGACATCATCGACCGGGGCATCATCCTGACCGGCGGCGGGGCCCTGCTCAAGAACCTGGACAAGCGGATCCGGGAGGAGACGCAGCTGCCCGTCTTCATCACCGAGGACCCGCTGACGACGGTCGTCCTCGGCGCGGGCAAGATGCTCGACGACCTGGACCTGCTGAAGAAGATCTCGCTCGACTAGACGACGGGCCCCGGCGGCCGCGAGAGGTTCCATGCCCCTTTGGGAGAAACGGAAGAGCTTCCTCATCCTCGGAGGGCTCGTCCTTCTCCACCTCGTCCTCATCTCCATCCAGGTGCCGCGGGGCGGGGAGAAGAAGCTCTTCGAGCGGGCCGTTTTCGCCGTCTTCTCTCCCGTCCAGAAGGCCGCCGCCTCGGCCTACCGGGGGGTCCGGTCCGTCTGGACGGATTATTTCGACCTCCGCCGCGTGCGCGGGGAGAACCAGGCGCTCAAGCGGGAGCTCTTCTTCCTCGAGCAGGAGAACAAGGCCCTCGAGGACGGGCTGGCGCGGTTCCGGGCCGAGGCCGACATCCGCGAGAGCCTCGCCGCCTTCCGGAAGTCCCTCATCCCGGCCCGCGTCGTCGGAACGGACAGCGAGAACTATTACCGGGCCATCTTCATCGACCGGGGGAGCCGGGCCGGCGTCAGGCCCGACATGCCGGTCTGCGACCGGTACGGCAACCTCGTCGGCCGGACGATCGCGCCGGTCTCCTCCGACGAGTCCAAGGTCCAGCTCATCACGGACCCGGAGAGCGGCGTCAGCGTCGTCTCCGCGACCGACAAGATCGTGGGCATCCTGTCGGGGAGCCGGGAAACGCTCTGCACCATGAAATACATCCTGGCCACGGTCAAGGGAGGCGAGGAAGGCGAGGACCTCGTCACGACCGGGTTCGACAAGATCTATCCGGCCGGCCTCCATGTCGGCCGCATCGTCTCCATCAGGCCGACGGCGACCGTGTTCAAGGAGATCGGCGTGCGGCCCTATTTCAGTTATTCCACGCTCGACATCGTGGCCGTCCTGCCCGTAGCGGCGCCCGGAGGCGGGCAATGAGGGAGGCGGTCCTCCGCGACGCCGTCCGGGCCCTGCTGGCGACCCTGGCGGCCTTCGCCTTCTACGCCCTCGTCGGCGCCTCCCGTCCCTCGGTCCTCGTCGTCCTGAACGCCTTCTCCATCGTCGTCGTGACCTTCTCGGTCGGCCGCGACGAGGTCTTCGGAGCCGTCCTCGGCGCGGTCTGCGGGCTCGTCCAGGATTCCTTCTCGCTCGGCGTCTTCGGCGTCGCCGGCCTGACCAAGACCCTCCTGGGTTTCGGGACCGGCTACATTTCCCGCCGCTTCGACGTCGGGGCGTTCTTCCGCAATGCCCTTTTCCTCCTGGTCATGTCGAGCCTCGAGCTCGTCCTGTGGGTCCTCGTCGAAGCGCTCGTCCTGAGGGAGCCGGTCGATTTCAGGCACGGCCTCCTCGCCCTCCAGCCGTTCGTCACGTCGCTCGTGGGCAGCCTCGTCCTCCACGTCGAACGGAGGGCGCGGAGGCGCCGCGGCTGAGGCCGACCATGCCTGGGGACAAGTTCTACGAGGACCTCTCGCTCGTTACCAGGAGGGCCGGCGCCGTTTTCGCGCGTCTTGGGCGTGCTCATGCTCCTGGCGCTCGGCTATTACTGGAAGGTCCAGATCCTCGACCACAGTAAGTTCCTGGAGATGGCCGAGGCCAACCGGACGCGGACCCTGGTCATCAGCGCCCCGCGGGGGCTCATCCGGGACCGGAAGAGGACGGTCCTGGCCGACAACAAGGCCAGCTTCAAGGTCTCCCTCGTCCGTGAACAGCTCAAGGACCCCGCGGAGGCCTACCCCCGGATCAGCCGGCTGCTGGGCATCCCCGAGGCGGAGCTCCGCAGCCGCGTCGAACGGTTCAAGGGCCTGCCCCTTTTCGAGCCGGTCGTCATCAAGGACGGTCTTGAGCCCGAGGAGATCGCCCCGATCGAGGCCCGGCGCCTGGAATTCCCCATGCTCGAGATCGAGGCCGAGCCGAAGCGCTCCTACCCCCGCGGGACGGTCGCCGCGCACGTCCTCGGCTATCTCCAGGAGCGGACTCCCGAGGAGATCCGGGACAATCCCGGGCGCAACCTGAGGCTCGGCGACCTCGGCGGCCGGGCCGGCATCGAGCGCCAGTATGACGACCGGCTGACCGGCGAGGACGGCGCGCTCATCGAGATCGTGGACAGCCTCGGCCGGAAACGGAAGGACGAGGCGGCCCAGGCGCCGACCCCGGGCGCGGACGTCGTCCTCTCGATCGACGCCGAGCTCCAGGCCGAGGCCGAGAAGCTGCTGGGGGACAGGGAAGGGGCCGTCGTCGCGCTCGACCCCTCGAACGGCGAGGTCCTGGTCATGGCCAGCACGCCGACCTTCGACCCGAACCGTTTCATCACCCGGTTCACGCCGACGGAGTGGGTCGGCCTCATCAACGACCCCGCCTCGCCCCTGGAGAACAGGGCCGTCCGCGGCCTCTACGCCCCGGGCTCGATCTTCAAGATCGTCATGGCCCTGGCCGGCCTGGACTTCGGGTTCATCACCCCCGCGACATCCGTCTATTGCAACGGGTCCATCGTCATCTACGGGACGTCGCGGGCCTGCTGGTACCCGCAGGGACACGGCCTCATGGACCTGCCCAACGCCATCAAGAACTCGTGCAACATCTATTTCTACACGCCTCGGCCGGCAGATGGGCATCGAACCCATCGCCGCGGCGGCCGCCCGGCTCGGCCTCGGCCGGAGGACCGGCGTGGACATCCCGGGCGAGAAGGAAGGGCTCGTACCCGACCCGGCGTGGAAGATGAAGGCCCTCAAGGCCCCCTGGTTCCCGGGCGAGACAATCTCCGTGGCCATCGGGCAGGGCCAGCTCCAGGTGACCCCTCTCCAGCTCGCGGCGATGACGGCGGCCGTGGCGAACCGCGGCCGGCGCGTCGTGCCCCATCTCCTCTTGGGGCGGGCGGCGGCGGGCCCCCCGGCCCAGGCCGACGCGGGGAGCGAGCCGCCGTTCAAGCCGTCGACGTTCGAGGCCGTCATCGAGGGGATGTGGCGGTCGGTCAACGACCACGGCACGGGCCAGGGGGCCAGAGTCGAGGGGCTCGACGTCTGCGGCAAGACCGGCTCGACCCAGGTCGTCAGCCGGGAGAGGGCGGCAGCGCTCGCCCTGGCCGGCAAGCCCATCAAGACGCACTCCTGGTTCTCCGGCTTCGCCCCCCGGACGAACCCGCGGCTCGTCGTGACCGTCCTCATCGAGTTCGGCGGCGGGGGAGGGGCGGTGGCCGGACCGGTGGCCGGCGAGATCTTCCGCATGTGGAACGAAAAGGAGCGGGGGAGCCGATGATGATGGTCGACCGGCGGCTGTTCCGGGAGATCGACTGGGTCCTCATCGGGCTCGTCCTGCGGCCTCTCGCTCGTGGGCGTCTTCTTCATCTACAGCTCGTCGCATTTCCTGCCGAAGAACTACGCCCTGCGGCAGCTCATCTGGCTCGGGGTCAGCCTGGCGGCGATGTTCCTCGTCGCGGCCGTCGACTACAAGTTCCTCGTTTCCTTCTCGCCTTACTTCTACGGCCTCGTCGTGGCCGTCCTGGCCGGCAGCCTGTTGTTTGCCAAGCTCGTCGTCGGCACGAAGAGCTGGCTCCGGTTCGGGGTGATGCAGCTCCAGCCGTCCGAGCTGGCCAAGGTCGTCATGATCCTCGTCTTCGCGCGGTTCTTCGCCGAATACAAGGGCCGCTATCTCGACGCGCAGACGACGGGCCTGGCCCTGCTCACCGCCGGCGTCCCCCTCGTCCTGATCATGCTCCAGCCGGACCTCGGCACGGCGCTGACCTTCCTGGCCATCGTCGGCGGGGCCTTCGTCCTGGCCGGGCTGAGGAAGCGGACCATTCTCATCCTCCTCCTCGTCTCCCTCGTCGTCGGCGTCGGCGGCTGGAAGTTCGGGCTGAAGACCTACCAGAAGAAGCGGCTGACGACCCTCATCAACCCGACGGAGGACCCGCGGGGGGCGGGCTACCAGATCACCCAGTCGAAGATCGCCATCGGCTCGGGCGGCCTGACCGGCAAGGGATTCATGAAGGGCACGCAGAGCCAACTCCGGTTCCTCCCCGCGCGGCACACGGACTTCATCTTCTCCGTCATCGGCGAGGAATTCGGCTTCGTCGGGACCTTTTTCGTCCTCCTCTTCTATTTCCTGCTCTTCCGCCGGATGTTCCGCTCCGTGGCGAAGGCCAGGGACAGGGCGGGGGTGTACATCATTTTCATGGCTTCGATGCTCATCGCCTTCCAGTTCCTCATCAACGTCCTCATGATCATCGGGCTCTTCCCGGTCACGGGCATCCCCCTGCCGTTCCTGAGCTACGGCGGCTCCTCCCTCCTCACGAACTGCCTGGCCTGCGGCCTCGTCCTCAACGTGAAGATGAGGCGGTTCGCGAATGTCTGACCCCCGTCTCGAGCGCGTCCTCTCCCGAGTCGAGAAGCCGGCCCGCTACGTCGGCGGAGAATGGAACGAGGTCCGCAAGGACCCCGCCAAAGCGGCGCTCAAGGTCGCCCTGGCCTTCCCCGACGTCTACGAGATCGGCATGTCCTATCTGGGCCAGAAGATCCTCTACGCCCTTCTCAACCGGGAGCCGGACATCCTGGCCGAGCGCGTCTTCGCCCCCTGGCCGGACCTCGAGCGGGAGCTCCGCCGGTCAGGGACGTCCCTGGCCACGCTCGAGAACGGCCTGCCCCTCCGCGATTGCGACATCGTCGGCTTCTCCCTCCTCTACGAGCTGAACGACTCGAACGTCCTGACCATGCTCGACCTGGGCGGCATCCCCCTGCGGTCGGCCGAGCGGGACGGCCGCCATCCCCTCGTCATCGCCGGTGGCCCGGCGGCCTTCAACCCCGAGCCGATGGCGGAGATCTTCGACCTCTTCCTCGTCGGCGACGGCGAGGAGGGCTTCCCCGAGATCCTGGCCGCCCTGCGCACCCTCCGGGGCCGCGGGCTCGATCGGCCCGCCGTCCTCGAGGCGCTCTCCCGAGTCGAGGGGGTCTACGTCCCGTCGCTCTATGCCGCCGAGAAGCGGCCGGGCTCGCCGCTCCTCGTGCCGCGGCCCCTCGGCGGCGCGCCGCCGCGCATCGCCAAGCGCATCCTGAGGAGCTTCCCGAAGTCGTTCTTCCCGGAGCGGATCGTCGTGCCCAGCCTGCGGGTCGTCTTCGACCGCGTGGCCATGGAGGCGGCCCGGGGGTGTCCCCAGAACTGCCGCTTCTGCCAGGCGTCGAGCGTCTACTTCCCGCACCGCGCCAAGGACCCGGCCCTTCTCCTCAAGACGCTCGTCCGAAGCCTGCGGCAGACGGGCTACGAGGACGCCTCGCTCTCCGCCCTCTCGGTCAGCGACACGCCTCACCTCGAGGCCATCGTCCGTTCGTTCATGGACGAGATGGCCGGGGAGAAGATCTCGCTTTCCCTCTCGTCGCTCCGGCCCGGGGGACTGTCGCCGGGACTCGTCGAGAGCATCCTCAAGGTCCGCAAGACGGGCTTCACCCTGGTCCCGGAAGCCGGCACGGAGCGGTTGCGGGCCGTCATCAACAAGAAACTCACGGACGCGGAGATCGACGAGGCCCTGGCCTCGGCTTTCCGGGGCGGCTGGCAGCTCGTCAAGCTCTACTTCATGATCGGTTTGCCAACAGAGACGGATGAGGACATCCGGGCCATCGTCGGCCTCGTCCGCCGGGCGCTCGAGCTCGGCCGCTCGATCCTCGGCCGCCCGCCCCGGCTCCACGTCAGCGTGTCGTCGTTCATCCCCAAGCCCCACACCCCGTTCCAGTGGGTGGGCATGGAGAGCGAGGCGTCCCTCGCCGAGAAGCAGCGGTCGATCCGGGCCGATCTCGGCCGGGCGAAGTCGGTCGAGTTCAAGGACCACCCCGTGCCGACGTCGCTCCTCGAAGCGGCCTTCTCCCGCGGCGACCGCCGGCTCGGCGGCGTCCTCATCCGGGCCTGGACGAAGGGGGCGCGCTTCGACAGCTGGGCCGACCACCTGGACCCCGGGTTGTGGGCAGCGGCCTTCGCCGAGGAGGGCGTGGACGCCCGGGATTACCTGGGACCGATCGACGCGGCGGCGGAGCTTCCTTGGGACCATATCGGAACCGGCCTCCGGAAGGCGCATCTGCGCCGGGAGCTCGAACGGGCTCTCAGGGCCGAGTCCTCGCCCGGGTGCCTGGAACGATCGTGCACCGACTGCGACGGCTGCGACCTCCGCTTCTGGAAGAAGCCCGCCCCACCGTTCCGCAAGCCCCGTCTGGCCGCGGCCCGGTCGCCGATCGGCGAGGCCGGGGAGGGCGTCCTTCGGTACCGGCTCGTTTACGCCAAGCGGGGGAAAGCTCGCTATCTCTCTCACATCGACCTCATCCACGTGCTCCAGCGGGCCTTCCGCAGGGCCGGGGTCGAGGTCCGCAAAACGCAGGGCTTCCATCCGAAGATGGACTTCTCTTACGGGCCGGCCCTGCCGCTCGGCATGGTGGGGCTCAGGGAAGTGCTCGAGTTCAGGTCGCCCCGCCTCCTCGAGGGCCGGCGGCTCGTCTCCCGGCTCAACCGCTCGTTCCCGGCCGGGGTCCGGGCCATCCGGCTGGAGCCCGTCGGGGACGGGGCGCCTTCCCTGGCGAACGCCATCGAGCGGCTCGTCTACTCTGTCGGATGGAAAGAGGAGGAGTTTATCGAGCTCTGGCGGGCGTCCCGGCCTGACGGAGAGCCCGGCCCGGCCGCGCCCGACGCGGCCTGGCTCCGGGAGCGCCTGGCGGGGTTCCGGGCGCGGCACCCCGAGGCGACCGAGGTCGCCTTTTCCGTTCGCGGAGGGAGAGTCCGGCTGACCCTGCCCCCGTTGCCACGCAAGGGGCTCAGGGCCCAGGATGTCGTGGCCGAGGTCTTCGGCCTCGCCGAACCGGCTTTCCTCATCAGGCGGGAAGCCGTCGTCCTGCGGCCGCCGCACCCTCGGAATTGACAGGCCCGGGGGCATCCGCTAGACTGGCGCTGCCACGGACGGCAGACAAGATCGGATTTCCCGACATCCGGAGGAGGACGCGTGATCGACTTCAGCCTGACCGAGGACCAGGTCGCCCTTCAGGAGATGGCCCGCGAGTTCGCGGAGAAGGAGATGCGGCCCAAGGCCGCGGCGTACGACCAGGGCCACGACTTCCCCGAGGAGGTCATGCGCAAGGCCTTCGAGGTCGGATTCCTGACCTGCACCGTGCCGGCCGAGTACGGCGGCGGCGGGCTGGGGGACCTCGAGACGGCCCTCGTCAGCGAGGAGCTCGCCCGAGGCTGCGGCGGGATGTACACGACGATGATGGCCAACTCCCTGGCCTTCACGCCCATCGTCCTCTTCGGCACAGAGGAGCAGAAAACACGGTTCTTCGCCCCGTTCACGAAAGCCATGGCCTTCGCCTCCTACTGCCTGACGGAGCGCGAGGCGGGCTCGGACACGTCGGCCATCCGCACGACGGCCCGCAAGGACGGCGGGGACTACGTCCTCAACGGCTCCAAGTGCTTCATCACCAACGGAGGCGTCGCCTCGCTCTACACGGTCTTCGCCAACGCCGCGCCGGAGAAGGGGGCGCGCGGCCTGAGCGTCTTCGTCGTGCCGCGGGGGACGCCGGGGCTGTCGGTCGGCAAGGTCGAGGACAAGATGGGCCAGCGGGCCTCCAACACGTCGGAGCTGTTCTTCGAGGACGTCCGCGTCCCGGCGGACAACCGGCTCGGCCGGGAGGGCCAGGGCTTCATCATCGCCATGCGGACCTTCGACAAGACGCGGGCGGCCGTGGGCGCGGCGGGCGTCGGCATCGCCCGGGCGGCCCTCGAGTACGCCATCGACTACGCCAAGACCCGGGTCCAGTTCGGCAAGCCCATCGCCTCCTTCCAGGCCACGGCCTTCAAGATCGCCCAGATGGCCATGGAGGTCGACGCGGCCCGCCTGCTCGTCTGGCGGGCGGCCTGGCTCATGGACCACGGGCAAGCCTGCGGCGGCCAATCGGCCATGGCCAAGTGCTTCGGCTCGGACGTGGCCATGCGGACGGCCCTCGAGGCCCTGCAGATCTTCGGCGGTTACGGCTACATGAGGGATTATCCGGTCGAGAAACTCGTCCGCGACGCGAAGCTCCTCCAGATCTACGAGGGGACGAACGAGATCCAGCGGCTGGTCATCTCGCGGGAGGTCATCGGGCCCTACAAAGGCCGTTGAGCCGGGGGTCCGGGGAGAACGGCCGGCGCGTCCGGCGCCTGGGCGTTACGCCAGGAGGTTCGGCCCGGCGCCGGCAACTCTGATGACCCTACGGAAATCCAGTCAAAAAGAGGGACTGTCCGCCGAGGGGGACAGTCCCTCCTCTATTGTCGTAGTTGCAGCCCTTCCGGAACGGAGGGACGTCAGTCCCCGATGAGCTCGGGGATGATGGCCAGGTTCTCGATGCCGGCGCCGCGGCAGATGTCGATGACTTCCATGACCTTGCTGAAGGCGAGCTTCGCCTCGGCCCGGATGAAGATCGTCTTGTCCTGGCGCGACGGAATAATACCGCCGCAGCTCCTCGAGGAGGCCGCGCATCTCGATGGGCGTGTTGTTGAGGTCGACGCGGTCACCGGACTTGACCGTCAGGACGATCAGCCCGATCGGCTGGGCGCCGCCGGCGGACGTGTCGGATTGGGTCTCGGGGATCTTGACATCTATGCCCTTCTGGACGAGAGGCGTGATGACCATGAAGATGATGAGTAGAACCAGCAGAACGTCGCACAACGGGACGACATTGGGTTCAGCTTTAGCCATGAGAGCCTCCTCAATGCAACTCCAAGGACGATATTCTAAATTAAAGAGCCGGGCTTGTCAACGGATTTGTCGGCCCGGCTATTCCAGGGTTTCGATGGCCTTCTTGTTGTTGCTCGTCTGGAAGACGAGGAAGGTCTTGCCGCCCTCTCCCGGGGCCGACCCGTAGGAGTAGCGGATGTCGATGACGGCGTTGCCGAGGAGGGCGCCGATCTCCGCTCCGGCGCCGATGCGGTCGGAGACGAGGCACGTCACGACCTTCTTGGCCTTGACCTTGTAGCCCAGCGTCTTGAGGGCGCTTTCGGCCTTGGCCGGGTCCGAGGTCACGAGGTGGAAGTGGCCCTGGTCGTCCTGGGAATAGACGGACAGGGCCCGGACGTTGACGCCGGCGTTGGCCAGCGTGCCGAGCACTCGGCCGAAGATGCCGGGTTCGTTTGGGGTGATGACGTGGAGTTCGGTGTCCTCGTTGACGGCGTGCACGGCTCTTCCTCCTTTTGGACGCCCATTATACCAAACCGCGGGCGAAAGACAAAGGACCTCGCATTGCCTTTCCGGACGGGAGGTCTATAATGGATGTCCGGCAGGAGTCCCCGATGACCGAACGCGACCCGGACCTTCGACTGGCGATCGTCGACAATTCCATCCACCCCGAGATCTATAAACCCGTCGCGCACTGGGGGAGGCATCTCTCCGTCCCGTTCGAGGCGTTCACGGCCCGCGAAGGCCGCTGGCCCGACCCCGGGCGGTTCACCCACCTCATCCTGACCGGCTCGGAGGCCTCGATCCTCGAGCCCGACGCCTGGGTCGAGGACGAGGCGGGGCTGGTGCGGGAAGCCGTCGGTCGCGGGCTGGCCGTCCTCGGCAGCTGCTGGGGTCACCAGCTCCTCGCCCTGGCCCTGGCCGGCCCCGGCCACGTCGCGCGATGCCCCGCCCGGAGATCGGCTGGGTCCCCATCCGGCTTCTCGGGACGAGCGACCTCCTCGGTGCGCAGGGGGAGGAGCCTTCGACCTTTTCCCTGCATTTCGACGAGGTCCGGGACCTCCCCGACGACTTCGACGTCCTGGCCTCCTCGGCCCTCTGCGCGGTCCAGGCCGTCCGCCTAAGGGGGCGGCCGGTCTGGGGCCTCCAGTGCCATCCCGAGGTGGACATCGCGACCGGCCGGGCGTTCCTCAGAAACCTCCTGGAGTCGGGCTTCAAGGGGCAGGCCGATTCTGGCCGCGGCGCTGGCCTCGCGAGCCGAGGGATTCCGGCCTCATCCGCCGCATCGTCGCCGCCTTCCTCGGGCCGGCCCGGCCGGCGCGCTGACAAACCACTTTTTCTCTTGACAAGGTGAGCCTAAGTCGCTCATAATATGGACTCCCCGATGGGATTAAGTTCATGAGGAGGAACGGATGAACAAGAAAAAGCTAGTTCTCTATCTCACCGTCGCTCTGCTCGTTTTCCTGACCGCCACGTCGTTCGCGGAAACGAAAAAGCTCAAGCGGATCGGCCTTTACACCTTCGTCGAGGTCAAGGGCCAGGTCCCGACCCCCGAGGTCATGAAGATGCTCTTCGAGCGGTATGCCGAGGACATCAAGACCGGGTTCGAGGAGGCCGGCTACGGGGAGCTCTACCAGCCGTTCATGGACCAGCTCAAGACCGCCGAGTTCAAGGACGAGAAGATCGCCGTCGGCGACAAGCTGATGTGGATGCTCTTCAAGTCCCAGGGCAAGGTCAAGGTCGCCCAGGATATCGAGTGGGCGGGCAACGCGCCCCTCGCCGCTTTCTCCGTCCAGGTCAAGAAGGACTGGAAGATCTACGATTTCGTCATCCCCAAGCCCTGCGGCAACATCGCCCTCCGCTCCATCACCCAGGCCATCCCGCCCGCCGTCTGCAGCCTGGTCGTCGTCCCCGAGCGGGCCAACATCAATGACCCGATCACGGTCGACATGAGCGGCACGCAGAACGCCAAGAGCATGAGCGTCGACGTCTTCGACGCCCAGGGCCAGAAGGTCGCCACGAAGGCCCTGACCCCGGATTCCCCCAAGTGGCAGCTGAAGTTCGACAAGTCGGGCGAGTACACCTTCAAGGGCGCCGCCGTCAACATGGAGGGCATCGCCGCCACCAACCCCTGCCTCTCCAAGACCTACATCAACATCCCGCCCATCTGCAAGCTCTGGACGTCCTGCCTCCCCTGCGAGGACTACGTGGGCCGTCCGATCACCTTCGACGCGTCCGGCTCGACCGACCCCGACGGCCAGATCACCAAGGTCGTCTTCGAGCTCTTCGACGCCAACGGCAAGGTCCTCGACACCTGCGTCACGACCCGCAAGCCCTTCGTCTGGGAGAAGGTCTTCACCAAGCCCGGGACCTACACCATCAGCGCCACCGCCTATGACAACGACGGCGCCAAGTCGGCCTCGAACGACCAGAACCGGATCACCTTCGAGGTCACCCAGAAGCTGTTCTTCTGGCAGGCGGCCGGGGGCCTGATGCTGTCGGCCGGATACAAGAGCGGAGACGTCCTGTTGGGCGACACCTACGTCCTCGGCGCCTTCCTGCGGGGCGGTATCTTCTATTGGATCAACCCCGACAAGTGGAGCTTCACCCTGACGGGCGGCGGCGAGCTGCCGTTCAAGGGCGACCCCTGGAAGTTCGCCTTCCTGGCCGAGGGCCTGATCAACGGGCACTACAAGAAGTCCTACGCGGGCATCGGCCTCGGCCTGAGCACGAAGTCCCAGAGCGTCACCAAGACGGGCATGGACATCGTCGCCCAGGTCGGCACGAACGTCTTCCAGACGTGGACCAAGTTCGGCTCGCTGTTCCTCGAATTCCGCGCCCCGGTCGGCCGGACCTTCAAGTACAACAACAGGTTCGGCCTCGGCTTCCGGATGCTGTTCTAAGAACGGCGCGAAACCGACCGGCCAAGGGCCAGGGACCTTTCCCTGGCCCTTTTTTTTGCTCCCGCGGCGCTGCACGACGAAGGGGACGCTGAGGGGGGCGGCCTGCACGTCAGAGTGCGGTTTGCGCTAAACCGCACCTGGACGTGGCGGCCGCCCTCTTCAGCCTCCTCGGGCGGCGTGGGTGGGCGGGAAGGGGTCAGCGCCGGGGACGGCGGCGCCGGGCAATCGGCGTAGCGGACGCGTTCCTCGATCTCGAGGGCGGGGCCCCGGGCGGGGAGGGGGCGTCAGTCGGTGAGCTTGCCGAGCTTGGCGAGCTCATCGTTGTAGTATTTCCGGTAGAGGATCTCCCACTCCCGGCTGCCTTCCTCGATGGGCTTCTTCTGCGACTGGATCTTGTCGATGGCCTTCTTGTCGAGGGCCTCGTAGAGCTTCATCTCGTCCTCGATCGTCCGGACGATGATCAGGCGGATCTCGTTCGGGTCGTCCAGGAACTCGACCTGGTCGTTCTTCTCGAGGACGTTGAGGATCTGGCGGGAGAGGTAGTTGATCTTCTCGCGGGAGAGGCGGCTGCTCACAGGACGATTCCCTTCTCCTTGGCCAGCTTGGTCTTGATCATCCGGAACATCGTCTGGTACTCGATGTTCTCCCGGCGGATCTTCTCCATGTGCTTGTTGAGGATCTCCCGGACCTCCTGGTCGAGACGGTCCTCCTTCTGGAACTCGTCGGTCATGAGGTTCGTGACCTCGTCGAGGAGGAGCGTCCGGTCGTCGACCAGGATCTTGCCTTCCTTGGTCAGATTGCGCATGACCGAGGACGCCAGGTGCTCGATTTGACCTCTCGTCAGCCTCATAACCGCACTAACATACAATAGCCCGGTCCAAAATTCAAGCATCGTCCGCCCCTTTTTTATCTCCGGCCGGGGGCTGGCGGAACCGTTCAGCGCAGAATGAGGAAGGGATGGAGCGCGTCGCCGCCGGGCGAGGGCCGGGCCAGGCCCAGCAGCCGCCCCGAGGGGTCGAGGAGCCGGAAGAAAGGGGCCCGGCCGCCCGCCGGGGCCTCCCCGAGCGGCCCGGCGAGATGTGCGGACGAGGAGCGGCGTGCCGTTCCGCGCCCGGCCGACGGCATCAGGCGCGACGACGACGGCCGGTGCGCCCGGCAGCAGGTCCTCGAGGGGGATGAGGAGGTCGCCGAGGCGGCCCCCGGCCAGCCGCTCGCCTCGACGGCTTCGAGGGATGACGGCCCGGCGGATGCCGTAAGGGCCCGAGGCCGTCCGCCGGAGCTGCTGGAGGTGGGCGCCGCAGCCGAGCTTCGCGCCGAGGTCGTGGGCCAGGGACCGCACGTAGGTCCCCGGTGAGCACCGGACCTCGAAGCGGACGAGGGGAGGGGTGTAATCCGCAAGGGCGAAGGCGGAGACCTTGACCCGGACGGGCTCCAGGGAGAACGTCTTCCGGGCCCGGGCCAGCTCGTAGGCGCGGCGGCCGCCGACCTTCTTGGCCGAGTAGGGGGGCGGGGTCTGGAGGATCTCGCCCTCGAACCCCCTCATGGCCGCCCGCACCGCGTCGGCCGAGGGCAGATCCGATGTCCTCTCCGGGGAGGTGGGACGGCCCGAGGCGTCGTACGTGTCGGTCGCGTACCCGAGCCGGATCAGGCCCTCATAGGCCTTGTCCTCCCCCGAGAGGAAGGGGAAGAACCTCGTCGCCTGGCCGAGGGCGACGAGGAGGACTCCCGTCGCGTCGGGGTCCAATGTCCCGCCGTGGCCGACCCGCCGGAGCCGGAGCAGGCGCCGGACGCGGAGGACGACATCGTGCGACGTGCAGCCGGCGGGCTTGTCGATGATGAGCAGTCCGTCCATGGAGCTCCGGGGCGGCCCCCGCCGCTCACTCGGGCGCGCCGGCGGCGTCCGCTTCGAGGAGGGCCTCGACGGTCTTCGGGACATCGCGGATGAGCTCGCCGTAAGCGCCGTAGACGGTGAAACCTGAGGCGTGGATGTGACCGCCGCCGCCGAAGTGCTCGGCGACGCGGGCGGCGTTGGCCCGGCCCTTCGACCTCAGGCTGACGCGGAACGTGTCCTTGCCCATCTCCTTGAAGAACAGGACCATCTCGGTGCCCTTGATGGAGCGGGCCAGGGTCGTGATGTCCTCGGTGTCGATCTCCGTGAGATGCAGGGCCTCGAGGTCCCGCTTGAACATGCTGATCGATGGCGATGTTGCCCTTCGCGTTCATGGTCAGCGTGGACAGGACCCGGCCGAGGAGCTTGATCTTCTCGGGCGGGTTGTTGTTGTAGAGCCGCTCCGAGATGCGGATGGGGCTCGCCCCGAGCCGGGCCAGCTTCGTGCACGCCTCCAGGGCCTCGGCCGTGGTATTGGAGAACTGGAAGGAGCCGGTGTCCGAGACGATGGCGCAGTAAAGGTGGTCGGCGATCTCCGGCGTCAGAAGCACGCCCAGCCGGCCCGCCGAGCTCGAAGACCATCTCGCCGACGGCCGAGGCGCCGGGGTCGATCCAGTTGATGTCGGCGTAGGGCGTGTTCGAGTAGTGATGGTCGATGTTGATCTTGAAGACGCCGTCCAGGCGCTCCTGGCCGGACCGCGAGACGTCGGCGCACTCGAGAAGGATGACCGTGTCGAAGGCGGTCCCGTCGATCTGGCCGATGCGGATGCGGGAGGCGTCCGGGAAATGGACGAAGGGGAAGGGCGTCGGGTCGTGGTTGACGACGGCCGTCTCGACCCCCAGCAGTTCGCCGATCCGGCTGAGGGCCAGCCCCGTGCACAGGGAGTCCCCGTCCGGCCGGAGATGGGAGGTCACGGCGATGCGCCGCGAGGCCCGCATCCGGGCGATGATCGCGTCCTTCGGCTCAGGTCCCATCCTTCCTCGTCCGTTCGATGATCCTGTCGATCCTGTCCGCGTGCTCCGGACCCGGGTCCAGGGCGAAAAATAGTGCGGGATTATACTTCAATTTGACGCGTGAGGCAAGGGCCTTGCGGAAGAACCCCTTGCGGGATTCGAGCCCGGCCAGGACCGCCTCCGGGTCGGGCGAGCCGAAGACGCTCAGGTAGACGCGGGCGGCGAGGAGGTCGGGGCTCATCTCGACCCGGGTGACGGTGACGAGCCCCGGAACCGGGCTCGCGGAACTCCCGGATGAGGAGGCGGCCGAGCTCCTCCTGGATGAGCTCGGCGACGCGGCGGGCCCGCAGTCCCGTCTGGCTCATGGCTCCTCCTTCCGCGGCCGGGCGTCAGAGATACCGGACTTCGTGGCCGACGACCTCGCCCTCCTCGAGCCCCCGGGCTTCGGCCAGGATGCGGGCGAGGACGTCCTCGACGACCGAGGCCTGGCTGTTCAGGGTGACGACGCCGAGCCGGGCCCGCTGCCACTTGTCCTGGAAGTCGAGCTCGGCCACGGCCACGTTGTGGCGGCCCTTGAGCCGTTCCTTGAGGCCGTGGAGGATGCGCCGCTTGTCCTTGAGGGAGCGGGCGTGGGGGAAGAACAGGTCGATGGTCAGGACGCCGACGATCATCCGTGCCCCGCGGGAACGCCGGCTAGGCCGCCCGGACCTTCTCCTTGACGAAGGCCTCGATGACGTCGCCGGTCTGGATGTCGTTGAACTGGTCGAGCCCGATGCCGCACTCGTAGTCCTTCTTGACCTCGGTCACGTTCTCCTTGAGGTGCTTGAGCGAGGAGATGCGGCCCTGGTGGACGACCTCCTTGCCGCGCAGGACGCGGACCTCGGAGTTGCGGGTGATCCGGCCGTCCTGGACGTAACAGCCGGCGATCGTCCCGACCTTGGGGATCTGGAAGACCTTGCGGACCTCGGCCCGGCCCTGGTAGGTCTCCTTGATGACGGGCTCGAGCAGGCCGATGACGGCCTTCTTGATGTCGTCGGTGACCTGGTAGATGATCGTGTAGGTCCGGATCTCGACCTCTTCCTTCTTGGCCAGCTCGACGACCTTCGGGCTCGGCTTGACGTTGTAGCCGATGACGATGGCGTTCGAGGCCGAGGCCAGGAGGACGTCGGCCTCCGTGATCGTCCCCGTCGCCTGGCGGACGATCTTGACGCTGACCTTCTCGGTGCTGAGGGGCGGGAGGATCTCCGAGAGGACCTCGACCGAGCCCTGGACGTCGGCCTTGACGATCAGGGCCAGCTCCTTGGCCCGGCCTCCCTCGATGCGCTTGAAGAGGTCGTCCAGGGTGACGTGCTCGGGCTGCCGCGGCCTCCGGCTTCTTGGCCCGGAGGCGGCGGAAGTCGGCGATCTTCTTGGCCGCGACGATGCCGTCGGTGACCTGGAAGAAGTCGCCGGCCTCGGGGACCTCGGTGAAGCCCATGATCTCGACGGGCATGGACGGGCCGGCGCTCTTGAGGGCCTTGCCCCGTTCGTCGAACATCGCCCGGACTTTGCCGGGGGCCGTGCCCGAGACGAAGGCCTGGCCCGGGACGAGCGTGCCGTGCTGGATGATGACCGTCGCCAGCGGGCCCTTCTGGCTGTCCAGGCGCGCCTCGAGGACGACGCCCTGGGCCGGGACCTTGGGGTTGGCCTTGAGCTCGAGGACGTCGGCGAGGAGGAGGATCATCTCGAGGAGGTCGTCGATGTTCTTCTTGTCGCGGGCCGAGACGGAGACGCTGATCGTCTTGCCGCCCCAGTCCTCGACGAGGAGGCTCTCCTTGGCCAGCTGCTGCTTGACCCGGTCGATGTTGGCCTCGGGCTTGTCGATCTTGTTGATGGCCACGATGATGGGCACGTTGGCCGCCCGGGCGTGGTCGATGGCTTCCTTGGTCTGGGGCATGACGCCGTCGTCGGCGGCGACGACCAGGACGACGATGTCCGTGACCTTGGCGCCGCGGGCCCGGAGACGGGTGAAGGCCTCGTGGCCCGGCGTGTCGACGAAGGTGATCGGGCCGGTTCTTGACCGCGACCCGGTAGGCGCCGATGTGCTGGGTGATGCCGCCCGATTCCTTGTCGACGAGGTGCGAGGAGCGGATGGCGTCGAGGAGCGTCGTCTTGCCGTGGTCGACGTGGCCCATGATCGTGACGACGGGCGGGCGCGGGACGAGGTCGGCGGTCCGGGCCTCGGCCGTCTGCCGCATGGCCCGCTCGAAGGGCGTGAACTCGGCGTCGAAGTCCGTGGCCTTGGTGATGGCCGCGGCCAGGGCCTCGTCGGCGAAGTCGTCGAGGTCGGCGGCGAAGCCCTTGGCGGCGAGCTTCTCGACGAGGTCGCGGGGCTTGACCTTCATCCGCTCGGCCACGTCCCTGAGGGACAGGCCCTCCCAGATGACGAGCTTCAGGCGGGGCTTCGGGCGGCCTCTTTGGCCGGTTTCTTGGGGGTGCGGCCTCTTTGACCGGCTTCTTGACGGCGGGTTTCTTGGCTTGATCACTCATTCGCTTTGTTCTTGCACGATGGAGATTTTCCAGCCCACGAGTCTGGACGCCAGCTTGACGTTGATGCCTTTCTTGCCGATGGCCAGGGACAGCTGGTCCTTGGCCACGACGGCCTCCATGGACTTGTCGTTGCGGTCGAGGACGTCGAGGCGCTCGACCTTGGCCGGGCTCAGGGCGGCCCTGGCGTAGGCGCCGGCGTTCGGCCGACCACTCGATGACGTCGACCTTCTCCCCGGCCAGCTCCTTGGAGATGGCCAGGATCCGGTTGCCCTTGACGCCGATGCAGGCGCCGACGGCGTCGATGTCGCGCTCCCGGCTGGCCACGGCGACCTTGGCCCGCTCGCCCGGCTGGCGGACGATGTCCTTGATCTCGATCGTCCCGTTGGCGATCTCCGGGATCTCGAGCTCGAGGAGCTTGGCCAGGAAGCGGGGGCTCGACCGGGAGACGAGGACCTGGGGCCCCTTGGGGCCGCGGATGACCTGGCTGATGACGGCCTTGACCATGTCGCCGCGCTGGAATTCCTCGCCGGGGATGGCGTCCCGAAGGGGGAGGGTGACCTCGGTCCTGTTGACCTCGAGGACGTAGGCCCCGCCCTCGGCGCGGCGGACGACGCCGGTGACGATCTCGCCAAGCCGCGGCGCGAACTCCTCGTAGATCTTCTCCTGCTCGGCGTCGCGGACCTTCTGGAAGATGACCTGCTTCGCGGCCTGGGCGGCGATGCGGCCGAGGGTGTCGGCGGGCAGGTCGATCTCGATCGCGTCGCCCTCCTTGGCCTCGGGCCGGATCCGCCGGGCCTCGTCGAGGGAGATCTCGCGGCCCGGGTCCTGGGGCTTCTCGGCGGCCCGCTTGACGGCGAAGACCCGCAGCTCGCCCTTCTCCGGCTTGAAATGGATCTGGACGTCCTCGTTGCGGGAGAAGAACTTGGCCGAGGCGACCCTCAGGGACTCCTCGATGGCCTGGACGATGATGCGCGGCTCGACGTCCCGCTCCTTGCTGAGCTGGAGGATCGTATTCCAGACGTTGACTTTCATCGGTCGTTCTCTATATGGCCGCCGGCGGGACCCGGGGACGACTGATTATATCGGAAACCTCGCCAAAGTGCAACGAGCCTCATCCGGTGGCCTGCGCTCCTGCAACGTTCTTATTTTAGGATCGACGGCGTCCTGTCCCGGCGCGTCACCAGGTGAGGCGGCACCGGCAGGGAGCGAGCCCTGGGAGCGACCATCAGAAGCGCGGCGGAGGGGCTCGGAGCCGCGCTGCTGGGAAATATCCTGGAGGAAGAGGGGACACGTACCGAGGTACATGTCCCCCTTTTCTCAGCCTCGGCTGTTGGGAGCCTTCCTCGGACCAGAGGGAAGCCTCCCCCCTGGACCCCCAGCGCTCTCGCGCAATCGCCTTCCGCCTCGGGCCAAGTGGGGGGGAGCCACCCGTCTGCTCTCATGGTCAGTGCCCGCAGGCTTCAGCCGGCGAGCTCGCCGTGGAGGCTGTAAGGGCCGCTGCCGGTGATGAGGACGGTCGCGAAAGCGCCGATCGTGACGCGGGGGGCGGCAAAGTTGACGACGAGGTTACCCTCGGACCGCCCGGCGAAGCGGCCGCCGCCCTTGGGGCTGGGGCCGGTGACGAGGACGTCGAGCTTGCGGCCGACGAACGAGCGGAGGAGGTCGGCCTGGATCGTCTTCTGAAGGGCCTGGAGCTCGAGGAGGCGGCGGCGCTTGACCTCGAGGGGCACGTCGTCGGCGAGCCGCGCCGCGGCCGTCAGGGGCCGGGGGGAATAGCGGAAGGAGAAGATGCCGGCGAAGCGGACCCGGCGAAGGGCGTCGAGGGTCGCCTCGAAGTCGTCCTCGGTCTCGCCCGGGAAGCCCACGATGATATCCGTCGTCAGCAGGAGTCCGGGCAGGGCCTCGCGGAGCCGGGAGACGAGGTCCAGGTAGTCCTCCCGGCCGTAGCCGCGGTTCATGCGCCGGAGGACGGCCGTCGACCCGGACTGGAGCGGAAGGTGGAGGGACCGGCAGACCTTGGGATTCCGGGCCATGGCGGCGATGAGCCCGGGGCCGAACTTCGCGGGGTGCGAGGTGATGAAGCGGAGCCAGGCCGGGCCGGGCACGGCGCCGGCCAGGTCGAGGAGGGCGTCGAGGCCGCGGCCGGTCTCGGGGTCGCGGTAGGAGTTGACGTTCTGTCCGAGGAACTGGACCTCCTTGGCCCCGCCCGCCGCCAGCTCCCCGACCTCGCCGGACGACGTCTGCGAGCGGCCGGAACTTCTCGCGGCCCCGGCTGAACGGAACGATGCAGTAGGCGCAGAAGTTGTCGCAGCCCTCCATGACCGTGACGTAGGCGCGGGGAGGCGCTCTCCGCGGAGGGTCTGGCCGGGCCCGAACTCCCGCCAAACCCGGCTCCGTCCCGTGGCGAGGCAGGGCCCGGAGGCGGCCTGGAGGGCGATCGAGGCGAGGTCGCGGTAGTTGTCGGGGCCGACGACGAAATCGACGAACGGCCTCTCCCGGAGGAGCGCTACCCCGGCGGACCTGGGCGACGCAGCCGGCGACGCCGATGAGGAGGGGCCGCTTCTTCTTGAGGAGGACAGCCGGCCGAGATAGGAGAAGAGCTTTTCCTCCGACTTGCTCGCGGACGGCGCAGGTGTTGACGACGACGACGTCGGCATCCTCGGGCCCGTCGGCCTGTCTCCCCTCCGGCCGCGGCCAGGATGCCGGCGATGTGCTCGGAGTCGTTCTCGTTCATCTGGCAGCCGAAGGTCCGGACGAAGAACTTCATGTCAAAGGATGGCGTCCAGGATCTCGGCGGCGTCGCGGACGAGGCCCTGTGCAGACCTCTGTCGTGGAGCTTCCCGTCGGCGATGGCCTTGTCCCCGGCCGGCGTGCCCATGTCGCAGCCGAGGAGGTCGTTGCAGCGGACGGCGCCGTGCCGCTCGCGGAACCTGCGCGACGAACTCCTGGACCAGGGCGTAGGTCCTGTCCTTGGCCGCGGTGTCCTCGGCCCGGACCGGCCGTACTTGAGGCCGATGGCCAGGAGCGCCCCGGTCACGGCGCCGCACCAGTCGCCCCGTCCTGGCGATGCCGCCGCCGAAGGGCTGGGCGATGCGCAGGGCCGTTTCCCGCGCGAGGCCGTAGTCCTCCGCGAAGGCCGCGAACACGGCCTGGGAGCAGCTGAAGCCCTCCTCGAAACAGTGCCAGGGCCCGGTCCGCGTGGGTCATGGGCGCGTCCTTTCGCCGCCGAGTTGTGGTCGAGCATCTCGCGGGCCGTGCCGAGCGAGGCCTCGGTTAGGCGGCTGCCGGCGAGGAGCCGGGCGATCTCGGTCACCCGGTCCTCGCGGCTCGAGGCTCTGGACGTGGGTGAAGGTCCGGTCCTTCTCGACCTTTTTCTCGACCCGGAAATGGTGCGCGGCGGCCGAGGCGATCTGCGGGAGGTGCGTGATGCAGATGACCTGGTGGCGTCCGGCCAGGTCGCGGAGCTTCTGGGCGATGAACTCGGCCGTCTTGCCGCCGATGCCGGAGTCGATCTCGTCGAAGATGAGCGTCTTGCGGCCCTCGCTCTCCTTGCCCACGGACTTGAGGGCCAGCATGACCCGGGAGAGCTCGCCGCCCGAAGCGATCCGCCGCAGGGGCCGCAGTTCCTCGCCGGGGTTGGGGGAGATGAGGAACTCGGCCTCCTCCGTGCCCTGGTCGCGGACCGTGGCCGGGTCGTCGAGCGAGGGAACGACCGAGTCCAGGCGGATCGCCGAAGCGGGCCTTCTTCATGCCGAGCTGGGCGATCTCCTTCTCTATGACCCGCTCAAGCTCCCCGGCCGCCTTCGTCCGCGCCGCCCGCAGCTTCCGGCAGAGGCCGGCGTAGGCTTCGAGCTTGTCCCGGACGGCGGTCTCGAGCTCGGCGACCCGCTCCCGGCTCGAGGCGAGCGCGGCCTGCTCCTTGCGCAGAGCCTCCAGCCGCTCGAGGACGGCCGCGAGCGTCCCGCCGTGCTTGCGCTTGAGCTTCTCGAGGACGCTCAGTCGCTCCTCGATCGCCTCGGCGTCCCCGGGCGCCTCCGCCCGCTTGTCCTTGAACCGGACCAGGGCGTCGGCGACCTCGCGGAGCAGGGCGCCGGCCTCCTCGAGCCCCGGCCGGAAGCCGGCAAAGGCCGCCTCATAGGCCGAGAGGTCTGCCAGGACGGCCTGGAGCTTCGGCAGAAGCGACAGGAGCGAGCTCTTCGCCGAGGTAGGCGACGTCGAGGCCCCGGTCGACGAGCGAGGCGATCTTCCCGGCGTTCTGAGGATCTCCCGCTCGCGGAGGAGCTCCTCGTCCTCGCCCGGAGCCGGCCGGGCGCCCTCGATCTCCCGGACCTGGAAGGCGACGAAATCGAGCCGCTCCTCCCGCTCCTTCTCGCGGGCCTCGAGCTCGCGCTTCTCCTCGGCGAGGCGCCGGAGCTCCTGGGCCGCGCGGGCCGTGTCGCGAAGAAGGTCCGGACGGTCGACGAAGGAGTCGAGGAAACGGAGATGGCTGTCGAGATGGAGGAGGAAGACGTGGTCGTTCTGTCCGTAGATGTCGACGAGCTGGGGCCCGAGCTCGCGCAGCCGCCGGACCGGGGCCAGGGCGCCGTTAACGTAGGCCTTGCCCGTGCCTTGGTCGGTGACCTGGCGCTGGATGAGGAGCTGGCCGTCCTCGGCCGGAGGCAGCTCGCCGAGGTCGACGGGCGTCCCCGCGACGTCGAGGACGGCCTCGACCGAGGCCTCTTTCTTTCCCGTCCGCACGAGGTCCGGCGAGCCCTTTTCGC
>CAWDTC010000033.1:0-20337 GCA_963805045.1 Candidatus Aminicenantota bacterium
GTCATTGCCACCCTCGCCGCGGCGCGGGCGATGGGGGCGCCGAGGGCGCTCGTCATCTCCTCGCTGGGCGCCTCGGCAAACGGCCACGGCGGGATCCCGGCCTTCACGCCAGCATGGGCGGGGAGTGCCCTGCGTCTCGGGCGGGCCCCGCTCCGATCGACGTCCGGCCGGTCGCCCCGGCCGGGGGCGGAGGAGGACGTCGGGCGTGGCTAAAGCCCGGCAAGGCCGCGCCAGCCCTCCTCTCGCGTCGGGAGCGCGGGTCCCCGTTCATCGACGAGGCCGGGCCTCGCGGCGTGAGCGTCGCTCGAGCGGCTCCGGTTCTACGGCGGCGGCGGTTGGGCGGCCTGTGGGGCGCCCTTCGTCAACATCGGCGGCGGCTGGGCCAACATCGGCACGAACGCCAGGTCCTGAGGCTCGGCCCGGCCTTGTCCGCGACGCCTGGTGCCGCCCCCGCCGAAAGGGGCGTAATCCAGGAGAGGCGGCGCCAAAGTGCCCGTCGTCGATCTCCTGAACGTCCGGGGCCTCTGCCGTCGGTACGGGCTCCCCTGGGACCCCCGCCCGCTGCCTGCGCCGGGCACGGCCGGCTTCTATCGCGGGCCGCGGTCCGGGGTGCGCGTCGCGACCTGGCTTTCGGGCGGCCTATGTCTTATTCGTCGTGGCTTTTTTAGTCTTCCGGAAGCGCTCCCTCTGATAGCCGGGGCCTCTTCACACCCGGGGCCGGGACGAGGATAATGAAGCCCCGAACGGGATTATCCTTCTAGTGTCGTCCTCAATCTCTCGAGTATAGACCATGGGAAAGGGAGGAATCATGTCCAACAAACGGCTCGCTCTCCTCGTCGTCGGGCTCATGGTCGTCGCGCGCGTCGCGGCCGGGTGCGTGTCCAAGAAGACCCACGTGGCCCAGATCGACGAGAAGCAGGCGCTCATCGACCAGGCCCAGAACCGCATCGCCGAGCTCCAGAAGGCGAACGATGGGCTGACCAAGGACCTGGCCGACACGAAGGCGTCCCTGGCCGCGGCCCAGAACGAGAACGCCAGGCTCAAGCAGCAGGCCGGCGCGATGAAGGACCAGATCGCCGCCCTCGAGAGCCAGAAGGCCGAGCTCGACAAGGCCGTCGCCGCCGGCAAGGTCAGCGAGGAGACCTACAAGAAGAAGGTCAGCGGCCTCAACTGGGCCATCGCCAAGCTCAAGAAGGACCTCGCCGACAAGGAGGCCGCGATCGCCGCCAAGGACACCGAGATCTCCCAGCTCCAGGCGGAGCGAAGCCGCGCTCAAGGCCACGGCCGACGACCAGACGAAGAAGATCGCCGCCCTGAACAAGGACAAGAACGACCTCCAGGCCCTGATGGAAAAGACCGTCTCGAGCAAGAACACGCTCATCTTCATCCTGGCCGCCCTGTTGGCCCTGGCCGTGATCCTGGCCATCGTCGGCTTCGCCCGGAAGCGCAAGGGGGAGGCCGCCTGAGTCCGGCCGGTCTTATTCGTAGAAGATCTTTCGCCGGCCCGGCCGTCTTCGGGTCCTTGAGGTAGGCGCCGGTGCCGTTCTTGATGACCTCGGCGTATCTCGGGACGCCGCTCAGGACGACGGCCCGGGCCGGCTTGTCCTCGGACCACGTTTCGAGGATCTGCAGGATCGTCGAGCAGTGCCGCCCGACGCGGACGTCGATCGGCCAGCCCTTCTCGTCGATCTTCTCGAACAGCAGCCCCCGCTTGCCGGCCCGGACGATGAAGTCGTCCTTGCCCGTGAGGAGGAGCTCGCGGTCCGTCCGGCCGCGCGTCGCGTCGAGGAAGGGCTCGGGCGACTCGAGGAGGAGCGGGATGGCGCCGGTGTGGTCGCCGATCTCGCGGTGGGACAGCCCGCGCAGGGCCTGCGGCGAGGACTCGATGCCGATCGTGAAGCCCTCGTCGCAGCTAGCATCATGGAGGCCATGGCCGCGAGGTCCGCCCCTTCTGGTGGGCGACGATGGTGCTGATGACGGGATACTGGAGCTCGGCCTCGTGGAGGTCGATCTCGATGTCGATCTTCTCTTTCCGGATGAGCTCGCAGATGGCGTAGCACGTCCTTTCGGTCAGCGTCCCGTTCGGCCGGCCGGGGAAGGCCCGGTTGAGGTTGCGGATGTCCATGTAGGCCAGCTTCTGGTGCGTCGGGTAATGGATGTAGACCTCGGGGTCGGGCCACTGGTCGAGCGGGTTCGACCAGCGGTCGCCCATGCGGAACGTCTGGCCGCCCCAGGCCGTCGGGATCGTGAAGTCCGGGGGATAGGCGCCGCCGAGCCGCGTCACCGTCGAGGCGCTGCGGTTGGCCGAGAGGATGACGAAGAGCCGGCCCTTGGCGAGGACCGCGTTCTCGGCCAGGATCCACGCCGTCAGGCGGCCGGCCGGCTCCTCGGGGTGCGTCCCGCCCAGGACGAGGACGGCCCCGCCCGGCTCCTTCCCTTCGAGGATGTAGACGTTGGCGTCGTTGACGTGCCCCGGATCGCGGCGAAGTATTCGCCGAGCTTGGCGACGCGGGCGACGCTCGGCCCGGGCACGACGGGCTCCTGGAGGTGGCGGCTCCGGTAGAAGCTCAGGCCGGCGAGCGACGGCCAGGACCGCGCCGAGGGCGGCGATGACGATCTTGCGGAAGGGCAGTTCATTCGGTCCTCACGCTCATTTCAGGCGGAGGAGCCGGAGCAGGAAGGGCATGAGGACGATGACGTAGAGGACCTCCTCCTGCCACTTCTTCCGCTTCAGGAAATTCCAGACGATCAGGACGGCGACGGCCGCCGTCATCAGGTAATAGAGCAACGTGATGATCATCGTTCGGTCTCCGCTCACGCTCCATCGCTCCTAGAACACCGTCAGGAAGGCCAGCTTCTTGCTGAAGACGACCATCAGCGTCCCGACGATGATGATGAGGAGCGCCGGGACGAGGCAGTATTTGAGGAACCTCCCGTATTTTTCCTTCATGCCGACCGTGTCGACGGTCAGCCGGCCGATGATGGCCGTGGGCGGGAGCGCGTCGCCGAGCGGCCAGATGATGGTCATCCCGGCCAGGGCGACGATGGGGTTGAGGTCGATCGTGTTGAAGAGCAGGACGAGCGGCACGCCGAGCACGGGCGCCGCGCCCCACATGAGGACGGTCTCCGAGATCGGCAGCGTCAGGAACAGGGTCAGGATGACGACCATGACCGGGAGCGTGACCACCGTGATGGCGATCAGGCCGCGCACGCCGGTCAGGGTCATGATCTGGACCAGGATGCCGACGCAGGTCAGCGTCCCGATGAGGGGCAGGAGCTGGTGGACCGTGTCCCGGGCGATCGAGGAAATTGATATGGACCGGCGAGAGGAGGAGCGTGACGACCGCGGCCGCGGCGAACATGAGCGGCAGGCCGAGGATCGGGAAGGCGAACGGCCAGATGCGGCCGGCGACGAGGAGGACGAAGAAGACGAGGAACGGCGGCGCGATCTTGAGCCAGTTCATGCCGCGGCGGGGCCTCGGGCAGCTCCTGCAGGGCCTGGTCCAGGTCGGCCGGCTTGGCCTTCCAGCCGAGGATGAAGATCGTGGCCAGGGCCAGGAGGAGGCAGGGGACGAGGAGCGGCAGGAAGAAGCCGACGTAGGGCATGTTGACGCCGGCGGCGGTCAGCATGGCCCAGAGGGTGACGGGCGGCGCGGCGGCGCTCAGGCCGGCGATGACGAAGACGATCGCCGCGACCTTGGGCTTGGGGATGCCCATGTAGCCCAGGACGTGGCGACCATGCCGCCGACGATCAGGACGGTCACGCTGCCGGCGCCGGTCAGCGTGCCGGGGATGAGCATCACGACGGCCAGCAGGGCGAGGAGGGGCCTTGCGACGGTGGAAGCGCCGGAGGACGGGCCGGACGGCGAAGGCCACGCCGCCGGACTCCTTGAGCAGGTTCATGAAGAGGGTGGCGGTGACGAAGATCAGGACGATGTCGAGGTAGGTGAAGGCCCCCTCGACGATGTGGCGGGCGGGGATGCCGTCGCCGCCGGCCAGGGCCCCGGCCAGGGCCGCGGCGAAGAGCGAGAGCTCGGTCGAGAGCTTGAGGATCTTGGCGAGGACGTAGGCCGCGACCATGACGGCCAGGATGAGGGCGGCGGAGGTCGTGGCGTTCATGGGCGGGTCAGGTCCGCGCCCGCGGATGCCCTACTGTAGGCCAGGCGCTGACGCGGGCCGAAATAGGCCTTGAAAAACGGTCGCGCCTGGCCTACAGTAGGGCGTCCGCGAGCGCGGGCCTGAACCCCCGATGAACGCGACGACATCCGCCGTCCTCGTCCTGGCCGTCATGGTCGCGGCCTACGCCCTCGCCCGCGCCCTGAAGGTCTCGACCGAGCTCTCGCTCTTCGCCGCGGCCCTGGCCGGGTCGCTCGCCGGCGGCGAGGGCCTGCCGGCCCGTCAGATCGTCGAGGGCGCCTTCACCTACTTCGACATCGTCCTCATCTTCGTCGCGGCGACCCTGTTCATGAACCTGCTCAAGGAATCCGGCGGCGCGGCCTTCGCCGTCCGGGCCATCCTCCGGCGCTTCCACCGGCGGAAGGGGGCGCTGCTGGCCCTGCTGGCCGTCCTCCTGCTCGTCCCGGGCGCGCTGACCGGGGCCGGGAGCGTCACGGTCCTCATCCTGGGCGGGATGGTGGCGACGATCCTCGGCACGATGGACATCCCCGCGCCCAGGGTCGCGGCGGTCATCTTCCTCATCGCCGGGCTGAGCGCCGCGGCGCCGCCGATCAACCTCTGGGCCATGCTCACGGCCGCGGGCGTCAACATGCCCTACGTCGGTTTCTTCCTGCCGCTCCTCGTCCCATGCGTCCTCCTGGCCCTGGCGACGATGGCCCTCCTCGCCCGGAAGGCCAAGCCCGTCGACCTGGAGCGCGCCCTGCGGGAGCTGCCGGAGGCGCCGCCGCGCATGAACTGGTTCCGGGTCGGGACGCCGTTCCTCGTCTTCGTCCTGCTCCTCGTCGCGGGCCGCGTCTTCCCCTTCTCCTTCCCGGTCCTGGGCCTGCCGCTGATGTTCGCGGCGGCCGCACTCGTCGCGCTCCTCCTCTCGCCGGTCCGTCTCGACGTCCTGCGCATCGCCCGGGACACGGTCCACCAGCTCCTGCCCCTCATCGGGACGCTGACCTGCGCCGGCATCCTCGTCCAGATCATGACCCTGACCGGGGTCCGCGGGCTCATCGCCATCACCACGGTCACTCTCCCGCTCGCGGTCGTCTTCCTGACGCTCTTCGTGACCCTGCCGGTCTCGGAGACGGTCCTGATGTGGGGCTCGGCGCCCGTCCTCGGCGTGCCGTTGGTCCTTTTCTTCAACACGGCCGGCCTCAACCCCATCGTGGCCCTGGCCGGGATGACGATCATCTGGCCCCTCGGCGACGCCCTCCCGCCCACGGCCATCATCGGCCGGCTGACCGTGGCCACGGTGGGGATGAAGGAGCCGTACGGCCGGTTCCTCAAGGAGTGCCTGGTCCCGGCGGTCCTCATCGCCGTCGTCGGGACGCTGATGGTCGTCCTCAGCAAGAAGCTGGCCTTCCTGGCCGCATTCTAGGAGTCGATGGGCATCGAGACGGAGAGCGAACGATGATCGTCACGATCCTCTATTACCTGATGACGGCGGCCGTCGCCGCCCTGCTCGTCTGGAATTTCCTCAAGCGGAAGAACTGGCAGGAGGAGGTCCTCTACGTCATCGTCCTCATCCCCTTCCTGCTGCGGCTCTTCCGGGTGAAGTGAGCGTGAGGGCCGAATGAACCGGACCTTTTTCCGGAAGATCGTCGATCGGCGCCCTGGGCGCGGCCCTGGCAGTCGCCTCGGGACTGAGCTTCTACCGGAGCCGCCATCTCCCTGAGCCGGTCGTGCCCGGGCCGAGCCTCGCCCGGGTGGCCAAGCTCGGCGAGTATTTCGCCGGGGTGCGGGGCACGACGAACGACCTCAACGTCTACGTCCTCGAAGGGAAGGAGCCGGGCGGCGCCGTCCTCGTCCTTGGCGGGACCCATCCCGAGGAGCCGGCCGGACGGCTCGCGGCGTGGGTCTTCGCGGAGAACGCGGTCCTCTCCAGGGGGCGTCTCTTCGTCATCCTCTCGGCCAGCCGGAGCGCCTCGACGGTGACGCGGGTCGGCGGCGCCTATCCCCCGGACTTCACCATCCCGACGGCCTGGGGCGGGCAGACGTTCCGGATGGGCGACCGCTGGACGAACCCGCTCGACCAGTGGCCTGACCCCGAGGTCTACATCCATTACCCGAGCCGCCAGCAGCTGGCCTACATGGACATCCGCAACCTCAACCGGGCCTTCCCCGGCCGGCCGGACGGGACGCTGACCGAACGGACGTGCTACGCCATCTGCGAGCTCATCCGGAAAGAGAAGATCGACGTCGAGATCGACCTCCACGAGGCCGAGCTCCAGTACCCCGTCATCAGCACCATCGTCGCCCACGAAAAAGGGGCGGACATCGCGGCGCTGGCCTCGATGATGCTGAGCTCGAACGAGGGCTTCGCCATCGGCGTCGAGTCCTCGCCGCGGGCCCTGCGCGGGCTGTCCCACCGCGAGATCGGCGACCACACCGGCGCCGTCTCGCTCCTCCTCGAGGCGCCCGAGCCCTTCCTCGACGCGACGCGCGGCCGGACGAACCGGGAGCTCCTCCTCACGGGGAAGGACGATTTCATCGTCCGCGCGGGCAAGCGGGGGCTCCTCTTCGAGAAGATCGACGAGAAGGGCTGGCCGATCGACGTCCGCGTCGGCCGTCACTGTTCGACGGTCCTGCAGATCCTCCAAACGTGGTCCGAGGACAGGCCGGACCGGGCCGTCGTCGTGAGCGGTGTCCCGCGCTACGCCGAGGTCATCAAGAACGGCACCGGCGCCTACCTCAAGGACCCGAAGGCGCCCGGGCCGGCGAAAAAGGTCTTCTACGAATAGGGCCGGACGGCCTCAGACGGCCTCCGCCTTGCGCCTCCGGGCGAACCCGACGATGGCCAGGATCACGGCCAGGGCCAGCAGGGCGGCCAGGACGTAGATGAGCGTGTTCTTGCTCGAGACGGTCTTCTCCATCAGCGCCTGGAGGTCGTTCTTGTCCTTGGTCAGGGCGGCGATCTTCTTCGCCTGGTCGTCGCCGGTGGCCTTGAGCGAGGCCTCGCTCGCCTGCAACTGCGAGATCTGGGTGTCCTTGGCGGCGATCGCGGCCTCCTTGTCGGCGAGGTCCTTCTTGATCTTGGCGATGGCCCAGTTGAGGCCGCTGACCTTCTTCTTGTAGGTGTCCTCGCTGACCTTGCCCGCGGCGACGGCCTTGTCGAGCTCGGCCTTCTGGTTCTCGAGGGCGGCGATCTGGTCCTTCATCGCGCCGGCTTCCTGCTTGAGCCTGGCGTTCTCGTCCTGCGCCGCGGTCAGGGCCGCCTTCGTGTCGGCCAGGTTCTTCGTCAGCGCGTCGTTCGCCTTCTGGAGCTCGGCGATGCGGTTGTTGGCCTGGTCGATGAGCGCCTGTTTCTCGTTCATCTGGGCCACGTGCGTCTTCTTGGACACGCACCCGGACGCGACGAGCGCGACGACCGTGAGCGCGACGACGAGGAGAGCGAGCCGTTTGTTGGACATGATTCCTCCCTTTCCCATGGTCTATACTCGAGAGATTGAGGACGACGCTAGAAGGATGACCCCGTTCGTGGCTTCATTATCGCCCTCCCGGTGCCGGGTGTCAAGAGGCCCCGGCTCTCAGAGGGAGCGGCGCCGGGAAACGAGGAAGGCGACGACGAAAAGGACATAGGCCGCAGAGAGCCAGGTCGGGACGCCCCGCCGGGCCGCGGCCCGGCGGGTGAGGCCGGCCGTGCCCGGCGCCGGCAGCGGACGGGGGTCCCAGGGAAGGCCGTACCGACGGCAGAGGCCCCGGACGTTCAGGAGATGGACGACGGGCACCTTGCGCGCCGCCATCTCCTGGAGGACGCCCCTTTCGGCCGGGGGCGGGACGAAGACCTCGCGGACGAGGCCCGGCCGCAGCTTCAGGACCTCGGCGTTCGTGCCGATGTTGGCCGAGCTGCCGCCGATGTTGACGAAGGCCCTGAGCGGCCGGCCGCCCGCCGCCGCCGCGTAGAGCCGGAGCCGCTCGGCGACGTTCGCCGCGAGGCCGGCCTCGTCAATGAACGGGAGCCCGCTCGCCCGGATGCGTTCGACGAGGAGGGCGCGCCCTGCCGGCTCCATGTTCCGCCCGACGTCCTCCTCCCCGCCCAGGGCCAGGGCGACCGGCCGGACGTCGATCGGCCCGGCCGCCCGACGCAGGCACTCCGCCATGTCGAGCCACGTGAAGGCCGGGTCGTTGGCGCCCCATTCCGAGGCGCCGAGCGAGGAGATGACGAGCGCGTCGGCGCCCATCGCCCGCGCCGCGGCGAGGGTGGCGATGACGAGCGCCGGGAAGGAGCTCGAGGCGCCGACGGCGACCGCGTCCCCGCGCCGGACGCCCGCCTCATCGAGGAGAGAGACGACGAGGGCCGCGAAGTCAGGGTTCGTCGTCGTCCGCTTCGCCGCGGGGTCCCCGAGCGAGGTCGTGATGGGTGAGGTCTCGACCCCGATGAGCCCGGTCGCGTTCGGGTCGGCCGCGGCGTCGGGCCGGAGGCCCTTCGCCGACCGGCACTCCCGGACCGCGGCTTCCGCCCGGGCCATGAGACGCGCCGCCTCCGTCATCTCGCGCCTGAGGGACGTGCCGCCGCCGGCCGTGAAGTTCATCGCCGCGAGGAAGAGGAGCCCGGCCGCGCCGGCGACGGAGAGCCACGCGGAGGAACGGGACGGCCTCGGGCGTTCTTTGCTCATAGCAGGGCGATGAGCCGGACGACGGCGAAGGTCAGGGCGGTCGCGGCGGCCGTCGAGGCCAGGGTCGGCCAGAACTTCTGGCGGCCGAGGTTCGAGGCCAGGAGGCCGGGGATGACCCAGCCGATGACCCGGAACTCGAGCGGCTCGGCGAGCAGCCGCGGCAGGAGCAGTGACCAGAGCTGCGCGACGAGCGCGCCGGCCAGGATCATGAGCACGAACCGCCGCCGGCCGAAGAGGACGAGATGGCGCGAAGCGAACCTGTAGACGAGGAGCGTCAGCAGGGCGGCGGCCAGGGTGACGAGGAGCCGCGCCGGCCGGTCGGCGTAGAGGGCCAGGTAGCCCGGCACGATGAGGCCTCCGGGAGTGATGTCGGTGACCTCGGCCCAGAGAAGGGCCAGGACGAGGCCGACGAGGAGCGTCTCAACGGCCATGGAGGGCCCCCGCCTCGCTCCACGAACGGACGAACCGTTCGCCCCAGCCGACGAAGTTGCCGAGCCCGAAGACGACGGGCTCGCCGGACCCGGTCGCCGCGCCCGCCGCCGCCGACGCGACGAGCCGGGCCGTCATCGCGCGCGTGTCCGGGGCCGGGTCGAACGAGAATCTCCCGAAGCGGCCGCCGAGGGCCCGGCGGAAGATGCGGCGCGCGGCCGGGGCCGGCGGCCCGACCACGGCGACGCTCGCGAAGCCGTCGAAAAAGCCGTCCGCGGCGGCCCGCGCCCACTGGAGCGTCCGGTCGCCCCGGTCCTCGCGGAGGCAGAGGAGCCCGGCGCGGGGACGGCCCGCCGGCGGCAGGAGCCGGTCGACCCTCTCCATCGCGGCGGCCGAGGATTCCGGGTCGTTGGCGGCGAAGGCGCTGACCAGGAAGGAGGCGCGGGGAGGCGCCCCGAAGGCCGCTCTCCATATCTTCAGACCCCCCGCGTCGGGGCGGGCCCGGCGGATGCCGCGGAGGGCCGCGGCGCGGTCCGCCCCCGCATGGGCGAGGACGGCCAGGGCCAGCCGGAGGTTGGGTTCGAACTCGCCGAAAGGAAGGTCCTCCGCGCCCAAGGCTGCGTCGCCCACTTCGACGAGACGCGAGCGGCGCCTGGCCGCCGTCTCCCCGAAGACCGGGCGGACCTCCTCGGCCGGGACGAACACGACCGCCCCTTCAGGAATCGCCGCGGCCAGCGTGCGGGCGATCGCCTCTTTCGTCCCGCCCGTGGCCTCGACGTGGTCGAGGCGGACGTTGGTCAGCGCCAGGAGGCCGGGCCGGACGATGCCGCGCGACTCGGCCGACAGGCACTCCCCGCCGATGCTCATGAGCTCGGTGACGAGGACCTCGGCGCCGAGGGCGGCCGCCCGTTCGAGAAGGCGCACCTGCTCGCGGATCGACGGCGCGCCCGGCCTCTCGATCATCTCCTCCGAGCCGTCGGGGAGGATGAGGGTGGGGGCCGAGCCGGTCGTCTTGGCCACGACGCGACGGCCCGACTCCCGCAGCCCGGCCGCGACGAGCCGCGTGACGCCGGACTTGCCGCGCGTCCCGGTCACGGCGATGCGGAGGGGGATGCGGCGCCGGGCCCGGCCGAGCCGGACCCGCTCGGCGGCGAGGTAGAGCAGGAATGCGAGGAGGGACGCGGCGATGACGGCGGCTTCTCTCGTGGTGGCCCCTGAGCGATGCGATATCTCGGAACGCGCGAACGGCGCGCGGCCCGTTACTTTTTGATCGTGGCCAGGATGTTCTTGGCCTGGGCGGCCCGCTCGCTGTCGGGCTCGAGCTTGAGGAACTTCTCCAGGTTCTCGGCGGCCTTGGTCATGTCGCCCTTATTGAGGTAGGCGTAAGCCAGCCGGAGATAGGGGTCCGGCCAATCCGGCTTGATCTGGATGGCCATCTCGTAATAGCGGACGGCCTCGTCGATCTGCTGGTTAGAGAAATAGATCTCGGCCACGTTGTAGGGCAGGTTCTCGTCCTGGGGCGCCATCTCGATCGAGCGCTTGAAGTAATCCTGCGACTCGGCGATCTTGTTTTGCTTGAGGAAGCAGAGGCCGATCGCGGCCAGGCCCTTGGCGCCGATCGTCTTGCCCATGGCCGGGTCGGACTTGGCGTGCTCGAGGAGCTTGTTGTAGTTCTCGATGGCCTTGTCGTAGTCGCCCTTCTCCCGGTAGCAGTCGCCGATGTTCAGGATGACCTGGTAGGCGCCCGGGTTCTTGTCCAAGAATTCCTGGTACATGACGAGGGCCGTGTCGTACTTCTCGTCCTTGTAGAACTGGTTGGCCTGGTCCAGGACCTGGAAGGTGGATTCATCCTGGACGATCCCGGAGCCCGCGGCCTCCTTTTCCAGCTTGACCTGGAGCTTCGGGTTCTTCTCGATCTGGCTGACGTGGTAGGGCATCTGGACCGGGAGGTAGCCCTTCGCCGTGACGGCGACGACGTAGCTCCCCGTGCCGAGCCCCATGAAGCCGAACTCGCCCCTCTTGTCCGTCTTCGACTCGAAGGTCGAGCCGCCCGGCTGGTCGAAGGTGATCTTGACGACGGCCCCGACGACCGGCTGGCCGCCCTTGTCGAGGACGATGCCGCCCACGCGGGCGATGCCGTGCCCGGCCTGGGCCAGGGCCGTCCCGGCGAGGAAGGCGGCGAGAGCGCCGAACATCGCGAATCTCAACAGGTTATGGGTTCTCATGATGTCCTCCGGATGAACTCCCGAACTATTATCCGCGAGGCCCCCCGCAATTTCAAGGCCCGCGCCGGAGCCGCGGCAGCGGCGCCGCCGCGTTCCGGGCGGCGCGCGATTTTGTTATAATGAAGGGAGTATGAGACGCACCGTCGCCGCCGCGTCGGGCCTGCCGGCCCTGGTCGTGCTCCTCGTCCTTCTCTCCGGCTGCAAGGCCGGGGCGGCGGCCGACGCCTCCGGACTGAACCTCCTCGTCATCACCCTCGACACGACCCGGGCGGACGCCTTGGGGCTCTACGGCAACCAGGACGGCGTGACCCCCGAAATCGACCGGCTCGGCCGGGCCGGCCTCGTCTTCAAGGAATGCTACACCCCCGCCCCCCTGACCCTGCCCGCCCACTGCTCGCTCTTCACGGGCAGGTACCCGATCGCCCACGGGGTCCGCAACAACGGCACCTACGTCCTCCCGGACTCGGAGCGGACCCTGGCCGCGGTCTTCAAGGACGCCGGCTACGAGACGGCGGCCGTCGTCGCCTCGTTCACGGTCGCCGCCAAGTTCGGCCTGGCCCAGGGGTTCGACACGTACGACGAGGACTTCGAGAGCGGCCGGTCGATCCTCAACTTCACGGCCGAGATCCCGGCCGACAGGGTCTACGCGAAGTTTGCCGACTGGCTCGGGCGGCGGACCGGCCGGAAGTTCTTCGGCTGGGTCCATTTCTACGACGCCCATTCCCCCTATCTCCCCCACGGGACGCCGGCCCCGAACGCGTCGCCCTGGACCCTCTACGAGGGCGAGGTCCGCTACGTCGACGCTCACGTCGGGAAGATCGTCCAGGCCCTCCGCGACAAGGGGCTTTACGAGACGACGGTCATCGTCCTCGTCGGCGACCACGGCGAGGCCTTCGGCGAGCACAAGGAGCGGGGCCACGGCATCTTCTGCTACGACGAGAGCCTCCGCGTCCCCCTCGTCCTCCACGCCCCGAAGCTCTTCCGGAAGCCGGAGGTCGTGGACGGTCGCGTCAGCCTGGTCGACATCATGCCCAGCCTGCTTGCGCTCTTCCGCATGAAGATGCCGGCCGGCCTCCAAGGGCGGTCCTTCTGGCCCCTTGTCGAGGGCCGGGAGAAAGGGCGGCGCGAGGTCTATTTCGAGAGCCTCTTCGGCCAGGAGGAATTCAATTGGGCCCCGCTGACCGGGCTCATCGACGGCCCCCGCAAGTACATCTCGTTGCCCGAGCCCGAACTCTACGACCGCGACGCCGACCGCGGCGAGACGCGAAACCTCCTCCCCGGCGAGGAGGCGGCGGCGCGGGTGATCGACGCGAAACTGGCCGACTTCGTCCGCCGGACGGCGACGGCCAAGGGCCCCAGCCGCCGGGAGCTCAGCCCGGGCGACGTCGAACGCCTGCGGTCGCTCGGCTACGTCTCGGGCTTCTCGTCCAAGTCGGCGGCCCTGACCGACCCCAAGCGGGCGATCGACGCCTATCTCGAGGTCGCCGCGCTCAAGGACGTCCTCAAGCAGGAGAACTACGAAAAGGCCGAGGAACGGCTGGCCGGGCTCCTCGCCCGCCATCCCGGGCTCGAGCTGCCGGACATCTACGAGGTCCGCTACGAGGTCTTGATAAAGAGGGACCGGAAGCCGGAGGCCCTGGACGTCCTCCGGCAGGCGATGGCCAAGTTCCCCGAGCGGGAGTCCTTCAAGGTGTTCATGGCCATGGACCTCATCCAGAGCGGCCAGCCGGCCCAGGCCAGGGACTTCTGCCGCCGGCTCATCGCCGAGAACGACAGGATGACGGCGGCCCAGGTCCTGCTCGGCGACGCCGAGGACCTCCTGGCCAACGCCGACGCGGCGCTGGCGAGCTATGAGCGGGCCGCCGCGCTCGAGCCGCAGAACGGCGCCATCCGGGCCAAGATCGCGACCCAGTGGCTCAAGAAGGGCGACCCGGCCAGGGCCCAGGCGATCCTCGAGGAGCTCGAGGGGCGGCAAGCCGTCGTCGATTCCCCGGAATTCATGGAGGCGATGTCGGGGCTGGGCCAGGCCCTCCTCGCCGCGGGCCAGGCCGACCGGGCCCTCGACCTCTATAGGAAGGCCACCGCGGCCAGCCCGGACAGTCCCGCCGCCTGGCTCAACCTCGGCAGCGCCTATTTCGCCCTGAAAAAATACGGCCTGGCCCTCGAGAATTTCGAGCGGTCCGTCGCCCTGGACAAGACGTTCGCCCTCGGCTACAGCAACATCGGCCTCGTCTATCTCTCGCGGATGGCCGAGGAGAGGAACCCCGGCCTGTCCGGCAAGGCCTTCGAGTCCTTCGACAAGGCCCTCGAGCTCGAGCCCAAGCTGGCCGCGGCCTGGAACGGCCGCGCCTCGGCCTATCTCGCGGTCGGACGGACCGGGCAGGCCGTCGGCGACTATGAACGGGCCATTCGGCTCGACCCCGACGTGCTCGACGCCTACGTCAATCTCGGCATCGCCCTGCGGGAGCAGGGACGCTACGCGGAAGCCCTCAAGTACCTGGACGCGTGCAAGGGGCGCTTCTATCCCCGCTTGCCCGCCCGCGACCGCGAGGACATCGACCGCCTCTACGCGGAGATCAAGGCCCTCAAGGGCGGGAATTGACGGGGCCCCCGAGAGGAGAGAGATGAGAAGAAAGACCGGAGCCGTCCTGGCCGCCGTCCTGGCCCTGGCGGTCGCGGTCGCGGCCTTCCCCGCCCGGGACTTCCCGGCCCCCTCCGGATGGCAAGCGACGCCGCCCAAGCCCGCCGCTCCCCCGCCCGTTCCTGAAACGACGATCCGCAACGTCACCGACAAGGCCATCACCTACAGGGTCTATCCCATGCGGCACCCCGAGGCCCTGCGGACAAGGACGATCGCGCCGAACGCCATCGACCGCTTCCGGACGGAGGAGACCCTGGCCGTCGAGTTCAACACCGGCGAGAAGGACGTCGTCTATTCCCTCGACCCGGGGTCCCCGTATTCCTTCCGCTACGACATGGGGAAAATGATCGACCTCTTCCAGGGTTCCCACGGCCGGGCCGACGCCGTCGACCTCGCCCCCTACCTGCCGACGCCCTCGCCGGTCGTGGACAAGATGCTCGAGCTGGCCGGGGTCACGGCGAAGGACGTCCTTTACGACATCGGCTGCGGCGACGGCCGCATCGTCATCACCGCCGCCCGGAAATACGGCGCCCGGGGCGTCGGCATCGACATCGACAAGGCCATGGTCGCGAGGTCCGCGGCCAACGCCAGGGCCGCCGGGGTCGGCGGCCGCGTCCGCTTCGTCTGCATGGACGCGACGAAGGCCGACGTCTCGGAGGCCACGGTCGTGACCCTCTACCTTCTCCCCGAATCGAACGCCCTCCTCCGGCCCCTCCTCGAGAAGGAGCTCCGGCCGGGGTCGCGCGTCGTCTCCCACAACTACCCGATCCCGGGCTGGGAGGGGAAGCGCGCCGGCGAGGCCGCGCTCGAGGACGAGGGCGGCACGGAGCACACGATCTACCTTTATATCCGCTAGAGGCGCGGCCGGAACGACCCGGCCGGAAAGGAGCGGGCCATGGACCTCGGCCGGATCCCGTTCACGGCGACGGCTTGGGATCTCCTCGAAGCCGTTGAACACAAAGGAGATACGGGGACGTCCTGGTGGCGCACGGTTGAGGCCGGGAACGTCCGCGTCCGCCTCGTCGAATATTCCCCGGCCTATCGCTCCGACCACTGGTGCCCGAGAGGACACGTCTTCCTCGTGCTCGAAGGCGAATTCCTCGTCGCGCTCAAGGACGGCCGGACGTTCCGGCTCGGCCCGGGCATGAGCTTCCAGGCGGGCGATGACGGAGCGAACCCGCACCTCGGCTCGTCGGAGGGCGGCGCCAGGGCCTTCATCGTCGACTGAGGCCGGCGGCCTTCTGGCCGCGAGAGGCGCCCGGCGTCTCTCATGGGGCGGCGGACTCGATGACGCCGCCGCCCAGGACGACCTCGCCCCGGTAGAAGACCGCGGACTGTCCGGGTGTCACGGCGGCGACGGGCGCCCCGAACTCGACCAGGGCGCGGCCGTCCGGAAGGGGCGAAACCCGGGCCGCGGCCGGACGGCCCCCGGAACGGATCTTGACCTCGACCTCCGCGGGTCCCCCCAGCCGCGCCACGGCGACCCACGCGCAGTCCGACGCGACGCACGACCGGCGGAGCGTCTCGCCCTCCGGACCGACGACGACCCTGTTCCGGGCGGCGTCGATGGCGATGACGTAGAGCGGCGCCGCCGCGGCGACGCCCAGCCCCTTGCGCTGGCCGACGGTGTAGTGCCAAATCCCCCGGTGCCGGCCGAGAACGCGGCCCGCGGCGTCGACGATGTCCCCTCCCTCCCCGGGTCCCCGGACGAGCTCGGTCCAGTCGCCGTCGTAGAAGTCCTGGCTCTCCGGGTGGTCATGGGCCGGAAGTCCCGCCTCGCGGGCGATCTCCCGCACCCGGGCCTTCGTTAGCCCGCCGAGCGGGAAGAGCGCCGTCGCGAGCTGGGCCTGGGACAGGCGGTAGAGGAAGTAGGACTGGTCCTTGCGCGGGTCGAGGCCCTTCTTCAGGAGATGCCGGCCCGAATCGGTGTCGAATTCGACCCGGGCGTAGTGCCCGGTGGCGAAGCGGTCGAAGAGAAGGCCGGCGCGGCGGGCCGCCCCGGGCAGGACGCCGAACTTGACCATCGGGTTGCAGCGGACGCACGGGTTCGGCGTCCGGCCGGCCTTGTACTCCTCCCGGAAATCGCGGAGCACGGCCTCCTCGTACTCGGCCGCGCAATCGAAGACGCGGTGAGGGATGCCGAGGCGGTCGCAAACCCGCCCCGCCGCGCGGACGTCCTCCTCGCCCGGCCCGTAGCAGGCGTTCCGGCCCGTCCCGCCGCCCGGGGCGCCCTCGCGCCAGAGCGTCATGGTCACGCCGACGACCTCGTGCCCTTCTCTCTTCAGCAAGCAGGCGGCGACCGAGGAGTCGACGCCCCCGCTCATCCCGACGGCGATTCTCATGGCGGGGAGATTATACATCAGCCGGGAGCGATCGACGAAGGCGCGACGGGGCCCGCCCGGCCTCAGATCCGGCCGCACTCCTGCATGATGTCCTGGAAGGTGATCACGCCGGAGAGGATATTCTCGTCGTCGACGACCGGGAGCATGAGGAACTTGTACTTGCCGAACAGCTCGGCGACCTCGACCACCGGGTCGCCGGTCTCGACCTTGAAGAGGTGGCGATTCATCAGCGTCCGGACCGGCGTCTCCTTGTCCATGATCAGGAGGTGGCGGAGCGTGATGACGCCCAGAAGGTGGCCTGGATCGTCCGTGACATAGATGTACGCAACGGACTCCAGGGGGTGGGTACGTCTTCCGGAACTCGCCGATGGCGTCGCCGACCGTCCGGTCGTCCCGGACGGCGATGAAATCCGTGGTCATGATGCTGCCCGCCGTTCCCTCTTTGTGGGCGAGAAGCTCCTGGATGACCTCGCGGCTGGGCTTTTCCATGGTCTGGATGAGCTTGCGCTTCCTCTCCTCGGGCAGGTCGGCCAGGAGGTCCGTGGCCTCGTCGGGCTCCATCTCCTCGAGCAGGTCCGAGGCCTTGTCGACCGAGGCGGCTTCGATGAGGGAGCGCTGGAGCCAGGGCTCCGCCTCCTGCAGCGTGTCGGCCGCAGTCTCCAGGTCCAGGGTCCTGAAGATCCTCTTCTGGTTCTCCCGGTCAAGGTCCTCCAGGATGTCCGCCAGGTCCGAGGGGTGGAGGTCGCGGAGGCCGCGCATGCCGACGTTCAGCTTGAGGTCCGCGCGGTGGAGGTCGGAGCCGAGCGGCTGGATGTACTTCCAGGAGACGAGGACCTCGGGGAACTCGTACTCGAAGAACCACCGGGTCATCGACTCGACCGCCCGGAGGAGCCCCAGCCGCCTGAGGATGCCCCGCTTGCCGATGTCGACGTGGACGAGGCGGAGCTCGCGGCCGATGACGAGGAGATGGACGTCGTTGACCCGCTCGATCTTCGCCCCGTAGGTGTCGACGACCTGCTTGTCGAGGAGCTCCTCCTTGAGGAGCATCTCCTCGGTCTTGACCTCCGGCCGGCAGCACTTGTCCTCGGCGCCGGGCCTCAGGACGAGCTTGTCCCCGGAGAAGCTCGCCACCTCGGGCCAGTCGAGGGAGACGACCGCTTTCCAGCCCACGCGGACGTGTAGGGCGGCAACCTTCGGGAAGCTCTCTCCCAGCCGGACCTTGAGGTCGGCCAGGCGTCCGAGCCGCCGGCCGTCGGCGCGGACGACCGGGAGGCGCAGAAGCTCGGAGATATAGATGAACCTCCGCTCCTCGTCGGCCGGTCCGCCGGCGGCGAAAGCCCCGGCGCCGTTCTTGACCTTCTCGGATTCCGCGATCGGACCCATGGGACTCACTTTCGGGCGACCATCTGGACGACCTGGGAGATGAGGAGCGTCGCCGTCAGGGCCAGCAGGACGACCGTGCTCGTCCAGCCCACGGCGTTCTGGAAGCCGTTGTTCACGTGCGTCCCCATGATCTTCTTGTTGTTGACCATCCGGATCATGGAGATGAGGACGACCGGCAGCAGCATGGCGTTGAGGACCTGGGTCCAGATGGTGATGCCGATGAGCGGCGCGCCGGGGATGAGGATGATGATGACGGCGAGGGCCATGATGGACCCGAACAGGGCGTAGAACTGCGGCGCCTCGCGGATCTTCTTGTTGATGCCCGCCTCGAAGCCGAAGGCCTCGCAGACGTAGAAGGCCGTGGCCAGGGGCAGGATGGCCGCCGAGAAGACCGAGGCGACGAACAGGCCGAAGGCGAAGAGCTGGGCGGCGAGGCGCCCGGCGAACGGCTTGAGGGCCATGGCCGCGTCCTTGGCCTCGTTGATGACGACGCCGTTGACGTTCAGGGTCGCGGCGCAGGCGACCATGATGAAGAAGGCCACGACGACCGTGGCCATGCAGCCGACGATGACGTCCCAGACCGCGTACCGGTAGTTCTCGATCTTGATGCCCTTCTCGATGACGGCCGACTGCATGTAGAACTGCATCCAGGGGGCGATCGTCGTGCCGACGATGCCCAGGACCATGCTCAGGTAGGTGACGTCGAAATGCATCTGGGGCTTGACGAGCGACGCGCCCGACCTCGCGCCCAGTCGGGCTTGGCCAGGATGGCCGAGACGATGTAGGAGAGGAGGCAGAAGCTGAAGAAGAGGAAGATCCGCTCGGCCGTCCGGTAGTTGCCCTTGGTGACGAGGAGCCAGACGCCGACCGCGACGATCGGGACGGAGATGTACTTGCTGACGCCGAAGATCATCATGCTCCCGGCGACGCCGGCGAATTCGGTCGCCGTGTTGCCGATGTCGGCGATGACGAGCCCGATGAAGATGACGAAGGTGATCTTGACGCCGAAGTTCTCCCGGATGAGGTCGGCCAGCCCCTTGCCCGTGACGATGCCCATGCGGGCGTTCATCTCCTGGACGACGAGGAGGAGGACGAACGACGGGATGAGGGTCCAGAGGAGGTGGTAGCCGTAGGACGCGCCGGCCACGGAATAGGTCGTGATGCCGCCGGCGTCGTTGTCGACGCTGCCGGTGATGATGCCCGGGCCGAGGACGGCCAGGAAGAGGAGGACGTTCCTCAGGAAACGGTTCCGCTTGAGCTTGTCCTTGAGCGCCATGTCCGTCGACCCCGGGACGTTCCCTCAGGACCGCCCCCCGCCGGGTTCACGCAAGTCTTATCGCTTATAGCACAGGCGCCGGAGGGTGTCAAAAGACCCGGCGGCCGGGGGCCGGGTCAGGCGGCGACGACGCGGTGGATGCGCTTCTTGCCGGCCTTGAGGAGGAGGCCGCCGTCCGGACCGAGGTCCTTCGCCGTCAGGAGCCGCTCGGGGCTGTCGAGGCGCTCCTCGTTGACGTAGAGGCCGCCCTGCTCGATGAGGCGCTTGGCCTCCTTGCGCGAGGGCGTCAGGCCGACCTCGGTGAAGAGCTCGGCCGGGGGGATGCCGGCTTCGAGGCGGGCACGGTCGACGGAGGTCGTGGGGAGCACGGTGATATCGCCTGGGGTGAACTTGCCTTCGATGCGCCGCGTCACCGGACATTTCGAAAGGCGGCGGCGGACGCCGCCCGGGCCTCTTCGGCCGCCTTCTCGCCGTGGGTGATCTTCGTCGCTTCGTAGGCCAGGATGCGCTTGGCCTCGTTGATGCCGCTCCCCTCGAGGGCCTCAAGCTTCCGGATCTCCTCGAGCGGAAGCAGCGTGAAGAGCCGGAGGAAACGGCCGACGTCCCGGTCGTCGCAATCGACCCAGTACTGATAGAACTTGTAGGGCTCGAACTGATCCTTGTCGAGCCACACGGCGCCCTGGGCGGTCTTGCCCATCTTGGCGCCGGAGGCCGTGGTCAGGAGGGGGAAGGTCAGCGCCTCGGCCGTCCCGCCCTCGACCCGGCGGATGAGGTCGACGCCGGCGAGGATGTTCCCCCACTGGTCGTCGCCGCCCATCTGGAGGGTGCAGCCGTATTCCCGGTAGAGCGTCAGGTAGTCGTAGGCCTGGAGGAGCTGGTAGTTGAACTCGATGAACGACAGCCCCTTCTCGAGCCGGAGCTTGTAGGCCTCGGCGGCCAGCATCCGGTTGACGCTGAAGTGGCGGCCGATGTCGCGCAGGAAGTCGATGTACTTCAAAGGCATCAGCCAGTCCGCGTTGTCCACGGCGATGGCCGTCTTGCCGTCGAAGTGGAGGTAGCGGGCGAGCTGGAAGTGGATGGCCTGGCCCTGGGCGCGGATCGTCTCCTCGTCCAGCATCTGGCGCATCTCGGTCCTGCCGCTCGGGTCGCCGACCATGGTCGTCCCGCTCCCCACGACGGCGATGGCCCGGTGACCGGCGCGGCGGAGGTGGACCATGGCCATGATCGGGACGAGGCTCCCGGCGTGGAGGCTCGTGGCCGT
>CAWDTC010000034.1:0-40126 GCA_963805045.1 Candidatus Aminicenantota bacterium
CGACTATTTCGTCTCGGCCCACGAGATCTCGCCGGAGTGGCACGTCCGGACCCAGGCGGCCTTCCAGAAGCACGTCGACAACTCGGTCTCGAAGACCATCAACTTCCCGCACGGGGCCTCGGTCGAGGACGTCGAGAAGGCCTTCACCTGGCCTGGGACCTCGGCACCAAGGGCATCACCATCTACCGGGACGGCTGCCGGGAGGAGCCAGGTCCTCTACAGGAACGGGTCGGGAGAAGATCGTCCGACCCGCAGGAGAGGCCGACGACGCTGCCGTCGACGACGGACAAGATCAAGACGGGCTTCGGCAACCTCTACGTGACGATCACTTTCCAGAACGAGAAGCCGTTCGAGGTCTTCGCCTCGATCGGCAAGAGCGGCTACTCGACCATGGCCGACGCCGAGGCCCTCGGGCCGGATGATCTCGCTCGCCCTGCGGAGCGGCGTCGAGGCCGAGGAGGTCATCCAGCAGCTCAAGGGGATCGGCGGCTCGGAGCCCATCTTCACCGAGGGCGGGCTCATCCAGTCCATCCCGGACGCCATCGCCAAGGTCCTGGAGAAGCACTTCGGCGAGGTCAAGCAGAGCGCCAAGGACTTCTACACCGTCCGCTGCAAGATCTGCGGCGCCCTGCTCCCCGACGAGAAGTGCCCCGTCTGCCCGAACTGCGGCTGGAGCAAGTGCGCGTAGGACGGGGTCAAATCTTCATTCTGCCACTTCCTAGGGCGCCGCGCGAAGCGTCCTTTTGAAAAAGTGGCAGAATGAAGATTTGACCCCGTCTTTGATACCTGCGGCGGAGCGGCCTGGCTTGCGGGGGGCTATGCGCTAGGCTCCTGGGCCGTGTCGTTTGATAAATTATTTAAATAAAGCAAGTTAACGTGTCTGCGGGGCAATAATAGCCCTTGACAATCACGGTGAGGGTTTCTATGATGATAGCGTTAAATCAAAGGGCGGGAGGGGCAAGATTCGCCGCCAAGGTCGAGGGGGTTCCTCTTCTGTCACGCGCGGCCGGTTCGAGCTAACGGACCTGTCCGTTTTCCAACGCTCCGTCCTTCTTTTAGCGCCTCCGCACTCCCCACATCAGTCCCTCCCGGGAGCTAAGACCGGGCCGGCCAGGTCCGTCACTGTCGGAGCCCAGCCCGCTTTCTGAAGCCGCGGCAAGAGGAGGGGGTCATGTCCATCCGTCGTGTGGTCATCTGTCTCGGTATGGCGTTCCTGGCGGTCGTCCTGATCGGGATCCCATTCCGGTCGCGGCTCTCTAGCGCGAGCACGACCCAGACGCCGACCGTCATCGCCGGACGGAACTGAATATGGTCTCGGGCACGACGCTGCCGGGCGGCGACCCTTGGCTGCAGCGCCAGAATGAGCCCACCATCGCCGTCTCCTCGCGCAACCCGCTCCACCTGCTGGCCGGCGCCAACGACTACCGGACCGTCGACATGCCGATCTCCGAAGCGAACTTCCCGGCAAGGGTCCCGTCTCCATGGTCGGCGACGCATGGCTAGGCGTCTTTGCGTCCTACGACGGAGGGGAATCGTGGACGAGCACCTTGCTCCCGGGCTATCCGCAGGATCCCAACGCCAATCCGCTCAAGAGCTATCACACGGCCGCCGACCCTGTCGTCCGTTGCGGCCCCAACGGTCTCTTCTATTACAGCGGCATCGCCTTCAACCGCGACACCAACCTCGGCGTCGTGTTCGTGGCCCGCTTCATCGACAACAACAACTCGGAAAGCGGGAACTCGATCCAGTATCTCGACACAAAGATCATCGCCGTGGGGACCTCAAGCAGTTCATGGACAAGCCCTGGATCGCCGTTGACCAGCCCCGGGCTCCCATGACCTATATCACGGTCAATGGCCAGAGGATCCCCCGGCACAACGTCTATATCGCCTATAGCGCCTTCACCACGTCGGGCACCACGTCGACAGGCGACATCATGTTCGTCCGTTCGACCGACTGCGGCACGACCTGGGGGGCTCCGATCAAGGTCAGCTCCGGCAATTATGCCCATCAGGGCGCGGTCATCGCCATCAAGCCGGTCCTCGGTGAGGTCCTCGTCGCCTATCGGCGGTTCGGCCAGACCAAATCGACGCCGGATTCCATCTATGTCGCCCAGTCGTTTACCCGCGGCCTGAGCTTCGCCAGTCCGTCAAGGTCGCCGACATCGCTCCTTTCGACCAGCCGACAACAACCCCCACGCAATCCCTCCCCGGGACGGCGTCCCGGCCCCGCTTTCCGCACCAACTCGTACCCCACGATGACCGTGGACGCGAGCGGACACGTCTATCTGGCCTGGTCGCAGCGTAACCTGGGCCCTGGCGGTGGTGCCCGGATCGTGGTCTCATCCTCCTACCTCGGCTCCAGCTGGTCGACGCCCCAGCTGGTGGCGACCGCAGCCGAGAACGCGTCCTTCCTCGGCCATCAGATCATGCCTTCGCTCTCCTTCGCCGGCGGCAAGCTCGTCCTGGTTTGGTACGACGAGCGGCACGACGTTTCCGCAGTCCAATACGGCTTCAACCAGTGGATCCAGGACGGCATGACCCAGAACGCCGTGTCCCTGCGTCATACGATGGACGTCTGGGCCGCCATGGCCGACACGAGCACCTTCCCGACGCTGACTTGGAAATCGACACAGGTCTCCCGCTATCTCTATGCCGCGCTGAAGAACGGCGACGGCAGCCTCGCCTACGACTCCAACGGGAATCCGGTCTACTTCCCGGTCCAATTCAACTGCGTGAACTATCCGTTGTTCAAGGGCGGGACGAGTCCCTTCGACGGCGACTATATCGATGTCGCGGCCTCGCCGACGTTCCGGATCGACACCTGGCGGAACTGGTACATCAACGCCACGAGCACGGATTCGCCGGTCTTTCAGGTGGCGTGGACCGACAACCGGGACGTCCGTCCTCCGATCAAAGGGGATTGGACCAAGTACACCCCGCCGAGTTCGTCAGCAAGATCAGGGAACCTGTTCATCACTCCGGGAAGGCCCGAATGCGGCTGCAAGCGGAGATGCCAACGCCCCGGGCATGCGCAATCAGAACATCTATAACGCGCGCGTCACCTGGGGGATCGAAGCCGGCTCACCCACCAATACCAAACCCCTGGACCTGCCCGGCGCCGCCCGCGCCTTCGTTGTCTTCGTCAAGAACAACACGGGATCCATGCGCCACTTCCTGCTCAAGATCGCCGGCCAGCCTGTCGGCGGGCAGGCCTCATTCCTGCAGTTTGGGTTTCTCACGAGCCTGAACATCGACATCGCCCCGTATTCGACCATTTCGCGTCCGGTTTTCGTCAGTTCCACCGATCCCTCCGCGCCCGTAACGATCAATATCTCCGAGACCGACGCTACGGGGACCGTCCTTACGGGAGGGCTCAGGAGTTCCGTCCTCCTCAACGGGGACCCCACCAACCCCCCGCTGACGGGCGGTGACGAAACCCACAAGCCGACGATCATCAACCAGGGCAATCCGGCCATCGTCGACTGGTACGTCAGTCCGGGCGTCGTCACCCCGAACCTCGTTAACCAGAACCTCATCAACCCGAACCTCGTCAACCCCGACATCATCAACCCGAACATCATGAATCCCAATCTCGTGAATCCCGAACCATCATCAACCCGAACCTCATCAATCCCAACCTCGTCAACCTCGACATGGGCAATTACGATATTTCCAATCCGAACCTCGTGAATCCCAACATCGTCAATCCCAACATCATCAACCACAACCTCTTCAATGCCGATCCGGCCGATGTCTCCATAACCGACGTCGAATGGACGGTCGAGAACACCGGCAACGCCGCAACGTCTTACACGCCTGAAAACGTTGTCCAAGAAGGCGCCGCCCGACGGGGTTTACCTCCAGCTCCTCGTTTACCGGGTCCATTACACGCCCGCTGTTGCCGGGGCCGAGCTCAGCACCGCCGACTCGCGGTTCAGCCCGTGCGCACTGCAGCAGGAAGCCCACCATGAGCTCGCCCTGAACCTCGTCAACCCCAACCTGGTGAATCCCAACATCGTGAACCCGAACCTCGTGAACCCGAACCTCGTGAACTCCAGCCTCGAGGACGCCACGTTCTCCGTGGCTCCGGGGGAACAGGTCGTCGTCGACCTCCGCGTGCTCGATACGGGCATGGCCCAAGCCTCGAGCCAAAGCTCAGACGATGATGAAAGCGATGGCCTCCGGGTCCTCTTCCGGGGCCTCCAGCGTCAAGGATTTCATCGACTCGCTCGGGTTCGCCGTGACCTCGCAGGCGGTCAACACGGAAGAAGCCCGGCAGGGAAATCAGATCCCTCCCGCGGCCGCCACGACGCTTGTCATCGGCACGGCCTCTCTTCCCGATGGGGTTGAAGGGGTCCCTTACCACGCGACGTTGCTGGCCTACGGAGGGACCACGGATTACTCCTGGACCCTGAACTCCGGCGAATTGCCTCCCGGGCTTTCGCTCTGGCCCGGAGGTATCATCTCCGGCACGCCGGCGCTCGGTTCAGCAAGGCCGGATCCCTATTCATTCATTGTCAGGGTTGACTCGGGCGGGCAGTTCGACACCCAGCAGTACAGCATTATGGTCAACGCGACGTCCACCCCGCCGGCTCTGAAAATCACCACCGTCTCGCTCCCGACCGGAGTGCAGGGCACCTGGTACGGGGCGACTCTCCAGGCGACCGGCGGAGTCTGGCCCCGGACGTGGAGTTTGGCAAGTGGGGCGCTCCCGCCCGGCCTGAGCCTGGACGGCGGCGGCGTGATGAGCGGAACTCCAACGGCAGTCGGGATATCCAGCTTCAAGGTTAGAGTCGTAGACGCTAACGGGCAGTCTGCGACGCAGGACCTCAGCATCACGATCGGAATGTTCGGCGGGAATATCACGATTTCCGGGAGAGTCCTGGACGGCGCCGGGTTCCCGCTCAACGGCGTTCTCCTCCGCGGCCTGCCCAACACGCCGACGACCGGAGACGACGGCACGTATTCGGCCTCCGTTGCCCAAGGGATGGTCGGGAACGGCAATCCCCTTCAAGGTCGGGTATTTCTTCAGCCCGGAAAGCCGGACGTATGCCGGCGACCAGACCCAGGCGGATGTACCGGGGCAGGACTATGCCAGCACCAATTGGCTGGTGAAAGAGGAATGGGTGGCCCGCTATAACGGACCGGCCCAAGCCTGTTATGATGGGGCCGCGGGCATGGCCATGGATTCCCATGGGAACGTCTATGCCACGGGCTACGGCGACGACGGAAGGAACCGGGATGATTACACGACCGTCGAGTTTCCCGTTTCCGGAGGGACGCCCCGGGTCGCCCATTACAATGGGCCTCGATTCCAGGATGCGGCGACGGCCATCGCCATCGACAAGGCAGACAACGTCTATGTGACCGGTTGGAGCTATGGAACGACGTACCCGGTTTTTTCCTCAGATGCGGTCACGATCAGATACGACGGTTCGCTGAACGAGATCTGGGCGGTCAGGTACGACCCGTCGACCAGCGACGTCTATCCCACCGCGATCGGGGTCGACGCCTCGGGCAATGTCTACGTCACGGGAGAGAATTCCGGGGAAGGGTCAAACGCGACGAGCGATTTCATCACCCTCAAGTACGACAGTTCCGGAATTCTCCAGGCCGGGTGGCCGCAGACCTATCACATTGACGGCCGGTACCTCAGTCCCAAGGGCGTATCAGTCGATTCCGACGGGAATGTCTATATCACGGGAACGAGCCAGCCGGTCAACAACTCCTCTTCGAGCACGATCGTCACCGTCAAATACAACAGCGCTGGCGTTCAGCAATGGGTTCGCAACTTCGTGGGGACCGCCCAAGGCTATGATTATCCCGTCGGCATCGTGGCCCAGTCTTCGGGCATCTATGTGGCGGGCGGCACCCAGTCGGCCGGAACCAATGACGATTATCTCCTGATCAAGTATGACAGCACGGGCGGAGTCGTATGGCAAAGGACCTACGACAACGCCTCGAACAGCTCTGACTATGCCCAGGCCATGTCCATGCGCCCGAACGGGGAGATCTACATCATAGGATACAGCTATGGCTCGTATTTTGCCGTGGTTACCGTGGGGTATGATACGGCCGGCGATATCGTCCGGCGTATCGAAGGCCAATACCCGGAGACTCCTGTGGGCCTTGCCGTGGACGCGGCCGGCGATGTGTGTGTCACGGGCTATGGGCAGGGCACGATGGGCTTTGATGAAATTCAGACGGCCGCGTACGATCCCAGCGGGGCTTTCCTCTGGACGATGCACGACGATGCCGGCCGATGGGGGAATGACTATCCTGTCGGCGTCGCCATCGCTCCTTCGGGGGACGCCGTGGTCTGCGGCACGAGTGCGGGAGGCAGCACCAACTACGATTTCTACGCCGCCCTGTATCACGGCACAGGAGGAGGACCTCAGGTTCAGTGGCAGCAGACCTACAACGGCCCGTCGAACGACGATCTCCTAGCGGCCATCGCGCTTGATCCCGAGGGAAACGTCTTCGCGACAGGCTCAAGCTACGGGATCGGGACTTTTACGGACTATGCGACAGTCAAATATGACACGTCCGGACAGCCGGCCTGGCCCACGGTGGCCGTGCGCTACGACAAGTCGGGCTACCTTGATAGTCCTTCTGCTCTCGCGGTCGTAGGGCTCGGCGATTCGCGATACGTCTTCGTCACCGGGCAAAGCTACCGTGACACAGGCAACGGCTTCGTCAGCGAGATCGCCACGGTGAAGTATGACGGTGCGAGCGGCGGTCAACTGGCGGAAGCCAGGCACGCTGGCAACGCCCCACCCCCCCCTACAGGGGGCGCCGTAGGAGCGTTCTCCACTCAAGGCATGGCCACGGATCCCTCGGGGAACGTTTATGTCGTCGGCCGAATCACCGGCAGTGAACAAGGCTCCGGTATCCTGACCATAAAATATAATTCTTCTCTTGTTCAGCAATGGGAACAGACCTATTACGGCGAGGTCAGCGGCTCCGGTTATTATGGGCGCGCTGTAACCGTGGACTCTGCGGGAAATGTCTGTGTGACGGGCTATGCCCCCGGCGCCGGGACAGGCTACGACATCGCCACGGTCAAGTATGATTCCAGCGGCAACCAGCTTTGGGTGGCCAACTACAACGGCCCCGACAGCCTCTCCGATCAACCCGTGGCGATCAAGACCGATGCGCTAGGCAATGTTTACGTGCTGGGAGCGAGCCAGGGCAAGGCGACGGGCTCCGACTTCGTGACCATCAAGTACGATCCGTCCGGTCATCAGCTGTGGGCAGTCCGCTACGACGGGCCTGCGAACGGTGACGACTTTCCTAATAGCCTGGCCTTGGATGCGTCGGGAAATGCCTATGTCGTCGGTGGGAGCGACGGCGGTAGCATAACCCATGACGACTATGCGACGATCAAGTACGACACGAACGGGAACCAGCTCTGGGTGGCTCGCTATGACAGCAATTACTCCATCGAGGACGCCGCCGAGGCCGTCGCCGTCGATTCGAGCGGAAACGTCTATGTTGCCGGAAGAAGCCAGGGCAAGACGTCGCATTCCGATTTCGTCACCATCAAGTATGACAGCACCGGCCAACTTGCCTGGATCATCCGCTATAACGGCCCCGGTGACAGTTCCAATTACGGCATGGCCATCGCCCTCGATTCGAGCGGAAACGTCTTTGTGGCAGGCCAGAGCGAGGGCGCCGGTAGCAACGGAATGGATTTTACCGTCGTCAAGTACAAGCAGAAGTAGGAAAGGAGGAGGGAAAAAGAGAGTCATTGAAACGAGGCCGCCCGTTTCCGGGCGTCCTCGACCATCGCCTGTCCCGGGTCGGCCTTGGCTTTGAGGGCCAGGAATCTTCGATAGGATTCCTTGGCCGCTGCGCTTTTCCCCCAGCCCTGGAGCGCCCGGCCCATAAAGTAATCGAGCGAATCCAGGTAACGGAGGGTCGGGGAGTCGTTCAAGAACACCGACAGGGCTTCGCCCCTCCGCTTTTGGCACTTCTCGAATTCCGCGACGGCCTCGATGAATGCCCCCGCCTCGAGATAAGCCAGGCCCAGGGCGAACCGGCCCAGCCATGTGTCCACGATCCCCTGGGCCTCATCGAAGAGCTTGACGGCGTTGGCCGCGTCCCCCCTCTTGAGCGATAGATATCCTCCCAGAAGTCTGCGTATGCCAGGTGGACGTCCTGGACCCTCTTGCCCAACTCGCCGGCGATGACCCGTGCCCTGTCCTCCCGGCCGGCCCCGGCATAGACCTGCGCGGCGGCGAACAGGTATTCCTCGGAGCTGCTCAGCTTCAGGGCCTTGTCTGCGGCTTCCACGGCCTGCGCCTTCTTTCCCTGGAGGAGATAGGCCTGCGCCAGCATGAGCAGCTTCTCGGCTCCCATGTCATTCGACTTTCTTTCGATATCCGCGGCGATCGATTTCCTGAGGCCTCCGGCGGCCTCTTCAAGCCGGCCTTCATAAACGGCCATGTCGGCCATCCCGGCGGCGGCATAGGAGGCCCCCTCGGGGCTCAGCTCCTGCAGCTGGCGATAGTCCCTCGCCGCTTCCTCCGACCGCCCCTCCGCCAAGTCGATCAGGGCCAGCACGAGGAACGTCTTGTCGTACTTCGGATTGATGGAGAGCGCCTTCCGGACCTCCTCCCGCGCCTTCTCGAAATTCCCGGCGACCAAGGCATACCAGCTCTGGTTATACCGGCAATCCAGGGAGTCGGGGTCGAGCGCCACGGCCTTCAAACCCTGCTCGTAGGCTTCGGGCATTTTGTAGGCCAGGAAATAGGTCAAGGCGAGATTCGTGACCCCGGCGGCGTCCTTGGGGTTCATTTGGACCAGGGCCGAATACTCCTCGATCGCCCGCTTGTAGTTGTCCTTGATCACATAATACCCGCCGCGCGTCCGGTGCTTTTCGAGCTCGGTCATCTGGTCGAGCCGGTCGAGGGCTTCCTTGTAGTACCTTTCCGCCAGCTGACGCTGGCCCATGTTGTAGTAAGAGACGGCCAGTCCTGCGAAGGCCCGGCCGAAATTCGGGTCGTGGTCGAGGGCCCGCAGATAGGCGGCGACGGCCTCTTTCTTCCGGCCCAGAGCGGCGAACCTCTGCCCGTCCGCGTATTCCTTCATCGCCTCGATCGAGGTCGTCGTGAAGGTCTCCTTGATCATGGCCTCGGAGGAGCCTTTCGGGATGACGCCGAGGCCGACGCGCAGCCTGGCCGAGAGGTTGTCCGCGGCCTTGAGGATATCGGTCTTGTTCTTGATGCTCTGGCCCGCCTCGGCCAGGATCTGGCCGGTCACGGGATCCACGGCTTTGGCCTTGATCGAGTAGGCGACGCCGTCGAGCGCAATCGACGCGTCGATGATGGCGTTGATGTTCTCCCGGCGGCAGAGAAGGCGGGCGTTCTCTTCGTGATCGGCCTTCCCTCCGATTTCGGGTCGAGCCGGTTGATCAGGGCGATGGCCGACTTCCGCTCGAAGATCGAAACATTCTCGGCGCCGCCGAGGCTGATGCCCAGGAGCTGTTCCAGGACGCCGTCGAGCATCGCGTCGCCGGTCTGGTTGGTCACGTCGGCGATGAGGACGGACACGGACTTCGGCACGACAGGGACGGGAGGCGTGGTCGGGCGGACGAATTTCATGATGGCGAAGACCGCGAGCGCGACAATGACGACGGCCGCAGCCACGATAGGCACCAGCCGAAATGCCCTGGGGCCCCCTGCGCCGGCCTCCCGCTCGGCGTTCCGCAGGTCCGCCTCCATCTCGGAAATGGTCTGATAGCGCACCTGCGGGTCCTTAGCCAGGGCCTTGTGCAGAATGGGATTGAGGATGGGATTCACGGACTTCGGCGTGATGTTGGGCGCCGGGGGAGGGTCCCGGAGAATGGAGGTCAGGGTCTCGACGGGGCTCGGCCTGGAGAACGGGTTCTTTCCCGTGAGCATTTCATAGAGGATGATGCCGAGAGAGAAGATGTCGCTCCGGGCGTCGAGCGTCTCTCCCTTGGCCTGTTCGGGCGACATGTAATCGATCGTTCCGGCGACGGCGCCTTGCCCCGTGATCGACGCTTTGGGTCAGGGTTTTCGTCATGTCCCCCTGGAGGCTCCGCCGTAGGCAGGAAGTGCTTGGCCAGCCCGAAATCCATGACCTTGGTGTGTCCCTGGGAGGTGATCATGATGTTGGCCGGCTTGAGGTCGCGGTGGACGATCCCGTCCCGGTGAGCGTTCTCGAGGGCCTCGCTGATCTCCAGGGCAATGCGGACGGCGTCCTGGAGCGGCATGGGCTCGTGCTTCATCCGGTCCTTCAGGGTTTGGCCCTCGACATACTCCATGGAGATGAAGACCTTGCCCTGGTATTCTCCCGTTTCATAGATTTTGCAGATGAAGGGATGGTCGAGGGCTGCGGCGGACTTGGCCTCCCGGACGATGCGCTCGCGCATCCTCGGGTCGTTCTCGAGCTCGGCCGGCAGGAATTTCAGGGCGACGTGGCGGTCAAGGGCCGTGTCCTTGGCAAGATAAACCTCGCCCATCCCGCCTTTGCCGAGGAGCCGGATGATCTCGTAGCGCTCGATCTTGTCGCCGGGGCTCAGCATGGTCTATGCCCAGGGTTCCGTCGCTTCCGAAATGCCGCCGTATTCCCCAAGCCGGACACACCTTTCCTGCGCAATGATGAGTCCCCTAATGCGGCTTCTATATACCATATGCAGGCGAGCTAAGTCAACGCGCCTCCCGGACGGCGCTCCGGCATAATCCGGCGTCGAAACAACCATATTAAGAATGGTATTTCCATGACTCTTGCAAAAGGACAGTTAAGATGAAAAGAAAGTCGCCACGAACGGCTATCGTATTTGATCAGTATAGGATGTGGCTGAGGAACGGAGGCCCTGACTGGGCCTCCGTGCATAACCGAAATGCCGGGGCGCCGAATTCGTAGTATAATCCCCCTCTTGAGTTCTGACTCCGACCGAGGAGGTCCGTCCATGTCATCCCGTTCCGTAGTCTCTCCGCGTCAGGCCTTGCGCCCGCGTCCGTCCGCGCGCTGCGGTCGTCCTGCTGTCCCTGGCCCTCATCGTTTCGGCACGGCCGCGCCCCGGCCGCGCCCCAAGCCGCATCCCCGCAACCCGCCCAGGCCGTCGACAAGGACTACACGGCCAAGATCCTCGAATACACGACGGAGAAGTTCTTCCTGACCGAGTTCGTCGACCACCTGCCCGCTTCCGACACGGTGCCGACGCCCCTCAAGGTCCTCGGCCACATCGTCGGCGCCCCCGACATCCTCGACCACTCGGCCGACATCTACAAGTACTTCCGCGCCCTGGCCGCCGCGACGCCCCGCGTCCAGGCCTGGACGGTCGGGCCGACCGACGAGGGCCGCGAGATGATCGCCGTGGCCGTCACCTCCGAGGAGAACATGACCCGACTGGCGCGCCTCAAGGAGATCATGGCCCGCCTGGCCGACCCGCGCGGCCTCAAGGACGAGGACGCCGCGAAGCTCGTCGCCGAGGGCCTGCCCGTCTACTGGATCACAGGCGGCATGCATTCCACGGAATGCGGCTCCCCGGAGATGATGATGGAGCTCGCTTATCGCCTGGCGGTCGAGAACTCGGAGGCGGTCGAGGCCATCCGCAGGAACCTCGTCGTCCTCATGACGCCCATTATCGAGGTCGACGGCTGGGACAAGGCCGTCGACTCCTACCTCTTTAAGAAAGACAGCAAGGACAAGAAGACCATCCCGCCGATCTACTGGGGAAAATACGTCCTCCACGACAACAACCGCGACGGGATCGGCCTCGGCCTCAAGCTGACCGAGAACCTCCTCAAGGCCTATTTCGAATGGCACCCGATCATCATGCACGACCTTCACGAGTCCGTGCCCTACCTCTACATCTCGACGGGGACGGGGCCTTACAACGCCTGGCTCGACCCGATCACGATCAACGAGTGGCAGGAGCTCGCCGACAACGAGGTCAGCGGCATGAACCGGCGCGGCGTCCCCGGCGTCTGGACGCACGGCTTCTACGACGGCTGGGCGGCGAACTACGGCTTCTTCGTCGCCCTCTTCCACAATTCCGTCGGCCGCTTCTACGAGACCTTCGGCGGGACCGGCGCGGACACCATGGTCCGGACCGTCGGGGCCGAATCGAAGCGGGCCTGGTTCCGGCAGAACCCGCCGCTCGAGTCGGTCAAGTGGTCCTTCCGCAACAACACGAACATGATGGAGAGCGCCCTCCTCCTCTCCTTCGGGCACGTCGCCGCCGCGAAGGCGAAGTTCCTCGACAACTTCTATGTCAAGAGCCGGCGCGCCGTGGCCAAGGCCCGGACCGAGGGCCCGGCGGCCTACGTCATCCCCTCGGACACGACGCGGCCCCTGGCGGCGGCCCGGCTCGTCGAACCTCCTCCGCAAGGACGGCGTCGAGGTCCACGCGGCCAACGGCGAGATCGCCCTCGGCAAGGACAAGTTCCCGGCCGGGAGCTACGTCATCCGCATGGACCAGCCCTACAGCCGCTGCGCCGACATGCTCCTCGACACGCAGTACTACAACCCCAAGGACCCGCGCCCCTACGACGACACCGGCTGGACGCTCGGGCCGCTCTTCAACGTCCGGACCGTCCGCGTCACCGACGTCAAGATCCTCGACGCCCCCATGACCATCCTGAAGACGGACGCGGCGTTCGAGGGCCGGGTCGTCGGCAAGGAGAAGGCCGTCGCCTTCGCCGTCAATAACACCGCCGAGCCCGAGCTCATGGCTTTCCGCTACCGGCTCAAGGACATCAAGATGCTGGCCGCCGAGGACGCCTTCGAGCAGGGCAAGGTCAAGTTCAACGCCGGGACGTTCGTCGTCCCGAGGGAGGGGAACCCCTCCGACCTCGCGGACCGGCTGGCCAAGGCCTGCGCCGACCTCGGCCTGACCGTTCATGGCCTCGCCGGCAAGATCGACGTCAAGACCCACGACCTCGACGCCCCCCGCCTGGCCATCCTCCACTCCTGGATGAACACCCAGGACGAGGGCTGGTTCCGGCTGGCCCTCGACAAGCTGGGCGTCCCCTACGCCTACATCCCGTTCCAGGAGATCCGCGACACCGAGGACCTCAAGAGCAAGTACGACGTCATCATCCTGCCGCCGGCGGGCATGTTCGGGAAGGCCGCGAGGATCGTCAACGGCCTCGGCGGCGCCGAGCCCATTCCGTACAAGAAGAGCGAGAAGTACCCGAACATCGGCACCCCCGACGGCCGCGACGACATCCGCGGCGGGATCGAGCTCAAGGGCATCGCCAACCTCAAGCGGTTCCTGGACGCCGGCGGGCTGTTCGTCCCCGTCACGGGCATGGCCGAGATCCCCATCGGCTACGGGCTCGTCGAGAGTGTCGCCGTGGCCGAGCCGAAGAAGCTCAACGTCGTCGGCTCGGTCCTGAGCGCCAACGTCGCCGACACGACGAGCCCCATCGTCTACGGCTACGACCGCAATCTGGGCGTTTACTTCAGCGGCGGGCCCGTCCTCGAGACGGGCATGAAGGCCGCGATCGGGGCGGACATCGGCGACCTCATGGGCGGCGGGGAGGCGGCGGGGCGACCCTCGGGCCGCGGCGGGCTCAAGGACCCCGACGTCATCCAGGGCCGGCCGGCGCGTCCGGCCACGGTCGCGGCCGGCGGCGGGCGGCATCCCGGCCGAGTACAAGGACCTCTTCGACCTCTACATGCCCCCCGACCTCAAGACCGTCCGCGTCGTCCTGCGCTTCGACACGGCCGATAAGCTCCTCGTCTCCGGCCTGCTCGAGGGCGGGGAGGAGCTGGCCGGAAAGGCGGCCGTCGTCGACGTCCCGGTCGGCAAGGGCCACGTCGTCTTCTTCGCCGTGAACCCCATGTGGCGCCAGGAGACGATCGGCAGCTTCGGCCTCCTCTTCAACGCGGCGATGAACTACCGGAACCTGGACGCGGGCCGGCCGAAGCCGGCGGAGACGAAATAGTCGAGCTTCTCTTCGGACGGATCCTGTCCCGGCGCGTCACCATGTACGGTGGTGCCAAGGCCGTCCTTATCCCCCGCGGCTTAGCGCAAGCCGCGCTCTGGAGTGGAGGTCATGCCCCGAGGCCCTTGAGGCCTGAAGGGGACGCACGCAGACAGGCCGGCCGACCCTATTTGAGGCGGTCGAAGTAGAGCCAGAGGTACCAGCGGAACTTGATCTTCATCCGCAGCATCTCGTTCCGGTAGGGCCCGTCCTTGGCGAACCAGACGCGGACGTTGCCCTTCTTCCGCCAGACGTCCTTGGACGCCTTGTCCTGACCCCCGGGCGTCTTGTCGACGGCCCAGATGTCGACGAGGTAGGCCCGGCTCCTGTATTCCGAGAGGGTGTCGAGGTCGACGACCTCGCAATGGAAGACGCGCGGGACCCCGTTCAGCAGGAACGGGGTTTCGAAGACCTGGCCGACCTTGAGGTCGTGCTCCATCATATATTCGAGCGGCGACAGGATGCAGTCGTAGCTGCCCTCGACCCGCTTTTCGGTGCCGTCCTCGCGCGTCGCGACGGCATGGTCCGGGAAGAAGACGATCTTCTCGGCCTGGTACTTCTTGTTGAGCTTCAGGAAGCCGGCCGATGAACTCTCGAGGCTGCGTCCGGAGGCGCCGGCCTCCTCGTCGACCGTCCCGTCGCTCCGGAGCGGATAGGTCTTGAGCAGGCTGAAGTCGCCGCGGTAATCCCGGTTCCTCTTCTTCTGTGAGTCGTTCGTTTCGCCGGCCATGCGCAGGGACTTCTCCAGCCGGCCGTCCTTTCGTCCGCGCCGCCGACTCGATCGTCATGGCGCCGGCCTCCCCCAGGTTGCCGACGATGAAGAGGTGGGCGCTGATGCTGTAGCGGGCCCTGCGTTCGACGGCCGCGCCCGGGCGGGCCCCTGCTCGCCGCGGGGCGGTCCTGGCGGCCGGCCCCCGCGACGGCACCCGCCGCGACAAGGCCCGCCGCAGCGAGGAGGACCGCGGCCGTCCGCCTCATCCCTTCTCCTCCGGCGGGATCCTGTAGTCGGGGTCGAGATAGACCTTGTCCCAGATCGGGTCGAGGAGCTCGGCCACCCGCCGGTTGTACTCGGCCATCCCCTCGAGGTACTCGGGGTCCGTCATGGCCTCCCGGGCGTTCTCGTCGAGCGGCTTGACGCCGTATTTCTCGAGCCACGGGTGGAACTCCTTGTAGTGGTCCCGGATCGGGCAGGGCATCATCCAGTTCTTCAGCTCCCCGCTCTGCATGGCGAAGGTCTTGCCGTAACCGTAATCGTTCTGCCAGCTCCGGACCTTCTCGAAGAACGGGTGGGCCCAGATGTCGTTGAGGGTCTGGCCCTTGGCGTAGGCCTCGTTGACGTTGGCGGGCGAGTAGGGCATGAAGACGCAGGGCACGACGTCCCCGTTCCAGCAGACGGCCATGTAGCCGCCCTGCCGCCCCGCGCTGATGCAGCCCCGGGCCGTCGTCCCGCCGTTCCAGAAGTCGGCGATGAACAGCCGCTTGTCCTTGATGAGCTCCCAGGACCGCCGCCACATCCAGAGCCGCTGTTCCGGCGTCGGCATGAGGTCCAGGGTGATGGCCCGGCCGATGGGCATGTAGTGGAAGAGCCAGGCGAACAGGGCGCCCTGCTCGCGGAAATAGAAGTCGATGACGGGGTCCGAAAGGACCTCTTCGACGTTCTCGCGCGTGGCCGTGATGGAGACGCCGAACATGACCTTGGCCCGCCTCAGGCGTCCCATGGCCGAGACGACCTTGTCGAAGACGCCCGGGCCGCGGCGCTCGTCCGTCTTCTCCTTCAGGCCCTCGATCGAGATCGCGGGCATGACGTTGCCGAGCTTCCCCATGCGCCGGGCCACAGCGTCGTCGATGAGCGTGCCGTTCGTGTACATCATGAAGAAGATCTCCGGATGCTTCTCGGCCAGGTCCAGGACGCCGTGCCCCTCGTCCCTGTAGGCCAGGGGCTCGCCGCCGCTGAAGACGACGAAGCGGGCGCCCCAGAGGTCGCGGACCTCGGAGACGAGGCGGTCGAGGACCGGCCAGCTCAGCTTCTCGAGCTCGGACGTCGAATCCGCGTAGCACCCCTTGCAGCGGAGGTTGCAGACCTTGGTCGGGCTGATGAGCAGGACCTCGGGGGCCCGAACGCCGTACTTCTCGACGAAACGGACCCGGGCCTCGTAACCGCCGAGCTTCATGAGGGAGTCGCGGCCGAGGTTCTTGAGGAGCTTGCCGATGGACGACCGGCTGATCCTGTTCTGGGCCAGGGCCCGGCCGATCGTGTCCATGATGGTGACGCCGATCTCCATCCGGTCCGCGACGACGCGCGGGGGCATCTTGCCTCCTTCGGCCTGCCTGCGGCTGCTGTCCCGGATGTGCCTCTCCATGGACCTCATGAGCGGCTTGCGGACGAAGCCGAACCGGGCGAAGCCCGGCCCGGCCCAGGCGATCGTGGTCAGGGCCGAGGACAGCAGGCGCTTCTGCGCGTTCTGGAACTTCTTCGGGCGGACCGGCTTCGCCGGCGCGAGCCGCCGCGGGCGGATGGGTGGTCTTCGACATCTCTGTCATGGTAACCCCCTCGGGGCGGAACGCGTTGCGCCGGCCCCGACCTCTCGAGGACATCTCCTGCCCCGGCTACCAAGAATAGCACTTAAGGCGGGAAATGCCAAGCCGGGACCTGGTCTCCCCGGGACGTCAGGCTCGGGCGAGGATGAGGGCCCGGACGAGCATCACGTTGAGGGCGATGACGACCGCCGCGACCGACCACAGCAGGATGCGCAGGAGGGGGGTATTGGCATACCTCCCCATGACCGCGCGCGACGACGTCAGGCGGATCTGGGTGACGATGGTGATCGGCAACTGGACGCTGAGGAGCATCTGGGAGAGGAGCAGGGCCTTGAAGGGGTCGCCGATGAAAAAGACCAGGGCCGTGGCCAGGACCAGGGTGACGCCCGCGCCGAGCTTGGAATGGAGGTCCTTGATGTCGTAGGTCTCGCCGAACATGGCGGCGAAGATCGTGCTCCCGGCCATGCCCGCCGTGACCGAGGAGGCCAGCCCCGCCATCAGCAGGGCCAAGGCGAACACGGCCGCCGCCGTCGGGCCGACCAGGGGGCCGAGCAAGCCGTGGGCCTGCTCGAGCTCCGTGACGCGCGCCTTGCCGAAGAACATCGCCGCGGCGATGATGACCATGGCGCTGTTGATCCCCCAGCCGACGCCCATCGAGAACAGCGTGTCCTTGAACTCGTAGTTGAGCTGGCGCTTGATGACCTTTTCGTCCTGGAGGTTCCACTCCCGGCTCTGGATGATCTCCGAGTGGAGGAAGAGGTTGTGGGGCATGACGATCGCGCCGAGGACGCTCATCAGGACGAGCATGGACCCCGGCGGGAAGGACGGACGGACCCAGGAAACGGCGACCGTCCGCCAGGGGACGCGGACGAGGAAGAGCTCGTAGAGGAAGGCCAGGCCGATGAGAGAGACGAAGGCGATGATGAGCTTCTCGAGCTTCGGGTAGGTGTTGGTCACGAGCATGGTCATGGCGGCGGCGGTGACCAGCACGGCCCCGGCCTGGAGCGGCGAGTCGCGGGAAGATCATGCGCAGGCCGATGGCCCCGCCCAGGACCTCGGCCAGGCCGGTCGAGATCGAGGCCAGCACGGCGCTCGAGAGGATGAGCCGCGCCGGGACGGGCCGGACGTGCCGCATCGTCGCTTCGGACAGGCAAAGCCCGGTCGCGATGCCGAGGTGGGCGGCGTTGTGCTGGAGCACGATGAGAAGGACCGTGCCGAGGGTGACGACCCACAGGAGGGCGTAGCCGTGGAGCGCCCCGGCGGCGATGTTCGAGGCCCAGTTGCCCGGGTCGATGAAGCCGACGGTGACGAGGAGCCCGGGGCCGATGTAGCGCAGGAAGGCGATGGCCTCCCGGCGGCGGGCGTGCGTCCTGAGCCGGTCGATGAGGGTCATGGCGGACGCCCATTCTACCAGAGATGGCGGCGGATTGGCCAGGGGAGGGGCCGGCCGACTTGAGATTTTTCCCCTTTTCTGCTATTTTTTCGACTAACGGTGTTAAAGAGGCCTTTGTCAAGGGAATCTCGCTCAGGAGTCGTTTTTATGAAGAAATGCGTCCTCATCATCCTCTTCCTGGCGGCCGCCGCCGGGATGGCCCACGCCCAGACCGGCCGGACCGGCGGCAATACCGGGCTCGGCATCATCTTCGGCGAGCCGACCGGCGTGAGCTTCAAGTACTGGACGGGGCGGACGGTCGCCATCGACGCCGCCGCGGCCTGGTCGTTCATCAACGGCGGGTCGTTCCAGGTCCACGGCGACCTCCTCTTCCACAGCTTCGACATCTTCCGGGTGGAGAAGGGCCGCATGGCGCTCTATTACGGGTTCGGCGGCCGCTTCAAGACCAAGACCGACACCGATGACGCCCGGCTGAGCTTCCGCGTCCCGGTCGGCATCACCTACGAGTTCGAGCGCGCCCCCTTCGAGCTCTTCATCGAGCTCGTCCCCATGCTCGACCTCACGCCGAAGACGGAAGGCGACATCGGCGGCGGCATCGGCTTCCGCTATTATTTCTGAGCCTGATGACTTCCCCGCGGGGTCCGGCGGCCGCGCTCGTCCTGGCCGCGGGCCTGTGGCTGGCGGCGCGGCCGGCGACCCTTCCGGCCGGGCCCGGCCCCCGCGGCCGAGGCCGTCCGCGCTCCGGCCCTCCTCGTTTCTCCGAGATCGGTCAAGCCCGGCGGCACCCTCCGGGTCCTGGCCGCCTTCGAATCCGACCCCCGCGACGTCCGCATCTCGGTCTCCGGGCCCGACGGCGCGCTCGATCCCGCTCAAGACCGAGCGGGGAGGGGGGCCGCCCTTCTGGCGGGCGGCGGCCTTCCGCGTGCCGGGGCGCGGCCGTTACACGGTCGCGGTCGTCGCCGACGGCCGGCCCGCCGGCGCGGCCGGCGTCGACGTGCCGTCCGCCGCGCCCGCGGCATGGGCGGCGGGGGGCGGCGTCTGGGAGAGCGTGCGCGGCTGGACGCGGGCCGACGAGAACCTCTACTCGGCCTGGCTCGAGGCCCTCTTCCTCGGTACCGACGAGCGTTCCTCTTGGCCCTCGCTCCACGACGCCGTGGACGACCCGGAGCGCAACCTCCTCTTCGACCATCTCGGCCTGGGCGAGGACGACCCGGGCGGGCCGGACCGCGTCGAGATGACGCCCGACTGCGCCGACAATCCCTTCTATCTCCGGGCGTATTTCGCCTGGAAGACCGGGCTGCCGTTCGGCTTCTCCGATTCGAGCTGGGGGACGGTCGGCGTGCCGCCCCGGGCCCTCCGCTGGAGGACGAACGAAACGATGGGGGGCGGGGGCGGCGAGCCCGGCCCGGGCCTTCGCCCGGATGCTCCCGGTCGTCAAGGACACCGTCCACGCGGGCAACGGGCGGATGGAGTTCACGGACGACCGCTCCGACTATTATCCGCTGCCGCTCGCCCGCAAGGACCTGCGGCCCGGCGCGGTCTTCGCCGACCCCTACGGCCACACGCTGACCATCGTCCGCTGGGTGGCCGCAGACGGCCAAGACGCCGGGGCTCCTCCTCGCCGTCGACGCCCAGCCGGACGGGACGATCGGCATCAAGCGCTTCTGGCAGGGCAATTTCCTCTTTCAACACCAGGGAGGTCGTCGGCGAGCCCGGCTTCAAGGCCTTCCGGCCGATCGTCCGGGCCGCGGGGGGCGGGCTGCGCCTGCTCTCGAACGAGGAGATCGGGAGGAGCCCCGACTACGGGAACTTCTCCCTCGAGCAGCGGAAGATGTCCGCCGAGGATTTCTACGCGGCCATGGAGAAGCTCATCAACCCCGACCCGCTGGACGCCGCGAGCCGCCTTCGAGGACCTCTTCCGGGCCCTGCAGGAGCAGCTCATCGCCCGCGTCGAATCGGTCGCCGTCGGCGAGAAGTACATGGCCGCCCACCCCGGCGCGGTCATCCCCATGCCGGCGGGCGGCTCGGCCGTCTTCCAGACGACCGGTCAATGGGAGGATTTCTCGACGCCCAACCGCGACCTGCGCGTCCTCATCGCCATCGACACCGTGCTCGGCTTCCCGGACAAGGTCGTCCGGAACCCGGGGGCCTACGGCCTCCCGGCGGGACGGAAGGCCGATAAGGTGAGGGATCGAGCTGCTGGCGCTCGGGAAGAGGCGGGCCGCGGAGCTCACCATCACCTACATTCGCTCCGACGGGGAGCCCCAGGTCCTGACGCTCGCCCAGGTCGTCGAGCGCAAGGAGACCTTCGAGATGGGCTACAACCCGAACGACTGCATCGAGAGCCGCTGGGGCGCCCCGGCGGGGAGCGCGGAGGCGGCCGCCTGCCGTCGCCGCGCCCCGGCCTACCAGGTCGAGCGGATGAAGGCCATGCGCCAGTGGTTCCGGGCCCGGCTCCACCCGCCGACCTGAAGCTCTTGCCGCGACGGGCCGCGGGCTTTGACAACTCCCGCCCGCGGTGCTAACCTTTAATCAAACGCTCGGCAAGTCTCGGGAGTCGTCCATGAACCGAACCATCCGCTTCACCCTGAACGGCAAGCCCGTGAGCGTCGCGACCGACCCGGAACGGATGCTCCTCTGGGTCCTCCGGACCGACCTCGGCCTCACGGGGACGAAATTCGGCTGCGGGGAGGGCTTCTGCGGGGCGTGCACGGTCGTCCTCGGCGAACGAGCCCGTCCGCTCCTGCCAGACCCCGCTCAAGACCGTCGAAGGCAAGACGGTCCTGACCATCGAGGGCCTGGAGAGGGACGGCCGCCTCCATCCCCTCCAGGAGGCGTTCATGAAGCACGACGCCCTCCAGTGCGGCTACTGCACGCCGGGCATGATCCTCACCGCCTGGAGCCTCCTCCGGAAGAACCCCAAGCCGGGCCGGAAGGAGATCCTCGACGCCCTCGAAGACAACCTCTGCCGCTGCGGCGCGCACAACCGCATCGTCCAGGCGGTCGAGGACGCGGCCGCGGCCATGAGAGGAGCGGGTCGCCATGAATGATCACGAATGGGACGACGAATATCCGGGCTGGCCCGTCCCTCAGCCGGCGCGATTTCCTGAAGCTCGCCGGCGGCGGCATCCTCGTCTGCGTCACCGTCGGCGAGGCCTCGCTCCTTCAGGAAGGCGGCCAGCGCCGGCCCGGCCAGGGCTATCCCGAGGACTTCAACGCCTACCTCCTCGTCGACCCGGACGGCCGGGTGACGTCCTACACCGGGAAGATCGAGCAGGGCCAGGGAGCGATGACCTCCCTGCCGCATGATGGTCGCCGACGAGCTCGAGGTCCCCCTCGACCTCGGTGGACATGGTCCTGGGCGACACCGACCTCTGCCCCTGGGACATGGGGACGTTCGGCTCGCTGACGACGCGCATGTTCGGGCCGGCCCTGCGGGCCGCCGCGGCCGAAGCGAGGGCCGTCCTGGTCGAGCTCGCGGCCGAAAGCTCAAGGTCCCGGCCGGCCGGCTCAGGGCGAAGGACGGCGCCGTCTACGATACGGCCGACCCGCGGAAGAGGGCGACCTACGGCGAGCTCGCCGCCGGAAAACGGATCGAGCGCCACGTCACGCCGAAGCCGTCGCTCAAGCCCGTCCGGGAATGGAAGGTCATGGGCACGCCCGTCCTCCATCGCGACGGCCGCGACAAGGTCACGGGCCGGGCCAAGTTCGCCGGCGACATCCGCGTCCCCGGCATGCTCTACGCGAAGGTCCTGCGGCCGCCCGCCCACGGCGCCAAGCTCAAGAGCGTCGACGCGTCGGAGGCCGAGAAGCTGGCCGGGGTCAAGGTCGTCCGGGACGGCGACCTCGTCGCCGCGCTCCACGAACTGCCCGACGTCGCGGAAAAGGCGCTGTCCCTGATCAAGGCCGAGTACGAGCCGTCGCCGTCGACGCTCGACGACAAGAATATCTACGACCATCTGCTCAAGGTCGCGCCGCCGGTCGAGGTCGTCGCCCAGGGCGGGGACCTCAAGCAGGGCGAGGCGCTCTCCGCCGCGGTCTTCGACGAGACGTACCTCAACAGCTACGTCGCCCACTCGGCCATGGAAACGCACACGGCCCTGGTCAAGATCGACGGGGACAAGGCCACGGTCTGGCCCTCGAGCCAGGCCCCGTTCCGGGTCAAGGACGAGGTCGCCCACGAGCTCGGCCTGCCGCCCGCGAACGTCCACGTCATCTCGCCGTTCGTCGGCGGCGGCTTCGGCGGCAAGACGTGCAACCTCCAGGCCGTCCAGGCCGCCCGGCTGGCCAAGCTCACCGGCAGGCCCGTCCAGGTCGCCTGGACCCGGGCCGACGAGTTCTTCAACGACACCTTCCGGCCGGCCGCCGTGGTCAAGATCAGGTCGGGGATCGACGCCGCCGGGAAGATCGTCCTCTGGGATTACGCCGTGTACTTCGCCGGCGCGCGGAGCGCCGCCCAGTTCTACGCCATCCCGCACCACCGGACCTCCGGCGCGGGGGAGTGGGGCGGGGGAGGCGGCGGCGGCGCGTCCGCCCATCCCTTCGCCGTCGGGGCCTGGCGCGCCCCGGGCTCCAACACCAACGTCTTCGCCCGGGAGTGCCAGATCGACATCATGGCCGCGAAGGCCAAGGCCGACCCGCTCGAGTTCCGGCTGAGGAACCTCGCCGACGAGCGGATGAAGCGGGTCCTGCGGGCCGTCGCCGACAAGTTCGGCTGGACGCCGGCCGCGTCGCCGAGCGGCCGGGGCCTCGGCCTGTCGTGCGCCGACTACAGCGGCACCTATGTCGCGGCGATGGCCGAGGTCGCGGTCGACAAGGGCACCGGGGAGGTCGAGGTCAAGCGGGTCGTCTGCGCCCAGGACATGGGCCAGTGCGTCAACCCCGAGGGCGCGGCCATCCAGATCGAAGGCTGCATCACGATGGGCCTGGGATATGCCCTGACGGAGGAGGTCCATTTCAAGGCGGGCGAGATCCTCGACCTCAATTTCGACACGTACGAGATCCCGCGCTTCTCCTGGCTGCCGAAGATCGAGACCGTCATCGTCGAGAACAGCGCCCTGCCCGCCTCCGGCTGCGGCGAGCCGGCCATCATCAACATGGGCGCCGTCGTGGCCAACGCCGTCTTCGACGCGACGGGAGCGCGGCTCTTCGCGCTGCCGATGACGCGGGAGCGGGTCAAGGCCGCGCTGGCCGCGGCGAAATAGTCCGGCCGCCGTCCCGGCCCGCCCGGCGACAGGGGTCGGCTCGCGCAGATCAGCGCCCGGCGGCCGTCTTCAGGATCTTTTCGAACCTCCGGCTCTTTTCTTCCGGGTCGAGGTCCTCGACGAGGGGCAGGACGAACTCCTTGACTTCGTTCTTCAGGGCGTTATCGAGCCATTCGACGGCGTGGGCGGCGGCGCGGCGGCCGCCCGAAGTGATGTTCTGATAGGCCGTCCGGACCCCGTCCTGCGGATAGGTCAGGCCCAGGAGCTTGAAGACGTCCGCCAGGTCCGCCTCCAGGCGGCCGGCCAAGCTGTGCCCCGCGACCGCCGTCCCTCCGAGCGGGGCCAGGCGCCGCAACTCGAGGTAGGTCCGGCAATAATCCTCGGCGAGCGAACGGAGCTTGTTCCCGGCGGCCGCCGCGGAGAGCGGGATCGCCGCCCGCTCCGAACGGACGCGGTCCAGAGCATCGATGACGGCGCGGTCGAGTTCGCCGGACCCGTGTTCCAGTTCCTCGGCCAAGGCGCGCAGGGCGCCCGGCGTGCCGATCCGGCCGACGACGTCGGCGGCGGCCTCTCTCGTCGGCAGACCCTGGCTCCGGTCGTTCATTCTCCTTTCGAGGGCGGGGAGGGCCCGGTCGCCGAACTTCTCCAGAGCGTCGGCGGCATCCGCCCCGGTCGGAACATCGCCCAGCCTCCGGATGACCGCCGGGATGTGGTCCTCCCGTCCGAGCCGGGCCGCGCTCCTCAGCGCCAGGCCCGCCACCCGGGGTGACGCGTCGTCGATCAGGACGGGGAGCTCGGAGGCCAGAAGGGAGGCCGGGTCCATCAGCCCGATGGCCTTCGCCATCTCCATCTTCTCGACCTCCGCGCGCGGCCCCTCTTTCCGGATCCTCCGGAGGTACTCCGTCATGACCCGCTGGTATTCGGCGGAGGACATGATGAGGGGGACCTCGGCCAGCAGCGTCTCCGGCCGATATTCATCGAGGGCGTCGAGGAACTGGGCCGAGCCTTCGGCCTCGAAGCGGTCCGCGACCGTCGCCGCCCGAACCTCCCCGGACACTTGGGCGAGGATCCTCCGGACCTCCGGGCTGAGCTCGTCCCGGGCCAGGAGGTCGAAGACATGGAGGGCGTAGAGGGCCGAGCTATAGTTCAGGCTGTCGGCGGTGTCGAAGACCAATTTGGCCTGCTCGACGTCGACCTTGGCCGCGAGCTCGCGGTCGGCCCGCGGCCACAGGGGGCGGATGGACTCCCGCAGGGCATCGCGATAGGCCCTGCCGGCCCTGACGCTCAGGACCGCCCATGGGAGGAGCAAGGCCAGGACGACCCAGCTCAATCTCCGGGCCAGCGTGGGGTCGAACACGGGGGTGAGACCCTCGATCCTGTTGTTCAGGGCCAGGGCGAAGGCGAGGAGAACGATCGCTCCGGCGACCTTGGCCATCTGGCTGACGAACATCTCGATGAACGGCTTGGCCGTGTGCCTCAGGCGCGCGGGGACGGGGAGGTAGAGGAGTTCCCGGACCGACTGGTTCACGGCGAAACCCATGCTCTCGTCGCTGCCCCTGATGAGCATCCCGGCGAGCAGGCCGAAGGGCATCAGGAGGACGGCCAGGGAAGCGGCGAAGAGGACGCCCGGGGCCAGGAGCAGGGCCCGCGCCGCGTTCGTCCTCTTCAGCAGATTGCCGCCGACGAGAATGCTCAGGAGCAGGGCGAAGACGGTCAGGCCGACGTCGAAGAACCCGAAGAAGGCCTGCAGAGTCCTGGGGCTGCCGCTGTAATGGAGGCTGGCGGCGGAAAGGTACTGGAATTCGACGCAGGTCGACACGACGACGCCGACGGCCACGATCCCGGCGATGGAACCGAGGAATCCGTTCCTTCGGACGGCGTCGAAGCTGTCCTTGAACCCGGGATTGCGGCCCTCTCGGCTATCCTCCCCGTCAGCCGTCCGGCCCGTCTCCGGCGCCTCCCTCTGCGGCAGGGCGAAGACGGCCCTGGCCACCGCGGCGCCGCCGAGAAGAAGGACGCAGGCGAAGGGCAGCAGCCAGGCTCCGACAGGCCGTCCGGCTGAGGAGGCCGACGAGGAGCCCGCCCAGGACGCCGCCGAGGATGCCGCCCCACGTCAGAAAGCCCATCAGCCGCTTGGCTTCCCGCGGGTCGAAGGTTTCGCCGGCCGCCATCCAGAAATGGGTCAGCAGGGCGACGACGAGGACGCTCGCCCAGACCCAGTAGACGTAAGGCAGGACCGGGCTCAGGGCCCCGGCCCGCGTCCGGAGCGCCCATTGCAGAACGAACCCCGTGAGGCCAAAAAGAACGAGGCTGCCGGTGACGACGGCCCGGAGGGACGTCCGGAACTGGACGCGGGCGTGGAAAAGGACGACGAGGCCGGTGACGAGGGCGGCGAGAAGATAGGCGATGGGCAGGGCGCCGACGCCCATCTTGACCAGGAAGTCCGTCGTGCGGAGCGTCTTGACGACGGTCACCGCGGCGGCGATGAGGAAGAAGTACGAGAAGAAAAGGACGGCGGCTTTTTTCTCGCCAGCCCTGACGTGCGAGAAATGCCACAGGCCTCTCGCTGACGGGCGCGTTCCCATCTTGACCCCTTCCGCGCGGCTTTGAAGCAAGGGTATCAGCAAAGCCGGCGCGGGTCAACCGCCGACGGACGGATTGAATTATCGCCGTTACCCTGCCATAATGGGCGGGTTATGTTCGACCGGACCATGCTTCAAGAATGGCCGGCGGGAGCAGTTGCGGGACCCCGTTCCGCTCCCGAGACTGGGAGGTCCACGATGCCAAAGAGCCCCGAACTGGTGCCGACCGATCGCCCGCGCCGGCCCCGGCCGCGCCGGAGGGGCGCCCTGCTCATGGCGGCGGCCGGCCTGATGCTGGCCGCGGCGGCCGCGTGCGCCTCGATGACGAGCCTCACCCACCGGACGGCGGAGTCCCCTGCGGAGCCGTGGGTCCCTCCGGCGAGGGAGGCCAAGCCGGCGGCCGTGCCGCCCTCCGCCCCGGATATCCCCGCCGACCTGCGGGCGCCGGGCCGGGCCTGGACGCTCGGCGACATCGTGACCGTCGGATTGGCCAACAACCCCCAGACCCGGGCCGCCTGGAACGCGGCGCGGGCCGCCTCGGCGGGCGTGAGCCTGTCGCTCGGCGAGTACCTTCCCCAAGCTCACCCTGACTCTCCCCGCCGCCAAGTCGAAGATGGCCTACCTCGGCGGCAAGTTCGTCGTCGACCTGACGACCCTGACCCCCACGGCCAGCCTGAACCTCCTGCTCTTCGATTTCGGCGGCCGTGAGGCCGACGTCCAGGCGGCACGGCGGGCCCTGGAGGCGGCCAACTGGACCCAGAACGCCGTCTACCAGAACGTCATCCTCGAGATCGAGAGCGTCTATTACCAGTACCTCTCGGCCCAGGCCCTCCTCGAGGCCCAGGAAACGAACCGGAAAGGCGCCCAGGCCAATTACGACGCCGCGAACGACCGCCACCGGGCCGGAGTGGCCACCATCGCCGACGTCCTCCAGGCAAAGACCGCGCTGTCGACGATCGATCTTCAGATCGTGACGACGCGCGGGCTCATCCAGACGCTCCATGGGGCCCTGTCCAACGCCATGGGCCTCCCGGCCGACGCCGCCTTCGATGTTTCCGACCGGTTGCCGGAGACGATCCCCCTCGAGGCCGTCACCAAGCAGGTCGACCTCTGCATCAAGGAGGCCGAGGCCAGGCGGCCCGACCTGGCGGCCGCGCAGGCCCTGGTCTCCCAGGCCGAGGCCGGCGTCCGGAAAGCCCGCTCGACGTTCTTCCCGGCCTTCTCGCCTTTCCGGCAACATCGGCCGGATCTATTACCAGGGCAACCCGGTCTCGAACCCCTTCTACGCGGATCTCGCTGTACGGTCAGCCTGCCCTTCCTTTTCGGCCTGCAGCAATACGCCGTGCTGGCGGCCAAGGCCCAGGCCGGAGACGGCCAGGGACCAGGCGGCCGAGCTCGCCCGCGGCATCGACCTCCAGGTTTGGACGAGCTATTACGGCCTCAAGACCGCGGAACAGAAGATCCGGACGGCCGGGGACCTCCACGAAAGCGCCCAGGCCTCCTACGACGTGGCCCTCGGGCGATACAAGGAGGGCGTCGGCAGCATCCTCGACCTGCTGGCGGCCGAATCCGTCCTGGAGAGCGCCCGCGTGGAGCTCGTCCAGGCCAAGTCCGACTGGTTCCTGGCCCTCGTCCAGTTCACCCACGATACCGGGGCCCTGGAGCCCCCGACGGCGCCGGACAAATCCCGCCCTTCCCTCGAGGTCCTGAGAAAGGAGATCACAGGCCATGAAGACGCCCCTTATTAAGATTTTCGTCATCACCATCGCGGCCGCGCTCGTTGCCACGGCCGCCTGCTCATCCTCGAAGGGGAACGGCCAGGGCCGGGCCCTGCCCGGGAGCCCGGTCGACGTCGCCCAGGTCGCAGCCAAGGACGTGCCGCTCGACATCAACGCCGTCGGCCGCGTCGAGGCCATCTCGACCGTGGCCGTCAAGGCCCAGGTCACCGGCGAGGTCCTGGCCGTCCACTTCAAGGAAGGCCAGCCCGTCCGGAAGGGGGACCTCCTCTTCACCATCGACCCGCGCCCGTTCGAGATCGCCCTCAGGCAGGCCGAGTCGATGCTCGAGAAGGACCGCGCCCTCCTCCGCAACGCCCAGGCCGACGTGGCCCGCTACGCCGAGCTCGTCCAGAAGGATTACGTGACGAAGCAGCAGTACGACACGGCCGTCGCCAACCGGGACGTCCTCGTCGCGGCCATCAAGGCCGACGAGGCCGCCGTGGCCAACGCCCGCCTCCAGCTCGACTACACGTCCGTCCGCTCGCCGATCGACGGCCGGACCGGGAGCCTCCTCATCGACGCGGGCAACATCATCAAGGCCAACGACACGAGCCCCGCCGTCGTCATCGAGCAGATAGCCCCGATCTATGTCACGTTCTCCGTGCCCGAGCAGAACCTGCCCCGGATCAAGGAGTTCATGGCCCGGGCGCCGCTCGCGACGGAGGCCGTCCCGAACGACAACGGACACGCGCCGGTCTCCGGCGTCCTGACGTTCATCGACAACGCCATCGACCAGACGACGGGCATGATCACGCTCAAGGCGACTTTCGACAACCGCGATTCGGCCCTCTGGCCCGGGCAGTTCCTCAACGTCCGGCTGACCCTGACGACCGAGAAGGACGCCGTCGTCGTGCCCTCTCCGGCCGTCCAGACCGGGCAGTCCGGCCAGTACGTCTATGTCGTCAAGGACGACATGACGGCCGAGATGCGGCCGGTCAAGGTCGGCCGGACCCGGGGCGAGGAGTCCGTCATCGCTTCGGGCCTCAAGCCGGGCGAGCGGGTCGTCACAGACGGGCAGCTCCGGCTCGCCCCCGGCGCGCGCGTCGAGATCAAGCCCGGCCGCTAGAAGGGAGGGCGCCATGAACTTTTCCGAGATCTTCGTCCGCCGGCCGGTGATGACGACGCTCATCATGGCGGCGTTCCTCATCGTCGGGATCCTGGGCTTCCGCTCGCTCCCGGTGAGCGACCTGCCCAACGTCGACTTCCCGACGATCATGGTCACGGCCGGGCTGCCCGGGGCGAGCCCCGAGACGATGGCCGCGACGGTCGCGACGCCCCTGGAGAAGCAGTTCTCGACGATCCACGGCCTCGACTCCATGACCTCGACGAACATGCTCGGCATGACCCAGATCACGCTCCAGTTCGTCCTTGACCGGAACCTGGACGCGGCGGCCCAGGACGTCCAGGAGCAGATCACCTACGCCTCGCGCTATCTCCCCCAGAACATGCCCACGCCGCCCTTCTACCAGAAGGTCAACCCGGCCGACACGCCCGATCCTCTTCCTCCTCCTCACCTCGCCCACCCTGCCCCTGTCGACCGTCGACGAGTACGCCGAGACGATGATGGCCCAGCGGATCTCGATGGTCCCCGGCGTCGCCCAGGTCGCCGTCTACGGCTCGCAGAACTACGCCGTCCGCGTCCAGCTCGACCCGGACGCCCTGGCCTCGCGAGGCATCGGGCTCGACCAGGTCGGCGCGGCCGTCCAGGCGGGCAACGTCAACCTGCCGACCGGGACCCTCTACGGTCCCGACCAGGCCTTCACGGTCCAGTCCACCGGCCAGCTCGACAACGCCGCCGCACTACCGCGACCTCATCGTGACCTACCGCAACGGCTCGCCGGTCCGGCTGAAGGACCTGGGCCGGGTCATCGACAGCGTCCAGAACGACAAGGTCGCGGCCTGGGCTACAAGGGCAAGGCGCACCAGCGCGGCCGTCATGCTCGCCATCCAGCGCCAGCCGGGGACGAACACCGTCGCCGTGGCCGACGCCGTCAAGAAGCTCCTGCCCATGTTCCGGTCCCAGCTCCCGGCCGCGGTCGATTTCAATATCCTCTACGACCGTTCGGAGTCCATCCAGGACTCGGTCAACGACGTCGAGATCACGCTCCTCCTCGCCCTCGTCCTGGTCGTCCTGGTCATCTTCCTCTTCCTGCGGAACCTCCCGGCGACGCTCATCCCCAGCCTGGCCCTGCCGTTCTCGATCGTCGGGCACCTTCGCCGTCATGTAGCTCTTCGGCTACAGCCTCGACAACCTGTCGCTCATGGCCCTGACCCTGTCCATCGGATTCCTCGTCGACGACGCCATCGTCATGCTGGAGAACATCGTCCGCCACCAGGAGATGGGCGAGGCCGCCTTCGAGGCGACCCTCAAGGGCTCCAAGGAGATCGGCTTCACCATCGTGTCCATGACCCTGTCCCTGGCCGCGGTCTTCATCCCCATCCTCTTCATGGGCGGCATCCTCGGGCGGCTGTTCCACGAGTTCGCCGTGACCATCGGCGCGGCCGTCCTCATCTCCGGGTTCGTCTCCCTGACCCTGACCCCGGCCCTGGCCAGCCGCATCCTCCGGGCGCCCGGGGAGGAGCGGCACGGCGCCGTCTACAAGGCCTCCGAGAAGGCCATCCAGGCCATGCTCGATTTCTACCGGGTGACGCTGGCCTGGGTCGTCAAGCGCCGGCGGACGACTGCTGGCGTTCTCCGGCGGTCATCCTGGTCCTGACCGTCGTCCTGTTCGTCCGGATCCCCAAGGGCTTCCTGCCGAGCGAGGACTCGGGCATTTCCTGATCGGCGTCACGGAAGCCGCCCAGGGCATCTCCTTCGATGCGATGACGGACCACCAGATGGCGGCGGCCGACGATCCTCCAGGCCGACCCCAACATCGAGTCCTTCGTCTCGGCCATCGGCGGCATCGGGGCCAGCAACTCGGGCCGGATGTTCATCCGCCTCAAGCCGCGCAACGAGCGGCCGCTCAAGGCCGACGCGGTCATCGAGGCCCTGCGGCCGAAGCTGTTCCGGCTGACCGGCATCAACACCTTCCTCCAGAACCCGCCGCCCATCACCGTCGGCGGCCGCTTCACGAAGAGCCTCTACCAGTTCACCCTCCAGAGCCCCGAGGTCGACGCGCTCTACAGCAGCGCCGCCCGCCTCGAATCGCAGATGCGGGCCCTGCCCATCCTCCAGGACGTGACGAGCGACATGCAGCTCAAGAACCCCCAGGTCACCGTCGAGATCGACCGGGACAAGGCCCTGGCCCTCGGCGTCACGCCCTAGCAGATCGAGGACGCGCTCTATTACAGCTACGGCTCGCGCCAGGTCTCGACGATCTACGCCCCCACCAACCAGTACTATGTCATCATGGAGCTCCAGCCGCAGTTCCAGAACGATCCCGCCCAGCTCTCCAAGCTCTACATCCGCTCGGCCACGGGGCGGCTGGTGCCGCTCGACGCCGTGGCCCGGCTCGTCCCGACGGTCGGCCCCCTGACCGTCAACCACTCGGGCCAGCTCCCGTCCGTCACGATCTCCTTCAACCTCAAGCCGGGCGTCTCCCTCGGCGACGCGGTCGACGAGATCGACGCGCCAGGCCGCGGCAGACCCTCCCGCCTCCGTCAGCACCAGCTTCCAGGGCACGGCCCAGGCCTTCCAGTCGTCGCTGAGGGGCTGGGCTTCCTGCTCCTGATGGCCATCCTCGTCATCTACATGGTCCTGGGCATCCTCTACGAGAGCTTCATCCATCCGCTGACCATCCTCTCGGCCCTGCCGTTCGCCGGCTTCGGCGCCCTGGTCACGCTGCTCCTCTTCCGGACCGAGCTCAGCATCTACGCCTTCGTCGGCATCATCATGCTCGTCGGCCTGGTCAAGAAGAACGGCATCATGATGATCGACTTCGCCCTGGCCGCCGAGCGGGAGGAGGGGAAGAAGCCCGAGGACGCCATCTTCGAGGCCTGCCTGATCCGGTTCCGGCCGATCATGATGACGACCATGGCCGCCCTGCTCGGGACGCTGCCCATCGCCATCGGCTTCGGCGCCGGCGCCGAGTCGCGGCGGCCGCTGGGGCTGGCCGTCGTCGGCGGGCTGCTCTTCTCCCAGCTCGTCACGCTCTACGTGACGCCGGTCTTCTACGTCGAGTTCGACAGGCTCCGGAAGCGGTGGGGGAAGAAGAAGGGCCGGGCCGCGGCGGGCTCTCCCGGTGCGTGAGCGGTCCCGACGGCCCCTGTACTCTTGGCGGTGTGGAAGCCGCGGCACGGGGTCGGGAGAACGCGAGAGGAGGCGAATTGAGCGCTGCCAAAAGAAGACTCCTTTGCGGAACGGTCATCGGCCTCATCCTCACGGCGGGGCCTGGTCTCGGCCAGGGACCGGTCTATGACCTGATCTTCGCCGGCGGCCGCGTCGTCGACGGGACCGGCGCGCCGTGGTTCCGGGCGGATGTCGGCGTCATCGGCGACCGGATCGCCTCGATCGGGGATCTCGCCAAGGCCGCGGCCAAGCGCCGGATCGACGCCTCGCGCCTCGTCGTCGCCCCCGGGTTCATCGACATGATGGGGCAGTCCGAATACAGGGTCCTCGTCGACAACCGCGTCGCCAGCAAGATCACCCAGGGCATCACGACCGAGATCACGGGCGAGGGCACGTCGATCGCCCCGACGAACCAACGGATGATCGATGAAGGGCGGGACGTCTGGAGCCGGTATGGGGTGACCCCCGGCTGGACGACGCTCGCCGGCTACTGGAAGGCGTTCACCGCGGACGCGGTCCGCCGTCAATCTGGGGACCTTCGTCGGCGCCGGCGGCGTCCGCAATCTCGTCATCGGCAGGGAGAACCGGCCGGCGCGACCCGAGGAGCTGGAGAGCGATGAAGGCGGCCGTGGCCCGGGCCATGGAGGACGGGGCCCTCGGGCTCTCGACGGCGCTCATCTATGTCCCCGACCGCTACGCCTCGACGGACGAGATCATCGCCCTCGCCCGCGTCGCCGCTTCCTACGGGGGAAGCTACATCACGCACCAGCGGGACGAGGGCAACGACAATAGCGGCGGCATCGACGCCAGCCTGGACGAGGTCTTCCGCATCGCGCGCGAAGCGGCCATCCCGGCGCGAGATCTACCACCTCAAGACGTCCGGAAAGGAGAACTGGGGACGCATGCCGGCCGTCCTCAAGAGGCTGGAGGACGCGCGGGCGCAGGGCCTGGACGTCTCCGCCGACCAGTACCCGTGGACGGCGAGCTCGAACGGGCTCGTGGACAGCCTGCCCGCCTGGCTCCAGGAAGGGAGCGTCGACCAGCTCCTGGCGCGGCTCCGCGACCCGGCGGCGCGGGCCCGGGCCCGGCGCGAATTCCTGGCGGACAATCCCGACTGGCCCGAGGGCGCCTCGCGCATCCTCATCACGAGCGTCCTCAATCTCGACCTCAAGAAGGACGAGGGCCGGACGATCGCCGAGATCGCCCGGGACGAGGGCAAGGATCCTCTCGAGACCATGATGGACATCGTGCTCGCCGACCGCGGCAACACCTCGCGGGTGACGTTCGGGATGAGCGAGGAGGACGTCCGGGCGGCGCTCAGGCACCCGCTCGTCTCCATGTGCACGGACTCCGAGACCTCGGCCGAGGACGGCGTCCTGTCCCACGAGAGGTCGCATCCGAGGGCCTGGGCGACGACCGCCCGCATCCTCGGCCATTACGTGCGCGAGGTCAAGCTCCTCCCGCTCGAGGAGGCGGTGCGCAAGATGACCTCGCTGCCGGCCTCGCGGATGCGGCTCCGCGACCGGGGGCTGCTGCGGCCGGGGATGGCGGCCGACATCGTGGCTTTCGACCCCGACACGGTCCGGGAGCGGTCGACCTACGCCGACCCGAACCACTACAGCCAGGGCTTCGAATATGTCGCGGTCAACGGAGAGCTGGTCGTCGACCATGGAAAGATCACGGACGCCCGCCCGGGCCGGCCTCTTCTCGGCCCCGGTGCGCGAGCGGAGAGCGGAGGAAACAAGTAGTCCGCGCCTGATCACTTGTTGCCGGAGCCGGACGCCCGGCTTATAATGAAAGGGACGGGCCCGGCAACCCGGATCCCGACATCGAGGAGGGGACACCATGGACGCGAAGATCATCCGGCTTTATGAGGACTTCCGGGGGGGTGTGCTCGACCGGCGCGAATTCCTGGAAAGGCTCGCCCGGCTCGCCGGCGGCGCGGCCGCCGCGGCGGCTCTCCTGCCTGTTCTCGAGGCTCGCCCGGCTGAGGCGCAGGTCGTCCCCGAGGACGACCCGGCCCTCCGCACGGAGTCCATCACGTACCGCGGCGGGGCTGTCGACATGCGCGCCTATTCCGCCCGGCCTAAGGGCGGCGGCCGGCGGGCGGGCGTCGTCGTCATCAGCGAGAACCGCGGGCTCAACGCCCACATCCAGGACGTGGCCAGGCGGGTGGCCAAGGAAGGGTACCTGGCCCTCGCCCCCGACGCCCTGACGTCGTTCGGGGGCACGCCGCAGAATCCCGACGAGGCCGTCCCGCTCATGCAGAAGCTCGACCGCGAGGCGAACCTCAAGAATTTCCTGGCCGCGGTCGAGTATCTCAAGACCGACCCGCAATCGACCGGCAAGGTGGCCTGCATGGGCTTCTGCTGGGGCGGGGGAGTGACCAACCAGGTGGCCGTGAACGCTCCCGACCTCGCGGCCGCCGTGCCTTTCTACGGCATGCAGCCCGCGGCCGAGGACGTGGCGAAGATCAAGGCCGCCATGCTCATCCATTACGCGGGCGACGACGAGCGGATCGACGCCGGCGTCCCGGCCTTCGAGGCCGCGCTCAAGAAGGCGGGGGTCGATTACAGGATCTATATCTACCCGGGCGCCCAGCACTCGTTCTTCAACAACACTGGAACCCGGTACAACAAGGAGGCGGCCGAGCTCGCCTGGAAGCGCACGCTCGCCTTTTTCAAGGACAAGCTCAAGGGCTGATCTTGGGCTGCTGCCGGCGCCATGCGGCGGCCACCGCGTCGACGAACGGCCGGCAGTGGTTGAAGAAGCGCCGGTAGCCCGGGCAGAGGTAATTCCACCCGGCTTCCCCGTCCGGGGTCCGGAGAAAACGGTTCTTCGGGCATTCCCCGTGGCACATCTCCAGGACCTCGCAGCTTCGGCAATAGCCGGGGAGCGTCTTCCGCTTGGCCTCGCCGAAGTCCCTTTGGGCCCGGCTGTCGAGAAGATCGGCGAGCGCCGTCCGCCGGATGTTCCCGACCCGGTGGGCGGCGTCGACGAAATGGTCGCAGCAATAGACATCCCCGTCGCGCTCGACGACGGGAATGTCCCCGCAGACCGGGCGAAAAATGCACAGGGAATGTTCCTGGCCGAAGGCGGTCCGGGCGGCCTCCTCGAAGACCTGGACCTTGATCCGGCCGATGTCCCCGGCGGCCCACTCGTCGAAGACGGCGCATAGAAAGTCGCCCCAGGCTTCGGCCGCGACACTTTCCGGAGTCGCGCCTGACCGGCTCTCCCGGGCCCTCTCGACGAGGGGGATGAACGTCAGGAAAGCGGCGCCGATCTCCTTGAAGAACCGGTAGACTTCGAGCGGGCGGGAGGCGTTCGCCGCGCTGACGACGCAGAGGATGTCGGTCGGAACGCCGTGCCGGCGGAGCGTCTCATAGCCGCGCATGGTCTCGTCGAACGTCGGCTTCCCGTCGCGGGTGAGGCGGTGGCGGTCGTGGACGTCCCGCGGCCCGTCGAGGCTGAGACCGACGGCGAACCCCTCCCCGGCCAGGAAACGCGCCCAATCCTCGTCGATGAGGACGCCGTTCGTCTGGAGGCCGTTCGCGATCCGGCGGGAGGGGGGTGTGTGTTTCTTTTGGAGGTCGACGGCCCGTCGGAAGAAATCGAGGCCCGCGATGGTCGGCTCCCCGCCGTGCCAGGAGAAGCGGATGATCTCGTCCGGAGAGGCCGCGATGTGCTGGACGATATATCGCTCGAGGAGGTCGTCGGGCATGACCGCGGCTCCGCCCGCGGCGAGGGAGGTCCTTCCCGACATAGTAGCAGTAATCGCACCTCAGGTTGCAGGCCGGTCCGGCCGGCTTGACGAAGACCTGGAATCCGCGGGAAGCCCGGCGCATCTCTGGGGTCATTCCGCTCTCTATCGTAAAGATGCTTGAGGAGTGTTGTCAAATCTGCGGAAGATGCGGAGGCGGCTCGCGTTGACTTCCCCTCCCGGGGGCGCTATCCTGGACAAGCTCCGCTCCTTCGGAGCTCTTTCTCAACAGGTCGTAGGAGGAATCCATGTTCAGGCGTAGCCAATTCGCGGTGGCGCTGCTGCTGTTCACGGCAACGGCGGCGAGCGCGCGGGCGGTCACGGTCGACGACCTCATCGCCAGGAACATCAAGGCGAGAGGGGGGATCGAAAAGATCCGCGCCATCCAATCCCTGCGCACGAGCGGCAAGATGTTCATCGGCGAAGGCAGCTATTCCGTCGAAGCCTCTTATACCCAGATGATCAGGCGCCCCGGCATGTTCCGGGGAGAGGTCGGCCTGCAAGGCCTCACCTCGGTCGGCGCGTACGACGGCAGCGTGGGCTGGCAGGTCCAGCCGTTCGGGGGGCGTCTCGACCCCGAGAAGCTGTCCGCCGACGATGTGAAAGGCTTCCAGCTGCTCGCCGACCTGGACGGGCCGCTCGTCGACTACCAGGCCAAGGGCAACAAGGTGGAGTATCTGGGGACCGAGGACGTGGACGGCACCGACGCCCATAAGCTCAAGGTCACCCTCAAGGACGGCGACATCGTCACCATCTATCTCGACCCGGACTATTTTCTTCAGATCCGCATGACCGTCCAGAGCCGAGATCCGCGGCGTCGAGTACGTGGAGGAGGACGACCTGGGCAACTACGAACAGGTCAACGGCGTGATGCTGCCGTTCTCCATCGAGTCCGGCGCCAAGGGTCAGCCCAAGACGACGAAGATCACGATCGAGAAGGCCGAGATCAACGTGCCGCTGGACTCGAAGCTCTTCCGTTTTCCGGCCGCGCCCGCCGCCGTGAACAAGTAGACTCCGGGAGGGAATCCGCATGAACAAGACCGCTCCGATCATCGTTCTCCTAATAGCGCTTCCGCTCTTTCCGTCGCAAACCAAGACACAGACGCAAGTCCCGGCCGCGGCGGCGGCCGCGCGCTTCGACGCCGGCACGATCTCCGGCCTGGGGGCCCGCAATATCGGCTCCGCCCGCATGAGCGGGCGCATCGCGTCCATCGCCGCGACCACGGTCGACGGCAAGACGCTCGTCTATGTCGGCTCGGCCAGCGGCGGCGTGTGGAAGTCCGACGACGGCGGCACGACGTTCAAGCCCGTTTTCGACAAGAACCCCGTCCAGTCCATCGGCGCCGTGGCCATCGACCCCTCCAACCCGAAGACCGTCTGGGTGGGCACGGGCGAGTCGTGGACCCGCAATTCCGTGTCCGTGGGCGACGGGATCTACAAGTCCGCCGACGGCGGCGAGACCTGGACGAACATGGGCCTCGCGCGCGTCCGAGCGGATCAGCGAGATCGTCGTCCATCCGAAGAACGGCGATATCGTTTACGCCTGCGTTCCGGGCAAGCTTTGGAGCGACTCCGCCGACCGCGGCCTGTACAAGACCGAGCGACGGCGGCAAGACGTGGCGCCTGATCCTCAAGGGCCCGAACCTCTCCACGGGATGCTCGTCGATGGCCATGAATCCGCAGAACCCCGAGGTCGATCTACGCGGGCCTGTGGGACTTCCGCCGCCAGGGTTGGACGTTCCGCTCGGGCGGGGACGGGCCCGAGGCCGCGAGCGGGAGCGGCCTTTTCCGCTCCGAGGACGGCGGCCGGAGCTGGACGGAGCTCGAGGCGGGGAAGAACGGGCTGCCGTCCAAGCCCTACGGCCGCATCGAGGTCAAGTTCGCGCCGTCCAACGGCAAGGTCGTTTACGCGTTCATCGAGGGTGTCGACTCCGCCCTGTACCGTTCCGACGACGGCGGCCGGACCTGGGACAAGCGCGACAAGAGCCAGATGATGGTCTGGCGGCCCTTCTACTTCGCCAGGCTGGTCGTCGACCCGACCAACCCCGACCGCCTGTTCAAGACGGACGGGGGGCTGATCGTCAGCGAGGACGGCGGCAAGAGCTTCAGCTCCGCGAGCGGCGGCTCTCACGGCGACTGGCACGATGTCTGGATCGACCCCGGCAACCCCAAGCACCTCGTCGGGGGCGACGACGGCGGGTCTCTGGATCTCGCTTCGACGGCGGCAGCCGCTGGTGGATGGTCCAGAACCTGCCGGTCTCCCAGTTCTACCACGTGAGCGTCGACGACAAGGACCCCTACCAGGTCTACGGCGGGCTGCAGGACAACGGCAACTGGATCGGCGATTCCGAGTATCCGGGCGGGATCACCAACTCGCGCTGGGAATCGATCCCGGGCGGCGACGGCTTCTGGGTCTTTTCCGACCCGGCCGACCCCGACTATCGTCTACGCCGAGAGCCAGGGCGGCACGGTCGAGCGCTACAACCGCAAGACCCACGAGGCGCGCGACATCCAGCCCAAGGCCGGCTACCGCGAGAAGCTGCGCTTCAACTGGAACACGCCGGTCCACATGAGCCCGAACGAAAAGGGCACGATCTACATCGGCGCCCAGTTCCTGTTCCGCTCGCGGGACCACGGCCAGAGCTGGGAGCGCATCTCGCCCGGACCTGACCACGAACGACCCGGAGAAGCAGAAGCAGGAGCAGTCGGGCGGCATCACCGTCGACAACTCCGTCGGCCGAGACGCACACGACGATCTACTCCATCAGCGAGTCGCCGAAGAACGGCCGGGTCATCTGGGTCGGGACCGATGACGGCAACGTGCAGCTGACCCAGGACGGCGGGAGCGACCTGGCAGAACTCGGGTGGGCAACATCAAGGGCCTGCCCAAGGCCTCCTGGGTCTCCTGGGTCGAAGCCAGCCGCTTCGACGCGGCCAGCGCCTACGCCGCCTTCGACCGGCACACCTTCGGCGACCTCGACGCCCTACGTCTACAGGACGAGCGACTACGGCATGACGTGGGCGCGCATCGCCGGGCCGGAGCAGGGGCTGCGCGGGTACGCGCACGTCGATCAAGGAGGACGCGGTCAAGCCCGACCTGCTGTTCGTCGGCACCGAATTCGGGTTGTGGATCTCCCCCGACGGCGGCAAGCTGTGGGCGGAATTCAAGGGCGGCAATTTCCCGAGCGTTGCGGTCCGCGACATCATGGTCCACCCTCGCACGAACGATCTCGTCCTGGCCACCCACGGGCGGGGGATCTGGATCGTCGACGATATCACCCCGCTGCGCGCGTTGAACGAGGACGTGCTGCGGAAAGAGGCGGTCTTTCTCGAGGCGAGGCCGACGGTCCAGCGTCTCCAGGGCCAGGGGGGTTACGTCGAAGGGCGACGCGACCTTCACCGGCCCGAATCCGCCCGGCGGCGCCGTCATCACTTACTACCAGCGGACGCGGCACCTGTTCGGCCCGATCAAGATCGAGGTCCTGGGGCCGGACGGCAAGCTCGTGGACACCATCCCGGCCAGCAAGCGGCGCGGCATCAACCGCGTGAGCTGGTCCATGCGGGTGGCGCCGCCTCGGGTGCCCCGGGCCGCCGTGCTGGCCGGCAGCTCCCTCCAGGGCCCGCGCGTCCTTCCGGGCGCCTATACCGTGCGGCTGACCAAGGGCAAGGAGGTCTATGAGACGAAGCTCGAGATCGGTCTCGACCCCCGCGCCGGTTTTTCCGTGACCGACCGCAAGGCGCAGTTCGACGCCGCGATGCGGGTGCACGGCCTGTTCGGCGCCATGTCCGACCTCGTCGACAGGATCACGTACGCGCGCGCCCTGGCCGGTCAGTCCGCCGGCAAACTGCCGGAGGCGGACGGCCTGCGCAAGCGACTGGAGGCCTTCTCGACCGCGGCCGATGACATCCGCAAGAAGATCGTCGCCACCAAAGAGGGCGGCGCCATCACGGGCGAGGAGCGCCTGCGCGAGCACGTGGACTCCCTGTACGGGGCGATCCTGTCCTACGAGGGGCGTCCGGCGCAGTACCAGATGGAGAGCATCGACGCGCTGCAGCGGGAGCTCGATGACGTGAGCAAGGAATTCGATGCCTTCACGGCCAAGGCCTTGCCCAAGATCAACGAGGAGCTGAAGGCCAAAGGCATGCGTCCGATAAGTCTGCCGCCGGCGGGGAGTGGACCCGGCGAACGTCGCTGACGGATCTCAGGATACAGCCCGGATGACGGGACGCTCTGGCCGGCGGACGGTTAGCTCGCGAGGAACGATGAACTGACCATACGCGCGCCCGTAGCTCAGCTGGATAGAGCGTCGGACTTCGAATCCGGTCGGACTCTTATCGGGGTTCCCCTGGAAATCGCTTCCATATGGGGAAAATCGCGTTTTTCGTTTAAGCACCGTTAATCAGAATTAGGCGGGATTAGGCAATTTTTGTGACACCGGTGTGACATGGCGGTGTGGTCTTCCTTGTTCGTCGTCAGGCGGTTTCGGACTCGCGGGCTGATTTCTTAAGCTACGGATTCCGTCTCTCATGATAATTTAGCTGACGCCGTTTGGCAAGGCTTCAAGCATCGCCATCCGGTTCAACTCCCTCCGCATCTTCATGGTCTCCCTGCGGACCTTTTCCCTCTTTTTCAGGAACCACTTGATCCCTGTCCGTAATACTTATCCGCGGGAG
>CAWDTC010000035.1:0-25490 GCA_963805045.1 Candidatus Aminicenantota bacterium
ACGGCGTCTACATCAAGACGGCCGAGCAGGCCAAGCTCAACCTGTCCATGAAGAGCGCCGGCGTCCTCGAGGGCAAGGGCCTCGGGTCGACGGCCCCCCACGGTTTCTTCGGCACGCCGGCGGCATCCTGGTCATCGTCGCCGCGGTCGGCCTCGGCGGCTTCGGCGTCTACGAGCTGACGAAGACGAAGAAAGAGACGTCGCCCGTAAAGTAGCCGGGAAGCGCGGAGGGCATTCCCGCGGCCACAGGGCCGTCGGGCGCCTTCCCCTGGGCATTCCTGAAGATAGGGGATTGACAGAACCTAACTCTTTTCATATATTATAGTTATCGGATATCGGGGAGGTTAGAAATGTTGGTGAGCCGTTTTTTCCGTTCCCGTCTCCTCGTCGCCGGCTTGCTCGCGGCTTTCGCGCTCCTCGTCTCGCCTGTGCCTGAGTTCGCCCAGGCCAAGGCCGCGCCAGCCGCCGGGGCGGCCCTTGTCGGCTTCATCTACGACAAGGACATGAAGACGCCGGTCGCGAACGCCGTCGTCAAGATCCGGGACGTCGACAGGGCGACCGAGTACGACAGTTTGCCGACCGACGCCAACGGCATGTACAAGATCTCCGGCATCGGGGAAGGCCGCTACATCCTCGGCGTCACCGCCGCCCAGGGCGAGTACAACTTCGACTACGCCCTGATGCTCAAGGGCAGCGAGACGGCCAAGCTGTCGGTGGCCCTCGAGGCCGGCGGCCAGACGACGGGCAAGGACGCCAAGAAGAAGAGCTTCTTCACGTCGCCCGCCGGCATCGTCACCCTGGTCATCGTCGCCGGCGCCGTCCTTTACGCGGTCCTGGCCAAGAAAGAGGAGACGTCGCCGATCAAGTGAGTGAGGGGTCGCGGGGCCCGATCAAGGGGGTGTCATGTTCAAGAGGGATATTTTTCATTCGAGGATCCTCGCCGCGGGGCTCGCGGCGGCGTTCCTTCTGCTTGCGACGCCGGTCCGGGACTTCGCCCAGGCCCAGGCGCCCGCAGCGCCCGCGGCGCCGTCCGGCGGATCGCTGGTCGGCTTCGTCTACGACGCAGACATGAAGACGCCCGTGGCGAACGCGGTCGTCTTGATCTGGAATGTCTCCTCCACGGACGGCTACGAGAGCCGTCCCTCGGACGCGAACGGGATGTACAAGATCACGGGCATCAAGGAAGGCCGCTACACGCTCGAAGTGACCACGGTCAAGGGCAGCTACAAGTTCAGCTACGAGATGGTCCTCAAGGCGTCCGAGACGGCCAAGCTGTCCGTGGCGCTCGTCCCGTCGGCGGCCGGGAAACCGGCGGCGGGAAGGCCGGAGGCGGCCGACACGGCGGCCGGCCGGCGCGGCGGCAGGCAATTCGACGGGCAAGAGCGGCGCGCACGAGGAACCTGATCATCGGGTCGATCATCGTCGTGGCCGTCGGGGGCATGCTGGCCATCGCCCTATCGCAGAAGACCGAGACCTCGCCCATCCGTTGACGCTCGGGTCCGGACCTCGGGGTCGGGCCTCAGTAACTGACTCATAGCTAACAAATTAGTCTCGTATCGAGGCGCATTTTTCGCCTTAAGTCCTCATTTTGACGGCCGGAAATGAGGACTTAAGCCGATCGTAAGCGCCCTGGGCAGGGGGATGGACACTCCCCCTGCTTTTTTTTATGATGGGGCCGGATGCATAAAGCGATCGTTTTCTGGGGCCTGTGCGCCGTCCTCCTTTTCGTCCCGCTCCCGCTCGGCTCGGTCGACGAGTGGGCCATCTTCGTCTTCGAGGCGGCGACGCTCGTCCTCTTCCTGGTCTACCTCGGCGGCGAGCTGCTCGCCCGGCGGAGCGCGGGACGATGGGAGGCACACCGGAGCCGAGGCCGGACAGGGCAGGACAGGCGAGAGCCGTCGCCCCCGTCGAGGCGGCATCCCCGTCGCGGTCAAGGCCCTGCTCGCGGTCTTTGTCGCCTGGTCCTTCGTCCAGCTCCTGCCGCTCCCCCCGGTCCTGGTCAAGGCCCTCTCGCCGCGGGCCGGCGCCATCTACCAGGGGCTGGCCCGGGACGGGCTGGCCGGCTGGGAGGCAAAGGCGTTCTGGCCGCTCTCGCTCGCGCCGCGCGTCTCGGCCGGCGAGCTCGCCCTCCTCCTCTGCTACGGCCTCTTCGGCTTCCTCGTCCTGCGCACGGTCCGCTCCCGCCGCCGCATCGAGGCGTTCGTCCTCGTCGTCTTCGCCGCGGCCCTGTTCCAGGCCTTCTACGGCATGGCCGAGACCTTCAGCGGCTCGGAGAGAATCTTCGCCTACGAGAAAAAATACAACATCGGCTCGGTCACCGGCACGTTCGTCAACCGCAACCACCTGGCCGGCTTCCTGGAAATGGCCTTCCCGCTCAGCCTCGGCTACCTCCTGGCCAAGGCGCGCTACTTCCTGATGGAGAGGGGGCTCGGCTGGCGGCGGAAGCTCCTCTGGTTCAGCCAGGAAAGCCTGCAATGGTCCCTCGTCCTCGGCCTCGGCACGGTCTTCATCGGCCTGGCCCTCGTCTTCACGAAGTCGCGCTCCGGGGTCCTCATCTTCCTCATGACGCTCGTCCTCGCCGCGGCGGCGTTCGGCGGCTGGCGGGAGCTCTCGGACGGGGCCGACGCGCGGCGGCGCTCGCGCGGCATGCTGCGGCTCGTCGCGGCCGCGGTCGTGGCCGTCGCCCTGTGGCTCGGCATCGGGCCCGTCATCGAGCGCTTCGGCGAGATGGACATCAGCAGGGAGATGCGGCGGACGTTCATCGCCAACACCGTCCGGATGACGGGAGATTTCCTGTGGGCGGGAGCCGGCAAGGGCACCTACGTCGACGTCTACCCGATGTACAAGAAGATCGACGACGGCCTGCTTCTCTCCTACGCCCACAACGATTACCTGGAGGTCCTGGCCGAGAACGGGGTCGTCGCCGGAGGGTGCCTGATCGCCGCGGGCGTCTGGCTCTTCGCCTGGCTCGCCGGCTGGTGGCGGAAGCGGCGGGACAACTTCGCCAAGGGCGTCGGGCTGGGGGCGCTCCTCGGCGTCCTGGCCCTCCTCGTCCACGGCTTCACGGACTTCAACCTGCAGATCCCGGCCAACGCCGTCTATTTCGTCGGGCTGTGCGCGCTGGCCGTGAACGTCGTCGTGAAGCGGGGAGAGGAGCGAGGCGGAGAGGGTGCGGAGAGAGCGGGGCCCGCTCCCGGGCAGGCGCCGGCTTGGAGCGGGGGGGCCGACGGCGGCTCGGGTCGGAGATCGATCAGGGCTGGGGAACCGCTATCGCTCTGGAAGGCGTCGGTCCTGGCCGCGGCGGCGGTCGCGCTCCTCGTCTTCGTCTTCCGGGACTTCCGCGCCTTCCGCGGCCTCGGCCTCTACCAGGACGCCCGGGCCGAGGCGAGGAGCGTCCAGAGCGCCTTCCCCGCGCTCGAGCGGCTCCTCGACGACGCCGTCCGACTGGTCGGCGCACCCGACGATCTTGAGGGAACGCGGCCGGCTCGAGCTCGAGATGGCCCGCGCCGAGAACGACTCGGGCCGCGGCGAGCGGCGCGACCTCGCCTGCGACAAGGCCGTGGCGAGCTACGCCGCGGTCCTTCTCCGCGACCCCATCGACTCCTCCGCCCACTACGAGATGGGCGTGACCTATCTCCTCTATAACTACCCGCTCATGACCTACGCCGACAAGGCCAAGCTCTACTTCCGCGAGGCCCTCGAGCTCAACCCGGCCGACGAGTTCCTCAACCTGAACATCCTGTATTATTACCTGACCGCCTGGGACGGGCTGGACGCAGCGGAGCGGGCTTACGCCGGCGGGCGCCTGAAGAGGATCAGGGCCGCCGACCCCGGCTTCTGGCCCCAGCTCGAACAGCGCTGGAAATCGCAGTTCGGCTCGACGGACGGACTGACCGCCTTGCTGAGGACGATCGAATGACAAAGACCTTGCTTCCGGAATGGGACTATCTCATCGTCACGGCCTCGAGCGAACCGCAGGCCGCGGCCTACCGGCGGCTGGTAGGGGAGCGGGCCGCGCTCGGGATGCTCGGCGGCATCGGTAAGGTCCTCGTCGTCGCCGACCCCGGGGGGCGGCGCGTCGGGAGCGGCGGCAGTACGGTCCATTGCCTGCTCCGCGTCCTCGGCCTGGAGCTCGGGCGGGGGGCGGCGCGCGTGCGGATGGAGCGGCGGGCCCGGAAGCGTGGAAAGCCGTTTTCGAGCGGCTCCGCATCCTCATCGTCCACGCCGGCGGCGACTCGAAGCGACTGCCGCCCTACGGCCCGTGCGGAAAGCTCTTCATCCCCATCCCCGGCGGGACGGACGCCGCCCTCGGCACGACGATCTTCGACCGGCTCATCCCGGCCTACCTCGAGCTCCCGGCCCCGGAGGCGGGGCGCGGGCAGGTCGTCGTCGCGTCGGGGGACGTCCTGCTGACGTTCGACGCCGCCGAGGTCCGCTTCGCCGCCGAGGGGATGACGGGGATCGGCTGCCCCGCCGACCCCGAGGTCGCGGCGCGCCACGGCGTCTATTGCCGCGACGAGGACGGCCGCGTGCGCCTGTTCCTGCAGAAGCCGTCGGTCGCGGAGATGAGGGCGAAGCGGGCCATCGACGCCCACGGCCGGGCCGTCCTCGACATCGGCATCCTGAATCTCGACGCGGGGTCGGCCGTGCGCCTGCTCGGGCTGTGCGGCGTCCGCGCGGCCGGGAGCGGGAGACGGGGCCTCGTCTGGAGCGGCCGGGTGGCCAGGGCGATCGAGACGACGGGCCTCGACCTCTATCGCGAGGTCTGCTGCGCCCTGGGCCGGGAAACGCGATTCGCCGACTACGCGGCGGCGGTCCGCGCGGCCGGGTCGAGGCTCGGCGCGGCGGTGCTGAAGGACGTCTTCGACGGTCTCGGCGGGATGCCGTTCCACGTCGCCGTCGTCCCCCGCGTCCGCTTCCTCCATTTCGGGACGCTGCGCGAGCTCGTCGCGAGCAGCAAGGTCGTCCTGAGCGCGGATCTGGGCCTGCCCGGCCACGGCGCGAACATCGTCATCGACACGGCCGCGCGGGAGCCGTGGCTCATCCAGGGAAAGGACTCCTGGGTCGAGGGCTGCCGGGTGGACGCGCCCTTGACCGTGCCGGGGGAGAACCTCGTCGTCGGCGCCGATGTCGAAGACAAGATCGCTCTCCCTCCGGGCGTCTGCCTGGATTGCCTGCCGGGCCGCGACCGGCGGGGGAGGCGCGGCTGGTTCGTCCGCGTCTACGGCATCGACGACGCCTTCCATGTCCCGGTCGGCAAGGGCGCGCGCCTGGCCGGACGGCCCGTCCCCGAGTGGCTCGAGGCGATGGGGGCCGGGGCGGGCGAGGTGTGGGACGCGAAGGTGAAGCGCGGCGACCGCTCGGCCTGGAACGGCCGCTTCTTCCCGTTCGTCCGAGAGCCGGGAGAGTGCCGGCGATGGCTCTGGCTCTCGGAGCCGGGGCGGGCGACGGCGGAGCAGAAGAAGGCGTGGCGCGCCGCCGGCCGCTACAGCTTCGAGGAGATGGCCCGTCTCTCGGACCTCGACGCGTTCCATTCGCGGCGGCGGGCCATCCGGGCCCGGACGGTGCGTGCGGCGGGGCTCCGGGCCTTTAACCCCGAGAGCGAGCTTTCGGCGGCGGAAATGGCCCTCCTCGTGCGGAGCCTGGGAAAGGAGGAAGGGGCGGCGTGGTTCGCCGAGATCATCCGCGAGGCCGGCCGGCGGTTCGGACCGGCCGGGGGCGGGGGAGGCGCGGCGAACGGCGGCGGCGTCGAAGGGCTCGAGCTCGCCCGCATCCTGCACTCGCTCGGCTCGTGCCTGCTCGCGACGGCGGCCGAAGACAGGGGCGCGGCGCGGGAGATCGCGCGGCGGCTCGGCCGGGAGCTCGGGGCGCCGGAAAAAGCGTGGCTCGAAGGGCTCGGGGCGCCCCTCGGCGGCGAAGGCGGGCGTCTCGAGGGCTGGGCCGGGCGGATGAAGGAGGCGGCCTTCGCCCATGTCGGGAGGACCATCGTCAGGCGGGACCGCGAGGCCGGCGGGATCGGCGCGCCGCCGCGAAACCGGCTGCGCGGCGACGAGATCGTCTGGGGGCGGGCGCCGGCGCGGCTCGACCTCGGCGGGGGATGGACCGACACCCCGCCGTATTCGCTCGAGCGGGGCGGCTGCGTCATCAACGCCGCGGTCGACCTCAACGGCCAGGCGCCCATCCAGGCCTACGCCCGGGTCATCGACCGGCCCGAGATCCGCATCAACTCGATCGACGCGAGCTCGAGGGTGGTCGTGCGAGACCTCGGCGACCTCCTCGACTACCGGAGGCCGGGGAGCCAGTCCGCCCTGGCCAAGGCGGCCCTGGCCCTGGCCGGGTTCGCGCCCGGGGCCGCGCGCTGGCCGTCGGGAGTGAGGGACCTCGGGGCGATGCTGCGGCGGTTCGGCGGGGGGATCGAACTGACGACGCTGGCGGCGATCCCGAGCGGGAGCGGGCTCGGCACGTCGAGCATCATGGGGGCCGTGCTCGTCTCGGTCATCGCGCGGGTCATGGGGCGGACGCTCACGCCGCGCGAGCTCTTCCACGCCGTGCTCCAGCTCGAGCAGGAGCTGACGACGGGCGGCGGCTGGCAGGACCAGGTCGGCGGGGCCGTCGAGGGCGTGAAGATGATCAGCGCGGAGGCGGGCCTCGTGCCGAATCCCCGTGTCAACTTCGTGCCCGGCGACCTGCTGGACCCGGCGGCGAACGGCGGGCGGACCCTGCTCTATTACACGGGGCTGAGGCGGCTGGCGAAGAACATCCTCCACGACGTCGTCGGGCGCTACCTCGACCGGGACCGCGGGGCCATGGCGACGCTCGCAGCGCCTGCACGCCTTCCCGCCGGTCATGGCCGAGGCGATGGGGGAGAGGGACATGCCGAGGTTCGGCGGGCTCATCGACGTCGCCTGGCGGCTGAACGTCGACCTCGACCCCGACCACTCGACGCCGGTCATCGAGGAGCTGAGGCGGCGGATCGCCCCGCATATCTACGGCACGAAGCTGCTGGGCGCGGGGGGAGGCGGGTTCCTGCTCATCGTCTGCCGGTCGGCGGAGGACGCGGAGAGGGTGCGGCGGACGCTCGAGGCCGACCCGCCGAACGACAAGGCGCGCTTCTTCGCCTACTCCATCAGCCGCGAGGGCCTCGTCGTGACAGTTTGCTGACCGGGCGGCCGGGCGCGCAATCCGGACCATTGGGTGTCGGGCCTCAGCAACACGCTGATATAAATACAGTTACTTATAAAAGGTGCCCGTTTTTTGGCCCTAAGTCCTCAATTTCACCCTTGAAAACACGCAGATAAGCTCTGCCCCCTTCTCGCAGGGCGAATAGCCCCGCTTCCCCTTCGATATCCCTTCCCTTAGCCTTCCCGCCCAGCCTTTCCATTATCCCCTCGACGTAGTCCTTCCCGCCGACGGCAATGCTCTCCGTCCACTTGGGGTCTCGCTCAAGTGCGAGAGTCCTGCATTTCCCCTCAACCCATTCCCTGCGCGCATCTCTCAGGCGTAGAAGGTCATGAATGCCTAACAAAGCCGCGAGGGCGCGCCAATCGACGAGTTGGTTCCGAAAACGCTGGCGGGGCTGTTGCAGTTCGTGATATCCGCCGAAGGGCCAATCGCCGGGATGGCTCACGACCTTGGCCCTGACCATGTTCAGATCGATATAGGTCAGGCAATTGATCAAATGATCCCCCGTCTCGATGGCCGTGGCGTGATAACGGTCCTCCCAAAATGCGCCGCTACGGCCCTTTCTCTCGTTGTATTCCTGGGCGACGCGCGCCTCGGCCAGGTGGAGCGATCTCGAGATCATCTGATGCGCGCGATCTTGCTCGCCCCGATCGATGACGAGGAGGTGGATGTGGTTCGATGTAATTATGTAGTTCAAAACGCACAGGCCATACAGCCGTCTAGCGGCGAGAATCCATCTGCACCACGCCCTCTTGTCCCTGCTGAGCTTGAGAAGGAATTCCCGCTTATGGCACCTGTGAGTGATATGCCAGATGAGACCCGGCAGATAATGCCTTTTAGCTCGCGGCATCGTCCTCTATCCTCCCCTAGATAAGAGGACGCTCGGCCCTGGGCCTATGAATCAGCCATTTTTCTTAACTTGTTGATTTGGGGGGCAATTCTGAGGACTTAAGGCCGAATAAGGGGGCGAAATATAGGCTAATTTATTATTATTCAATTAGTTACTGAGGCCCGACCCCAGGTCTCTCATTTAAGTGCAGAATGAAGATTTGACCCCGTCTTCTATTTGATCGTCATCAGCGCGCCCGAGGAGTAGGCCGCGAACTCCGGCGCGTACATCGACTGGAGCGTCGCCGGCGCGGCCTTGAACGTCCCGGCCATCGTGCACCGCATCCGGTGGACGAGCGTGTACTCGCCCTGCGGCAGCCACTCCATGAAGAAGTTCGTGCCGCTGTCGCGGATCTCCTCGTAGCGCACGAGCCCGAGGTCCCACTTGTACCCCGACGTGAGCGTCACCGGCTCGCAGCCCGCCGGCCGCGGGTCGCTGCAGGTGGACGTACTCCGCCGGGTGCCGCGCCCGGATCGAGAGATGGACCTCGACCTCGTCGCCGACCGCGAGCGCCGCGCCCTCCGCGAGCGGCTTCAGCACGACCTCCTCGCCCCTCTTCTCGCGCTTGAAATAGCTCCGCTCGACCGCGAACAGGTCCCCCTCGCCCTTCTCCGGCATCTTCTCCGTGCTGAAGTGCCAGGTCGCGCCGGCGAAGGCCATCCCTTTCCCCTTCTTCGAGACGCGCACCGTCGCGCACGTCCGGCCCGACCTTCTCGCCCGCGATCACCACCTGGTTCTTCTTCCCCGTGTACTGGTCCGGCTCGAACACGAACGTCGTCCGCGTGCCGCACGCCTCGGCCGTGACCGCCTCCCGGACGCCGAGCGCCCCCGTCTGCTTCAGGAAATACGCCACCGAGTAGATGACCTCGGCCGTGGCCCGCGTCGACTTCCAGTGGTTGAGCTTCTTGTTGAGGAAGAGCCACTGGACGAGGCCCTCGCCCCGCGCGTCCGCCGGCTCGAGCTCCATGAGCGTCCGCAGGGCGAAGGCGTGCGTCTCGATCGTGTCGTTGTACCAGAGCCAGCCCCGGTCCTCCGGCGCCCAGCACGTCCCCTCGTCCTCGGTCGTCTTCGCGCTGTCCATGACGCTCGTCCCAGACGAGCGCCGCGTCCTTCGCCCGCCCCGCCCGCTTCAGCGTCAGCGCCAGGTAGCCCTTGAGGTACGGCGAGTGCTCCTTCCAGTGCTTGAACGAGAAGTCGAGCATCGTCCGCCGCTCCGCCTCCGTGAAGACGCCGCCCGTCCAGCGTCGCGTCCGGGAAATTGCTCAGCGTGTAGTTGAGGAAGCTCGACGAACTCCCAGCCGGTGTCGTGGGCCATGAGGTCGGCCACGATCTCGTCGAGGTAGTGCCTGTGGAGGTAGCCGAACGCCCGCGCCACCGGCTCCTTGGGCACGGCCACGCCGAACTCGAGCGCCTTCGAGAAGCCGTGGACGATGTAGAGCGTCATGTAGGGCGAGGGCGGCCCGCCCGGCCACCACGGGAAGGCGCCGAGCGAGGTCTGCGCCTTGAGGAGTTTCGCGAGCGAGGCCTCCCTGAGCGCCGCCGCGACGCGCGGGTCGAGCACCTTCTCGATGCCGTAGCCCGCGTCCGTCCCGCCGCGCGCCTCGACGAGCCAGGGCGTCTCCTCGAGCGCCATCTTGCGGTTCGGGTCGGCCGCGTCGAATGACTCGTAGACCGTCTCGCGCTTGCCGAGCTCCTGGGCCATCCGCGCCACCGCCGGGAACTTCCCGTAGAGGCCCGTCAGGATGCCCGTCGAGAGGAACCGGTTGAGCGTCTGCTCGGTGCACTCGTAGGGGTAGTTGACGAGGTAGGGGAGGGCGTCGAGGAGCCCGTAGAAAAGCTGGCGCGTCGACCGTGACCACGAGCTGCTCGTTGATGCGCGTCGGGTCGTCCGTTCTTGGCCAGGTCCGCGAACTTCATCTCCCGCGACGCGCCCTCGCCCTTGAGCGTCACGAACCGCGACTGGACGAGGTGCATCCGGCCCGGCAGGACCGGCAGCGGCCGCAGCTCGCCGTCCGAGAAGGCCCCCGCTTTCGCCGTGACCTTGAAGGCCACCGTGCCGACGCGCGCCGGCGCCGCGAGCGGGAACGTGACGGCCGCGCCGCCGCCCGCCTTGACCGTGAACGCCTGCGCCGGGACGGCCGCCGGCAGGCCGAACGCGGGCGCCAGGTTCTCGTTCGTCGCCGGGTCGAAGACCTCGAGCGCCACCTCGGCCGCGAAGTCCTTGTCGCCCGCGTTGTTGACCATGACCCGGAGCTCGGCCTGGTCGCCCTCGCGGAAGAAGCGCGGCAGGTAGGGCCGGACCATGAGCTCCTTCACCGTCCGCGCCTCCGCCTCGAGCGTCCCGCCCGCGAGGTCCTTCGTCACGCCGTGGACGAAGACGCGCCAGCTCGTCACGGAATCGGGCACCGTGAACTCGACGGCCGCCGTGCCGTCCGCGCCCGTGAGGAGGTGCGGCTGCCAGAAGGCGGTTTCCGAGAAGTTCGAGCGCAGCTGCGCTGCCGCCGTCTCTGCCCCCGGCTCCTGACCGGGCGGGCCGCCCTTCGCCCTGGCCGCATCCGCCGGGGCTTCCTCGGCCGAGGTGCTGGCTATCGCGGTCTTCTTGACGTCCACGACCGGCGCGGCCGCGGTCACGGTCCGGTCGGCCTTGACGCCTCCCAGCACGCCGCCGACGACCCCGCCCAGGACCCCGGATCGCCGCCCTCCCGGCCCGCCGATCCCGTATTCGCTGAGCGTCAGGAGCTCGTCCGGCCTGAACGCCGGATACGACGGGACGCGGCCCGGCCCCCAGCCGGAATCCTCCGAGAAGGCCTGCGGGGCGAGGCCGAGGGCCGCGCTCCACTCCGCGGGCCCCCCGAGGCGCGGGTAAAGGCCTTCGAGGCGCGGCGGGCGGTGCGGCGCGAAGAGGTCGAGGCTCCGGTCGTACATGTAGGCCAGGAGCTCGGCCGCGCCCTGGACGGCCGGCCTGCCGTCCGGCATCTTCACCGTCACGCGCCAGGCCTCCTTCGCCCCGGGCGTGAGCCGGTCGCGGAAGGTCGCGAACGAGATCCCGAGCTCCTTGTCGTCCCAGGGCACGAAGACGTCCTCGGCGGCGGAGATATTCTGATGGTCCCGGATGGCGGTGATGACGACGCCGAAGCCGCCGCGCATCTCCTCCGTGACCGGAATTTCCAGGACCGCCGAGTCCTTGCCGGCGTCGATCCAGCGGCGCTCCCAGAGCCGTCCGCCCTTGGTACGTTTCGAGGAGAAGCGGCTGGCCGGCGAGGCCGCTCTGGACGAGGAAGCACGCTTTGCCGCCCACCTTGACGCTCGCTCTCTCGGCCCTCACGACGAGCGGCAGCTTGAAGGCGGGGGAGGCGGGCTTCCTGGCGCCGACGACCAGGAAATCGCGGCTCTCGCGGCAGACGGCGCCGAAATCGTCCTTGGTCTCGTAGAGGAGGCGATAGGCGCCGGGCTCCAGCGGCGGGGACGTCGACCAGGCCTCGCCCGCCGGCGTCGTGGTCGACGGTCCCGTCGGCAATACTCGGCCCCTTCTTTCCAGGTGCGCAGGATCTCCTCGGGCGACGGCGATGACCCCCACCGCGGCCGGAGCCGGTCGCCCGGGGTCTCGAAGCGGCCGGGTTGGCCGGCGGCGTTTTCGGGCAGGGGCTGGTCGGCCGGAAGGAGCGTTCTTTCCGGCTCGACGAGCCGGACCATGCGGAACGACCCCCGGCCCGGGCCGCGGCGTGCCGTCGAGGTCGGTGCGGGTGACGGTGAAGGCGATCGGAGAGCCTTCGCCGGGCGAAGCCGGTCTCGGCGCTCGATCGAGGCCTCGACGCCGACAAAGCCCAGCCGGAACGAACGGCCCGCCGAGCGCGTCTCGCCGCCCTCGTCCGTGACGTCGACGGTGAGGGTATACCGGAACGAGACCCCGGCCGCCGCCTGCCTCTCGTCGGCTCGCGGCGTGAAGGCGACCTCGAGCGTCCCGTCCTCCTTGAGCTGGGCCCGGCCGCCGGCGATGACCTGGCTCCGCGCGCCGCCCGTCTCCTCCGACCACCACCAGCGGGGGTAGACCGGCTCGCGCCGGACCTGCCAGACGGCCTCGCCCGAGGCGACGGGCAGGCCGAAATAATAGCGGGCCTCGGCCGTGAGCGCCGCCGGCCGGTTCAGCCGGAGCGGCTTCTCCGGGTCCTTGACCGTGACCTCGAACGTCGGCCGCTTGTACTCCTCGACGCGGACCTGGGCGTAGCCCTCGGGCGTCGACCTGACCCGCCACGCGCCGAGGGGGCGGCCCGCGCCGGGATGAGGAACTCGCCGCTGGCCGTGCCGAAGGCGTTCGTCGCGGCCGTCGCCTGCGCCACGCGCTGGCCGTTCACGTCCTCGAGCCAGACGGATCGCGGCGGCGTCCGCGGCCGGGCCGAGCCGGCCGAGGTCGCGGCGCCCCTTGTAGGCCAGGATCTTCCAGTAGATCTTCTGGCCCGGCCTGTAGACGCTCCGGTCGGTGTAGAGGAGGGCCTGGGTCGACTCGCGCTCCTCGGCCGCGGCGTTCAGGCGGAGCCAGTCGCTGTCGACGGCCAGGTCGTTTCCGTTCCGGGCGACGAGGAAATAGGTGCCCGGCCCCGGGCGTGCGGCCAGGCGGACCCTGCCCGAATCGTCCGTCTGCTGGGTCAGGAGGAGCCGGTGCCCGTTCCGCCAGTCATAGGCATAGAGGTCGACCGAGGCGCGCGGCGACAGGGCGGCCCGACGCGCCCGAAAGGCGTCAGGACCTCGGCGCCGCCCTCGTCCGAGTCGCGGACGAGGAGGACGAGGTCCGAGAGGATGACATCGACGGACACGATCCGGTTCGCGGTCCGGGCGAAATCCTCGCGCGGGGACGCGGCCACGATGTAGAAGCCCGGAGCGAGCCCGGCGGGCGTCTCGACATAGGTTTGGTGGTCGCGGTAGTCCGGCGTCCGCGGCAGGGCGGCCTGCCACGATGCGGCCGGCTTCGCGCCCTGGATGATCGCCTCGGCTTCCTTCTGGCCGGGGAGGAGGTTGTAGTCCTTGGCGCCCTTGATGGAGCCGACGAAGATCGAACGCGTAGGCCCGGAAAAAGACGCGGTCGAGGTTGCGATGGGTGACCCGGATCGAGCGCCTGCCGGGCGAGTCGTTCTTCATGGCCTCGACGGCGAAGTCCGGGGCCTCGATGCGCTTGACGATGGCCTGGCACCGCTTGGCGCCGGGCGACAGGGGATAGGCCTCGACGGCCTGGAGGGCGGCGGCGCGGGCCCGGACGAGGGCGTCGGGCGCGTCCTCCGCGGCTGATGAACTCGGCCAGGAGCGCCTGGCCCATTCCCCACCAGGCGTAACGGCGGTATTGCGGCAGGCACTCGGCCAGCCGCTTATCGATGAGGGCGCGGTCGTCGTCCTGGGGGAAGGCGCCGTGGAGCGTTTCGACGAGCGTCAGGCGCGCCTCGAGCGCGGCCTCGGGGCGGCGGGCGCGGCGCGCCCAGGCCTCGTGCTCCGCGAGGAGGGCCGAGATCTTCTCGAGCGGGTGGGCCGAGGCCGAGTCGAGGACGGCCGCGACCGAAGCGGCGTCGGAGGGCGCGGCGAGGAGCTTATCGACGCCGAGGAGATAGGTCTCGTTCGATTGGCGCGGCGTCCAGAAGCTCGTGTCGGCGAGGAGCCGCGCGAAGAGGTAGACGACCGAGTCGCGGAGCGTGTCGCGGATGCCGGCCGGGTAGTCGCCGGGCTCCCAGAAGTCCGGGAATTCCCCGGCCCTGCGGTCGGCCAGGCGGTCGCGGTCCTTCCAGACGCGGACGAGAGCGGCCCACGCCTCGGCGAAGAGCTGATCGCGCGTCCAGGACTTGAGGTCGACGGGGCCGGCGGCCTCGACGCGCTCGCGCTGGTTGATCTCCCACGAATAGGAGCGGTAGTAGGTGACGAGCGAGCGCGCGTAGAAAAGCTCCAGCATGTCGCGGTCGACCGGGGAGGCCGGCCACGGCCTCGTCCTTGAGGAAGCGGACGGCGGTCTCGTAGCCGTGGAGGGCGGTCCGGAGCTGGGCTTCCTTGATCAGGGCCCAGGCCCAGGCGTCGTCGTCGCCCCGGCGCTTGGCGGCATCGCGGAGGCGGGCCGCCTCGGCCGCGGCCTCCTCGAACTTCTCCTCGGAGATGAGCTGGTCGAGGCGCTTGCGGCTCGGCCTGCCTGGCCGCCGGACGGCGCTCCGGGCGGCAAGAGCGGCGCGGCCGAAATCAGCCGCGCTTCGGCCGGAGCGGCCGGCGGCCGCGAGTGGGCCGGACCGAAGACCGAGCGGCCGGCGAGGAGCAAGGTTGTGCCCGCCGCCAGGGCTAGGAAGAGAACGATCGGGAGGACGACTCCGAACGGGACAAATCCGCGCTTCTCTTGGTTCATGGCGTCCTCCCTGGGTCGTCGCCTCATCGGGTCCCCCGAACCGGGGCCTCTGCCCTTGATACACCGCCTGAGGAGGGAATATTCCCCGAAGGCGACGGCTCGCCTCCCCTTTATGCTATCGCGGATGGCCGGCTTCCGTCCACAACCGGCTTCCCCTGGGGGGAAAGGTCCGGCCACGATCTCATCCGCAGGACCCTGAGGCTGAAGGGAAACTAGGGCGGGTCAGTTCAGCCCTACCGCAGCTCCTGCCGTGCGTAAATTGGGAAATGAGTATTGTGTCCCCGAATTGGGATGGATTAGAATGGGGCCCTCGAGCGTTCGACAAGGAGAGGACATCATGATCGAATGCGATGCCTGCTCGAAGGCGGCCCCGGGCTTCTGGCCCTGGCCTTCTTCGTGACGGCCCTCGCCGCGGCCGCCTCGGGCGGCCAGGACGAGAAGGCCTTCAAGGGCCTGGGCATGAACCTCGGCAACCTGTCGCGGCTGTCCCACGCCAAGACGCGCTCGATCAGCCCGGAGAACTTCACCGGCGAGAAGGGCAAGGCCGGCATGGCCGTCGACGGCACCGGCCAAGAGCGCCGCCCGCGACCTCGGCCAGGGCTGGAAGATCTCGCCCTTCGTCACGCATCAAGCCCAAGGCAGACCTTCGTCATGGCCGACATCAAGGGCCCGGGCGCCATCCAGCAGATCTGGATGCACGCCCGCCGGCGCCTGGCGCTTCGCCATCCTCCGCTTCTACTGGGACGGCGAGACGGACGCCCTCGGTCGAGTGCCCGCTCGGCGACTTCTTCGCCTGCGGCTGGGGCCAGTACGCCCAGATCTCCTCGCTGCCCGGTCTGCGTCAACCCCGGCAGCGCCTTCAACTGCTACTGGGAGATGCCCTTCCGCAAGGGCTTCCGCATCACCCTCGAGAACATCGCCGACGGACGATTTCACGCTTCTACTACCAGATCAACTACACGCTGACCGAGGTCCCGGCCGACGCCGCCTATTTCCACGCCCAGTTCCGCCGCGTCAATCCGCTGCCCTACAAGAGCGTCTACACCATCCTCGACGGCGTCAAGGGCTGGGGCCAGTACGTCGGCACGTACCTGGCCTGGGGCGTCCACAACACCGGCTGGTGGGGCGAGGGCGAGATCAAGTTCTACATCGACGGCGACAAGGACTTCCCGACGATCTGCGGCACGGGCACCGAGGACTACTTCTGCGGCTCGTACGACTTCGACGCCAAGGCGCCGGACGGCTCCGTCCAGTACCACGAGTTCACCACGCCCTACATCGGGCCTGGCCCAGGTCATCCGGCGGCGACGGCCACTACCAGGTCCAGCAGCGCTTCGGGCTGTACCGCTGGCACATCATGGACCCGATCCGCTTCGAGAAGGACCTGAAGGTCACGATCCAGGCCCTGGGCTGGCATGTCGGGCGGCCGCTACCTGCCGCTCCAGGACGACATCGCCTCGGTGGCCTTCTGGTACCAGACGGAGCCGCACGCGCCGTTCCCGAAGCTGCCGGAGAAGGACAAGCTCGAGATCATCTGACCGGCGCTACGCGACCGGTCCCGGGCGGGGCCGCGGCTCGGGCCGTCAGTTGCGGAGGGACGACGCCGCCCTCGAGCTGCTCGAGGACGGACCGCAGGTAATCCCGCGAGGAGGCGACGTCCTTCTTGAGGGCCGCCCTCAGGAAGGCCGACGTGGTCCAGGAAGGCGTTGAAGTCCGCCGGGTTGCTCCAGTTGCCGAAGGTCAGCCGCTCCAGGATGTCCTTCATCGTCCGGACGGTCAGGACGTCGGCGACGCCCTTGGGCAGGGTGCCGTCCTCCTTCTCGCAGAAGCGGACGACGCGGAGGAAGGTCTTGCGGAGGACCTCCTGCTGGTTGAGGATCTCCTGCTTGATGAGGAAGAGGTCCTTCGACATCTCCTTCTGGCCGAGGTTGATGTGGAGCCCCTTGGCCACGTCGGAGACCTTGGCCATGGTGCCGATGAAGGCTCTCGCCGTCGAGGACCATCCGCTTGCCTTTCTGGAAGTAGGCGAATTCCGTGCCGTTGAAGACGGACTCGGTCCGCCGGTATTGCGCCAGGCGCTCGTTGAGCATGCGGACCTCTTCCGCCTCGGCGGCCTCAACGTAGTCGTAGTCGGAGCTCGCGTCGGGCTCCTGGGGCGTGCCCTCGGGCTCCGGGGAGTCGGCGGGTTCCAGGGTCTCGATGAGGCTGATCTGGGGATGGCCCCGCAGCACGGGCCGCTCGGCGGGCGGCTCGGCGGGCCGTTCCGCCTCCCGCTCGGCCGGCGCGGCGAGGGGCGCCTCCGCCGGGGCCTCGGCCGCGGCGGCGTCCGGCGCCCGACTCGAGAAGCTCCCGGACCTTCTTCATCTTGAGCATCTGCTTCCGGATCTCGGCCAGGGTCTCGGAGGGCTCGAGGACGGCCTGGAGGTCGGCCTTGAGGCCGTACTTGTCCTCGAGGTGCTTGCGGAGGAGGGTCGGTCTCCTGGTCGGCCCGCTGACGGATGCCGTCGAGCTCGAGGCCGAGGTGGCTGACCTGCTCGTACTCCTCGTAGGCCTGGCCGGACATCTTCTCCATCATCTGCTGGCAGCTCGGAGGCCCGCTCCAGGTGTCCCTTGATCTTGCCCTGGAGCTGCTCCTTGGCCGTCTTGAGCTCGGCCAGGGCGGCCTTGTGGCCCTCGAGGACGCGCCGGCTCTCGGCGATCTCGCGCTCGGCGGCCTCGATCCTCTTCTGGGCCTCCTCCTTTTCCCGGGCGACCCGTTCGACCAGCTCCTTCTCGATGGTGTCCTTCTGGACCGACAGGGACCGGTCCAGCTGGCTTTCGATCCCCTCGAAAACGGTCGTGATCTCCCTGGGGCTTTCGACGTGTTCTAACATGCGTCCCTCCACGCCTCCGGCGCCGGGCGCCGGGTCTTGGTTCCGATTCGCGTCGCTGCGCGCATTTTCGTTCCGTCCGGCCTCAGTCTGACAGGGGCCCTCGTCCCCGGCAATCACCCCTCCCGACGATTGGCCAAAGGATTTTTGCCCGCACTCCCCTCATCGCGCGCGGTGAGGCGGCATCGTCCCGGGCGCGGACCGCCCGGGTCTCACTTCGCGGCCTGGATGGATGAGGGGACATTCTGCTCCTTCTTGTAGAGATGGTTGATGAGGGCCATGACGCTGGCCGGGATGCCGTGCTCGAACTCGACGCCCATCTCGTAGAAGCCGTTCTCGATCGTCCGCGCCCAGCGGACCCGGGCGTGGACCTTGACGATCTGCCGCGACTTCGAGAGATAGAGCGTCATCTTGAGGGAGGAACCGACGGCGAAGAGCTCGTCCATCATCAGGATCCTCGCCCCGCCCAGGGAGATGTCCTGGGTCAGGCCGTTGATCTCCGGGCCGCCGTCCGGCCCCGGCCTGCCGGGGACCTCGATGACGACCCGGTTCTCCTCCCGGATCCTGCGCTCCTTACGCTTTTCGTTGAACACCGGCAAGCCTCGACATCATAGTCCTTGACTCAACTCTCGCGGCCCCATCTTAGCTCCCCCTGGGCGGGCGCCAATACCCCGTCACGGTGAACCCGAGGGTGATTTTGGCTCACCCCTCATCACCCCGAAGAAGCACGGCGGGGGCGCAGGGGTGAGAGAGCGGCGGCGAGGGGGACGGATGGGGCAGAGGGGGCGGGTCAGGCGGCCGGGAAATAGGCCAGGAGCTCGAGGGGCGAGGCGAGGAGGGAGGCGGCCCCGCTCGTCCTGAGCTCCTCGGCCGTCCGGAAGCCCCAGAGCGCACCGACGGGAAGCATGCCGGCGGCCGCCGCGGTCTTCATGTCGATCCTCGTGTCGCCCAGGAAAACGGCCTCGGCGGGCGCGACGCCGAGCTCGCGGGCGATGCCCAGGGCCGCCACGGGGTCGGGCTTGAGGGGGACGCCGGGCCTGGCGCCGCGGACGATGTCGAAACGGAAAGGGGAGAGGAGCGCGAGCGTCATGGCCTCGGTGAACGGCTGGGACTTGTTCGAGAGCACGGCCGTCCGGACGCCGCGGCGGCCGAGCTCCTCGAGGAGGGCGGGGACGCCGGCGTAGGGCCGGCTGTGGAGCCGCCAGCAGGCCTCGTATTCCCGGCGGTAGTCGGCGAGGATCGCGGCGACCTCGGCGTCGGTGAGCCGCCGCGAGGCGAGCGCCCGCCGGACGAGTTCCTCGGCGCCCTCCCCGACGAGCGTCTTGTAGGCCTCGACCGAGTAGGTGCCGAGGCCGCGGGGCTCGAGGACGCGGTTCATGGCCAGGGCGATGTCGTCGATCGTGTCGAGGAGCGTGCCGTCGAGGTCGAAGAGGACGGCCCGGCAATTCGGGCGGCAGTTCGGGGACGGAATACTCATTTCCGAATATTCTTCTTATGGAGCTCGCGGAGCAGGGCGTAGGCCCGCCAGGCTTCGTCGACCCGGGTCCGGTCGGCCTCGGTCGTCTCGCGGCGGACCTTGGCCGGCACGCCGGCGGCGATGACCCCCGGCGGGATCTCGACGCCCTCGGCCACGACCGCGCCGGCGGCGATGATCGAGCCCCGGCCGATCTTCGAGCCCGAGAGCAGGACCGCGCCCATGCCGATGAGGCAGTCGTCGGCGACCGTCGTGCCGTGGAGAACGGCCCCGTGGCCGACCGTCACCCGCGCCCCGACCAGGCAAGGGCAGCCCTCGTCGACGTGGAGGAGGGCGCCGTCCTGGATGCTCGTGTCCTCGCCGACGACGATCTCCGCCCCCGCAATGTCGGACCGGAGGACGCAGTTGTACCAGAGGCTCGCCCCGCGCCGGATGGTCATCCGGCCGACCAGGACGGCCGTCGGAGCGACCCACGCCCCGGGGTCGATGGTCGGTTCTTCGAGGGATGGAGGGATGGGGATATCGGGCATTGTCGTCCTCCTGTCCGGGTCCGGAGGCTTATTCTACCACTTGCCGCGGAGGACGGGAAACTCGGAAATGAGGATGGTGTCCCCGAATTAGAAAGGCCGGGCGGCGGACAGGCTCTTCGTGGCGGCGAGCTTGACATAGGTCCAGACCTTCATGCCCTTGAGGGACTCGTCGTTCATGTCGCGCTGGCCCATGCCCCCGCCCCTGCCGTGGCCCCCCATGTGGCCTCCTCCGCCCCCGAATCCGCCGCGGCCCATCCCGCCTCCCATGCCGCCGCCTCCCCGGCCTCCCATGCCTCCGCCGGGACGGCCCGAGCCGGGCGCCCGTTCGGATTTCGGCACCTCAAACCCGATCCCGACCTTGGCTCCCGGCGCCGCGGCCAGGGCCAGGGGACGGTCGGGGGACGACTGCAGCGGGATCTTCAGCTCGTAGACGAAAAGGCCGCTTTCTTCGGAGGCGGCGATCTCGAGGTCCTTCGCGTCGGAGATCTTCATTTTCTGCGCCGCGCTGCTCCCGGACCTCAAGATCTCGAGGACCGAGGCTTCGTCCGCCGCGGTTTCCTCGGACGCCGGCGGCGGCGTGGACGCTTCGCCCTGCGGCGGTGTCTCTCCCTGGGTGGCCGTAGGGCGCTGCCGGCGCAGCTTTGCCAGGGGGTAGCGGATCCCCAGCGTTTTGGCGTCCCCGCCCTTCGGGTCGATCCAGACGGTCAGACCGCCGTCGGCGATCTGGCGGCGCAGGGACTCGTCCCCGGTCGCGAAGCAGACATAGAGGACGTTCTGGTCGTTGAGGAAGCCTTCCTCGGCCTTCCCGTCCTTGACGACGCTCAGGGCCCCGACCCAGTCGTCCGACCGGCCGTCGACAGTGATCTCCCTCGTGGCGGGGGTGCTGTCGGTGATGTAGGCGGTCGTGGCACTGCAGGCCGCGGTCCCGAGGACCAGCAGGCCGGACGCGGCGAAACGCGCGGCGATTCTCATCGGCGGACCTCCTCTTTCTTTTATAAAACCAACCCCGGGGGCCGTTCGTTGCGGACCGCGATCTTCCCTTCCATTCTAGTCCCGCCGGCGAAATTGGGGAATGAGTATTGTGTCCCCGATTTCGAGGGCGGCGGCCGGCCGCCGGCTTGAAAAGAGCGCCGCGACGGGCTATAATCTTTTGGCAATTCGGCGGTTGCATCATCGGAACCGCGGCCGGACCCCGTCACCGTCCGCCGGCCGCACGACCACGGGAGGACGACATGGCCGAACCCACCGGTTTCTCCGAGAACGCCCTGAAGATCCTCAAGGCGCGCTATTTCCTCAAGGACGAGAACGGGGAGGCCGTCGACAAGGGCCCCGCCGACCTCTTCCGCCGCGTCGCCGGCCACATCGCCTCCGCCGAGAGGTCCGCGGCCGGCCGCAAGCGCTTCGCCGAGGAGTTTTTCCGGGCGATGATCGACCGCGACTTCCTGCCGAACAGCCCGACCCTGACCGGCGCCGGCCGCGGCATGTGCCTGAGCGCCTGCTTCGTCCTGCCCATCGAGGACTCCCTCGACTCGATCTTCGAGACGGTCAAGGACGCCGCCCTCGTCCACAAGGAGGGCGGCGGGACGGGCTTCGACTTCAGCCGCCTCCGGCCGCGCGGGCAGCTTCGTCCGCAAGACCCAGGGCGTCGCCTCCGGGCCGGTCTCGTTCCTCCGCGTCATCGACGCCGCGACCGAGGCCGTCAAGCAGGGCGGGACGCGCCGCGGGCGCCAACATGGGCATCCTCCGCGTCGACCATCCCGACATCGAGGAATTCGTCCAGATGAAGCTCGACGGCAACGAGCGTCGCGAACTTCAACATCTCGGTCGCGGCCACGGACGCCTTCATGGAGGCGGTCAAGGCGGGCACGGCCTACGAGCTCGTCGACCCGCACACGGGCAAGGTCGGCGGCCGGAAGCGGGACGCGCGCAAGGTCTTCCAGCTCATCGTCGAGTCGGCCTGGGCCGTCGGCGACCCCGGCCTGATCTTCATCGACCGGGTCAACCGGGCCAACCCGACGGCCGGGCCTGGGGCCCATCCGGGCCACCAACCCCTGCGGCGAGCAGCCCCTCCACGACTACGAGTCCTGCAACCTCGGCTCGATCAACCTGGCCAACTTCCACGAGCCGCGCGAGCAAGGACCGCTTCGACTGGGAGCGGTTCGCCGGCGTCGATCCGCCTCGGCGTCCGCTTCCTCGACGACGTCATCGAGGTCAACCGCTACCCGCTGCCCCAGATCGAGGCGATGACCCAGGGCAACCGCCGCATCGGGCTGGGCGTCATGGGCTGGGCCGACCTCCTGCTCCTGATGAAGATCAGGTACGACTCGGCCAAGGCCCTGGCCCTGGCCGAGAAGGTCGCCGCCTTCCTGCGCAAGGAGGCCGTGGCGGCGTCGCGCGGAGCTGGCCGGCGAGCGCGGGAGCTTCCCCAACATCGGCAAATCCGTCTACAAGGGCACGAAGATGCGGAACGCGACGGTCTTCACCATCGCCCCGACCGGGACGATCTCGCGGATCGCCGGCTGCTCGTCGCTCGATCGAGCCCGTCTTCGCCTTCGAGGTCACGTCTCAAGATCATCGACTCCGAGATCAAGGACGTCCACCCGATCTACGAGGAGTGGAAGGAGAAGAACCCCGGCCGAGCCCCTGCCCGATTATTTCGTCACGGCCCACGAGATCTCGCCCGAGTGGCACATCCGGATGCAGGCGGCCTTCCAGAAGCACGTCGACAACTCGGTCTCGAAGACGATCAACTTCCCCCACGAGGCGACGGTCGAGGACGTCGAGCAAGGCCTACCGCTCTGGCCTACGACCTCGGCACCAAGGGCATCACGATCTACCGCGACGGCTGCCGGGACGAGCAGGTCCTCTACAAGGAACGCCCGAGGGTCGGCCCTATCCCGCAGGACCGGCCGGTCACGCTGCCCTCGGTAACGGACAAGATCAAGACGGGGTTCGGCAACCTCTACGTCACGATCTCCTTCTACAACCAGAAGCCGTTCGAGGTCTTCGCCAGCATCGGCAAGAGCGGCTACTCGACGATGGCCGACGCCGAGGCCCTCGGCCGGCTCATCTCGCTCGCCCTCCGCAGCGGCGTGGACGCCAAGGAGGTCATCCAGCCAGCTCAAGGGGATCGGCGGCGTCGGAGCCCGTCTTCACCGAGGGCGGCGCTCGTCCAGTCCATCCCGGACGCCATCGCCAAGGTCCTGGAGCGCCACGTCGGCGAGAAGTGCAGAGCGTCGCCAAGGACCTCTACCAGACAACCTGCCGGGTCTGCGGCGCGACCCTCCCCGACGAAAAGTGCCCGGTCTGCCCGAACTGCGGCTGGAGCAAGTGCGCCTGAGCCGGGACAGCCCGGCGGAGCGGCCTGGCTTGCGGGGGGCTATGCGCTAGGTCCCTGGGCCGTGTCGTTTGATAAGTTATTTAAATAAAGCAAGTTAACGTGTCTGCGGGGCAATAATAGCCCTTGACAATCACGGTGAGGGTTTCTATGATGATAGCGTCATATCAAAGGGCGGGGAGGGGCTAGATTTACCGCCAAGGTCGAGGGGGTTCCTCTTTCTGTCATGCGGGACCGGTTCGAGCTAACGGACCCGTCCGTTTTCCGACGCTCCATTCTTCTTTTAGCGCCTCCGCACTCCCCACGTCAGCCCTTCCCGGAACTGAGACCCGGCCGGGCAGGCCCGTCACTGTCGGAGCCCAGCCCGCTTTCTGAAGCCGCGGCAAGAGGAGGGGGTCATGTCCATCCGTCGTGTATTCATCTGTCTCGGTATGGCGTTCCTAGCGGTCGTCCTGATTGGGATCCCGTTCAGGTCCAAGCTCTCCAGCGCGAGCACGACCCAGACACCGGCCGTCATCGCCGGCCGGAACGTCAACATGGTCTCGGGCACGACGTTGCCGGGCGGCGACCCATGGCTGCAGCGCCAGAATGAGCCCACAGTTGCCGTCTCCTCTCGCAATCCGATGCACCTACTGGCCGGCGCCAACGACTACCGGACCGTCGACATGCCCATCTCCGAAGGCGAACTGCCCGGCAAGAGTCCCGTCTCCATGGTCGGAGACGCCTGGCTGGGCGTATTCACGTCTTACGACGGAGGGGAATCGTGGACGAGCACGATGCTCCCGGGTTATCCGCAGGATCCGAACGCCAACCTGCTCAAGAGCTATCACACGGCCGCCGACCCTGTCGTCCGCTGCGGCCCCAACGGTCTCTTTTATTACAGCGGCATCGCCTTCAACCGAGATACCAACCTCGGTGTCGTGTTCGTGGCCCGCTTCATCGACAACAACAACTCGGAAAGCGGGAACTCGATCCAGTATCTCGACACAAAGATCATCGCCGTCGGGACACTCAAGCAGTTCATGGACAAGCCCTGGATCGCCGTCGACCAGCCCCGGGCCCCCATGACCTATATCACGGTCAACGGCCAGAGCATCCCCCGGCACAACGTCTATATCGCCTACAGCGCCTTCACGACCTCGGGCACGACATCGATAGGCGACATCATGTTCGCCCGCTCGACCGACTGCGGAACGACCTGGGGGGCCCCGATCAAGATCAGCAGCGGCAATTACGCCCATCAGGGCGCGTCTATCGCCATCAAGCCCGTCCTCGGGGAGATCCTTGTCGCCTATCGGCGGTTCGGCCAGACCAAGTCGACGCCGGATTCCATCTATGTCGCCCAGTCGCTCACCCGCGGCCTGAGCTTCGCCAGTCCAGTCAAGGTCGCCGACATCTCTCCTTTCGACCAGCCGACGACGACTCCCACGCAATCCCTCCCGGGAACGAATCCCGGCCCCGCCTTCCGCACGAACGCGTACCCCACGATGACCGTGGATGCGAGCGGACATGTCTATCTGGCCTGGTCGCAGCGTAACCTGGGCCCTGGCGGCGGCGCCCGGATCGTGGTCTCGTCCTCCTACCTCGGCTCCAGCTGGTCGACTCCCCAGCTGGTGGCGACCGCGGCCGAGAACGCGTCCTTCCTCGGCCATCAGATCATGCCTTCGCTCTCCTTCGCCGGCGGCAAGCTCGTCCTGGTCTGGTATGACGAGCGGCACGACGTATCCGCAGTCCAATACGGCTTCAACCAGTGGATCCAGGACGGCATGACCCAGAACGCCGTGTCCCTGCGTCATACGATGGACGTCTGGGCCGCCATGGCCGCCACGAGCACCTTCCCGACGCTGACTTGGAAATCGACACAGGTCTCCCGCTACTATGCGCGCTGAAGAACGGCAACGAAAGCCTCGCCTACGACACCAACGGCTATCCACTCGTCTTCCCGGTCCAGTTCAATTGCGTGAACTACCCGCTGTTCAAGGGCGGCACGAGCCCCTTCGCCGCCTTCGAGGTCCCATTCACGGCGGCTGAAGTTGTCCACGACGCATACCTCGTAGCCGCGCTTCGACAGGTACATCGCCTGCGGCCATCCGAGGTAGCCGTCTCCGCCACTTACAATCACCCGCATTGAAAATGCCTCCAACAGCAAACAGTGAAAAAGTGAAAAAGTGAAAAGCGATACGCCGTCTATTTTTACTCCCCAGATACCGTCGGATAGATCCGCAGCGCGTCGCGAACTTCCACCCGAAGTACCCTGCGCCAGCCGGTGCGGCAAGAATGTCCTCATCCAGCGCAGGTAGTTCTTGAGCCGGTAGGGATCCATCCTGATGGCGCGCGCGAATGCCGCCCGCGCCCGCGAGCGATCGCCGTCGCGAAGAGCCTTCAGTCCTATCGTAGCCAGGATACTCCGTGGAGCCCGCGTGCGCGCGTTAACCAGCGGACTCGCGGAAACCCCTTGTAGCGCTCCTGCACATACGTCTCGAAAACGTGCAATGCCTTCGAGTAATCAGGCAGCCGCTTGAGCTGGCGCGGAAACCACGCGAACCGCCATATCACCAGCGGCTCGGGGATATAGCCGAACGGCCCCTGCTCGCGCATCTTGATCAGAAGTTCGACGCCTCGCAAGCGGGAGCTCGCGCCGCGCGTTCGTCGCGATAGCCGCCGCATTTGTCGTACGCGCAACGCCGGACCAACGCAGCGCTGGGCATTATCGGCCACAGCCGGGTCAGCAGTTCATGCAATGACGGCGGATGGTCGAAGCCTTTGCCGACCAGCGAGGTATCCAGCGCCACACCCTCGCTGGCGGCACGAACTGAACCAGTAGGTTGAGCAGAACATAAAC
>CAWDTC010000036.1:0-10372 GCA_963805045.1 Candidatus Aminicenantota bacterium
CCGCGGCGCCCTTGTCCCCGTCGAGGCGGAACTGCACGGTAACGGTGAAGGTGACCGGCTTCGGCTCCCCGTCGATGATGGCCGGCTCATATTCCCACTGCCTGACGGCATCGATCGCGGCCTGGTCGAGGAGCGGGATCGAGCGCAGGACCTTGACCACGGCCACGCGCCCGTAGATGTCCGTGGTCGCCTCGAGAACGACCACGCCCTGGACCTTGGACTGGCGGGCGATCTCCGGGTAGACCGGATCGACGGACGTGACAAGCTTTGGCGGAGCGCTTTCGCCGCCGCTGCCGGCCGCGATGCCGCCCTTCATCCCATAGTGGAGGACGCCGAAGGCCAGGAAATAGGGATTCCCCTCGGTGTCTTCGAAGCCGAAGACCGCCGCGTTCTTGGCCGGGACGGCGAATTCCATATCGAGGAGGCTCGCCTTCTCCTTGGCCCCCTGCTCGTAGACCTCGATGTGGAACTGTCTCTCTTCGTACCGGCGTCCTCGCGTCACGAGGATGAGGTATTCGCGGCTGTCCAGCCGGAAGATGTGGAACGCCTTTTCCGCCGGCCCCTTGCCCAGCTGCAGGTTGGCTTCCGAGAGGAGTTTCGCATCCTTGAGGTTGAAGACCTGGCGGACCTGCCGTTCGACGGATTCGTCCGATTCGACCTGGAGGCTCGTGTAATTGAGGAACCTCAGGAACGACGAGGTGACGACCTTGGTCGGCGGCGCACCGGCGTACCGGAGCCCCTCGAAGATGCGGAGGTTCAGTTCGGCGCCGGGCCGGGGAGGCGCGCCCTGAGGGGGGCCCCGGCCGGTTCTTCGGCGAGAAGGCCGAGGGCGAGAACGCCCGCCAAGCCGGCCGCGAGAAGACAAGCGGCGAATTTTTTCATGGTCATCTTTCCTTTCAAGGAGTCCTGCCGGCCCAGACGAAGACCGTGTCCGAGCCCTGAGGCTGGTAGACGAAGGCCTGCGCCGGCGCCCCGCCGACGTTGACATACTCGATCTCGAAGCCCGTGGCGGGCCGGATGTCCCCAGGCCGGACACCGCCGCTCTCGACGCCGCGGAGGAGCCAGAAGCTCGCCGCGGCGACGAGGAGGAGCGCGGCCGCGCCGGCCGCCCATTCCCAGCCGAACCAGGCGGCTCTCTTCTCCCGCACACAGACCCGCTGTCCGGCCCGGCCCTCAATCGCCAGCCACAGCCTGCCGTCGGCCCCCGCTTCGCCCGGCTTGACGAGCAGGGCCTCGGCTTCGCTCCGGCTGACGAGCCGGGCCTGGCAGCGCTCGCACCTCTCCATATGGGTCCGGATGAGGAGGTCGCGGACGGGCCGGAGCGGGAGGACGCGATAAAGGACGTCAACCGTTCTGCAGGAGGCCATGGTCGTTCTCCAAAAGCGATTTGATCTTCCGGCGGGCGTTGAAGAGCGTGACCCGGGCCGTGCCCGCCGAGCATCCCAGGACCTCGGAGATGTCCCGGGCCGTGTACCCTTCGTTCGCCCACAGGGAGAGGGCCGTCCGCTCCTTGGGCGAGAGGCCCTCGAGCAGACGGGAAGGGAGAGTACGGGGGTCGCCGGAACCCGGGCCGGGAGCGGGATCATGGGCCAGCGCCGACGGTTCCGACCTCGCTTTCTTCGCGAACTCGGCGAAGCGGCGTCTCTTGCGGATCATGTCGAGCGATCTCCTGTAGACGATGGTCAGGAGCCAGGTCTTGAAGCTCCGGCCGGCGTCATAGCGGCCGAGGTTCCGGAAGACCTGGATGAAGGTCTCTTGGCACACATCTTCGGCGTCCTCCCTGTTCCCGAGGACGTTGAGGGCCACGGCCAGGACGAGCGGTCCGTAGGCGCGGACCAGGGCGGCTTCGGCGCCGGCGGCTCCGCCCAGGCAGCGCGCTACGATCTCCCGGTCATCCATGTCGCCGTGAATCCCGCGTCACATCAGAGAATACGCCGGCCCGACGCGAAGCGTTTATTGGCCGTTCATTTCTTGGCGGAGCGGAGCAGCTCTTCGGCCTTCGCCTTGAGCGCCGGATGGGTTGCGGCCCGGGCCGCCGCCGCCGCGGCCCTGTCCTTGAGCCCGGCATTGAGGTAGGCGGCCGCGGCGTCGTAGGAGGCCGTCGCCGACTGGAGGCGCAAGCGCTCAACCTGGGCCTCGCGCCTGCGGACGAGACGGGTTTTCCGCTCCTCCGACAGGGTCGACCCCTTGATCTCCTCGATCTTCGCCCCGACCGCGGCCGCCGCGGTGTCCGCCGCCCGCGCGGCCTTCTCGTAATAGGCGGCGGATTCGGCCCAGCGGTCCTTCCGGCCGCTCGCCGTCCCCAGCCCGAAGAGGGACTCCGAATTGTCCGGGTTGTATTTCAGGGATTCGAGGAAGTCTTTCTCCGCCCGGTCGAGCTCGCCCATGTCCAGGGCGATCGTCCCGGCCAGGCCGAAGACCTCGGAGTTCGTCGGCAGCCGGCTCTTGGACTCGTCGATGTGGGCCAGCGCTTCCGCGTCCCGCTTGAGCTCGTGGAGGTTCCAGGCCAGCCAGTAGTGGGCCTCGCCGATGAGGTAATAGCCGAGCTCGAGCAGGCGGCCGAGCACGGCCATCGCTTCGTCGTGCCGGCCGAGGGTGCTCAGGCAGATGGCCTTGCCGAGGAGGGCGTCCCGGTATTCGGGCGAAACCTCGAGGGTCAGGTCGTAGAAGCGGAGGCTCTGGTCGAATTCCTCGGTCGCGAAATAGATGCCGGCGAGGAGGATCCGCGTCTGCGGCGATTCGGGGATGGCCTCGTAGGCCTTGAGGAGGTGCCTTTCCGCCTCGAGGAGCCGGCCGGCATTGAGCGCGTCCTCACCGAGATGGTAGTCGGCCTCGGCGAAACCCGGCTCCCGGGCCAGGATCTCTTTGAGCAGCTCCGGCCGGACCGGCTCGCTTCGGCCGCAGATGGCGACCTCGTATTTGACGAGGAGGGAGGCGGGGAACGCTTTCAGGTCCTCGCCCGGGTCACGCCACTTCTCGGAATAGCGGCCGAAAGAACACGACCAGGCGTCAAGCACGGCGGCCGAGAACTCGTCCGTCGCGGCGTTCTTCCTGACCGTGCCCTCGGCCGCCTTGAGCTCGTCGGCGCCGGCCTTGTTCCAGCGGCTGGTGTCGATGTCGCGCATGACGCCCCGGGTCCGCAGAGGGATGGCCGAGACGAGGGTGACGTAGGGCGTGAAACCGGCGAGCATCGGGTTCTCCCGGACGAGCCGCTCGGCGGACGCGACCATGCCCGGGTCGTCGATGCCGATCTCCTTCTCCCGCAGGGCCAGCAGGAGGCAGGCCTCGAGGTAGGCCGAGGCGACCTTCGGCCGGAGCGAGGGGCGCGCGTAGAGCCCGGCGTAAAGCCGCACGGCGCGCTTGAAGGCCAGGTAATGGCCGTGCCGGACGAGGCCGGCCGCCTCCTCGGCCCGCAGCCCATCGTCCGTGACCTCGACCGTGACCGTTCTTTTCGGCGCGGCGCAGGCCGCCAGGGCCAGGGCCAGGCCCAGGACCGCGGCGCGCCGTCCTCGCTTTTCTCATCGGGCCGTCCGCTCCATGGCCGCCCTCCTCTCCTCTTACTATAACAAGGATCCGGCCGGGATTTCAAAGACGCCGGTTTTGACTTTCCCGGGCGTCTTTGATACAAATCCCCAGGGAAGGAATGGGAGGGAGCTTCATGGCCGTAACTCGAATTCCGCGCCGCAGGACCGGCGGGGCGCCGAACGCCGGGGAAGAACGCTACCGCACCCTCGTCGAGCATCTGCCCGTCGGCGTCTACCGCACGACCCCCGAAGGCCGGATCATCGAAGCGAATGCCACCCTGGCCAGGATGCTCGGCGTCCCGGACCCGGCCGCCCTCCTCCGTTTCAACGTCAAGGATTTTTACGTCAGGCAAAAGGACCACGACGATTTCATCCGCAAGCTGGCCAAAAAGGGCCGGCATTTCTCGGAGTACGAGCTCCGCCGCGCGAGCGGGCGCAAATTCTGGGTGCGGGACTACTGCCAATACGTCGAGAGCGCGGATGGCAGGGCGAAGTTCTATGACGGCATCCTGGTCGATATCTCGGGCAAGAAGGACGCGGACCGGAGGCTCGGGCAGGCGCTTCAAGAGGTGCAAAAGAAGAACGAGGAGCTCGAGAGCCTCTCCTTGACCGACCACCTGACTGGTCTCAACAACCGCCGCGGCTTCTTCACCCTGGGGCAGCAGCAGATCAAGATCGCCAAGCGCCTGAACAAGGACACCATCCTCCTGTACATCGACGTCGACGCGCTGAAGAAGTTCAACGACACCCTCGGCCACCAGGCCGGGGACCGCCTCCTCCAGGCCCTGGCCGGCATCCTGAGGGAGACCCTGCGAGAGAGCGACGTCATCGCGCGGATCGGCGGCGACGAGTTCGCCGTGCTGGCCATGCGGTCGCAACGCGGCTCCGAGAGGGCCCTCGTCAGACGCCTCAGTGAGCGGATCCGGGCCCACAACCACGGCCGGCCCAAGCGCCTCCGGTGGTCGGCGAGCATGGGCGTTGTCCGCCACGACCCGAAGGAGATCGCCTCGCTCGAGGAGTTCCTGGACCGGGCCGACTTCCTCATGTACCAGCAGAAGCGCGCCAAGGCCGACGGCGAAGCCTGAGCCGCGCGGCCGCGGCGACACCCGGAAAAACCACTCGGAAAGTCGGGGCGAGGTCTCTCTGGGGGAACAAGGACGCTGGCTGGCGAGGCGCCAAGGTTTCAAAGGAAAAGGAAGCGGGGCTAAGGAGGATCCCTCTCCAGCCAGCGATTTCATTATAGAGAAGCCGTTAACTAAAAGTCAACGGGAAATGTCGGATATTTCGTTTTTTCCGGCGCCGCCCGGCCCCCGGCACGTTCGGCGGGAGCCGCCGCGGCGGCCGCTCGCGCGACTAAACTCGCGGACGGGGCGCCCCCGCCGCCGTTGGGCGGCGGCCCCGGTTCGTGTATACTGGAGGAAAGAGGGAACGGGCATGCCCAGGAAGAAGGTCCGCAAGAGCGAGAAGGAATGGAAGGACGCCCTGGGCCCGGAGGCGTTCCGGGTCCTGAGGCAGGGACACACCGAACAGCCGTTCTCGGGCCGCTACAATGACTTCCGGGAGGACGGCCTCTACGTGTGCGCCGCCTGCCGCACCCCCCTCTTCCGTTCGGAGGCGAAGTACGACCACGGCACGGGCTGGCCGAGCTTCTCCGTTCCGCTCGACGAGAAGAACCTCGTCTACAAGGACGATTTCTCGCTCCTCGTCAAGCGGGTCGAGGTCCGCTGCGCGGTCTGCGGCTCCCATCTCGGGCACGTCTTCGACGACGGGCCGCCTCCGACCTTCCTCCACTACTGCATCAACTCCGCGGCCCTGGACTTCGTCCCGGCCGCGCCCGACCCCAGGCGGACCCGGAAGCCGGGCGCGGACGGCCCCGGTCCTGCCGCGGAGGACGGACCCGTCCCAGACGGGAAGGATGGGCCGAAGCGGGCCGGCTGACCCGGCCGGCACCCGGTTAGGCCCTCGGGCCTCTTTTCCATCCCGACCCGCGCCGCCCCCTGGGGAGGGGCGGTGTCCCCAATTGAGGACGGCCTCCCACTCCGTTTACGGCCGCAGGAGGGCACCCGCGGGGAACTTTTTGGCACGAATCTTGGTTAATTGTACGACGACATCCTCCGGAACACCGGCGGAAATGCCCTGAGGATGGCCGGGAGGGAAGAAAAAAGATGAGAAAACCTCTTGACAGGGCGGGGCGAATCGTATATGCTCCGCGCTTCTTATTCGAAGGTTTCACCCTTTGGGGGTGTGACGGATCCGCCCCCGGCCCCCTTTCCCCGGGAGTGGCCGAGGGCCAGAAAATTATTAGGAAAAAGCTTTACTTTTGCAACGAGAATCCTATTAATATAGTATTCCTATATAATTAGTAAGAAAGGGAACGATATGGCCACGCAATATAAGCTCAAGAAAGAGGACCTCCTCAGCTTGATCCCCCGGGTCAGCTCCGACACCCTCTTCCCCGAGGAGGAGGAGGCCTTCCCCGGCGTCGGCGCCGGACCAGCTCTCCGACGGCGCCGAGGGGCCGCGGACGGCCCCGGCCGGCGGCGGCAAGGCGCTCGCTTCGCCCGAGGACATGGAGCAGACGGCCGACCTGGTCAAGATCTACCTCCGGGAGATGGGCAGCATCCTTCTCCTCTCCCGCGACCAGGAGATCGCCCTGGCCCGCCGGATGGAGAGGGGCGAACGGGCGATCTTCAAGGCCTTGGCCAGGACGTCCTTCACCATGGACGAGATCCTGGACCTCGAGGCCACGGTCCGCAGGAGCCCGGAGAGCCTGTCCCGGTTCTTCACCGTCGGCGAGGACGCCTCGGCCGAGCCGAACCTCGAGGCCAAGCGGGCCGACGTCCTGGACAGGATCCGCCGGCTGCGGGTCCTCGGGACCCGGCTGGCCAAGGTCCGGCCCCTGGCCCGGACGAGGGTCGCCCGGGCCCGCCTCACCGTCCGGATGATCGGGCTCGTCCGCGGGCTGGACCTCAAGCCCGAGCAGAAGGACCGGATCGTCGAGCACGTCCAGGCCCGCCTCAAGGCGCGGCTGCCCCGGGCGGGCAAGCTCGCCCGCAGGGAGACCCGCGCCGTCCTGATGGCCATCGCCTCGGGCAAGCGGGCCAAGGACAAGGCCAAGAGCGAGCTCGTCTCGGCCAACCTCAGGCTCGTCGTTTCCATCGCCAAGAAGTACCAGGGCCGCGGCCTCCAGCTCCTGGACCTCATCCAGGAAGGCAACATCGGCCTCATGCGCGCGGCGGAGAAGTTCGATTACCGCCGCGGTCACAAGTTCTCGACCTACGCGACCTGGTGGATCCGCCAGTCCATCACCCGTGCCATCGCCGACCAGGGCCGGACCATCCGCATCCCCGTCCACCTGACGGAGACCATCCACCGGCTGAAGAAGATCTCCCAGACGTCCGTCCAGGAGACGGGCCGGGTGCCGAGCCCGGAGGACCTGGCGGTGAAGATGAATCTGCCCGTGACCAAGGTCCTCGAGATGCTCTACAGCTCCCAGGACCCGGTCTCCATCGAGACGCCCCTCGGCGAGAACGGCGAGGGCGCGCTGGGCGACCTGCTCGAGGACAAGTCCTTCCCCTCCCCGCCCGACACCGTCATCCACATCAACCTCCGCGAGCAGATCGAGGCCGCGCTGCGGACCCTGCCGGAGCGCGAGACGATGGTCCTGCGGATGAGGTACGGCCTGGGGGACGGGCGGGAGTACACGCTCGAAGAGGTCGGCCAGTATTTCAACCTGACCCGCGAGCGGATCCGCCAGATCGAGCTCAAGGCCCTCAAGGCCATCCAGCTCTCCGTGCCCGGCCAGAAGCTCAAGTCCTTCTGAGCCGTCCGGGGGGGCCGGATGTCGCTATCCTGTTGATATCGCCGCAGATAGGAAGGATTGCGTCTCGGCGTCCCCGGGGGAGCCGGCCCTCCCCGGCGGGGCCCGTCATTCCCACTTAATTAATTTATTATCAATTAATTACGTCTGGACTCCGGCGCCCATGAGACATTCGCGGCCGGCCGGCGTCCTTGAAAGACGGGGCCGTTTTTGGTAGGCTATTGACCATTCTGGCCAGGCGCGGATATGAGCTTCGAAAAGATCGGTTTCATCGCCCCCTCGACCTGCCTGCCGCGTTCGGAGAAGGCCCGGCTGAGGAAGACGGCGAACACCCTCCGCCGCGCCCTCGGCGCCAAGGACATCTACTTCAGCCCCCACCTCTTCTCGAGCGACGAGGAGATCGACCACGTCACGGCGCCCGCCGAGGCCCGGGCCGAGGTCTTCAAGCGGGCCATCCGGGAGCTCGAGCTCATCGTCTCCGTGGCCGGCGGGACCGGGGCCGAGGACATCCTGCGCCGGCTCGACAAGAAGGACTACCGCGTCATCCGTGAGCGCCGCCCCCTCTTCATCGGCTTCTCGGACTTCACCTTCCTCCTGAACGAGATCTACCACGTCTGCCGGGTCCCGGCCATCTATTTCCCCTCGCTCCGGATCGGCCGGGGCAACGTCGGCAAGATCCTCGCCCTGATGTCGGGCGAGGAGATCCAGTACCAGGGCCAGGCCTGGCTGACGCCGCCGCCGCCCCGCCGGCTGTCCGGCATCCCCATCGGCGGCAACCTCTCGACCTTCGTCAACTTCCTCAACCGCAAGAAACCGCCCCGCTTCAGCTGGCGGCGCCACGTCCTCTTCATCGAGGACATCCAGGTCGACGTCGAGGACCTCCACCGGCTGCTCGCGGCCCTGCGGCGGCACAATGTCTTCAAGGGGATCAGGGGGATCGTCGTCGGCTCGCTCAGCCCGACGAACAAGAACTCGCACGCCCGCCGGCAGCAGCAGGAGGCCCTGAGGTTCGTCCGGACCTACCTCGGCGACGTCATCCGCGAGCGGCGGAAGCAGGGCTTCCCCCTGCCGATCCTGGGCGTCTCCAACTTCGGCCACAACATCCGGCGCAACCTCATGGTCGTCCCGATCGGGGGCAAGGTCACGATCTCCAAGAGCCGCAAGATCCTCTTCCGCCTCGGGCGGCGGCCGGCGAAGAACGGTTCCGGCTCCTGACGCCGGCCCGGCCTTCCCCTCTCCCTTCGCTACGTCCTGAGGGACATCAGGGCCTGGAGCGCCGCGACGCAGCCCTCCCCCGCGGCCGCCACGACCTGGAGGCCGCCGCAGGTGACGTCCCCGGCCGCGAACACGCCGGGGAGGTTCGTCCGCTGGAACCGGTCGACGGCGACACACTGCTTGTGGTCGAGGGCGAGGCCGGCGCGGCCGAGGAGCGGCGCCGCCGGGATGTCGCGGAAGATGAAGACGGCCGCCGCCGCGAGCTCCTCGACGCGGCCGCCCTCCTCGAGCCGGACCTTCTCCACGCGGTCCGCGCCGACGATCTCGACGACGCGGGCCGCCGCGTGCACGACGGCGCCGCGCGCCGCCAGGGCCGCCGCGGCCGCGGCCTCCGGTCCGTCCGGGGCCTTGCCCGGGATCCAGTGGACGCGGCAGCCTATCTGGAGGAGGGACGCGACGTCCTCGCGGGCCTCCTCTGAGTCGCCGACAGCGACGACGTCCGCGCCGCGGAAAAGGGGCCCGTCGCACGTCGCGCAGTAGCTCACGCCCTGCCCGACGAGCCGGTCCTCGCCCGGGACCAGCCGCTCCCGCGGCACGGGCTTGCCCGTGGCCAGGATGACGGCGCCGGCCTCGATCAGGCAGTCCTTGGTCGTGACATACTTGGGGCTCGAGTCGAGCCCGAAGGCGACGGCGTCGCCCTCGACGATCTCGGCCCCGAAATGGACGGCCTGCTCCCGGAAGCGCGCCAGCAGTTCCCGGCTGCCGATGGAGAGAAAGCCGGGGTAGTTCTCGATCGTGTAATCGAGCCCGAGCCTGGAGGGGGCGCGGCCCTGGAGGATGAGCGTCCGCTTGCCCGAGCGGGCCGCGTACAGCGCGGCCGTCAGCCCGGCGGGCCCCGCGCCGATGACGAGGATGTCGGCCTTCAGGGTCCGGATGGGCATCACTTCATCAGCCGGCCGCTGTCGCCGACCTTCCACTGGCCGCCGGTCTCGACGTAGAGCATCGTCCGCAGGACGTCCCGCTGCTTCTCGTTCTTGTACATGAGGTCGACGAGCATCCAGTCCTGGAGGCCCCGGAAGGCCATGTCCAGGACGGCCTCGTTGGCCCGGGCGATACTGGCGCCGTGGAACTTCTTGAGGACGGCCTCGTTCCGGCCGTAGTCCTTGATCTGGACGGGCAGGAGACCTTTCTGGACGGCGTCGGCCTTGATGAACTCCTCGACGGCGTTGCGCGGCTGGTAGGCCGCGTCGACCGTCGTCCAGACGTACTCGTCCTGGGGGCTCGCGGACCGGCCGCCGAGCGCCTTGACGCCGAAATAGAGGCCGACGCCGACCGCGTCCACGGCCAGGAAGATGAGGACGACCTTGAGGACTCTATTCATCGGACCCTCCCCGCCCGCCCTCCGCCGCCGGCGCTTCGGCCTTCGTCCGGGCGGCGGCCTCGGCCTCGGCGGCCAGCAGCCGGAACCGGTCGGACGGAACGGTACGAAGCACTACAGCAGATTGGTACGCAATCCTGCCTGTTATCAAGTCATACTGGCAGTGGTAAAACATCTGTATTCGTAGCAGCAACCCGCAATGAACCTACACTAATTATCGAACCTAGAAAGTTCCTACAGATACAGATACAGAAATATTTTGAAAACACAACTACACCATCTGCAATTCTTTTTGGACGGCGTGAGTACCTATGCCCCTATGCACCAGATACACAATACGGTCCGGGGAATGCCGGTAATGCCCCCTGCTTGAAAAAGGCAAAATGTACTAATACGTATTACAAAAACGAGTGTGAAAATTATCAGCAAAAGTGT
>CAWDTC010000037.1:0-50111 GCA_963805045.1 Candidatus Aminicenantota bacterium
GCGGCGCGGCGAAGCGTCCCGGATCAGGAGAGCTTCTTGACCGGCTTGTCTTTCGGCGGCTCACGCAGGCGCTTGGCGGCCTTATCCAGGGCCTCCTGGATGCGCTCCCGGGCGATCTTCGGGTCCGGCTCGTTGAGAACGAGGGCCCCGTCCGAGCCGTTCTCGCCGAAATAGAAGCTGCCGCCGGTGGGGATGCCCCCCTGCACGACGTTGTCCGACATCGAAACTCTCATCGCATGCTCTTCGAAGAGCCGGTAGACCTTGCCCGCGAGGTCCTGCGGCGGCTGCTTGAAATGGATGAGGATGAGCTTGGAGGTCCCCGAGCCGTACCTGGCGGAGTAAGCCTCCGCCAGGCCTTCCTTGAATCCCCAGAAATCCGCGCCGAGGAGGGGCGACTCGTTGACGGCCGCCTCACCCCCGAGGATGTAGCGCTCCGTGCGGGGAGCGAGGCTGAATTCGGGCATCACAGCGATGCCCGGCGGCACGATCTCCTCCGCCGGCGGGAGCTCGCGGTCGACCGCCAGCACGAACTCCTCGACCGTGGCCTGGTCGCAGCCGGAGGCGAGGATATTGGCATAGAGGTCGCCCTTGACAAGGCCGGCTTGGTCGGCCCCGAGCCAGTGAACGGTCCTGATCGCGGCGGACACCGGCTCGTCGCCCTCGCGCCGTGTCGAGAAGATGCCGAAGGCCGTGGCGGGCGAGGCCATCCGGTAGAGCTCGAGGGTGATCTCGCGGCCACTCTTCGGGTCCGGCTTGGCCGGCAGGAAACGGAGCACCCGGAGGTCCCGGAAGCCGTACTGGAGGAAGATCTCGGCGCCGCCGTCGACGTAGCCGTAGAGGGACTCGGCCGTGTACCTGCGCGGCGTCCCCGAAAGGACCCAGCCCGGGACCCGCGCGAGGCCCGCCAAGTCCGGCGGGAGATTTTGCTGCGGGGGCGCAGCGGCGACCCGCGCTTGCTGGTTCTGTCCGGCAACCGCCTGGAGGAAAGCGGCCGCGATGGCTATCAAGACGAATCCGAGGACCGATCTTCCGTTCTTTATTCGGGACATAACCTTTCCTCCCTGCCAAAGAGACTATTAAAGACTGCCGAACCGGAAAAGGCAAGCCGAGGGGAAGCGGCGCCGCGCCGGAGCGCCCCCATCACGGGATCTGCCTGTCCCGCCCAGGCCCGAAGCCCTGGTACCGGCTGGCCGTCTTCAGGGTCAGATCGATCCTGACCCTGGCCACCTCGGGGTCGGGCTCGTCCGTGATGAGGACGCCGTTCAAGCCGTTCAAGCCGAAATAGAATTTTCGCCCCGCCACGGTCTGGCCTTGCATGATCTCATGCATGACGGTCACGCCGAGGAGATACTCGCCGAACAGGCCGAGGACGTCGTTCCAGAGGCCCTTCGGCTGCTCCCTGAAACGGATGAGGACGAGCTTGGAACTCCCCGGGCCGTATTTCACGGAATAGGCCTCGGCGAGCCCCTCCTTGAACCCCCAGAAGTCGGCGCCGAGGAGAGGCGATTCATTCGTCGCCGCGGCCGTCCCGCAGATATAGCGCTCGCTCCCCCGGATAAGGTTGAATTCGGGCATGCAGAAGAAGGCGCGCGGCAGGAGGGTGTCGCCGGCCGGGAGATGGCGGTCGAGGGACATGGCGAACGCCGCGACCTCGTCCTGCGTGCACCCGGCGGCGAGGATGTTGGCGTAGAGGTCGCCCTTGACCATGTTCGTCTGCTCGCGGCCGAGCCAATGGGTCGTCCGGATCGAGGGCGATACGGGCTCGTTGCCTTCCCGCCTCGTCGAGAAGATGCCGAAGGCCGCGGCCGGGGAGGCCATCTGGTAGAGCTCGAGCGTGATCTCCTTCCCACCCTCCGGATTTTCGGGAAGGAACCGGTAGACCCAGAGGTTCCGGAAGCCGTATTGGAGGAAGATCTCGGCCCCGCCGTCGACATAGCCGTAGAGGGAGTCCCTGGTGAACGCCCGCGGCGCCTCTGTCAGGACCCAACCGGCGATGCCGGCCGTCCCCATGAAGTCGGGCGGGAAGTTCCGCCGGGCGGGCGCGGCCGAGGCGACCTGCGCGCCGGCGGCCGACTGTCCGGCCCCGGGAGCCGCCGTTGCGGTCGGGAAGGCGAACGTCGACGGGACGCCGAGACAAAGAGATAAAGACACGACCGCCAGGACGGCCGTGGCCGCAGGGACTCGAGCGGGCCTCTTGCTCATCATCGCTCCCCCTCCGCGGGCCGGGTCCTTCATTTGGTGACTTTTCCAATATAGGCCCAAGCGGGCAAAAAGGCAAAGAAAGGGGAAATCGTCTATGATAGAGAGGATGAAACACCAGCTCAGAACCCGCCTCGCCGCATGGCCCGCGCTCCTGGCGCCCGTCCTGGTCCTGGCCGCCCTCCTGGCTTCCCCCGCCACGCACGCCTGGAGCAGCCCCCAGGACGCCGCCGCCCCGCAGGCCGACCCGTTCGCCCTCGGCCGGAAGATCCCCGTCGACCCGAAGATCACGGTCGGCACGCTCCCGAACGGCCTCCGCTACTACATCCGCGAGAACAAGGAGCCGAAGAACCGGGCCGACCTCCGCCTCGTCGTCAACGCCGGCTCGGTCCTCGAGGACGAGGACCAGCGCGGCCTGGCCCACTTCGTCGAGCACATGGCCTTCAACGGCTCGAAGCACTTCCCGCGCCAGAAGTTCATCGATTTCATGCAGTCGATCGGCATGCGCTTCGGGCCCGACCTCAACGCCTTCACCGGCTTCGACGAGACGACCTACATGCTCCGGATCCCGACCGACTCGCCCGAGATCATCCGGACGGCCCTCCTCATCATGGAGGACTGGGCCCACAACCTGACCTTCGACGAGAAGGCCATCGACAAGGAGCGGGGCGTCATCATCGAGGAGTGGCGGCTGGGCCAGGGCGCCGAGGCGAGGATGCGGGACAAGCAGTTCCCCGTCCTCTTCCGCGGCTCGCGCTACGCCGAGCGCCAGCCGATCGGGAAGAAGGAGACGATCGAGAGCTTCAAGCCCGAGACGCTCAAGCGCTTCTACCGGACGTGGTACCGGCCGGACCTCATGGCCGTCATCATCGTCGGCGACTTCGACCGGGCCCGCATGGAGGACCTCGTCCGGAAGCAGTTCGCCGGGATCCCGCGCGACCCCAAGGCGCCGCCGCGACCCGTCTATCCCGTCCCCGACCATGACGAGACGCTCGTCGCCGTCGCCACCGACAAGGAGGCCTCGCGGAGCACCGTCGCCGTCTTCCACAAGCTCCCGCTCCGCGACCAGAGCACGATCGGCGCCTACCGCCAGCGGACGGTCGAGATGCTCTTCAACGCCATGCTCAACAACCGGCTCAACGAGGTCGCCCAGAAGCCGGACCCGCCGTTCCTCGGCGCCGGCGCGAGCGAGGAGCGCTTCGTCGCCTCGAAGGAGCTCTTCGCCCTCTCCGCGCTCGTCCCCGAGGGCGGGATCTTGCGGGGCCTGCGGGCCCTCTACGCCGAGGGGGAGAGGGTAGGCCGCTTCGGCTTCACCGCGACCGAGTTCGACCGCCAGAAGCGGGACATCGCCCGCTTCTACGAGCGGGCCCTGGTCGAGAAGGAGACGGAGGATTCGGCCGACTTCGCCGAGGAGTTCACCCGGAGCTTCCTCGAGGGCGAGCCCATCCCCGGCATCGAATACGAGCACACCCTCCAGTCCCGCTTCATGCCGGGGATCTCGCTCGACGAGGTCAACCGCCTGGCCCGGGAGTGGATGACCGAGCGGAACCGCGTCATCATGGTCAACGCCCCGGACAAGCCGTCGGCCAAGGTCCCGGACGCCGCCGCGCTCCTGGCCGTCCTCGAGGACGTCCGCAAGGAGGACCTCGCCGCCTACAAGGACACGGTCAGCGACGCGCCGCTCCTGGCCGCCCCGCCGGCGCCCGGAGAGATCGTTTCGGCGCGGACGGTCGAGACGGCCGGCATCACCGAGTGGACGCTCTCGAACGGCGTGCGCGTCGTCCTCAAGCCGACGAAGTTCAAGGAGGACGAGATCCTCCTGAAGGCCACGAGCCCGGGCGGGATCTCGCTCGCCCCGGAGAACGACCTCATCCCCGCCAACACGGCCGACGACGTCGTCTCGCAGGGCGGGCTGGACGGCTTCAGCGAGGTCGAGCTCCAGAAGAAGCTCGCCGGAAAGACCGTCCGCCTGTCGCCCCTCATCGGCGAGCTCGAGGAGGGGCTCTCCGGGCAGCGCCTCGCCGAAGGACGCGGAGACCCTCTTCCAGATGATCTACCTGACGTTCACCGCGCCGCGGGCCGACGCGGCCGTCTTCGAATCGTTCAAGGCCCAGCTCAAGGCCGTCCTCGAGAACCGGGTCAAGGACCCGGAGGCCGTCTTCACGGACGCCCTCCGGAACACGCTCCAGCGCGACCAGCCCCGCTTCCGGGCCATGACCGTGGACGAGATCCCACGCATGGACCTCGAGAAATCCCTGGCCTTCTACCGGGACCGGTTCGGCGACGCGGGCGACTTCACCTTCGTCCTCGTCGGCAACCTCGACCTCGAGACGATCAAGCCCCTCGTCCTCCGCTACATCGCCAGCCTGCCGACGCGCGGCCGCAAGGAGACGTGGAAGGACTGGCGCGTCCCGCCGCCCGAGGGCGTCGTCAAGCGGGCGGTCGTCAAGGGCCTCGAGCCGAAGAGCCTGGAGGCCATCGTCTTCTCCGGGCCCTTCAGGAGGACGATGGAGAACCGGCTGGCCCTGCGCGCGGCCTCGCAGGTCCTCGAGACGCGGCTGCGGAAGGTCCTGCGCGAGAAGCTCGGCGAGACCTACGACGTCTCCGTCCAGCCCGTCTCCTACAAGATCCCGCACGGAGGAGTACCGGGTGATGATCGACCTCGGCGCCGACCCCAAGCGGATCGACTCCATGACCAAGGTCATCTTCAAGGAGATCCGGAAGCTCCAGGACAAGGGGCCGAACGAGCGCGAGGTCGCCGACGTGAGGACGGCAGAGTCCCGCGATTACGAGGTCAACATCCGGGAGAACGGGTGGTGGCTGTCCGAGCTCGTCGAGCGCTTCCGGCTCGGCGAGGACCCGGCGGAGGCGCTGCGCTTCCCGGAAACTCTCTCGGCCCTGTCGGCGAGGACGGTCCAGGCCGCGACCCGGACGTGCTTCAACCTCAAGCGCTACGTCCAGGTCACGCTGTACCCCGAGAAGAAGCCGACGGGCGCGAGCCGTTAGACCGGCCGCCGCACGCCGCCCACGCCCCTGTCCAACCGTCCCCCTGGATATTGACTTTCCGCTCGGAACACGCCCATACTGACCTCAGCAAAGGGTCAGTCGGACCGCATAATGGGGGAGGTGCCTTCGATGAGAATTCGCGCGGCGATCTCGCTCGTTGGTGTGCTGACCCTCCTCGCCATCCCCCGGATCGCATGCGCCCAATGGATTCATGCCGGCGGGCCAGGGGGGTGCCGCGTCTTCTCTTTCCTGACGATCGGGACGAACCTCTTCGCCGGGACCGACGATGGTGTCTTCCTGTCCACGGACAATGGCCGAAGCTGGACGGCCGCGAGCTCCGGAATGCCAGAAATGAGATCGGTCGACCGGCTCGTGGCGAACGGGTCCTGCCTCTTTGCCAGTACCACTTTCGGGCCGCTCTATCGCTCTCTGGACAACGGCAAGAGCTGGACGGTCCCCAGTTCGGTGCGATCGAAATTCGGTGGGGCCGACAGCCTCGCCGTGAGCGGAACGCAGGTCTTTGCCGGCGCTCGGAGCGGCGTCTATCGGTCCACGGACAACGGCACGAGCTGGACCGTCGGCAAGGTCGGTTTGCCTGAGAAACTCTGGGTCAACGATCTTGCGGTCGTAGGCACCAACATTTTTGCCGGCCTGGGAGACATGGAGCGACGCGGCTCGGGCGGCGTCTACGTTTCAACGGACGACGGCGAGAGTTGGCGGGCTGTCCGCACGGGCATGCCCGAACGCCCTTGGGTCAACCGTCTTGCAGTCAGCGGGCCTCATCTCTTCGCCGTCACATCGACAATGGGTATCTTCCGCTCCTCGGATAGCGGGGCCACCTGGACGGCGGTCAACTCGGGATTGCCGGGGGACTCGTCGGTCTCCTGTCTTGAAGTGAGCGGGACGGGACTTTTCGCCCTCGCTCGAGGCAACGTCTTTCTGTCCAGAGACAACGGCACAACCTGGAAGCCCTTGTGCGCGGGATTGCCGAGGATCGACATCCACTGCGTGGCCTTGGTTGGGCCGAATATTCTTATCGGCACAGACGGCCTCGGAGTTCTGCTGTCTCCCGACAATGGCACGACCTGGAGATCAGGCAATGCGGGTTTGCCCGTGTCCGCCCGGATTCCTGGTTTAGTCGGGATGGGAACCGACCTCTTTGCGATCGCGGAGTGCGCTCCGGGGGGCGTGATCTTCAGGTCGACGGACAATGGCGAGAGCTGGATCGCCGCTAACGCGAGTTTCGAACTCTGGGACGGTGTCAACTGCCTTACGGTCTGCGGGGCTGACCTCTTCGCCGGCACCGACTCCGGGGTCTCTTGTTCCACGGACAAGGGCATGAGCTGGACGGCAGCCGGTTCCGGATTGCCCGAGGGAGCTAACGTCAACTTTCTTGTAGCGAACGGATCGAGCCTCTTTGCAGCAGCCGATAGGAGGGTTTTTCTGTCCACGGACAATGGCGAAAACTGGACGGCGGTCGGCTCTGGACGGTTCGAGCAAACGGAGGCGGAGATCGTTTGTTTTGCGGCAAGCGGGCCGAACCTCTATGCCGGCATTCACCGTCCCTGGATATCGGGGGTTGAGGACATGAGCGTAAAGACGTTCCAGCAAGAGACCGGCCTGGGTATCGTTTTATCCACAGACAATGGTGCCATTTGGAGAGCGTTCAACTCGGGATTGCCCAAGTATCCGTATGTCACTTGTCTCGCGACGAGCGGGTCAGACCTCTTCGCCGGACTTCTGCGCCCCGCCGCGCACAGCGGCAAATTTGAGGTGAGACATGCCGTCGGGCTCGGCGTCTTCCGTTCCGCGGACAGCGGCAAGAGTTGGATTGCCGCAAGTTCAGGACTGCCAGCAGATACGATCGTCAACTGCTTTATTGTGTCGGGGACGAACGTTATCGCCGGCACGACTGGAAGGGGTGCCTTTCTTTCCAGGAACAAAGGGAAGAGCTGGACGGCGCTGAATTCGGGCTTGCCACCCCATGCTGATGTTCAGTGCTTTGCGCTGAGCGAAGCGGACCTTTTCATAAGCATAGAGGATCAGGGGATCTGGCGCTTGCCCTTGTCGGCTCTCGGCCTGAAAAGTCCGTGAATTTCTCGGGGGATGATCGGACTTCGATATGGGGGAGGCATCAGTGATGCGCGCGCGCGCCGGCGTGCTTCTTCTCTCCGTTGGGATCTGGCTGTCGTCGCCGCCTGACTCGGGCGCCCAGTGGGTGAACGTCGGAGGACCCGGCGGCTGCGGGATCAACGCGCTCGCGGCGAGCGGGTCGAACGTGTTCGCCGGCACCGACCAGGGGGTCTTCGTGTCGACCGACAGCGGCGCCAGCTGGAAGGCGGCCAACTGGGGATTGCCCGAGGGCGTCCGGGTGTCGTGTTTTTCCGTGAGCGGGCCGAGCGTCTTTGCCGGCACCGGGCAGGGCGTTTTCGTGACCGATGACCTCGGGGCCACCTGGGTCGCCGCCGGCTCCGGGTTGCCCGTGGATGCCGGCATCTCGTGCCTCGCGCAAGCAGGCCCTGTTCTCTTCGCCGGCACCTATTCGCACGGCGTCTACCGGAGCGACGACAGCGGCGCCAGCTGGAGGGCCGTTGACCCGGGGTCGCTCGACGATCGCGAAGTCCGGTGTCTGGCATCGGTCGGTCAGGACGTCTTCGCCGGCCTCACTAAAGGCATCTATCTCGCCGCGGGCGGCCTGGCCGCTGGACCAACGCGAGCCGGGGACTTGGATCCTACCCCGGTGTCCAGGTGTCTCCTGGCGAACGGCGCGCAGCTATACGCCGGCACCTGGAGCGGTCTCTACCTTTCGACAGACGGCGGCGCCAACTGGCGAGAGGTCGTCTCGGGATTGCCGGAAAACGCGGATGTCCGGTGCCTGGCCGGCAGCGGCCAGAATCTCGTTGCCGGCACGGGCGAGGCCATCTATGTTTCGACAGACGGCGGCACGAGCTGGACAGAGACCGCCAAAAGAACGCCGGAGCGCGCGGAAATCCAGTGCCTCGCGACGAGCGGGTCTTATATCCTTGCCGGCGCCGAAGGATGCGGCATCTTCCGTTCCGCCGACTACGGCGCGAGCTGGGCGATGGCGAACTCGGGACTGCCCAGCGAAGCCGATATCGGGGACTTGGCCGTGGCCGGGCCGGACCTCTTCGTCTTGACCCGGGGCGTCATGGGCGGCATCTACCGGTGCTCGGATAACGGCGCCGCATGGACGCCGGTCCGCTCGGACCTTCCCGGCGACCTTGAGCTCGGCAGTCTTGCGGCCATGGGAGGGAGCTTATTCGTCGGGACCGACAAAGGGGTCTTCCGGTCGACGAACTCCGGCCGGGATTGGTCCGCCGCGAGCGAGGGACTGCCCGAATCGACCGTCGTCGCCTGTTTCGCCGTCGTCCGGTCGGACCTCTTCGCGGGCACGGACGGGGGCGTCTTCCGGTCGACGAACCGCGGCGAAAGCTGGTCGGCCATGAACTCAGGCCAGCCCGGGCCGGACTGGGTCCAGTGCTTCGGGCAGCTAGGGTCGGACCTCTTCGCCGGCGCCGACGGCGGCGTGTTCATGTCCACGAACGGCGGGTCCTCCTGGACGGCCGTCAACGCGGGGCTTCCGAGGATCCCTACGGTCACGGCCCTCGCGTCGAGGGGGGCGGACCTTTTCGCCAGCGTCCAACACAGGACGGGCGACATAACGGGCGATGAAGGGGAAGTGGTCGTCGTCTATCCCAACAATCCGGTCAACGACGGCGTCTTCCTCTCCGTGGATAAGGGCAAGAGCTGGGCGCCGGTCAACGCGGGGTTGCCGGACGACATCATCGCCACGCGCTTCGCGGTGATCGGGTCGGACCTCTTCGCCGCGCTCGTGCATCCCGCGGAGCCAAAGGGGAGGTCGGAGATCGGCCTGGGCGTCTTCCTGACCAGGGACGGCGGCGCGAGCTGGACGCCGGTCAACGCGGGACTCCCCGACGCCGTTGCGGTCCATTGCTTCCTGTCGACGGGCAGGGACCTCTTCGCCGGGACGTCGAAGCGCGGCCTCTGGCGATTGCCGCTGTCGAGCCTGAGGTAAGGATGAGAAGACTCCGACTCCTCGCGCTCCCGCTCGGCCTGCTGGCCGTCGTCGGCTGCCGCGGCACGGGCGCCCGGTCCCGGACCTTGCGGGCGGACGTCCCTTTGCATCTCGAGGATCACCTGGACGCGGCCCGTATCGTGATCGCCGGAACTCTCGCCGAGGGCCGAAGCGCCGCTCGGCCCGCGGTCGGCATCGTCAGCAAAGCCTGGGGCCGGACGACGCGCCGGGCCGTTTCAACCCCCGTTCCGGGCGCGCTCGAATTCCGGGTGAAGATCCCGGACAAGGGACGCCTGGACTTCGGCTTCGACCTCGAGAAAGAGGACCGCGCCGTCAAACTCAGGATCTCCGCGCGCGAGGGGGCCGCCGAGCCCCGGACGCTGCTCGAACTCGCGTTCCCCGATGGCACGCCGCGACTCCAGCGCTCGGTAGACCTTTCCGCTTTCGCCGGGAAGACGGTGACGCTCGCCCTGGAGACCGGGGCCGCACAACCCGGAAACATCGCCTACTGGGCCGCGCCGATCGTCTCGGGCGTGCGCAGGAGCGATAAGCCCAACATCATCCTCTACGTCATCGACGGCGCGGCCGCGGAGTTCATGAGCGTCTACGGCCACAGACCGCGGACGACGCCCAACCTCGAGCGGGTCGCCGCCGAAGGCGTCGTCTTCGAGAATGCCTACAGCAATTCCACGCGGACGAAGGTCTCCGTCCCGTCCTTCATGACCTCCCTCCAGAGCAGCGTCATGGGCGGGACCCGGTCGGAGTCCGACCCTCTTCCCGCGCAGGCCGTCACCATGGCCGAGCGCCTGCATAAAGCCGCGTACGTGACCGAGCTCCTGACCTCCAACCCCTATTGCGGCCGGGCCAGCGGCCTGGACAGGGGAGTGGACGTCACGATGGATACGGCTTGGGGAGACAAGCGACCCACGTCCGTCGACCTGCACCGGGAATTCTGGCGCCTGAGGGACACCTATCCGGGCGAGCCCTACTGGGTCCATTTCCAGCCGACGGACATCCACCAGCCGTGGGACCCGCGCGCCTCGTTCCGCGGGCTCTTCGCGAGTCCCGAGGACCGCCGGGTCTTCGATGAAACGCTGGCCAAGATCCCCTGGGACAGGGCCGTCTCCTATGAGGAGAACATCGAAAGGTCCGGCATCGACCTCGTCCGGTTCTTCGAGGTCGCGAGCCGCCTCTATGAGGGGGCCCTGGCCTTCCAGGACCGCTCGATCGGCGAACTGGTCGGGACTTTGAAGGCCCGGGGGGAGTGGGACAACACTCTGTTCATCATCACCGCGGACCATTCCCATGTATGGGCCGGCCTGCCGTTCTTCGCTCCAGGGCGGCCGGCATGGGAGGCCCCGCTCCTCGCCTCGCACAAGTCCCGGATCCCGATGATCTTCGTCTGGCCCCGGAAGATCGCGCCGGGCCGGCGCCTGAGCCAGCCCGTGTCGCTGATCGACATCCTGCCCACGGTCCTCGACCTGGCCGGCCTGCCGCGGGCCGAGATCGCCCAGGGCCAATCTCTCGCCCCTCTCCTGCTGGGAAAAAGAGGATGGAAGCCGAGGCCGATCGTTTTGGATGAGTTCAATTACGACGGCAATTACATTTTCGGCTCCATCGAGGTCGTCGACGGCCGGTGGGGCGCCTCTCTCCGGATCGACCCGCGGCCGAACGCCAGGAAAAGCGCCAAAGAACTCCTGCGGCCCGCCCCTCTCCTCGTCTTCGACGTCAGGGACGACCCCCACGCTCTTAGGGACCTCCACGAGGAGCGGCCCGACCTGGCCGCAAAGTACTCGACGATGCTCGGCCGGTTGTGGAAAGAGCACTTGGACCTCGGCAAGAGGTTCAGCCGGCCCGGGAGCGTGCGGCTGGACCCGGGCCAGGTCGAAACCCTGCGCTCGTTGGGGTACTTGCGGTAGGGAACTCCGGCCGGTTGACTTTCCGCCGTGGCGGGCCGATACTGACCTCAGCAAAGGGTCAGTCGGACCGCAAAATGGGGGAGGTGCCTTCGATGAAGCCGCGCGCCACGGTTCTTCTCGTCTGTCTGGGGATCGTTTTCGCTTTCCCGCGGGGAGCGAAGGCCCAATGGGAAAGGGTCGCCAGCCCCAAGGGGGGCTGGATCACGTCGATCCTGGCGAGAGGGCCCGCCCTCTATGCCGGGACCCGCAAAGGCGGCGTGTTTGTTTCCGCGGACAACGGCCTGAGCTGGAAGAAATCAGGTCAAAACTTCCCGAAGAACGCCGATGTCCAGTGTCTCGCCGCCTCGGGAGAGAACATCATCGCCGGCACCGTCAATAAGGGCGGGCTCCTGTCCGCGGACGGAGGAGCGACATGGGCGCAGACCAGCGTGGGACTGCCGTCCAAGGCGACCCCGGTCTGGCGGCTCGCGACGCTCGGCGCAAAGGTCTACGCGGCCGTAGGCCCGGACGGCCGGTCGGCGCTCTTCGTGTCGACGGATGACGGCGCGAGCTGGAAAGCGGCCAATGCAGGGATGCCGGAGACGAACGTGTTCTGCATGATCGTGAGCGGGACAGGACCTATTTATCGGCGTTGGAGTCCCCTTCACGAAGAAGCCGTGCGGCATTTTCGTGTCCTCGGACGGCGGCGCCAGCTGGCGGCGGGCCGCCGAGGGGTTGCCGAAAGACGAGGCCGATCCCTGCCTCGCCTCGTGCGGGGATTCGCTCTTCGCCGGAACATGGACCGGGGGCCTCGTCTTCAAGTCCGCGGACAAAGGGGCCTCGTGGAAGTCCGCCGGCGCGGGGCTGCCCGATTTTGCAAGCTTCGCGCTCTCGGCGCTCCTGGCCAGGGAGGAGGACGTCTTCCTCTCCTCCTTTCGCGGCGTCTACGTGACGAGGGACAGCGGGGCGAGTTGGACGCCCATCAACCAAGGGTTTCCCGACGAGCCGGACATTTATTGTCTCGCCGTGAACGATACCTACCTCTTCGCCGGGACCGAAGACGGCCAGGTCTGGCGGCTGGCGCTCTCCGAGGACTCCCTGAAAAAGGCGCAGAGGGCGGGCGCCGGCCGCCCCGAGGTGGCTGCCGGCGAGGACGAGATCGCGCTTTACAAGCAGGCCGTGAGACTGTTGCCGAACAAGGCCGAATTTTGGAGCAAACTGGGCGCGGCCTACCTCAAGGCGGGCCGGACCGAGGACGCCATCACGGCCTACAAGAAGACGGCCGACCTCGAACCGCGCGACCCCAAGGCTTGGCGAATCCTGGGTTTTTGCTCCGCCGAAGCCGGCCGCCCCAACGACGCCATTTCCGCCTATGAAAGGACCGTCAAGCTGGATCCCAAGGACGCCGAGGTCTGGGTCAACCTGGGCGGCTGCTATAAGGAGGCCGGACGCCTCAACGACGCTATCGCCGCCAGCCTGAATGCGGTCAAGCTCAAGCCGGAGCTTTACCAGGCCTGGAACAACCTGGCCGCCGGCTACGAGGATGCCGGCCGTCTCGACGACGCCATCGCGGCCTATAAAAAAGTAATCGACCTGAAACCGGACATGGCCCTGGGCTGGGCTCACCTGGGCGCCTGCTACTCGCGCGCCGGGCGCATCGAGGAAGCGACCGCCGCCTGTGAGAAAGCCGTCAAGCTGGAGCCGGACTCCGCCGAGAGCTGGAGGATGTTGACGGCGTGCTACGCCACGGCCGGGCGCACGGGCGACGAGATCGCGGCCCTTGAGCAAGTCATCAAGCTCGCCCCGGAGGACTTCATGGCGCGTCGCTTCTTGGGTCAATGCTATCAGAAGGTCGGTCGCAAGGACGATGCGATCCTGGCCTTCACGAAAGTCGTCGAGCTGCAGCCGGATTCCGGCGGGGCGTGGTGCGACCTGGCCGCCTGCTACGGCCAGAGCGGGCGTCCCGCCGATGCGGTGTCCGCCTACGAAAAGGCGGTGAAGCTGGATCCGGGCCTGGGCGACGCTTGGTTCAGCTTGGGCGCCTCGTATGGCCTATCCGGGCGCTACGCCGACGCGATAACGGCCCTCGAGAAAGCGACCAAGCTGAAGCCGGACGACGGCGAAGCCTGGTATTCGCTGGGCACCTGTTACGAGAAGTCGGGGCGCAAGGACGATTCCGCGGCCGCCTTCGAGAAAGCCAAGAAGCTGAAACCGGAACTGTTCAAGAAATAGCGAACCGTTGACTTCCGGGGGCCCGGAAGAGATGATGGAGCGGGGATGGGGCGGCGTGCCCCGATGACAGGATGAAGAGGCCCGTTCTTCTTGCTTTCGCCCTCGTCGCCTGCCTTTTCTCGCCGGCCTGCCGGTCCGACCAAGGCCCGCCCGGGAAAGAGCCGGCTAGTGCTGCCGCTCCCACCCGTCAGGCGTCCGCGGTGCTCGAGGGGAAGATCGCCTTCCTCGAGGACGTCCTGAACCGGCGAACCGTGGCGGCGCGTCTCCTCGGCGACCTGACCGTGGCCCTGCCGGGCCGGGTCTGGCCGACGGAAGTCGCTTATGACGGCCGCGCGGTCCGGGTCAAGGGCCGGGCCCCCTCGAACGACCTCGTCGCCGACTACGTTTCGGGACTCGAGCGGAGCGCCGTCCTGGCCGACGTGAGCCTCGTCTCATCGACCCAATGGGGGACCCGGAACACCGGCTATGTGGAATTCGAGCTCCAGGCGTCCGTGCGGAACGGCGCGGAGAAGAACGCTCCCACGCCCGATCGCGGACCTAATCCCGAGTCTCCCAACGCGCTCCCCCGGCGCTTGGAGGAGCTCGAAAAGGTCATTTCGGCCCCCACCGGGAACGCCGGCGCGCTGAGGGACCTGCAGAACGCCGCCAACGACGCGCGCCTCGCCGTCACGACCTTCGCCCCGGGGGCCCAGGCGCCGGGAGAGTTCTACAACGAGTGGCCCGTCTCGGTCGAGGTCGCGGGGAGCCGCGAGGCCCTCGGGAGATATCTCGAGAGGATTGCCGGCCTGCCGCGGCTCTGGCTCGTCAACAAGTTCTCGTTCCGGGCGGAGTCGGAAGGCGACCCGCGCTCGCCCGTCCGCGCCTCGCTCGTGGCCCGGACGTTCATCTCGCATAAATAGCCGGCGGCATTGTCGGCCGCCGCATCCCGGCCATTCGCCGGAGCCGCAGGCGGACGGATAGCGGCATGGGGTGGGCAAAAGGGGAGGGATATCATGGCCATGAAGAAGACCCTCGCATTCTTCCTATTGGCGACAGGGCTGTCCTTGGCGGCGGCCCAGGAGAAAGCCAAGCCTCTCGCGCAATTCGAGGTGATCCCCGGGGATCTCTCCATCAGGTCCTACTCGCACAAGATCGATGCGGGCAGCAAGCGCATCGACTGCTTTTCCTATGTCACGGACGGCCTCGAGCGGCACGGGCAACACGAGGTCGTTCTCACCCTTCCCCGCAGGGGGCTCGGGAACGACGTCCCCCCGGACGTCGTGGAGATCTTCAAGGCGATCCGCGGCCGGGTTGAAGCAGGCGGGCGCGTTAATGCCTATGATGGGCTGGCCCTCGATCCCGGCACGACGTTCTTGGGAAGGAAAGGCAACTGGGGTCTTCTCTTCATACCCGCCGAGGTTTTCGAGAGGGTCGACATTCCCTTCGAGGCCCTGGCGGCCGTTCTGGTCAAGGGCGACGAGGTCGAGCTCCTGAAAAAGCGCCTCTCCTACCGGATCGCCTCCATGCTCGGGGCCGAGTACAGGTACTATCCCTGCCCGCCCTGGTCCGACCCGGACCGCAAGCCCGTCGTCTCCGTCAAGGATTACGAGAAGAGCGTCATGGCCGCGGCCGACTGGCGTTTTGCGCCGGGTCTCTCGGTCCGGATGTCGGGCACCGACGCGGGGGGGCGCGAGATCTTCCTGGCCGTCGAGATGAGCGGGTTGCCCGCGATCAATTCGATCCTGGCGCATCCTTCCGACCCTCACACCGTCGCCCTGAACCTCCTGACCCTTCCCGACCCGGAAGCCACGATGCGGCTGGCCTGGCTTCCGGGTTCCAAGAAAAGCGCGGTCATCACCGCCGTGCCCGGGCCGTATCTGACGGGGGGATTCCTTCTCCTCGTGAGCCAAGAAGGCATTGACGAGGGAGCGGCCCAAGCCGAGGACGGATTCGTGCTCTCCCTCAATCCCGTTTCGTGGAACAGGCTCGTGTCCTCGATGGCGCTGGCCGTGCCGATGGAGTTTCCTCTGGGCCGAAGCGGCCGGTCCCTGCGAATCGGCTTCCTGCGGCGATTCCCGTTCGACGAGTTCGTGGCGGCGCCCTATCACGTGGCCGGGGTCGTCGATTTTCAAGCTTACATGGTGCGGAGAGCCAGAATCCCCGATGTCGGCTCGGTGGAGGACTACATCAAGGCCCTGAACAAGGCCGCCCTGTCTGCCCTGAAAGACAGCAAGTCATACGATGCCCACGGCGTCCTGATCGCCGTCGGCGTCAAGCCCGGGAAGAAGGTCAGGGCCTGGTGCGAGGCCGTCGAGGGCAGCCTGCCGGAGGGATTGCTCAGGGACCTTGAAGCCGCCCTGGCGGACGTCCCCACGGTCGAGGTCAAAGACGCTCCCATCGCTTTTGCCATCCAGGGAGTTCTTTGGAACAGGAAGGTTAAGGAGTTCCCCGGCTGCCCCACGGCGTGGAGCAAGGCCATCAACGAATCCGGCAAAATCCTGGACATCCCCGATGGGCTCTTCGCGCTGATCTGGCCGGATTGATCCGGCAGGCGCGCGGCGGCCGGCCGCGGACGCCGCCTGCAACCCTTCCGCCCGTCGCCCCGTCTATATACATGCGGGAGTATTCCGCGAAAGGAGCGTCCGCATGAAGCCTGCCGCCCGGAAATCCCTCTCGACCGCCGTCCTCGCGCTCTCCGCGCTGTTCGCGCTGCGCGCCGCGCCCGCGCCCGACCCGCGCATCGCCCGCGTCGAGAACGGGCTTCTCCCGCCCGTCCTCGTCAAGGGCCAGAAGCCGTGGAACATCCTCGACCGGATGAAGCACTACAACGTCCCCGGCGTGAGCGTCGCCGTCTTCTGCGACGACAAGGTCCAGTGGGCGAAGGGCTACGGCGTCATGGACAACGAGACGAAGGCGCCCGTGACCGAGAAGACGCTCTTCGTGGCCGGCTCGATCAGCAAGCCGGTGGCGGTGATGGGCGCCCTGCGCCTCGTCCAGGAGGGGAAGCTCGCCCTCGACACGAACATCAACGCCTATCTCACCTCGTGGAAGCTCCCCGAGAACGCCCTCACCGCGAAGAGCCCGGTCACGCTGCGCCGGATCATGAGCCACAGCGCCGGCCTCACCGTGCACGGCTTCCGCGGCTACGCGCCCGGCGAGCTCGTCCCCACGCTCATCGACATCCTCAACGGCGTCCCGCCGGCGAACTCCTCTCCCATCCTCGTCGACATCGAGCCGGGCACCCAGTGGCGCTATTCCGGGGGCGGCCTGACCGTCATGCAGCTCGCCCTCATGGACATCGAGAAGAAGCCGTTCCCGGAGGTCCTCCGCGAGAAGGTCCTCGAGCCGCTCGGGATGACGAGCAGCTCCTACGAGCAGGCGATGCCGCCCGACCGCCTGAAGCTCGCCGCTTCGGGCCACGACGCGGGCGGCAAGGTCGTCGAGGGCAAGCGCTTCATCTACCCCGAGATGGCCGCGGCCGGACTCTGGACGACCCCGACCGACCTCGCGAAGTTCGCGATCGAAGTCGGGCGCGCCGCCCGGGGCCAGTCCGACAAGGTCCTGTCCAAGGACATGGCCAAGCTCATGGTCACGCCGCAGATCGTCATCGGGGGGACGACCGGAGATGGCCCTCGGGCTCTTCCTCGAGCGCCACGGCTCCGAGGTCTACTTCGGCCACGGCGGCCAGGACACCGGCTTCATCGCCTCGCTCGTTTCCGACCGCGCCGAGGGATACGGCGTCGCCGTCATGACGAACTCCGAGGGCCGGGCCGGGGACCTCATCAACGAGATCACCATGAGCGTCGCGAAGGAATACGGCTGGCGGGGCTACGTGCCCGCGGCCTACGACGTCGTCTCGCTCGACGCCAAGGCGCTCGCGCCGTTCGCCGGGAGATACGTCATCGATTCCGATACAACCCTTCTCGTGACGCTCGAGGGCGGCCGCCTCAAGGGCAAGAGAACAGGGGAGCCCTCATTCGAGCTCCTGCCCGTCTCCGCGAGCGAGTTCATCGTCACCGAAGCCCCGGTGACGTTCACCTTCGCCGACGGGAAGGGCGCGCCCCGCCGCCGTGACCATCAAATCCCAACGCCGCACGACGACCGCGCCCCGCGCCGCCGAGGGATTCAAGGCCCCGGCCGACTGGCTGGAAGAGGGGGACGCGGTCGGCGCCGTCGAGGGCTATCGGACCCTTCGTCAGAAGGACCCGAAAGACCCGAACCTCGCCGAGCAGCGCCTGAACACCATCGGCTACATGCTCCTTTCCGACAACAAGACGGCCGAGGCCCTGGCGATCTTCAAGCTCAACGTCGAGTTCTATCCCGAGTCCTGGAACGCCTACGACAGCCTCGGCGACGGCTATGTGAAGAGCGGGGACAAGGCCCAGGCCATCAAGTTCTACGAGAAGTCGCTCGCCCTCAACCCGAAGAACGTCGCCGGCGCTAAAAAACTCGAGGAACTCAAGAAGAAGTAGGGCTGCACCGCGAAAACCAGGTCGCCTTCCCGGACCGGCTCTCCCCGGCCGCCGTTGACATCCCCTGGAGGACGGCGTTATGCTCTTCGTGGCAAAGGGAGAATCGGCAAATGGGCTCGTTTTCGGGGTGTGACATGAAATCGTTCGCGGTGGCCAACAACGAATTCGCCATCGGCCTTTATCAAAGAGCTTCGATCCGGCGAAGGCAACCTGTTCCTATCGCCCCTACAGCATCCGGACCGCACTCGCCCTGGCCTATGCCGGAGCGCGCGGTCGGTACCGCCCATCAAATGGCGGAGGTCCTGCGCTTTCCTGAAGGTCAATCAAATCTCCACCGAGAGTTGCGGGCTTTCGAGGACACGCTCGCCTCCTATAGAGACGGAGACAACATCGACATCGATGTCGCCAATGCGCTCTGGCGTCAAAAGGGATTTCCGCTGTTGAAGGGGTTCCTAGAGGCCATGGACGCCGAGTCCAGAGCGGCGCTCTTCGAGGCGGATTTTGCCGGCGCTCCGAAGAAAGCCTGCCGTGCCATTAACCGGTGGGCGAGCGATAAAACCCGTGGGAAAATACGCGATATTGTCCGTCCGGAGGATTTTTGCGCTTTGACCAGGCTCGTCCTGGCGAACGCGATCTATTTCAGCGGAAAGTGGAAGTCGCCCTTCGATGAACACAAGACCTTTCGCGGCTTTTTCATTGGCGGTCCGGAGAGTCCCTGCCGAGGCAGGCGGTCAGAGTTCCCATGATGACGCAAAAGGCCACATTCGGATACGCTGAATTCGAGGGATTCCAGGCGCTCGAGATGCCCTATATCGGGAATAAACTCTCGATGGTCATTTTCCTGCCGGCTACGACGGCCGGCTGGGTCGAATTCGAGAAACGGATATCCGCTCAAGACTTGTCACGGTGGATCCAAGCACTTCGTCCCCGAATCCGTGAACGTGAGTATACCCAGGTTTAAATTTGCATCCTCTTTCGAACTGGCCGAAGCCCTCGAGAAAATGGGCATGGGAGACGCCTTTCAATGAGACACAGGCGGATTTCAGCGGGATGACCGTTGAAAAGCCTTTCGGGATCTCAAAGGTGATTCACAAGGCGATGGTCGAGGTCGATGAGACCGGCACCAGGGCCGCCGCCGTTACCGTGATAGAAATGCGGTGTGTAGGCATGAATATTGACGTCGGTCTTCACGGCCGACCATCCGTTCATCTTTGTGATCCGGGACGTTTCCTCGGGCGCCATCCTGTTCATGGGCCGGGTGCTGAATCCCGCGGCGTCAGACTAATCAGCTCTCCGGCCGCGGCTCACTCCACGCTCACATCCGCGACCTTGATCTTCGCCCGGTCCGCGACGCCCAGCCCGAGCGCCTCGGCGATGTAGAGGAACTCGCTCATCTTCCTGCTGTCGAGCTGCTGGACGTTCCGGGCCATGCGCTGCTTGACGATATAATCGTGGGCCACGGCGTCCACGGCCACCGGGTCGGTGCCGAAGAGCATGACGTTCGCGTCGTAGATGAACTTCGGGTTGGCCGCGGGCCCGCCGTCGTAGCAGGCCTGGAGGCCGTCGACGATGTTGAGGACGACCTTGTCCCGGAGGCAGGGGAAGGCGCACGGCTCGGCCACGGACCTCATCCAGATGGCGTGGAGGCGCCCCGTGTTGCTGAGCGAGCCGTAGGACAGGTTCTTGAGGCAGCAGGTGACGGTCGGCCCGGCGTTCTTGAGGATGGGGACGTTGATGATCTTCGAGCAGACGCCCGTCACGAGGTGCGTGAAATAGGAGCTCTTCCCCTCGTTGATCATGTAGGGCATCGTCTCGCGGTCGTATTTCTCCTCGACGTCGGCGACGTAGGGGAGGGCCTCCCGGTCGATGTTGTCCTTGCTCCAGAGCTCGCCCTTGGCGTCCCAGAAGTCGCCGTTCGGCCCCTTGACCTCCGTGCCGAGGATGCGGATGCCCGGGAACCGCTCGGGCGTGAAGCCGGCCTCGAGGAGCTCGAAGTGGCGCCGGTCCCAGATGACGATGTTCGCCTTGGGGACGCCCGCGGCGACGAGCCCCTCGATGATGGCGTCCACGACCACGGGCTTGGTCGAGAGGAGCTTCTCCCCGATGGGGTTGACCTTGATGCCGACGACGTCCGAGGGCGAGACGAACCGGCGCCAGGCGGCCCGGACGTCCTTTTCCCCCGTGAGCTCGGCCAGGCCCTCGTTGACCGCGGCCTTCACCTTCGAGGCGGCGATCATCCCGGCCACCGAGGCCGTCACCGTATCGAGCTTGACCACCCGGCCGGGGTAGAGCCCGGGCATGGAGCCGGCGACGCGGGGGATCTTGCGGACCTCGTCGATATTCGTCTTGATCTCCGCGGGCGGCGCGGGCTTGGGCTTCTCGCTGGCGGGCTTCTCCTGCGAGGAGAGGCGGGGCGCAATGGCCAGTCCGGCCACGGACATGGCGGAATAGCGGAAGAAGCGGCGGCGTGAGAATAAGTCGGTGGCCGGAGCGTCTTTATTATCTACGATGGTCGGGATGTCGGGTTTTTTCATAGCGGCTCCTCGTTTCCAAGAACGCTCCAAGTATAGGCGGGGGAGGAGAATTGTCAACAACTTGACTTCGCTTTCGCTCGATAAATATAATCTGCCCGGATTGATGGGAATCATGATGACGGGAAGGGTGGTTCTCCTCTCCATCTCTATCCTGTCCTTCTCACAATTGGGCCATCCGGAAGGACGGACGGATCCGAGGACGTTCGATCAGAACAGCCGACCTCATCCCATCATTGAGAAGGCGAAGGCCGAAAGGAGCGCGGGCAATTTCGCCCAAGCGGCTCAGTTATTGAAAGAGGCGGAGACACTCGCAGACAGTCTAAATGACCGACAAGCGAAGCCCATTTGTCTGATGTACTTGGGGCTGACCTCATGGGACCTTGGCGAGATCCAGGAATCCGCGCGCTGTTATTCGGAAGCGGCTGCCATCTTTCACGCCCGACAAGAGACCGCGTCGGAGGACGTTTGCCGCAAGGGTATGGAGATTATCCGGCTCTATAACTTGGGAAAGGAGAACCGCTCCCGTAACCGAAATGTCAGGTCGCTCGAGTGTTTCGACAGGGCCATCGGCCTCGGGCGCCAGACAGGGGTGGAGAATTTCGAACTCAAGTGCCTTCGATTGCAGAGTCTGACCTACTGGGAGATGGGTGACGTTGGCATGTTCTTCGCCTGCAACAAGCGCGCACTGGACATTGCCAGGAAACTTAAACATCGCCGGGAGATCGGAAGGTGCCTCAACAACATTGGCGTCTATTATGAACGGACTGGGGATTACTCGAGAGCGCTGCAGAGTCTAGAGATGTCTATAAACACCTCTTGTGCAGTAAATGATTCGGTAACAGAAGCTGAGGCATTATCAAATCTAGGGGGTGTTTACCTCGAATTAGATAATGCCTTTCGAGCTATAGCCTTTTTTGAACGAGCCCTCAATCTAGACAAATTGACTCGGAGGGAAGAAGACATAGCAAAAGACCTAAATAACCTCGGTATTTCCCATCTAAAGAACGGGCGATCAGAGGGCATTGCACCTTCATTAGGACAGGCGATTGCTTACTTCCAAGAGTGCAAGAAGGCGACGGAAAGGAAGCATGAAACGGAACTTATGATCCAAGTCCTTAACAATTTAGGGTATACATATTATCTAATGGACGACTTAAGTGCGGCTGATAGAGAACTTGCTGATGGCTATTCTCTTGCGAACGCCATTAACTACAGAGAAGGCAAAGCCGCGATAGAAGTGAATCTGGGTTATATTGAGCTAAAAAAAGAGCATTATCAAAAAGCTGCGGAATACCTTCATAAGGCCGGTGATCTGGCTGCGAGCTTGCCGTCTTATAGTGCACTATGGGAAGCCTATTTTGGCCTCGGCTGTTGTTATGAGGCCGAGAAAGACCCTCACAAGGCGCTGGAATGTTTTAATAAGTCAATTGAAGCCATGGAGCAGATCAGACGGCGGATCGAGCTCGATTCCTTCAAGATAAGTTTCGCCCGAAACAAGCTCGTCGTCTATCAACATGCCCTGGACATCCTCTATTCATTCTATGCGGCCTCTCCTTCGGCCGCTCGTTTAGAGGACATCTTCCGGATGATCGAAAGAGCTAAAGGCCGGGCCTTCCTTGAGGGGCTGATCGCGGCGAATGCCGGAGATGCCGCTGGAGGCGATCCCGCTTTGAGCGGACGGGAGAAAGAATTATCACGGGAGATCTCGATCCTGAACAAAACGGCCGGGGAGGCGGGCCTGAGCCCACTCGACAGAAACGAACGTCTCAGAGACTTGGAAAAAAAGGAGGACGAGTACATGAGGCTCGTTTCGAGCCTCAAAACGGAGAGGCGGGACCCAGGCGAGGTAAAACCTCTCCACGACCTCTCCATCTCAGAGGTCCAGAACTCCTTGACGGATCGGAGAACGGCACTCCTGGAGTACCTCATCAGCGAGAATCGATCTTACCTGCTGCTGATCACGAGCCGGAGCGCTCGACTCTATACGCTTGCCGGGCGAGGGGGTATAGAGAGTTCTTTACGCGGCTACCTGAAAAGCCTCGCCTCTCCGCCCTCGGGACCTTTTAACGGGCTCTTAGCGGCGGAGAGGATCGGCAAAGAACTGGTTTTTCCTCTCGAAGGCGATTTCCCCCCGGAGATCGATAGGCTGATCATCATCCCTGACGGTATCCTCGACTATCTGCCATTCGAAACGTTGAGAATGAATGCGGGCGGAAACGTGGGATATCTCTTGGAGAAATATCGGATCTCCTATTGTCCCTCTTCCGCCGCGCTCCTCCTCCTGAGACAGGAACCGACGACGGGCAGGCGCGCAAAGACCCTCCTGGCTTTTGGCGCTCCGTTTTATGGACAACCCGGGCATTCCGAGCGCGGGCCCGAAACGAACGCACGCGGAATCATGACGGAATCGTATCTCGGCCAGGACATCACGCTCGCGTCACTCCCCTTCAGTAAAGAAGAAGTCCTCAAGATCGCGGGGCTCTTTCCGGCTCATCAAGCGGATCTGTTCCTGGGGAAGCAAGCGACTGAAACGACCCTCAAGAAGCTCCCGCTCGACGACTATCGGATCATTCACTTCGCTTGTCATGCGTTCCTCGACGATAAGCTCCCATTTCGTTCGGCCCTGGTTCTCTCCCGTGAAGCGGACGAAGAAGAGGATGGGTTCCTGCAGGTCAGGGAGATCTATGGCTTGAAGATGGATGCCGATCTCGTCGTCCTCTCGGCCTGCCAGACTGGGAATGGAGCGCTTGAACAGGCTGAAGGACTCGTCGGACTGACGAGAAGTTTCTTTCACGCGGGCGCGAACGCGGTCCTATCCACGATCTGGGCCATTAACGACCAGACAACCGCGCTTCTCATGGAGAGGTTCTATTCATGCCTGGCCCAAGGCCTGGACAAGAGCAGCGCTCTGCGTGAAGCTAAGCTGAGTCTGCTGAGATCGCCGCATTCGCACCCGTATTATTGGGGAGGGTTTCTCTTGAGCGGCGACCCGGCCATGGTTCACTTCGATGGCCGGGAGGCTCAGAAGCTGCATTAGCGGTTCTTTGAGGTGAGCGTAAAGGACGCGAGTGTGGACTCCGCCAATCGAGCACCGCGCTTGTATGCGGTGATCAGCCAGAAATAGCGCTTGTTCAGCGGGATCCGTTTTACGACCTCCTCGGGCAGGTTGAGACGTGAGAGCGCCGTTGCCTGACTCTTCCAGACCAGCAGGAGCGCCTCGTCGAACAGTTCAAGGGTGTAGGCATCTGCGCCCCGAAATTCTTCCCATTCGAACGTCAGCGGTAACGAGACGGGGTGCCTTTGGTCCGGGCCGATCAGGATGACCGAAGATGGCGCGGCCCGGGTCATTCCGGGGTTGCTCCACTTCTGGATGATGATGGCCAGGGAAGCCGCAACGAGCAGGATCCCGGCGGCAACGGGAGAATATTTCCAGAGGAAAGCGATCCCGATGCGCCCGGACGGCGAGAGAGAGCGCCGCCGTTCGACCTCTTGAGCGATTTGATCCCCCCTCAGTCGCAATTGACGCAAGAACTCGAACTCCTCCGCGCAACCAGCGCATCCAGTCACATGGTCGACGATCTTCAACTTCTGCCTTGCCCGAGTCCTGTTTTCAAAGAAGCCGGACAACTCCTTCCACGAGGGGCAGGCCTTCCGGTCGGGCCCAACCCTACCAGCCACATAGGACCGGTAGAGGCGCCTCAGATCTTCATCATCTAGCGTCATAGTGGATGTCCATAGTCTTGAGGACCTTCTTCAGGTCCGACAATCCCCGATAGAGAAGGTTCCGGGTCTTGTCCGTGCTCCACTTGAGGTAGCCGGCAATCTCCGGGATACTCAGGTTAAGAAGATATAACTTCACGACTTGGCGCCTGGAATCGATGAGGGAATCAACGGCTTTGCCCACAGTCTCCTCCAGAGCCCGGAATCGAGAGAGTTCGAGAGAATAAGCCAATTCCCGCTCGGCAACGTGCTTCTCGTGGTTGAAAATCCCCTCTTCCCTTCGCAGCTTCCTGAGTTGGTCGATGACCGAGGAGTTCACGATCTTCTTAATATAAGACGAGTAATTCGAGATGTTCTTCTCACTGCGCAGGAGCTTCCAGATCTTGATCCGTACGTCTTGCGAAATGTCCTCTGGGTCCAGGCCGTACTTATAAAGGTTGTATTTCTGGACGTGGATCCTGATGAAATCGGCGAAGCGGCTGAGAAGTTCTTCGAATTCCCTGTCTTCCGAGTTCCTGTCACCCATCATCCTGTCAGCCGTTCCCCCTGAGGGCCCTTAATTTCACACTGTATAGATATAGATGTCAAGAAGGCCGTCTTTTTCTCATCGCGGGCCCTCTCCGTGAGAAAATAATGATCGGGGAACGTTTTCCTTAGGGGTGGGAGAGCTATGAACGTGGCGGCCTCCCCGTTCACGAAAAACCCTGGTGACTATGGGCATCGATCTCGTTGGATCCAGTCCGGCCATGGCGGGCGTCCTTCAGGCCTTGGGGAAGGCGGCTCGCTGCGATACGAGCGTGCTGCTTCTCGGGGAAACGGGGACGGGCAAGGACCTGGCGGCGCGGACGATCCATGAGCTCAGCGCCCGGAAGGCTAGCCCCTTCGTAGCGATCAACTGCTCCAATCTCTCTGACGCGCTTTTCGAATCGGAACTCTTCGGGCACGCCAGGGGGGCTTTTACGGGGGCCGTCCATGAAAAATCCGGCCTCCTGGATGTGGCCGAGAATGGAACGGTCTTCATGGATGAGATCGGGGAACTCGCCCTCCACCTTCAAGCCAAGATTCTGAGGCTCCTGGACAAGAGGGAATCCAGGAAGATCGGGGAGACGCGGACGCGGATCGTGAAGGCCCGCTTCATCTTTGCCACCAACAGGGATCTCCATGCGAACGTGGTCAGCGGCGATTTCCGGAAGGACCTCTACTACCGGATCAATGTCCTACTCATCCGGATCCCTCCCCTCAGAGAACGCCGAGAGGACATCCGCGATCTTGTGGCTCACTTCGTGGACCGCGAGAACGGCAGCAATGGAGTGGCCAAGCACTTGTCCGCCGGGGCGTTCCAAAAAATCCTCCAATATGAGTTTCCAGGGAATGTCCGTGAGCTGGAGAACGTCGTGGCGCGAGCTTGTGTCTTTTCCGAGAGCGACTTGATCCGGCCGGAGGACATTCGCTTCGACCACGAGCGCGATGCTTCGGACACCGGCTCAACCCGTGATCTCCTGCAAAAAACTCTGCGGCAATGCCACTGGAACAAGACGAAGACGGCGGTGAAGCTGGGTAAGAGTCGCAGACAGTTGTACCGAATGCTTAAAAAGTTCCACCTGGATGGAGGCCTTGCCGAATGAGCATTCGTCGTCCCGGCGGCTGGCTTGACCCGGATCAGAACTTCCTCCGCTTCTGAAGCACGATCGAGAAAGCGATGAGCGTGGAGAGGCCGACGACCACGACCAGTAAAACGACGGACATATGCCGACCGGGAAATACCCGTGCGTCCGTTCTCCCGCTGAGGACGAAGCCGGCCCAGTAATAGGGGTGGGACAGGGACCGGGAGCGGATCATCTCGAGCTGGGCGTCGCGGAGCGCCTCCATCAGCGATTCCCCGGCCTTCAGGTGCCGATAGAACCGTTCCATGAGGAGGTAGGTGGCTTGGTCATTGACGGACCAAAGGCTCATGAGGACGGACGAGGCGCCCGCGTAGAAAAAGCCGCGGCTCAGTCCTTCGATGCCCTCACCGCGGATGAATTGGCCGAGGCCGGTCTGGCAGGCGGAAAGTGTCACGAGGTCGGCGTTGAGTTTCAGGTTGTAGATGTCCCGCGTCCGGAGGAGCCCGCCTCCCCCCTGGTTCTTGGGATAGGAAAGGACGATCGCGGAGCGGGCCGGCTTCTTGTCGTCGATCACGCTGTGGGCCGCGAAGTGGATAATCTTGTAATCCGAGAGCGGGTTCGACCTCAGCCAGCGTTTCGTGGCGCTCTCCCTTTCGAGGACCGTGACTTTGCTCCGGGGGAAGAGTCGCGAGACGTTCTCGATCTCTAAGCCTGAGAACTTCAACGCGGGGAGATTGACCCCGGAGGACGAACTGAGATCATAAAAAACCGGGGAATCGGGCGAAGCGGGCTTTCCGTCGTCGCCGAACCCGTAAACGGGGTTCCCGATCGCCAATAAGTCCTTCCTGGGCCTTCCCCCGTTCCCGTGCCGCTGGATCAATACCCTGAGAGACGAGAGAGAGGGAACGTAGCCCACGGGGTAATCGCGGATCAGCCATGATCCGGGATCCGGGCTCGTGAGAAGGGTCTCGAAAGGGAGGAGGTTCAGGATGTCGTCGGGGACGATGACGAGCTTCTTTATGCTCGGGTCCAGCCCGGGCGCGACGAGCTCCTGGTAGAGCTCCCGGCCGAGATGGAAGTCGCGGTTCTGCCGGTCCGAGATGACTTTGCGATAGGCCGTGACCTGCTGCTGGAGGATGGCCCTGGGCGGCACGTCGAAGACTTTAAGACCCAGTGGGGAGATGGCGAAGCCGTGCGACGCCTGCTTGCCGATGGCGTAGGCGAAGAAGACGACTCCTGGTGATACTAACCTCTCGCGGACTTCTTTGCAAGTGATCACTTGCGGGTATTTCAAATCGGCATAGGCAGGGCTCGTTGTGCGGATCTCTCTCTTGAGAGACTCGAGTTTGTCCTCGGAGGTCTTGATCCGGTCTGATATGGCTTCCCGGCCTTCAGCGGAGAGACCTGAAGCCAGCAGTTTGTTGTAAGACCTGGCGATATCGAGCATGAGTTCTTTTTCGCGGTTGGCCAGGATCGGGCTGATCCCCTGCGAGATGTCGACCTGCGCCACTTCCAGGCCGTCCAGGAACGCCCTGGCCTTGGCCCTCTCCAGATAATCGAAGGCTTCCTTGTCATAGCCCTTGGCGGGGGCTGTCTTGTGGAGCGTCGCCAGTAGGTCGATCAGATTTTGGTACGCCTCGAGCCTCTTGTCGGTTCCCAGGTAACTGGCTTTGAGGTCTTCTACGTCGATTGATGAACGAACGCCCTCTACAATGGATATCGATTTCCTATAGTTATCAACGGCATCTTTGTAATTATGTTCTTGAATAAGTGAATTTGCGCGCTCAAGATAAATTTCCCAGAGGACTTGTTCATCACGATTTTCATTCGCAATATCTATCGCCTGCTGAAAGTATCTATTGGCTTCCGCAGGCTTGCCCAACTCGTAAGAAAGTATCCCCAAGTTATTTAAAATCCTACTTATCTTTTCGTTATCCTGTAACTTTCTAGCTAGTTTATAAGCCTCCTGGAACTTCTCTAACGCAGCTCCAAACTGGTCTCGGTCCGTAAACAAAGAGCCGATATTATTCAGGGCAGCAATCTGGGCCCTTTGGTCATTTGTATCTCGTGCTAAGCTGAGACTCAAAATAAAATCAGCTAAGGCGCTATCAAGGTCCCTTTGGTCTTCTGTGAGAAGTCCGCGTTTTCTAAAAATAACCCCCCTATTCAAGTAGTCCGTGGATAGCTGCAAATGGTCATTCGTTTCTTTGTCGATTGCTAGTGATTTCGATATGCAGTCCAGAGATTTTTCATAATTGCCAAGCTCTTGATAAATAACGCCTAAATTCGATAATGAATAAGTTTCCCCCTGCACGTCGTTAAGTTCCGTCGACTTATTGAGCGCCTGTTCACAATAACGAAGTGCACTTGCGTAATCTTCTAACTTAATGAAGTAAATTCCTAAGTTATTTAGAAAATTGATCTGTTCTCTTTTGTTATTCGTATATTGAGCTATTGAAAGGCCTTCCTTATTGAGTGCATAGAACGCTTCGTAATCCCCCAAATCAAAATACACGAGGCTTAATTGTCTCTGACATTTCAGTTGGTGGTCAGGGCTCGCAATGGTCTTTGATATATCTATTGCTTTTGCAAAGCTGTCCTTAGAGTTGTCGTACTTATCTTCTGAGCGGAGTTGTTTCCCCTGTTTATATAGTTCATAGATTTCTACTGCTTTAAGAGCAAAGTATTCGTCCTCTCTGCTATGCAATTCTCTTGATAACAATAGTGCGCGTTTGAAACTTGCGTCCGATTCCTTAAGATCACCTGTATTCCAATATAGAATTCCTAGTTCCTTATGGCAGGTCAAATTAAGCGATTTATCCTTTCCTGCTTTGCTAGTCTCCAGGAGCTTAAGCCATTCCTTGATTGCGTCTTGGAATTGGCCCTGTTTTCTAGAGCTAATTGCCTTATTAACCTCAGAATCATAAGCCTGAGAACTTCTTAGGTCGGCAACAGACTTGGCACATGGGATAAGAAGCAATATAGCGAGTTGCAAAATAGGTAATCTCATGCGTCCACGCGTTGCTGCTCCCACGAACATGCCTCTGGCTTTCCTTATGGCACTAATAAAGGGCAGAATTCGAATCCGATAAATGCTCTTGTGGGATGATAAATAGGGTGATTTTTTAGCTAAGAAATCACCCTTATGGGGGAGGAAGAATGCTGAGTCTAGACGCTAAGAGCAAATGGGAAAGAGCTAATCTCTCCCACTTAGTTTTACAAGCACTATATCTGCAGTCGGCTTGACCGTCGTCACCTGACCCTGATTGGCCGTCTGCCCGGGGTTATCCTGCCCGAAGAGTCCGCGCAGGCCGGGGAAGAAGGTGGCAGAAGAACTGGGCAGGGTTCCGGAAGAGCAGGCTGAAGCTGAGCTTCACCGTGTTGCCCGAGGTCGAGGTCGTCCCGGCCATGAGGCCGGATGCCGAGAGTCCCAGGAAGGAGAGGAAGACGAGAAGGACGACGGCTTTTTGAACGTTTCGTTTCCGCATAGCGGCCTCCTTTACGGACAGCTCGCCTTGGGAAAACGACCGAGAGAGGATGGGGCAGTAAAGATACCTAGAGAAGTCCTCTCTTCACGAAATCATCCAAGGCTGATTAAAAAATAGGGCAAAAAAAGGAGGTTGTCAAGCCCCCTCTCTCCCAGGGGAGAAGCTGCCGGCCGGCTCCCGAGGACCCTCCGGCGCCGGAAGCGCCACATCATTTAGTATCCGGGCTCCCGCCACGGCCCAGATTTAGGGACTGCCGCCGTCTTCCGTCCGGCGAAAAAAAGTGCGTTCCCTAGGTCTTCGAGACGAAGAATTGCTGGATCTTCCCGTCCGGCGTGCGGTACATCAGGCCCCGGAGCGTCCCGCTCGCGAAGGTGAAGCGGACGACGGAGACCTCCATGCCGCCGCGCTCGTTCACGGACTCGACGTCGGTTTTGGCCGGCTCGCCGTAGGGCTTGAGCTTGAGCGAGGCCATCCGGAGCTTCGCCTCCGTCAGGTAATAGCTGAACTCCTCACCGAGCACGGCGCGGTTGACCTTGCCCGCCTGGTAGGCGGCGAGCATCTGCTTCTGGGCCTCGACGGCCGGCGGCCCGGCGATCTTCGGGACGTCGACCGTCGGCGCGGGCAGGATGGCCTCGACGAGCTTGTCGAAGATCGCCGACGGCCCGCCGCCGCTGTAGTTCGAAAGCAGCACGGCCGCGGACAGCGTGCTCGGCACGGCCAGGTTCTGAGGCGACGAATCCCTCGACCGCGCCGCCGTGCGAGATGACGAAGCGGCTATTGCGGATAGGAAAGCGCCAGCCCGCAGCCGTACCAGCTGATCCGGCCGTCCGTGAGCTGCCGCATCTTGGTCATCAGCGCGTAGGACTCCGGCTTGAGGACCTTGCCCGTCATCAGGGCCAGGTCCCAGGCGGCCAGGTCGGCGGCCGTCGAGTAGATGGCGCCGGCCACGGCGATCCAGTCCCTGGCCTCGGGCGTCACCTTTTCGGGATCGCCCAGGGCGAACGTCGTATACCCTTGGGCCAGGCCGGGCATCTTCGGGTCGGGCTCGTAAAAAGTGTGGGATAGGCCGAGCGGTGCGAGGATCTCCTCGGTGAGGAACCGGCCGAACGTTCGGCCCGAAACCTTCTCCACGATCCGGCCGAGGATGACGAAGCCGGTGTTGCTGTAGGAATAGCGGCTGCCCGGCTCGAAGTCGAGGGGCCGCCCGGCGAACCGGCGGATGAGCTCGTCGGCCTCGATGGGCTTCGCCATCGGCCGGTCCACGAAGTCGAGAGGGTAGTAGTCGTGGTAGCCCGAGACGTGGTTCATCAGGTCGAGGAGGGTGATGTCGGCGGCCCGCGTGAGCCCGGGGTAGTATTTCGCGACCTTGTCGGTGACCTGGAGCTTTCCCGCCTCGGCCAGCTTCAGGATGCAGGCGCTCGTGAACTGCTTGGTGATGGAGCCGATGGCGAACGGCGTCTCGGCCGTCGCCGGCGCCCCGCCGAGCGCGGCGTGTCCGTAGCCCTTGGCGAGAACGATCTTGCCGTCGATCATGACGGCGGCCGAGAGGCCCACCAGCCCCTTCGCTTCGAGCTCCGAAGCGATGTGCTTATCGAGGGCCTGGATGTCGGGTCCCACTGCCTTGGCCGGGGCCTTCGCGGCGGGCGTTTGGGCGAGCGAAAGACTGCCGATGCAGAGTGCGGCCAGGAGAAACGTCAAAATGGCAACGCGGCATGATTTCATCATCGCCTCCATAACGAATCACGAAACTGCCGAGATTCTATCATATCTCCGCCAAGATCCGAGGTTGGAGGCGGTGTCAAGAAATCCCGGTCTGCCTTCAAAGCTTCCGGAAGACCATCGGACTCCCGTCAGGCCATTGCCAGGACATGCTCACGACATTGCCGGTCGAGTCGCGCTCGAAGCGGACCGTGGCATACTCATAGCGGAAGAAGAACTCGTCGTTTCCGGCCGGGGCGAGCGCCCGCGGGAAAGGGAATTGACCCCACCGCATGTAAAGCGTCCCATCCCGCACGGCCAGCGTTTGATGGTAAGGAATGGCGTCCGAGGCGTACTCGCCCGCGAAGTCCCGGAGCTTCCCCGCGGACAACTCGATGGGGACGACGGCGGGTGGCCGCGTCGTCTCTCCGCCGAACAGCACCTTCTCTAGGTCCTTGGGGACGCGGTTGAACAGGCCAGACTGGACATTTCCGAGAAGCACGGCGTAGATGTGATCCCCGGGGTAAATCGCGACGTGGGCATTGAATCCTTCCACGATCCCGGACTGCTCGATCAAAGCCCGTCCCGAATAGTCGCGCTTCCCCCAGCCGTAAGGATATCGCCAGCGGACGACCTTGAAGGAGGGAATGGAATCGACCGCCCGGAGCCACGAAAGCAAGTCACGGGCGTTGGCATATCCCGAGCCCGATCCGATCTCTGCGGCCTCGTTGGCCGGGAGCCTGGACACGGCGTTCCGGCCTGTCCCTGGAACATGGCCGGCCGCGTTCGGTCCCGGGGGCAGATCCTTGCAGGCGATCCCGGAACTCTTCATGCCCAGCGGGCCGAAAATGTTGTCGCGCAGGAACTGTTCATAGGACGTCCCCGAGACTTTTTCGATGATCAGGGCGAGAAGGAAGTAGCCTTCATTGCTGTAACGGTCATCCTTGCCGGGCGGGAACAACGGCGCGGCTTCCCGGAGTCGGCGAAGAAGTTCCGCCGCCGGCAGGCATTCGAGATAACGATCGGGCGTGTCCACGACTCCTAGACCGGACCTGTGAAGGAGTAACTGCTCGACGGTAATGACGTCGCCGTTGGGGATGCCGGCCACATAGCGGCTCAGCGGGTCCTGCAGCCCCACCTTTCCCCGCGTGAGAAGAAGTTCGATGCCGGCCGCCGTGAAGGTTTTCGTGAGGGAGGCTATGCGGAAACGGGTCTTCAAGGTGTTCGGGATGTCGCGGCCGAAGTCGGCCTTTCCGTAGGCCCTCTCCACTAGAATACGATCGCCCTGGGCGATCAGGATGACGCCGCTGAAATCGCCGGCCGCCGCGTATGCAGTTAACCACTTGTCAGCGCGATCGGAAACCCCGCGGGCATCGAGGGACGTTTGGGCCCGCGCCGGGAGCGCCGAGACTGCAATCGCGAAAACAGCCAGGCATAACGCCCCGAGCAGTTCAAGGTAACGCGACCTATTCATGCCGGCCTCCCTGGCGCGCCGAACACGGCGGGCACGGGCGCCGCGATCCTGACGCTCTTGAAGTTCCCGGGATTCGAAAATAATATTCTTCTTCTGGGGAAAATGTTTCAGGAGGCATGCGGCGAGCCCGCCGTTTCGCCGCCAGCTAGCCCTTGAAGAAGTACTTGATCTCCCACTCGGCCGTCTCGGGGGCGTCCGAGCCGTGGACGGCGTTGCGCTCGATCGAGAACCCGTACGTCCGCCGGAGCGTTCCCGTCTCGGCCAGGGCCGGGTCCGTCGCCCCCATGACCTCCCGCCAATGCGCGATGGCGCTCTCGCCCTCGAGGACCATGACGACGACACGGCCCCGACGACATGAACTCGGTCAGGCTGGCGAAGAACTTCTTCTCCTTGTGGACGGCGTAGAAGCCCTTGGCCTCTTCGAGCGTCAGGTTGACGAGCTTGAGCCGGGCGATGGCGAAGCCCTCGTCCTCGATGCGCTGGATGATCTTGCCGACGATCCTCTTCTTGACGGCGTCGGGCTTGATGATGGCCAGGGTCTTCTCGGTCATGGGGAGCTCCTCAGGGGATTCATATAACCCAAGCGGGGCGGGGGAGTCAACGGGACAGCAGATACCTGAACCCGGCCTGGAGGGCCATGGGCCGGAGCCGGAGGTTCATGAAGTCGGCGTGGGGGAGGTAGGTCCTCGCCAGGAGGACCATGCCCGCGAAATAGCGGAATTCGAGGAAGAGGGCCAGGCGCCGGGCCGCCTCCATCTGCACCCCGCCGCCGACGATGCTGCGTGAAGTCGGCGCGCCTCTGGCCGGCGAGCAGGTTATAGAGCGGCGCGGGATGGGTGGCGAAGGCGGCCAACCCGACCTGGCGGAGGATGTCCGAGCCTCCCGCCTCGGCCAGGGCGTAGGGATAGAGCTTGGGAAGGGGCCTGCGGAAGATCGTCCGCGAAGCGCGGCTCGACAGACGGGCCTCCTGGGCGAAGATTCCCGACAGGAACAGCAGGATCGCGACCGCGGGCCAAAGCCTCCGCATCCCCTCCACCCTCGCTCGCCGAGGCCGATTCTATGCCGCGACTGTATCATGGTTCCCGCCCGGGAAGCAACAGGCGCGTGTCCGGGAGCGCCCTCCGGCGCTCCGCCGCCTCCCGTCGTTTGACAGGCCCGGAGCCGGCCGATAGAATGGCCGTCGGACATGGAGAAGAACACGGATAAGGCGGCGAACCGGCGGCGGCTCGAGACGCTGGCCATGGGGGCGGGCTTCGACCTCTGCGGCGTCGCCGACGTCTCCGCCCTCCGGGCCGATTTCCTGATCGAGCCGAGGACGCGCGACCGGTTCGGGCTGGCCGTCTCGCTCGGCAAGCGCCTCAACGACGCCGTCCTCGACGACATCGGCGACCATCCGACGCCGCTCTATTTCCATCATTACCGCCAGACGAACGCCCTCCTCGACCGCGGCGCCCTGCTCCTCGCCGACGCGATCCAGAGGGCTGGGTTCGCCGCCCTTCCCATCGCGGCGTCGCAGATCATCGACTGGGAAAAGCAGCGCGCCCACGTATCTCATAAGCACATCGGCCGGGCCGCGGGGCTGGGCTGGTTCGGGCGGAACAACCTCCTCGTCAACCCCGCCCTCGGCGCCCGCTTCCGCCTGGTCACGGTCCTCACGGACATGCCCCTCGAGCCCGACACGCCGTCGGCCGAGGGCTGCGGAAGTTGCCGCGCCTGCCTCGCGACGTGCCCGGCCGGGGCCATCAAGGACCGTCGCGAGGATTTCGACCACATGGCGTGTTTCGAGAAGCTCAAGGAATTCCAGAGGCAGCGGCTCGTGAGCCAGTTCATCTGCGGCGTTTGCGTCAAGGCCTGCCGCGGGCCGGCCGCGGGCCGCAGGGGATAGGCGGACCCGCGCCGTGGACGGAGCTCCGCAATGACGCCCAGAACGCTGAACGCTCGGCCGCGGCCTTGTCCGCCGCGCCCGCCCGCCACCTCCGGCGGCGCATGGACCTGTTCATCCGGCCGCGCACGGGCCGCCGCCGTCGCTCTCTTTATCGCCGTCCTCGTTCTCGCAGGCTGCGGCTCGAAGCCGACGCCGCGCCCGGCGAATTGGGCCCAGCCTGTCGCCTCCGCCTCGATCAAGAATTGGTACCGGGTCGACGCGGACGTCTTCCGCTCCGAACAGCCGACGCGGGCCGCGTTCGAAGAGATGCGGGCGAAGGGGATCAGGACGATCATCAACCTGCGCCACGACCTTTCCGACGAGTCCCTCACCTCGGGACTCGGCTTCGGGCTGGTGGAGATCCCGATCCGGGCCTGGGGCTTCTCGGAAGACGACATCGTGAAGGTCTTGAAGGCCATCCAGGCCGCGCCGAAACCCGTCCTCGTCCACTGTCAGATGGGCTCCGACCGGACGGGCGTCGTCATCGCCATGTACCGGATCGTCTTCCAGGGATGGACGAAAGAGGACGCGCTGGCCGAGCTCGAGGACGGCGGCTTCGGGTTCCACCGTTATTACCTCAACATCCCCTCTTTCGTGAAGGGCGCGAACGTCGCCCGCATCAAGGCGAAGCTGAAGACCGGCTAGACCCGCCCGTCCTTCGTGCGGCCGTCGCGCTCGCGGCCCCCCTCAGCGGTCGGATTCCCGAATGAAGCCCTCGACCCTTTCGACGAGGTCCCGGTTGCCGATGTAGAGGGGCGTCCGCTGGTGGAGGGAGTCGGGCACGATGCTGCGGATGGGTCTCCGGCCGTCGGAGGCGTACCCGCCCGCCTGCTCGGCGATGAAGGCCAGCGGCGCGGCCTCGTAGAGAAGGCGCAGCTTGCCGGAGGGGGCCTTCGGGTCCTTGGTGTCGGCCGGGTAGTAGAAGACGCCGCCGGCGAGGAGGTTGCGGTGGAAATCCGAGACGAGCGTGCCGATGTAGCGCAGGGACAGACCCCTGACGCCGCCTTCCCGGCCCTGCAGGTATTCCGTGTAGCGCTGGACGCCCCGGCTCCAGTACATCTGGTAGCCCAGGTTGACGCTGAAGTACTTCGGCGGCGACGGCATGCGGATGTTCGGGTGGGAGAGGAGGAACTCGCCGACCGACGGGTCGAGCGTGAAGCCGTGGACGCCGTGCCCGGTCGTGTAGATGAACATCGTGCTCGTGCCGTAGGCGATGTAGCCCGCGGCGACGAGGTCCCGGCCGGGCTGGAGGAAGTCCTCGAGCGTCACCTCGCCGCTCTCGGTCCTGCGGCGGTAGATGCCGAAGATCGTGCCCACGGGCATGTTGAAGTCCACGTTCGAGGAGCCGTCAAGCGGGTCGTAGAGGAGGATGTACTTGCCCTTCGGGTACTTCTCGGGGATCTGGAGGATGTCGGGGTTCTCCTCCGAGGCCATGCCGGCCAGGCGGCCGGTGTGGTCGGTCAGGCGGGTCACGGTCAGGTCCGCGAACCGGTCGAGCCGCATGACCTCCTCGCCCTGGACGTTGATGTCCCCGGTGCGGCCGAGGATCTCGGCCAGGCCGGCGCGGGTCGTCTTGCTGGCGATGACCTTGCCGACCAGGGCCAGGTCGTAGAGGAGGTTGGTCAGGGCGCCGGTCGCCTCGGGGTGGAAGGTCTGCTCCTCGATGATGTGCCGCTCGATGGTGATGATGTTTGTATCATGGAGAGTATCCTGGGGCATCGCTCCTCCTTTGCCGGCCCGGTTCCGCTTCAAGCGTAGCACGCCCGGGAGCGGGTGGCAAGCCCCCTGGCGAGCCGTTGGCTGCAGCCGCCTCCAGGGGGCCGTCCCCCAGAGGGCGGGCGGCCTTCCGGACCGAGGTCGCCGCGGGATGGACTTCGTGCCGGGGAGTGTTGTATATTCGGGTCAGCCGGGTGGCATCGGGTTGGGAATGAAACGGGGACTTCTGTCGGTCTGGGCGTGGGTCGGGCTCCTCGTCGTCTTCATCAGCCTGGCCGGTTTCTTCAACCTGGCCGGCCGTCCGGGGCTCCCCCAGCCGTATTCGCCGCACGCCGTCGTCAGGGTCGGCGCCCAGGCGGTGCGCGACGTCCGCGACCTGGATTACATTTTCAGCCGGATGAAGATCGGCGACCCGGTCGAGGTCGAACTTCGCGCGGCCGGCGCGAGCTTGGTCGCCCGGACCACCCTGGTGCGCTACTATCAGCCACTGCCCTGGATCTTTCTCGTCATCGGGGGATTCGGCTTCCTCATCGGTTTCGCCGTCCTCTTCCTGAGGCCGGATGACCGGCGGGCGCGCATCTTTTACTGCGCGACCCTGGCCTTCGGCTCGGCGGTCATGATCAGCGGCGACGTCTACGGCCTCCAAGGGTCGGTCCTGCCGTTCTTCCCCGGGCTGTTGTTCAATTTCGCCTACCCGCTCGCGCCGGCCCTGCTGTGGCGGTTCTGCCGGACATACTCGGGCCGCCGGGAGAAGGGCTGGATCTATGCCTTCTGGGCGGTCCCCGTCGCCCTGGGGGCCGCCCTCGACGCCGCCTTCCTCATCTCTCAGCACCGCCCGTCCTACGCCGTCTATCAGATGGCCCAGCACTGGCTCTTCGTCTTCCGCCTCTATATCGCCGCGACCTCGATCGCCGCCGTCGTCGAGCTCGTCCGCTCCTTCCGCGCCTCCGGGTCCGCCGCCGTCCGGGCCCAGATCAAGTGGATGTTCTTCGGCATGTGCGCCGGCCTGGCGCCGTTCATCCTCCTCTATCAGCTTCCCATCGTCCTCCTCGGGAACGGGCGGGAGATCCTGTCCGAGGATTTCTCGATCGTCTTCATGCTCATGGTGCCGATCACGCTGGCCGTCGGCATCCTGAAATACCGGCTGATGGACATCAACGTCGTCATCAACCGCTCCCTCGTCTATTCCCTGCTCACGGTCTTCATGGTCGGGTTCTACCTCCTCTCGGTCGAGGTCCTGCGCACGGTCTTCGTCCGGATGGCCCGCCTCCACGAGAGCTGGATCTCGATCGGCGCCGCCGTCGTCGTCGCCGCCGGCTTCCAGCCGGCCCGCCGGAGCATCCAGCTGGCCGTGGACAAGACCTTCTTCCGCCAGCGATATGACTACCAGAAGGCCGTGCTGAACTTCAGCGCCCGGGCCCAGAAGAGCCTGACCCCCCTGAACCTGGCCGGTCGGTTCGCGGAGACGGTCGAAGGGACCCTGCCGCTCGAGAAGATGGGGCTGGCTGTTTGTACGCCGTCCGCCGGGGGGCCGAGTTTCGTCGTCCGCGAAGGGCTGGACGAGGCGGCCGCCCTGGCCCTGCTCTCCCTGGGGAGCCGGGCGGGCGAGGCTTGGGCGCGCCCGGAGGCCGTCCGGGCGACCGCGGAGGGACTCGACCTCTCGGAACAGTCCCTGCTCCGGTCGCTCGGCTGGGAGGTCGTCGTGCGCCTGCCGCTCGAGTCGGAGGCCCTGGCCGGGTGCCTGGCCCTCGGACGGAAGAAGTCCGGGCAGAAGTTCTCCGGGGAGGACCTCGGCCTTGTCGAGACGCTAGCCGGCGAGCTGGCCGCGGGCTTCCAGAGGATCCGGCTGCAGGAGGAGATCTTCTCCGAGCGGGCCTCCCGCGAGAAGGCCGACGAACTCAGCCGCATGAAGACCGAGTTCATCTCCTCGGTCTCCCACGAGCTCCGGACGCCCATGGGCTCGCTCCAGGGGCTGGCCGAGCTCCTCGGGTCGGGCCGGGTCACGGACGAGGTCCGCCGGGAACGGCTGCTCCGGCTCCTGGCCGGGGAGGCCGGGCGGCTCTCGCGCTTCGTCCACAACGTCCTCGATTTCGGGAAGATCGAGCAGGACGCCAAACAGTACGAGATGAATCCGGCCGCCGTCCAGCCGGTCATTCGGGAAGTCGTCGAGCTCTTCCGCTCGGGGACGCCGGACGAGGGCCTTGTCCTGCGCACCGAACTTCCGGACGAGCCGGTCGTCCTCGAAGCCGACCAGGACGCCCTCCGCCAGGCCCTCTTGAACCTCATCGACAACGCGATCAAGTACAGCCAGGGGCGGAAGGAGGTCATCGTCCGTCTCGTCCCCGGCGAAGAGAACGTGGAGATCCAGGTCGAGGACCACGGCATGGGCATCGAGCCCGGCGACCGCGAGCGGGTCTTCGAGGCCTTCTTCCGGTCCCCACGGGGGGCCCGTCAGAACCCCAAGGGGGTCGGGCTCGGCCTGAGCATCGTCAAGCACATCATGGACGCCCACGGGGGGCGCGTCGGGCTGAGGAGCGAGCCCGGGGAGGGCACGACCTTCAGCCTCATCTTTCCTCGAAAGGGGCGGTCATGAAAAAGATCCTCATCATCGACGACGACCCGGTCATGCGCGAGTCGCTCGTGGCCATGCTCGAAACCGAGGGCTACAAGGCCTCGCAGGCCGCCGACGGGCGGGAGGGCCTGGCCAAGGCCCTCGAGGGGGGCTTCGACCTCATCGCCATGGACCTCGTCATGCCCCAGCTCGGGGGGCTCGAGGTCTGCCGGAAGCTCCGGGAGCAGGGCGTCCAGACCCCCATCGTCATCATCACCGGCGAGAAGAAGGAGGAGATCGACAAGGTCCTCGGCCTCGAGCTCGGCGCCGACGATTACCTGGTCAAGCCGTTCGGGGCGAAGGAATTCGTGGCCCGCGTCCACGCCGTCCTGAGGCGGGGCCAGCCCCGGCCGGCGACGCTCGAAGAATGCTCGTTCGGCAGCGTCCGCATCAATTTCAAGAAGAAGACGGCGTCGCGGGCGGGCAAGGTCGTCCACCTGACGGCCAAGGAGTTCGGCCTGCTCGAGCTGCTCATTTCCCGGGAGGGCGAGGTCGTGACGCGGGAGACCATCCTCAACGAGGTCTGGGACTACGACCGCTTCCCGACGACGCGGACGATCGACACCTTCATGCACAACCTGAGGAAGAAGATCGAGGACGACCCCGCCAACCCGGCCTACCTGATCACAGTGCCGTGGTCGGGGTACAAGTTCCAGAAGTAGGCGAAGTCTTTGATCTCTTCGAAGGCAGCGGCGCTTGAGCGCCGCCAGCCGCGCCCGGGCGTCCTCGAGCTCGACGAAGCGCGGGTCCGCGCCCGCCCAATACTTGAGGAACTTCTCGTACTCGAGGCGCGCCCTGGCCTTCTCGCCCTTTTCCTCGAGGACCCGGCCGAAGCGGTAGTGGTAGAGCGGATGGATGAGCATGCGCAGCCGGTTCTTGGGAGTCGATGGTCGTCAGCCGCTCGTATTCGGCGACGGCCTTGTCGAGGTCGCCTTTTTTCCAGTAGGCCCGGGCCAGGACGTCCTTGAGAGGGGGAGGTTGTACGTGACCATGTTGGGCGTGTTCACTGAGGTCAGGATCCCGAAGTCGATCTTCTCTCCGATGCGGATGGCCTCATCGACCGCATCCCCGGCCAGGGCCACTTCGGCGGCGAGGAGTTGGGGCAGGCATCCGCTACGTCGGCGGCCGTTTTGGTCCAGCCCCGAGAGGAGGTCCTCGATCTCGGCCACGCGGGCCTTCGCCGCCTCCAGCCGCCCTTGCTTGAGCTCGACCCAGCCGCCGAAGAAGCTGCGCAGGGCCGCGCTCGAGGTCCGGTCCGCCGGGTTCGTTTTTTCGAAATAGGCCCTCCAGCCCTCGAAGGCCTTCCTGGCTTTTTCGAAGTTCCCTTGGTCGGTGTAGATGAACCCCGTGACCCAATCGACCGCCCCGACGCCCATGTCGAACTTGTATTTTTCGGCTTGGCCGCGGAGGGCGAGGAGGGTGGCGAGCGAGCGGTCCAGCCGGCCGAGAAGATAGCCGTAGAAGTTCTGGAGGTAATAACCCTCCATCTTGGCCTGGGGAAGCGGCTCCTGCTTGAGGCCCTCGGCCAGCCAGCGCTCGACGTCCCCGTAGTCCTCCTTGAGGGCGCTGACGTAGATCAACCCCGGGAACGAATTGTAATAGTCGGGGTGCTTGGCCAGCACCGCCTTATATCTCGCCGCGGCCTCGTCGAGGTTGCCCATGAGGAGGTTCATCTCGGCGAGGGAGTCGAGCGGATTGGGCAGCCCGGGATTCAGCTCCGCGTGCCGCTCGAAGGCCTGCGCGGCCTTGGCGAAATCGCCCAGGGCGGAGTAGGAATAGCCGATCATGTTGTAGGCAGGGGCGTACCTGGGGTCGATGGCCGCGGACCGTTCATACTCGGCCGCGGCCTCGCGCGGGCGTTCGGCCGCGAAATAGTACTGCCCGAGCTCAAAGTGGGCCAGCTTGTCGTCCGGGTATTTCTCGACGAGCTCCTTCAGGAGCCGGAGCCGCTTCGCGGGGTCACGTTCGATGATGCTGGCGTACCTGGCCTCGATGAAGAGCCTTTCCTTTTCCGTGCCCTTGGCCGAATAGGTCTTGGCCTTTTCCAGGGCCTCGTCGCGGGCGGGATAATCAAGAAGAAGTGCCGCTTCGTGGGACAGCAGGGAGTAGGCGATGGCGAAGGTCGGGTCGATGGCGACGGCCTTCTCCGCGAGTTTCCTGGCCGTCCGTGAAAAAGAAGTTGTCGTCGGCTTCCTGGCCTTCAGATAATAGTTATAGGCCTCCATGGAGTTCGTCGTGAGGTCGATGATCTTCCGGGTCGGGCGCCTCGATCTTGAGCGGCGGGAGGGCGATGCCGCGGCGGATCGTCCGGCTGATGTCGTCGATCTGGGACTTGAGGATGCTCTCGACGCCGTTCCCCTTGGCCGAGGCGCTCTTCAGGAGGTGCTTCGTCGAGGCGTCCAGGACCTGGACGTCGATGGCGAACGTCTCTCCCGCCTTGACGAAACTGCCCAGGACGACGGCCTCTATGCCCTCCTTGCGGCAGGCCTCGAAGCCCGCGTCCTCGTCGAAGATCGCGGCCGCGTCCCGGCCGGAATCGCGGAGGATGTCCTTCATCCTCTCCCAGGTCGTGACCCTCAGGCGCTTCGACTCCCCGAGGCTCGTGATGAGGAGGTGGGGGATGGCCTCGCGGAGGTAGTCGAGCCCGGCGTCGCCGGTCTGGTTCTTGAAGCCGACGACGGCGATCGAGCGCCCGGCTCCTTCTTTCTCCGGGATGAACTGCCAGACGAGAAGAGCGGCGAGCGCCAGGAGCACGGCCGCGGCCGGGATCCAGACCTTCTTTGACGGGAGCCGGACGGTGATCTCCTTCGAAGTCATGGGTTTTCGAACGGGCAACGGATGGGCGCGTCGTCGGCAGCGACTTTCTCGACCCCGGCCAGGTCGGCCAGAAGCGCGGTCGCGCTCTGATACCTTTTCTCCTTGGATTTCTCCAGGCACTTGAGGATGATCGCGGTCGAGCGTCCTCGGGGATCTGCGGGTTGAGCTTCCGGGGGTCGGGCGGCGGCTCGCTCTTTTGCTTGACGGCGACGCTCAGAGGCGTGTCTCCCTCGAACGGGAGGCGGCCGGTCAGCATCTCGAAGAGGACGATGCCGAGCGAGTAGATGTCGCTCGCCGGGCCGGCCTCCTTGCCCTCGACCTGCTCGGGCGACATGTACTCGGGCGTCCCGACCATCACGTTGCCGCCGGTGAGGCCCTTGGCGCCGACGAGGCGGGCGATGCCGAAATCCATGATCCTGGCGTTGCCGTCGCGGTCGATCATGATGTTCGAGGGCTTGAGGTCGCGGTGGACGACCCCCAGCCCGTGGGCCTCGGCCAGCCCCTCGGCGACCTGCCGGGCGACGCGGAGGGAGGTGCCGACGGCCATCTGGCCCGAGCTCCGGATGAAGGCCTTCAGGTCCTCGCCCCGGACATACTCCATGGTGATGTAATACGTGCCGCGGTCCTCGTTCAGGTCGTAGACCCGGCCGACGCTCTTGTGGACGATCTTGCGGGCGATCTTGAGCTCGTTCTTGAACCGCTCGACGGTGCTCTTGTCGGCCGCGATCTCCGGCTTGATGACCTTGACGGCGATCTCCTCGCCGACCTTCGTGTCGTGGGCCCGGTAGACCTTGCCCATCCCGCCGCCGCCGAGCTCCTCGACGATCTGGTAGCGCGAGGCGAAGAGCGTTCCCGTCGTCAGCTCTTCCAGGGGCGTTTCGATCGTCCGGGTGGGAGCGGCCGGGATGCCGGAGGGACGGGGCAGGGCCGTCGCGCACTCCTTGACAGTACTTCGAGTCGGACGGAGTTGTCCGCCTGGCAGCGCGGGCATGTGATGCCCATGTTAGTTCCCTCTGCGGTCCTTATAGCACAATCCCGGGGCCGCGGGAAGCCTCGGGGGAGCGCGAACGGGCGGCGGGTCGCGACCGGCCTACTTCTTCTTGACGGGGACCCAGATCTCGGTCAGCAGCTCCTCGGGCTTGACCTGCATGGGATTGTTCAGGTACCGCTCCATGGTCGGGCCGGCGACGACGTAGCCCCCGGCCTTGATCCAGTCCATGAGCCGCTGGATGGTCTCGCCGGTCTTCGCGTATGCACCTTTGTGCACGGCGACGGCCGCGGTGGGCCATTTCCATTCTCTCATGACGAGCGGCGGCCGGGGCGCCGTGCCCTCGGCCACGGGAAAACCGACCTCCCAAGCGAGGTCGGCGGGCTTCGTGTCGGCGGGGGAGTTGTAATAGACGCCGATCATGGTGCCGCGGATCGACGCGAAGAGGCCCTGGCCCTCGACGGCCTGTATGAACTCGCCGATGACGGTTCCCATGTCCGCGAGAGGGCCCTTGTGGGGGAGGCAGCAATAGGAGAAAGGCTTGCCCTCCTTGAGCGAGGCGAACGGAGCTTCCTGGCCGGCCGGCGCGGCGGCGCATAAGATCAGGACGGCGAGGCATACTCCGGACGACAGGACAAAGTTCTTGGTTCTCATCGCGTGACCTCCGATGTCCCTATTTCCAAGCCAATTTTTCCAGGGGCTTGAGGCGCTCGAGGCGGGCCGTGTCGGTCTGGTCGAGGGAGAGCGGCGTCACGGCGATGTAGCCGTTCCGGACGGCCCAGATGTCGGTCCCCTCGGGGCCGGCATCCAGCGTCTTGTAGGACGGCCAGTAGTCGGTCTCGCCATCGCGGGCCTCTTTCTTCTCGAAAAGCTCGACCGTCGGCCGGGCGTCGAGCCGGGTGACGAGGATGCCGCGGATGCCGTCCTTCGGCAGGGCGGGGATGTTGACGTTGAGGAACAGGCCGCGCTCGAAGCCCCGGCCGGGCCAACTCCCGGACGAGGGCGGCGGCGAATGCCGCGGCGGCCCCGTAATCCATCTTCTCGCCGCTCTGGAGATTGACCGAGACGGCGGGGATCCTGAGGAACGCCGCCTCCCGGGCGGCGGCCACCGTGGCCGAGTAGAACGTCACCAGGCCGACGTTCTCCCCCCTGTTGACGCCGGAGACGACGATGTCGGGCTTTTCGGCGAGCAGGGACTCCAGGGCGAGGCGGACGCAGGAGGCCGGGGTGGCCTCGATGGCGTACCACTTCGCCCCGTCGCGAACGCTCTCCCTGACCGGGATGAGCCGGCGCGTGGTCATGCCGTGGCTGACGCCGCTCTGTTCGCTGAGCGGCGCCGCGACCGTGACCGCGCCGACCTTGGCGAGGGCGCCGGCCAGGGCGGCCAGGCCCGGGGCCTCGATCCCGTCGTCGTTCGTGACCAGGATCCTGAGCGGCGCGGGCTCGGCGCCGCCGCAGCGGAGGGCGGTGGCGAGGAGGAACGCCAGGATGACGGCCGTCGAGGGCCTTCGCTTCGTCCTCATGTCGGTCTCCTTGTTATCCGCGGCGCGCGCTGCCCAATCGTTGTGCAGTTTATGAAAACTGCGCGCCCTTCAACCCGTTAGGCTCCGCCGCGGCCCGCTTTTCCACAGGCTTATGCACAAGAACTGTGGAAATCGAGGGCACATCGCGGACATCACTTCCTGTTCTTCACGTAGCGGTCGAACCACTCGAACATTTCGGCCAGAACATCGAGGACCGACTCGCGGGCGGAGTAGCCGTGGCTCTCGTAGGGGAGCATGACGAGCCGGGCCGTCGCGCCGAACCCCTTGAGGGCGGCGAAGAGGCGCTCCGACTGGATGGGAAAGGTGCCCGAGTTGTTGTCCGCTTCGCCGTGGATCAGGAGGAGCGGCGTCTTGATCTTGTCGGCGAACATGAACGGGCGACATCTTGATGTAGGTGTCCGGCGCTTCCCACAGGGTCCGCCGCTCGCTCTGGAAGCCGAAGGGGGTCAGCGTACGATTGTATGCACCGCTCCGGGCGATGCCGGCGGCGAAGAGGTCGCAGTGGGCGAGGAGGTTGGCGGTCATGAAGGCGCCGTAGCTGTGGCCGCCGACGCCGACGCGCTTGGGGTCGCCGACGCCCATCTCGTCGAGCTTCCGGATGGCCGCCTTGGCGTTGGCCACGATCTGCTGGACGAAGGTATCGTTCACGGTCTTCGGGTCGCCGATGACGGGCATGGTCGCGTTGTCGAGGACGGCATAGCCCTGGGTGACGAAGAACAGCTCGGACGTGCCGCGGTAGAACGTGAAGCGGTTGGCCGAGCCCCGGACCTGGCCGGCCGTGCCGCGGTCGCCGTACTCCAGGGGATAGGCCCAGATGACGACGGGCAGCCGTGTCCCCGGCTTCCAGTCCGCCGGCAGGTAGAGGGTCCCCGAGAGCTCGACGCCGTCGTCGCGCTTGTAGGTGACGAGCTCCTTCTTGACGGCCGTGAGCTCCGGCGCCGGGTCCTTGAACCCGGTCAGCGCCTTCCGCTTCCGCGACTTGAGGTCGTGGACATAGTAGTTCGGCGGCTCGGTCTTCGACTCGCAGCTGGTGATGATCCGGTCGCGGGAGGCGCCGTCGAAGGCGATGAAGGTCTCATAGGAGGGGTCCTGGCACTGGAAGAGCCGCTCCTTCTTCATCGTCTTGAGGTCCATCCGGTCGAGGAAGGGGTGGTCGCCCTTGGGCGAGGCGCCGCTGCCGCTGAGGTAGATGGAGCCCTTTTCATAGAGGATGACGCGCTCGCCCGTCTTGAGCGTCGTCGTGACGGGATAGCCGGGGTCGTTGTACTGGTCCTGGATGCTGAGGTCGAAGAACTTGCGCGGCGCCGACTGCGGATGGTCGAGGTCGACGAGCCAGGTCGTGCGCCAGCGCTTCTTCCAGTTGAACTCCGAGGCCAGGGCGAGGCCGGGAGCGTCGAAGTAGCTCAGGCCCTGGGCCCGTTCCTTGAGCTTGATGACCTCGGCGGGCTCGCCGGCGAACGGCGCCGGAAGCGCCACGAGGCGGTCGCGGAAGGGGACGTCCTTCTCCGGGTCGCCCCCGTCCAGGGCCTCGGTCCAGACGAGCGTCGCCGGCTTAAGGGCCATCCACTCGACGTTCCGCGGGCCCGTGGGGACGCCGTTGATGGGGACGTTCTCGGCCGGAGGAAGGTCGGCCAGGACCTTGACCGTCGGCGCCGGCCATGTCCCAGATCTCGTAGGCGTGGGCGAAATCCGGATAGGGGACGGAGTAGGAATAAGGCCGCTTGACGCGGTCGACGAGGATGTAGTTCATGGCCGGGGAGACGGCGGTATCCATGTAGATCCCTGGCCGGCCGATCTTCTTCAGGCCGCCGCCGGCGATGTCGACGAGGGCCAGCTGGCCGGTGGCGTAATAATCGAACAGCGTTTCGTCGAAGGCCGTCTTGAGGAGGTCTTCGTAGGTGGCGACCTTGGTCGACTTGCCGGAAGTCTCCTGGACGTTCGGGCCGACGGGGACGCGCGGGGCTTCGGGGGCCGGGCCGCGTCCGTCGGGGATGAGGGAGACGATCAGGGACTTGCTGTCGGGCATCCAGACAGTGACGGAGACAACGGCGCTGACGATCGGGCCGGTGAGAGCCTTGGCCGTGCCGCTTGCGACATCGACGGACCAGAGCTCGACGCCGTTGTCGACAAAGCGGAGAAAGGCGACCGTCCGGCCGTCCGGAGCCCAGGACGGCGTCGTGAACCTGCATCCGTCGGGCAGGGCGACCCGGCGGACCTTGCCCGTCTTGATGTCCTGGAGGCTGAGGCCCGTGCTGAAGCTCAGGACCTGCCGGCTGTTGTTGAAGGGGGTGATGCGGATGCCGGCGATCCGGAGGATGGGCCGGGAGAGATAGGCGATCGTCGGCATCGGCTCGTATTCGACGAGGGCCATGATATCGCGGGCCGGGCTCAGGGAGACCCGCGGCGTCGGCGGGGCGTCGACGATGGCCACGACCTCCTTCGGCGGGAGCTTGTAGGGCTCCTGGGCGTGGAGGCCGGGCGCGATGGCCGCCGCCAGCGCGGCCAGAGTGAAGAGGCATCTTAGGGACTTTTTCATGGCCGTTACCTTTCTCCATTCTGAGATCATGACGGTTGAGGCTCATTTTATCCTGCCCGGCCGTCCGTTTTCAATGCGCGGGTGTCGGCTTGACCCCCAGGTTTGTTATAATGGCGATACCGATGTCCGAACGTGAGCCGAAGGGTGTCTTTCTTTCCATCGTCATTCCCGCCTACAACGAGGAGAAGCGCCTCGGGGCGAGCTTGGAGAAGATCCAGGCCTATCTCACCGGGAAGCCATTCGCGTCCGAAGTCATCGTGGTCGACGACGGAAGCACGGACCGGACGGCCGAGGTCGCCCGGAAGGCGCTCGAAGGCCGGGCTCCGTCCCGGGTCATCCGGCTGGAGTCGAACCAGGGGAAGGGACACGCCGTCAAGACCGGAGTTCTTGCCTCGGCGGGGGAGACGATCCTCTTCACGGACGCCGACCTTTCGACGCCCATCGGGGAGCTCGACAAGTTCCTGCCGCGCCTCGACGAGGGCTTCGACGTCGTCATCGGGTCGCGGGCCGTGCCGGGCTGCGACATCCGCGTCCGGCAGGCGCGGTCCCGCGAGGCCATGGGGAAGTTCTTCAACCGGCTCGTCCGGCTGTTCGTCATGGGCGGCTGCCCGGACACGCAGTGCGGCTTCAAGCTCTTCCGGCGGCAGGCGGCCATCGACCTTTTCTCGCGGCTCGAGACGGCGGGCTTCGCCTTCGACGTCGAGGTCCTCGTCCTGGCCCGCAAGCTCGGCTACCGCGTGGCCGAGGTGCCGGTCGTCTGGTGCGATTCCCGGCCGAGCCGGGTCCGGATCGTCCGGGGCTCCTGGCGGATGCTGAAAGAGCTCATGAGGATCCGGCGGGGCCGCTGAGTCAGCGCTTCTTGGGCGTGGCCACGTAGACGTTGCCGGTCATGGTCGTGCCCTCGAAGACGATCCTGTCCTTGGCAACTCCGATCGTGCCGTTACCCTTTGGGAAATTCAGCATCAGACGGCTTTCGACCGAGGTGAAGACCTCGCGCTCCTCGCCGATGGGGTCCTTTGTCCGGAGGTCGAGTTCGCGGACGAAGAGCGAACAGCGGCCGTTCTTCTCGGACAGGTAGTAGAGCCAGCGGCCGTTGGGGGACCAGGCCGGCGAGCCGAGATAATAGTCGGCCTCGGCGACCGAGACCGGGGCCTTGCGAAGAAGCCCGGCGCCCCTCGAACGGGACGACGCGGATGGCGGCACGCCCGTCGGGCTCGCCGGCCAGCCAGGCGAGCCATTTCCCGTCGGGGGAGAGGCATCGCGTCCTCGACGATGTCCTTCCCGGACGACAGGACGACGGCTCCTCTGCCCGGTTCCGAGGTCCATCGTCTCGAGCTCGTTGGGCTTGGCCCTGGACCAGGGCGAAGCGATTGTCGGGGGAGAAGCCGAGGACGACACAGCCTTCGCAGAGCTCCCGGCCGGCCACGGCCCCGCGCGAGACCATGACCGTCTTTCTCTTCCCTTCGATCGATCTCGAGGTAGGCCAGGAGCGATCCGTCGGGGCTCAACCGCGGGAATTGGTTGACGTTGTCCGCCTGGACGGGGGTCCTCTTCTCTTCGCCCGTCCTCAGGTCCTTGACCCTGACCTCGATCTTGGCCGTCTGGGCCCCGCCGAAAGCCGAGTACGCGGCGATCCTGCCGTCGCGGGAGATGGTCGGGCCGAAGTTCTGCATGATGTCCTGGGTGAGCTTCTCGGGCCTGCCGGTCACCGCGGCCTCGTCGGCCCGGGCCGCGGCGGTCCAAGCGTTCATGGCGACCGTCATCTCGCTGAAGAAGACCCGGCCGTCCGCCATGACGACGGGGTTGAGCTTCATCCCCGCCCCGGTCGTGATGGCCTCCGCGGGGCCTGTGATCGCCAGCGTTTTCGGGTCGATGGAGGCCCGGAAGAGGTTGACGCCCTCGATCGTCGTCCCCGAAACATAATAAACAGCGTTCTCCGTCCACGCGCACAGGGAACTGGACGATGGTCTTCAGGCCGAGGTTCTCGATGGCGTGCGTCCGGACCGGCTCTCCGCCGTCGACCGGCGCGACCCACCAGTCCGTGGATCTTCGGGTCGTCGGCCCGCCGGCCCCGGAAAAGAAGGCTCCTGCCGTCCGGAGACCAGACGAGCGCGGCTCCATGTGGACCATGAAGCCGAAGAGGAAATCGCCGAGGATCCGCCGGGGCTCCCCGCCCTTCGGCGAGACCAGGTAGGTCTTGTACTGGCCGAGCTCCAGGGACGCGGGGAGGACCTGGTAGGCGATCCAGCGGCCGTCGGGCGAGAACCTGGGCAGGAAGCCGCTGTCGGCGATCCGCCTCGGCTCGCCGCCCACGCCCAGGGCGTCGATGAGGTAGATCCCGCCGCCGTCCCGCTCCGAGCGGAAGGCGATCTGGGACCCGTCGGGCGAGAACGACGGGAACCAATCGTCGGCCGGGTGATTGGTCAGGCGGAGCGGCTTGCCGCCCGAGACCTGCTGGACCCAGATGTCGAGGTTCCCGTTCCCCTCCCGGTCGGAGGCGTAGGCCATGAGGTTGCCGTCGGGCGAGAGCGCCGGAAAGGCGGTTATGCCGGAATCATAGGTCAGGGGGGTGATCTCGTACTCGACGGGCCCCGGCGGCTTGAGGACGAAGAGCTTCAGGACGACGGCCGCGACGGCGAGGACGAGCACGGTCGCCGCCGCCACGAGAAACGCCGTTCTTCTCTTCCCTCGAGCGGCCGGAGCCGCCGCGGCCACGAGCTTGCCCGATTCGGAATCCTCCTTGAGGTCCTGGAGCGCGACCTTGAGGTCGGACATCGTCTGCCATCGCCGCTGGGGGTCCTTGCGCAGGCAGCGGACGAGGACGCGCTCGAGCTCGGCGGGGACGGCCTCGTTGACGGCGGACGGCGGCTTCGGCTCCTCGTTGAGGACGGCGGCCAGGGTCTTGATGCCGCTCTCGCGGCCGAAGGCCTTGCGGCCGGTGAGCATCTCGTAGAGGACCGCGCCGAAGGAGAAGATGTCGGAGCGGGCGTCGACCTTCTTCCCCTCCGCCTGCTCCGGCGACATGTAGGCCGCCGTGCCGACGATGAAGCCTGCCTCCGTCCGGGGCTTGCCGTCCTGGCCCAGGGTCAAGGTGGGGCCGGCGCCGGAATCGGCGGCCTCCTCCATGAGCTTGGCCAGGCCGAAGTCGAGGATCTTGACCAGGCCCTCGTCCGTGACCATGATGTTCGTCGGCTTGAGGTCGCGGTGGACGATCCCCGCGGCGTGGGCCTTGGCCAGGCCGTCGGCGACCTGGACGGCGACGCCGAGCGCTTCGCCGAGCTTCAGCGCCTTTCCGGCCGATCAGGGCATCGAGGGCTGCCCGTCGACGAGCTCCATGACGATGATGGTTCAGGCCATCCGCGACAAGGAATCGATCCGTGGGGAATGCGTCTGCCCACTGCCTCAGCCATCCGCGACGAGATCGACTCGTGGGGAATGCGTCTGCCCACTGCCTCAGCCATCCGCGACGGAATCGACTCGTGGGGAATGCGTCTGTCCACTGCCTCTCGGGTTCGCGAGCCTCAATCAGGGTTTTCCTCAATCGCGCGCATGAGGGCAAGCAGGACATCCTGGTGGGGATCCTCTCCCAGGAAGAGGGGGACTTCGTCTTTCGT
>CAWDTC010000038.1:0-16193 GCA_963805045.1 Candidatus Aminicenantota bacterium
GATAGACGACCCCGGCGGAACGGCGGCGCGGGGCGCGGGAAGGGACCTAGAACAGGGCCGCGGCGGCTTGCCGGATGAGGGCGAGCAGGTTTCCCGGCCAGACCCCGAGCTGGATGACGCCGGTGAGGCAGAGGAAAAGGACGAGGTCGAGGGCCGGGTTCTCCCGGTCGACCTCGAGCGCCTCCGGCCGGGCTCCCGCATGTACATGACGACGACGACCCTCAGGTAATAATAGACGGAAACCAGGCTGGCCAGGACCGCGATGAGGACCAGAGCCACGTGCCCCTGGCGGACGGCGGCGCTGAAGACATAGAACTTGGCCAGGAATCCGGCCGTCGGCGGGAAGCCCGCAAGCGAGACGAGGAAGACCGTGAACATGGCGGCGATCCAGGGGTGCGTCCGCCCGAGCCCGGCCAGGTCGTCGATGTCGCGGCCGCCCGGCCCGTCCCCCTCGACGGCGATGAGAACGGCGAAGGCGCCGACGGTCATGAAGAGGTAGGCCGCGAGATAAAAAAGGAGGCCCGCCCCGTCGGCGGCGAGGACGGCGACCAGGATGTAGCCGGAGTGGGCGATGCTCGAGTAGGCCAGGAGCCGCTTGAGGTTCGTCTGGCGGAGCGCGCCCAGGTTGCCGAGGATCATGGTCAGGGCCGCGACCGCCCAGACGAGCCAGAAGAGGACCGGGCGGGCGCCGTCGCCCCCGCGAGCGGCTGGAGGAAGCGGAGGAGGACGGCCAGGCCGGCCAGCTTGGGCCCGACGGTGAAGAAGGCCGTGACCGGCGTCGGCGCGCCTTCGTAGACATCGGGCGCCCACATGTGGAAGGGCGCCAGAGCGATCTTGAAGCCGAAGCCGGCGACGACCAGGGCCAGGCCGGCCCACAGGGCCGCCCGCGGACCGGGAGCCGCGTCCGCGAGCGCCCCCCAGATCCCGTCCGAACTCGAGACTGCCCGCCGCGCCGTAGAGGAGGGCCAGCCCGAAGACAAGAAAGGCCCCGGCGAAGCTCCCCATCAGGAAGTACTTGACCGCCGCCTCGACCGAGTTCGGGTCGTCCTTCCTCAAGCCGGCCAGGGCGTAACTCGAGACCGACAGGACCTCGAGCCCGAGGAAGACGACGAGGAGGCTCGTCGTCGAGACCATGATCATGATGCCCGAGACGGCAAAGAGAAGGAGGGCATAGGACTCGCCGCGGTCCATGCCGTGTCGGCGGAGGTAGCGGAGGCTCACCAGGACGACGAACGCGCCCGCCACGGCGATGGCCACGAAGAGGAGGACGGCCGCGCGGTCGAGGACGAGCTGCCGTCCGAAGGCGGAGTCGTCCCGGCCCCACGACCGGACGGCGAGGACCGCGGCCACGGCCAGGGAAGCGAGCGATAGATAGCCGAGCCGCTCGGTCCTCTTCGGGCGGGCGAAGGCCTCGAGAAGCAGGACGGCCAGGGCCCCGGCGGCGACGGCCAGGAGCGGGGCGGCAACGAGAAGGCTCGTCATCGGGCCGCTCCCGCGTTTCCGAGCCCGGGGACCGTCGCGGCGATGGCGGTCGGGGCGGCGCCGGGACCGGCGTGATGGCGGCGGCGACCCGTCCGCGCCCCGGGCGTCGTCCGGACGACCTCGAGATAACGGGCGACCGAGGCGTCCATCTTCCGCAGGACGAGGTCCGGGGAAAAGGCCGAGCCAGAACATGAGGACGATGACGGGCACGAGGACGAGGCGCTCCCGCGAGTCCATGTCGGCGAGGCCGAGGACCCTCTCGTTGCGGCGGGGCCGTGCATGACCCTGCTGGTACATCCAGAGGAGATAGGCCGCGGACAAGGACCGTCGGTCGTCACGGCCAGGGCGGCCAGAGACCTTGTTCGCGGCGAAGACGCCGAAAAGGCAAAGGACCTCGCCGACGAACCCGTTGAGCCCGGGCAGGCCGATCGAGGAGAGCATGGCGACGAGGAAAACCGCGGCGAAGACGGGCATCCTCCGGCCGACGCCGCCGAAGTCCGCGATGAGCCGGGTGTGGCCGCGCTCGTAGAGGATGCCGACGAAGAGGAAGAGCGCCCCGGTGCTCAGGCCGTGGTTGACCATCTGGAAGAGCGCGCCCTCGGGCGATTCGACGTTCAGGGCGAAGACGGCCAGCATGATCAGGCCCATGTGGCTGACGCTCGAGTAGGCGACGAGCGACTTCATGTCCTTCTGGACGAGGGCCATGAGCCCGCCGTAGATGATGCCGATGACGGCGAGGACGGAGAGCGCCGGCAGGAACGTCCTCGACGGCGTCGGGGAAGAGCGGCAGGGCGAAGCGCAGGAAGCCGTAGGCCCCCATCTTCAGCAGGACCGCGGCCAGGAGGACCGAGCCGGCGGTCGGCGCCTCGACGTGGGCGTCGGGCAGCCAGGTGTGGAGCGGGAAGAGCGGGCACCTTGATGGCGAAGGCCAGGGCGAAGGCCAGGAAGAGCCAGGTCTGGAGGCTGGGCGGCAGGGTCAGGCGGTAGAGGTCCTGGAAGGCCGAGGGACGGGCCGCCCGCGCCCGGGCCGGTCCGGGCGTAGAGGACGAAGATGCCGACGAGCATCAGCAGGCTGCCGAACATGGTGAAGAGGACGAACTTCGTCGTCGCGTAGACCCGCCGCTGGCCGCCCCAGATGCCGATGAGGAAGTACATCGGGATGAGCATCGCCTCCCAGAAGACGTAGAACAGGAAGAGGTTGAGCGAGACGAAGACGCCGATGACGCCCGTCTCGAGGAGGAGCATGAAGAAGGAGAATTCCTTGACCCGGTCCGTGACGGCGTTCCAGGAGGAGAGCAGGGCGACCGGCGTGAGGAAGGCCGTGAGCAGGACGAGGAACAGGCTGATCCCGTCGACCCCGACGTGGTAATCGAGTGCCGCGGCCGAGCCAGGCGGCGCGCTCGACGAACTGGGCGCCGGCCGGCCGCGCCGTCGAAGCGGACATAGAGGACGAGGGCCAGGGCGAGGGCGGCCAGCGGAGAAGGCGAGGGCGGTGGCCCGCGCCTCGCGGACCCGGTCGCGGGGCAGAAAGATGAGGAGACAGCCCGCCGGCGAGCGGCAGGAAGGTCAGGCACGCTCAGGATCGGCACGTTCATGCCTTCCACGCCAGGATGAACCCGAGGAACAGGACGGCGCCCAGGAGGAAGGCCAGGGCATAGTCCTTGATGGCCCCGTCTGAACGCGGCTGACGCCCCGGCCGGCGGCCTGGACGGCCGCGGCCGAGCCGTTGAGCGCGCCGTCGATGACCCGAGGTCGAACGAGCCGTAGACGAGCTCCGAGCCGCGCGACGAGCGGGCGGACGACGGCCGCGTCGTAGATCTCGTCGACATAATATTTGCCGACCAGGAGTTCGATAGAGGAAGGGCCAGCGGCCGGCCAGCCGGGCCGGCGGTACCCGGGTAGCGGAGATAGAAAGAGTAGGCCAGGAAGAGCCCGCCGACGGCCGCGGTCGTCGGAGACGAGGATCAGGTTCCATCCGCGGCGGCGGGCGGGGCCTCCGGCCGCCGGCCAGGACGGGCGCCGAGGAAGCGGCCGAGGAGGTCGGCCCGCTCGCCGAAGACGGCCGGCAGGCCGACATAGCCGCCGAGGACCGAGAGGACGGCCAGGACGACCAGCGGAACGGTCATCACCGGCGGCGATTCGTGGAGATGCGCCCGGACCTCGGCGTCCAGTCCGCTCCTCGCCGAAGAAGGTCAGGAAGATCAGCCGGAACATGTAGAACGCGGTCATGACCGCGCCCAGCAAGCCCGAGGGCCCAGACGACGACGTGGCCGCCCGCGAAGGCCGCGTCAGGATCGCGTCCTTGGAGAAGAAGCCGGACAGGAACGGGACGCCGGCGATGGCCAGGGCGCCGACGAAGAAGGCCGGGAAGGTCCGGGGCAGGCGCCGCCGCAGGCCGCCCATCTTCCGCATGTCCTGCTCGCCGGACAGGGCGTGGATGACGCTCCCGGCGGCGAGGAAGAGCAGGCTCTTGAAGAAGGCGTGGGTCACGAGGTGGAAGATGCCGGCGCGCGTAGGCGCCGACGCCGCAGCCGAGGAACATGTAGCCGAGCTGGGAGATCGTCGAGTAGGCGAGGACGCGCTTGATGTCGTTCTGGACCAGGGCCATGGTCGCGGCGAAGACGGCGGTCACGGCCGCCGACGAAGGCGACGAGCGGGCCGGCCACGGCGGAAGCCGAGTAGAGCCCGTTCAGCCGGGCGACCATGTAAACGCCGGCGGTGACCATGGTCGCGGCGTGGATGAGGGCGCTCACCGGCGTCGGGCCCTCCATGGCGTCCGGAAGCCAGACGTAGAGCGGGATCTGGGCCGATTTGCCCGCCGCCCCGGCGAAGAGAAGGAGGGCGGCGAGCGTCGCCAGCCCGGGCGCCAGGCGCCCGCCTGCGGCGGCGGCGTTGATGCCGGTCGAACTCGGGACCGCCCGACGGCGACGACAAGGAGGAGCATGCCGAGGAGGAAGGCCGCGTCGCCGACCCGGTTGACGATGAAGGCCTTCTTGCCCGCCCTGGCCGCGGCCGGCCTTTCGAACCAGAAGCCGATGAGGAGGTAGGAGCAGAGGCCGACGCCTTCCCAGCCGACGAACATCAGGACGATGTTCGAGGCCAGGACCAGGAGGAGCATGGCGAACGTGAACAGGTTGAGGAGGCGAAGTACCGGGCGTAGTCCCGGTCGCGGGCCATGTAGCCGGCCGAATAGACGTGGATGAGGAACCCGACGCCGGTGACGACGAGGCTCATGACGGCCGTGAGCGGGTCGAAGCGGAAGGCGAGGCCGACCGAGAAGCGACCCGCTCGCGATCCATGGGAAAAGCGTCTTGGCCAGCCGGGGAGACCCGCCGGCGGCGAGCCGAGGAGAGCGACGAGGGCGACGGCCGAAGCGACGAGCGAGAGCGAACACCGTGCAAGCAGGCCTGGAGCGCGACCCACTTCCGGGCGAGGCGCGCGGCCGAAAAGGATGAGGACGAGCGCGCCCAAGGCCGGGAGGAAGGGGATGAGCCAGAAAGACTGCGCCATGCTCAGCCTTTGAGCCCGCTCAGGTCCTCGGTCCGGATGGTTTTCTCCGGCGGAAGACGAGAAGGATGATGGCCAGCCCGACGGCCGCCTCGGCCGCGGCCACGGTGATGATGAAGAAGACGACGGCCTGGGCGTCGGCCTTGAGCGAGCGCCTTGGCCAGGGCCAGGAAGGCCAGGTTGGCCGCGTTGAGCATGACCTCGACGGCCATGAACTGCGTCAGAAGGTCGCGCTTGACGAAGAAGGCCACGACGCCGAGGGCGAAGAGGACGGCGGCCAGGGCGAGGAAGGCGACGGCCGGGATCATGGGCCTCGTTCCTTCTTCTTGGCCAGGACGATGGCCCCGACGAGGGCGGCCAGAGGAGCAGGACGGACGTGATCTCGAAGGGATAGAGATAGCGCGGTGAAGAGGAGGCGGCCGATGCCGGCCGGGCTCGACCGCCTCGGCCGGACGGCTGCCGGGGCCGCCGACGGAAGGCGCGCCGGGCGACGACGAGCGAGCTCGACCAGGAGGACGACGGCCAGGAGCACGGCCAGGACGATACGTCCATTTCCTTCGCTCGGGCGGCAGGCCCGCCCGGAGGTCGATCATCATGATGACGAAGATGAAGAGGACCATGATCGCGCCGGCGTAGACGATGACCTGGACGACGGCGGCGAAGGGAGCGCCGAGCAGGCCGAACAGCCCGCCCAGGGCGGCGAAGCAGAGGACGAGGAAGAGGGCGCTGTGGGCCTGGTTCCTGGAGACGATCATGGCCGCGACGGAGCCGAGGCAGAGGAAGGACAGGACTCCGAACACGACCCAGGCCATGGTGGATTTCGCGCTTTATATTAGAGTGGCCCGCCGCCGAAGTCAAGTCGGATTTTCGCCCGGAAAGGCGAACGGGAATTCCCGGAGGCCATCAAAATGGCTTTGACAAAGGGGCGCGATTTGGCTATAATGACGCCGGTACCGCGGGGTAGAGCAGCTGGTAGCTCGTCGGGCTCATAACCCGGAGGTCGTTGGTTCAAATCCAACCCCCGCTACCATCCGAAAACGATCGAGTTCCCCATATGAGAAGCCCGGTGCTTCTCTGTCTTGCTGCAAAAAAAAGCCCTTGCCGCGAAAGGTCCGCGTCAAGGGCCTGCCAGACCCTGCCTCTGACCCAACCGTGCCGCACTCGAACATCACTCGCTGCCGGCTCCGATCCCGGCATCGCGACCGTTTGCGGCACGCCCAATCAGGGCTGGCACTACTTATATAGGCCGCGACCTGCATCCTGTCAAGGCTCTCGCCTGATATATTTGCGGCCCGTCCCGGCCGCGGCCCGTCCGGCCGTCAGACGACGTCCCTGAGCCCGCTCGAGGCCGTGTAGAGCGTTCCCACGCCCGAGAGGTGATAGGCCACGCGCAGGGCCTCCGCGATCTCGGCGGTCGTCGCGCCCTCCTTTATCGCCGCAAGGGCCAGGGCCCGGACGCCCATGTCCGCGCCGTGGGCCGCGTCGAAGGCCATGGCGATGAGGAGCTTGACCTTCTTCGGCAGCGCCCCCGAGCAGTAGATGAGCTCGCTCATGTCCTTCAGATGGTCCATCATCTTCGGGTCGATCTTCTGGATGGCCGCCAAGGGATGTTCCGGCATTCAAGCCTCCTTTTTTAAAGATGGCGGAAAGGGCCCGGCAGGCTCCAGCGTTACTTGGGCTCGGCGCCGTCCCAGCAGAACGTACAGACGTCGTCCTTGGGAAGGCCGATGGCCGAGACCAGGTCTCCGAGCCGCTGATACCTCAGCGTCGTCAGGTTGAGCCGCTTGGCGATGGACCTCACCATGCGCTCGTATTTCTCCGACCCGGCGCGCGTGTATTCGACGAGGTCGACCGGCTCGGGCCCTTCGAGCTCGCGAATGGCTTTCCGGGCGGCCAGGTCGAGCTCGGATTTTGAGCGCGAAAAGTTCAGGAAGGGACAGGCAAAGACGAGCGGGGGGCAGGCCGGCCGCATGTGGACCTCGAGGGCGCCGAAGTCGTAGAGCCGCTGGATGGTGTCCTTGAGCTGGGTGCCGCGGACGATCGAATCCTCGCAGAAAAGGAGCCTCTTGCCGGCAATATTCTCCCGGATCGGGATGAGCTTCATCCGGGCGACGAGGTCCCGGACGGACTGGTTTTGGGGCATGAAGCTCCGGGCCCAGGTCGGGGTGTACTTGACGAACGGACGCCGGAAGGGGATGCCCGCCTCCGCCGCGTATCCCAGGCCGTGGCCGATGCCCGAGTCGGGGATGCCGGCCACGATGTCGACCTCGACGTCGTCGTTCTTCGCCAGCATCGCCCCGCACCTGTTCCGGACGGCCTCGACATTGATCCCTTCGTAGCTCGAGGCGGGATAGCCGTAGTAGACCCAGAGAAAGCCGCAGATCTGCGACGGCCCGGTGGGCGGAGCCAGGGGCTTGGCCCCCTCGGGGGTGATCAGCACGATCTCCCCGGGCCCCAGGTCGCGGACGGCCTCGAAGCCCAGGTTGGGGAAGGCGCAGGTCTCCATGGTCGCGGCCACCGTGCCGGGCTTCTCGCCGATGATCACGGGTGTGCGGCCCCGCTGGTCGCGCGCGGCGATGACCCCACGGTCGGTGAGCAGGAGCAGAGAGCAGGAGCCGGTGACGCTCGCCCAGACGTTCCGGATGCCGTCCTCGAACGTCTCCTCCTGGTTAATGAGGGCGGCCACGACCTCCGTGGGATTGATCTCTCCCCCGCGCATTTCCGAGAAATGAAGCCGCTTGGCGCTGAACGCCTTGTCCACGATCTGGTCGACGTTCTTCACGACGCCCACGGTGACGATGGCGAAGTTCCCGAGGTGCGAACGGATGAGGAGCGGCTGGTCCTCGTAATCGCTGATGACGCCGATCCCCCGCGTTCCGTGGAGCTTCCGGATGTCGTCTTCGAACTTCGAGCGGAACATGGCATTCTCGATGTTGTGGATATAGCGGAGGATGCCGTCGGAATTCGACACGGCCAGCCCGCCCCGCTTGGTGCCCAGATGGGAGTGGTAATCCGTCCCATAGAAGAGATCCTGGACGCAATCGCTCTTGGATACGACGCTAAAGAATCCGCCCACGCACGCTCTCCTTTCCCGGAATGTCAAGGGCCGGCCCCGGGCCGCCCGGTCTTAGGAGATTAATATCCGTTTCCGGCCCGCCACGCAAGCCTTTTTCGTTTGCTTCGCGAGGGGGGACATGTGATATGATTCTATCAGTCCCCAAAGGAGGCTGACATGTTCAAGGACAGGGTCTATATCGAGAGGCGGCGGGCCCTCGCGAAGCGCTTCCGCTCCGGCCTGCTCGTCTTCGTCGGGAACGAAGAAAGCCCGATGAACTATCCGGCCAATCCCTTCCATTTCCGGCAGGACAGCACCTTCCTCTATTTCTTCGGGCTGGATTCGCCCGGCCTGGCCGCCGTGATCGACGTCAACGAGGGCCGCACGACGGTTTTCGGCGACGACATCGGCCTCGAGGACATCATCTGGATGGGCAAGATGCCCAGGCTCAGAGACCGGGCGCGGCCGGCCGGTGTCCGGCGCACGGCGCCGCGCCGGGCCTTCGGCGAGGCCGTGGCCAAGGCCCTGGCCTCGCGCCGGCCGGTCCGCTACCTGCCGCCCTACCGTTCGGATACAGCCGTTACGCTGGCCTCGCTCCTCCACGTCCCGGTCGCCCGGGTCAAGGCCGGCGCCTCCCCGGAGCTCATCGAGGCCGTGGTCGACCTGCGGCTGGTCAAGTCGAAGGAGGAGGTCCGCGAGATCGAGGCGGCCATCGACGTCTCAGCCGAAATGTACCGGCGGGCGATGAAGCTCGCCCGGCCGGGACGGCACGAGCGCGAGGTCATGGGGTCGATGGAGGGCGTCGTCAACTCCCTCGGCTGCCGCATGGCCTTCCCCCCGATCATCACCATCAACGGGCAGACCCTCCACAACCACGGCTACGTCAACGAGCTGCGGCGGGGCCGCCTGCTCGTCATGGACGCCGGCGCCGAGTCCTGGCTCCACTACGCGTCCGACATCACTCGGACCGTCCCCGTGGGCGGGACGTTCAACCAGCGGCAGAGGGACATCTATGAGATCGTCCTCGAGGGCCAGCTCGCGGCCATCAGGGCCATCCGGCCGGGGGTCAGGTTCAAAGAGGTCCACCTGAAGACGGCCAGGATCATGGCCTCGCGGCTGAAGGAGCTCGGTCTGATGAAGGGCGATATCGACGAGGCCGTCGCCGCCGGCGCCCACGCCATGTTCTTCCCCCACGGCCTCGGCCACAACATGGGCCTCGACGTCCACGACATGGAGGACCTGGGGGAGGACTTCGTCGGCTACGACAAGAAGGTCAAGCGCAGCGAGCAGTTCGGGTTGGCCTACCTCAGGATGGCCAGGGAGCTTCGGCCCGGCCACGTCATGACCGTCGAGCCCGGGCTCTACTTCATCCCCGAGCTTTACGAAACGTGGAAGAAGCAGAAGAAGTACGCCGGCTTCATCGACTACGCCAAGGCCGAAAAGTTCATGGACTTCGGCGGCGTGCGCATCGAGGACGACGTCCTCGTGACCGAGAAAGGACGGCGGGTCCTGGGAACGCCTATCCCGAAGACGGTGGCCGAGGTCGAACGGGCCTGCCGCTAAGCCGGGCCGGAGGCGGAAGGCTTGAGCCTGAAGGTCGCCCTCGTCCAGCAGCACGCTACGGCCGACCCGGAGGAGAACCGGGAGCGGGGGAGCCGGTCCTTCCTCGAGGCGGCCCGGGCCGGGGCCGGCCTCGTCGCCTTCGCCGAACTCGCCTTCACCCCGTTCTACCCGCAGGTCCCGGCCGGGCCGGAGAGCGGCCGCCCGGCAGAAACTGTGCCGGGGCCGACGACGGACCTCTTCGGTCGACTGGCCCGTGAGACCGGCGTCGTCGCCGTCCTCAACCTCTTCGAGCGGGACGGCGGCCGGACCTACGATTCCTCTCCCGTCATCGACGCCGACGGCCGCCTCCTCGGCACGACGCGGATGCTGCACATCATGGAGGGGCCCGGCTTCCATGAGCGTGGCTACTACTCGCCCGGCGACAGGGAGAGTTATGTCTACGGGACGAAGGCCGGCCGCGTCGGCGTGGCGATTTGCTACGACCGCCATTTCCCGGAGTACATGAGGGGCCTGCGGCTGCTCGGGGCCGAGCTCGTCGTCATCCCCCAGGCCGGGGCCGCGGGCGAGTGGCCCGAAGGCCTGTTCGAGGCCGAGGTCCGGACGGCGGCCTTCCAGAACGGCTACTACGCCGCCCTGGCGAACCGTGTCGGCCGCGAGGAACGTCTCGAGTTCGCCGGCGGGTCCTTCGTCGCCGACCCGGATGGAACGGTTATCGCCCGCGCCCCGCAGGGGCGGGACGCGATCCTCTACGCCGAATGCGATTTCGCCAGGAACCGCGCCTCGCACGCCGCGCGCCATTTCCTCGAGGACCGGCGCCCGGACGTTTACGCGCGCATGGGCCTCGGCGCCCCGAGATCCAAAGGCTGAGCATGCTCAACTGGTACGTCATCAACATCAAGCCCAAGAAGGAATCCCAGGTCGAGCGGCTCTTCGAGGAGGGCGGCTTCACGGTCTACTGCCCGAAACATCGGAGCGAAAAGAAGGTCCGGCCATTCTTCCCGGGCTATGCGTTTCCTCTTCTTCGAGTTCCCGGAACAGTACCGGATGGTGAAATACACGAGGGGCGTCAAGCGCGTCGTCGGCAACGAGGACGGACCGATCCCCGTCCCCGAAGAGGTCATCGGCGGCCTCAGGGCCCGGGAGAAGGACGGACTCATCGTCCTCGAGAAATACGGTCAGGAGCCCCGCGTCGGGGACGAGATCGAGGTCATGGAGGGCCCGCTTAAGGGCCTCCGGGGCGTCTTCGAGAAGGAGGCCGGCGACAAGGAGCGGGTCATGATCCTGCTCAACTACGTCTCCTACCAGGGCCAGCTGCTGATCGAGAAGAGGAAGCTCAGGAAGGCTTGAGACGGACTCCCCGGCGGCCGTAGCCGCCCCCGCCCGGCGTTTCGACGCGCAGGACGTCCCCGGCCCTGACCCTGAGCCGGGCCTTGCCGCCGAGGTCCCTGGCGCGGCCCCCCGAGACGAGCGTGTTCCTGCCCCTGGCCCCCGGCCGTCCGCCCCGCAACCCGTAAGGCGCGAAGACCCGCCTGTCCGACATGATGGTCAGGTCGACCGGGACGAGGAACTCGAATTCCCGGAGGATGCCCTCGCCGCCCCGCCGCGCCCCGCCGCCGCCCGAGCCGCGCCGAAGGCCGTAGCGCCGGACCCTGACCGGCAAGTAGTTCTCCAGCGCCTCGAGCGGCGTGTTGAGGGAGTTCGTCATGTGGGTGTGGACGCCGCTCAGCCCGTCGGCCGCCCGGCCCGCGCCCATGCCGCCGCCGACCGTTTCGTAGTAGGCGAAGGGCTCGCCCCGGACGGGATCGCGGCCGCCGAAGGCGATGTTGTTCATCGTCCCCTGGCTCGCCGCCGGGACCCTGTCCGGGACGGCTTGGGCCAGGGCGCCTAGGAGGACGTCGACGATCCGCTGCGACGTTTCGACGTTCCCCGCCGCACAGGCCGCGGGGAAGCGGGCGTTGACGACGAGGCCCTTCGGCGCGACGATCTCGAGCGGCCTCAGCAGCCCCGTGTTGAACGGGATGTCCTCGGCGACGAGCGAACGGAAGACGTAGAGGACGGCCGAGGTCGTGATGGCCAGGTTGGCGTTGATGCCGCCCTCGGTCTGCGGGTCGGAGCGGCTGAAATCGACCACGGCGCGGTCCCCCCGGATGGTAACCTCCACGGCGATGCGGACGGGGTGGTCGGTGACGCCGTCGTCGTCCATGAAGTCCTCGAACGCGTACCGCCCGTCGGGGATGCCGCGGATGGTCTGCCTCAGAAAGCGCTCGGTGTAGTCCCGCACGAGGCGCGCGTAGCGGCGGACCTTCGGGAGCCCGTGGCGGGCGACGGCCTCCGCGAGGCGGCGACGGCCGACCTCGTTCGCCGCGACCTGGGCCAGGAGGTCGCCCCTCCGCTCGTCGGGCGTCCGGACGTTGGCCAGGAGAAGGGCCAGGACGTCCTCGTTGCGCCGGCCGCGGGAGACGAGCTTGAGCGGCGGGATGATCAGCCCCTCCTGGAAGATCTCGGTCGCCAGGGGCATGGAGCCCGGGGACATGCCGCCGACATCGGCGTGATGGGCCCGGTTAGCGACATAGAAGGACGGACGGCCGTCGAAGAACACGGCGGAGACGCAGGTGATGTCGGGCAGGTGGGTGCCACCGCGGTACGGGTCGTTGAGGATGACGAGGTCGCCCTCCTCGAAGCGGAGGGAGGCAATGGCGGCCTGGACGGAGAGGGGCATGGCCCCGAGGTGGACCGGGATGTGGGAGCCCTGGGCCAGCGTCTCGCCCCGCTCGTCGAAGAGGGCGCAGGAGTAGTCCTTGCGCTCCTTGATGTTCGGGGAGAGGGCGGTGCGGCCCAGGACGGCCGCCATCTCCTCGGCGACGGCGATGAAGATGTTCTTGAAGAGCTCGAGCTCGATCGGGTCGATGCGGCTCGTCACGGGCGCCTCGACCTTCGGATGACGAGGTTCAGGAAACCGTCGACCCGGGCCGTGTATCCCGGCGGCAGGTAGGTCGTCGATTCCGGGTCGATGACGAGGGCCGGGCCGCCCACGGCGTGGCCGGGACGCAGCCGCTCGCGGAGATGGACCGCGCCGGGGACGGTCCGGCGCCCGGCGGTCATCGGCTGCCGCTTGAGGGGCTCCGGCGTCCCGCGGGCGCCGCCTCCCGCGACCCGCCGGAGGGGGACTTTGGGCGTCACGGCCACGGCCTTGACCCGCAGGTTGACGATCTCGACGGCCCGGCTGGTATGGTGGTAGGAATAGAGCTCGTGGTGCCGGCGGTGGAACTCGGCGAGGTAGGCGGCGGCCGGCGTGCGCGCCGGCCGGAAAGGGACCGTGATCTCGTAGGACTGGCCGAGGTAGCGGCAGTCCAGGGCGGGCTCGATCGACGAGGTCCCGGTCCGCGAATCCGTCCTGCCTCATGTCGCGGCGGGCCTCGGCCTCGAGCCGGCCGAATTCCCGGTCAAGCCGGGCCAGGGAGACCTCGGCGTCCAGCCCGCATGAGGGACTTCGTGTAGTCCTTGACCGAGTCGGCGAGGAGGAGGCCGAGGGCGGAGAGCACGCCGGCGTTCCGGGGCGACGATGACCGTCGGCAGTCCGAGGTGGGCGGCCATCTCCACGGCGTGCATGCCGCCGGCGCCGCCGAAGGAGAAAAGGGCGAAATCGCGCGGGTCGGAGCCGCGCTCGACGGAGATGACCCGGATGGCCTTCTCCATGTTGGCGTTGGCGATGTCGACGATGCCCTGGGCCGTCTCGAGCGGGCGGTCTTGCCGATCCGGCCGGCCAGCCGGGCGACGGCGCGCCCGGCTGCGGTCGGGGTCGATGCGCATCCGCCCGCCCAGGAAGAAGTCGGGGTCGAGGCGGCCGAGGACGAGGTCGGCGTCGGTGACCGTCGGGCGCTCGCCCCGGCCGTAGCAGGCCGGGCCCGGGATCGGCCCCGGCGCTCTCGCGGCCCGACGCGGAGCGAGCCGCCGCGCGTCGACGGCGGCGATCGAGCCGCCGCCCGCGCCGACGGAGTGGATGTCGATGATCGGGCAGGCGGACCGGGAAGTCGCCGATCGCGGCTCTCGTGGGTCCGGCGGACCGCGCCCGTCGATGAGGGAGACGTCGGTCGAGGTGCCGCCCATGTCGAAGCTGATGACGTTCGGAAAGCCGGCGGCCCGCGGCGATGTGCCGGGCGCCGACGACGCCGCCGGCCGGGCCCGGAGAGGGCCGTCCGGATCGGGCTCGAGCCTGGCCCGGGCGGCCGAGATGTAGCCCTCGTTGGACTGCATGATCCGGAGCTCGGCCCCGCCGAGGCCGGCCTCGAGCTCGGCCAGGTAGCGGTCCATGACCGGCATGAGGTAGGCGTTGACGGCCGTGGTGGACGTCCGCTCGTACTCCCGGTATTCGGGCAGGAGGCGGCTCGAGACCGAGGCCAGCAAGCCGGCCCGGCGCGAGCTCCTCGGCCATGACGTCTTCGTTCGCCGGGTCGGGATAGGAGTGGAGGAAGCAGACGGCCACGGCCTCGGCCCCCGCGGCGCGGCCTCGCGGGCAACGCGCCGGAGCTCGCGGGCCCGCGGCCAGCGCCGCCACGACGCCGCCGGAGCGATCGTCCGCTCCGCGCGCGCCGAAACGCAGGTCCGCTGGCGACGAGGAAGAGGCCGTCCTCGCGGCTGGCAGACTGTAGAGGTCCGGCGCGGTTCTGCCGGCCGATGGACGAGGACGTCCTCGAAGCCGGCGGTCGTGACGAGGGCGATGCGGCGCGCCCTTGCGCTCGAGCAGGGCGTTGGTCGCCACCGTCGTGCCGTGGATGATGAAGACGGGCGCAGCCGGGCTCGAGGAACTCGGCCAGCCCGGCGAAGATGGCCCGGGACGGGTCGTCCGGCGTGGAGAGGATCTTCTTGGTCTGGAGAGCCGGCCGTCCTTCCAGATGACGAAATCGGTGAACGTGCCGCCGGTATCGACGCCGATCCGGACGCCGCCGCTCCCTCGGCGCGGTCGGCGCCCCGGTGCGGCCGGCGGATGATGGCTGGGCATGGTCGAGGCCTTATTTAATCGTCATCGACGGCAGGATGTCAAGGCGGAAGGGGCGGCCGGGGCCGGCCGCCGACGGCTCAGTGGCAGGTGCTGCAAGACTTGCTCGAGCAGGAGGCGCAGCCGGACGAGGACGTCTTCAGCCGGCTCGCGCCGCCTCCGATGCCGAACGACGACAGGAGCTTCCGCGCGTCCGCGGCCCCGCATTCCGGGCAGGCGGCGTCCTTCTCCCGGCCCATGGGAACGAGGCACTCGAAGCGACGGCCGCACTTCCGGCAGGCGAATTCATAAATCGGCATGACAGGAGTATTTTATAAGAAAAGCCCGGGCCCGTCCACGAGCCCTCTCCGAAAGAGTGCGAGCGATAAAATGCCTGCGTGGTTACGGGAGAGCCGAAGGGGAATGGCCGGAACGTCATGTGCGGCAAATGAACGGACTTCCAGGCACAAAGTCTGACCGGCCTCGGTAGTGAGCCAGCTTGGTCTCTCAATGATCGTCACATCCTCGGGATTCCCGATGAGTGATTTAGAAGGATTCCGGTGGCCCTTCGTTTGGCTAATTTGCGTGAGACAAATCCCGCTCACTTTGAAAACGCTTCCGATGGGAATCGCCGCCAGCGCCGCCTGACCCGCCAGATAATCGACGGTGGCGGGTGAACGTGAAATTGCTGGTTTGCAAAACCATGGTGGTTGTTCCCGGAAGAGTGGTTCCGAGCCCGCCCGCGGTTGACGGTGAGTTCGATCAGCCTGCCCAAAAGCGAAATGTAATCCGCATGGTAAAGGCCGCTCTGCAACTCTTCGATGGTCACGGGTTGGGGTTTTGCCGGGACCTGAGGTGCGCCCGTGTCCCGGAAAACGGCGTCCTGCAAAAAACTGACAGAGAATTTTCAAAACTCAAAAAGCCGACGGCGTCAACAAGTTGCCCCGGGACCAGCTCCGTTTGCCTGACGGCTCTGAACTCGCAGGCCGAATGTCCGGTATCTGACCAAGAAGCAGGTTGTCGGTGTGTTCGATGAACTCGCCAAGCTGATCGGGAAGGAACTCGGTGAAGAAGGGGCAGGCATCTTCAACATTTCCAACCTCCTGAAAATCAAAGTCGTCCGCAAGCCCGCCAGCCCGGAACGGAAGGGCATCAACCCCTTCACGAAAGAGGAAACGGTCTTCAAGGCCAAGCCCGCCAAGAATGTGGTCAAGCTGGTGCCGTTGAGGGGATTGAAGGAGTTGGTGTAATAGAGGACAAGCACGACGGTAAAGGGCCTTCTATCCGCCGTTGTTGGTTGCGGCAAAAGACAGAAGGGACACCAGCAAGCGTCGTGGTTCCGCTTGGCAGGGCTGAGTCACGGCTCAGAGTTTTCTCGTCAAGACCATCCGGTTAGAGCCATGAGCCAGAAGGTGTCCTGGTCCATGACGAGGCGAAAGACCTTTTTCAGCAGATACGGCGACTTGGGGGTATCTATTGCCGGGGAGCAGACCGAACCGACAGAACTTCCGACCGCAACTGTAGCACCGTACCCAGACCATGAAGAGTGTGAGTGGGAACAATAGGTGGCCCCATTTGTCTAGACCACGGATGACGGTTTCTTAGATGGAG
>CAWDTC010000039.1:0-43031 GCA_963805045.1 Candidatus Aminicenantota bacterium
GGGATTGGCCGGCAGGGATGCGATCTGTTGATTGATGAGGCGGCGGGCCTGTTTGAAGAGGCCGGCGGCGGTCAGGGCGTCCACTTCCTGGGCTCGACGGCGAGCTTCAGCGGCGCGGCGGCGCCCAGCTGGAGCGTGTCTTCAAAGAAGGCCAGCACGGTGCGGTTGAGGCGCGCCTCATCGACGCGGTCGGCGGCGGTGGTGTCCTCGTAGAGGGCGGGAGTGCACGCCGGCCTTGCGGAGGGTTTCGGCAAAGATCAGGTGCATGGCCGCGGTGCGGGTCGCTGGCGAGGGTGACTATGAGGGTCGCGGGGCTGGTGGGGCGGACGTAATCGACGGCGGAGGCCTGGCGGGCGGCGCCGGGGAATTCCTTGAGGTTGCCGCCGAAAAGCTGGTAGGCGGGGGAGGCGGGGAAGTTGACGTATTCGTCGCCAAAGAGTTCGGCATTGCGCCAATCGGTGATGCCCTCGAAGAGGCACACGGCCGGACGGCGGAGGATTCGTTGGGGAAATCGCCGAGGGTGCCGTCCGAGGTCCGTTTCGTCGGCGGTGAAGGCGGCGAGGGCGGCGACCTAGCGCCGGGGCCGGCGCCCCAAACGCCGATGCGTTCCTTGTCGATGTGCAGCGCGGTGGCCGAGCCATGGAGGTAGCGGATGGCGGCCTTGGCGGCCAGGAGATCCTGGGGAAATTTGGAAAAGGCATGGTCGCGGTCCTGGTCGGGGAGATAGGCGGCATAGGCCAGGATGTAGCCTTTGGCCAGGAGGTCGGAGCGGCGCCGGGGGGCTTCGCGGGCGGGGCCGCAGACGCAGGAGGAGCGGGCGCGGCGCTTGCGCTTTCCGTGATGGCGGAGGGGAATAGACGTCCAGCTTGAGTGGCTTGCCGGCGACGGTGGCGTAGACGATATCCTTGTGGGATTGCACATTGGCGGGCAGGGTCTGGGCGCGGGCGAGGCCGGCCAGGGCGAGGAGCATGAGGCAGGCCAGAGGCGAACGGGAGAACATGGATTCCTCCGTGAAGAAGCCGAAATCCGAGGGTTAGCCGCGGGGTCCGGGTTTGGCGGCCGGGATCGACGGGATGGGGCGGGATTGGGGGATGGCCGGGGCGCGGGCGGGGTTGTGCCTTGGGCTGGAGTATGCTCTGCAGCGGATGGCCGATGGCGATCATGATGCCGGCGCGGAAGCGTTCGGCGGTGATGATCAGGGCCAGGAGGCCGAAGATGGGCCAGGCGAGGAAGCGGGCGTAGATCATCCAGAGCTCGAACTGATAGACCTTGTCGCCGGCGACGTGGGGGCTGATCCGCTGCAAGAGTTCGGTATAGCTGTAGATCACGCCGGGAATCGGAAAATCGCGAAATACTGCCACGGCAGGAACATAAACAGCAGCAGCACCGACCAGATGAGGCTGCGCGTGATCTGCGCCACGCCCGGGCCTGGGCCACCAGCACGACGAGCAGCGTCATAAAAACGATGATCGCCTGGTTGGATACGGCGATCAGGCCGGCAAGCTGCGTCACCGGAATGGACATGGCGTAGACCGTGGCCCACTGGTTGCGGACGTTGAGGCGGCGGCTTTCGTCAGTGCCGGGGTAGAAGGCTTCGGGGTCTTGGCGGGGGCGGCGGCGGGCCGGGTGGCGGTGAGCCGGGCGATCAATTCATCAATGCTGCGGGACAGGGGGTCGGGGTCGGTTTTCCACTGGCCTCTCATGCCTCGTAGGGCTGCGGCGTCCACCACATGAGGGCAGAGCCGATGAACTGGGCCAGCACGCAGATGAAGAGCATGAACGCCCAGCCAGGAACGGGCGGACTTGAGGGTCTCGGGGAAGATCACCGAGGTGCTCTACAACGCCACCGTCTACAAGGACGAGTCGGGCGAGGTCGCCGGGGTCTTCGCCGCCGCCCGCGACGTCACCGCCCTCAGGGCCGCGGAGCAGGAACGCCTGCGGCTGGCCACCGCCGTCGAGCAGATCGCCGAGGGCATCGCCATCATGGACATGGAGGGCCGGATCCTGTCGGCCAATCCCGCTTTCGGCGCCCAGCACGCCCTCCGGCCGGACGAGGTCGTCGGCCGCTCCCTGAGCGACGTCCTGCTCCTGGGCGCGCGCGACCGGGAGATCGCGCAGCAAGATGCGCGAGGCCCTGGACGCGGGGAAGGTCTGGAACTGGCACCTCAACCGGCGGATGCGGGACGGCCAGGTCTGCGAGCTCGAACTCGCCGTTTCGCCCATCCGCGACGCCTCCGGCCGCCCTATCCACGCCATCGCCGTCGAGCGCGACGTGACCCAGGAGGCGATCCTCGAGGAGCGCATCCGCCAGTGGCAGAAGATGGAGGCCCTGGGGACCCTGGCCGGAGGCATCGCCCACGATTTCAACAACATCCTGCTGCCCATCCTGATCAACACCGAGCTGACGCTGGCCGGGGAGAAGCCGGACAGCCCGACGGCCCACCGGCTCAACCAGGTCCTCGAGGCGGCCCGGCGCGGCAAGGACATGGTCAGGCAGATCATCACCTTCTCCCGCCAGAAGGAGCAGGAGCGGCGGCCGGTCGAGATCGCGCCCATCATCCGGGAATCCATGAAATTCCTCCGCGTCTCCCTGCCCAAGTCCGTCGAGGTCTCCGAGCGGATCGAGGCCGGCTCGGCCATGGCCGTCGCCGACCCGACGCAGGTCCACCAGGTCCTGATGAACCTCGGCAGCAACGCGGCCCACGCCATGCGCGAGAAGGGCGGGACCCTGGAGGTCGGGCTGTCCGCGGTCTCGCTCGACGAGGAGGCCACCGCGCGGCACATCGACCTCAAGCCGGGGAGCTACCTTAAGCTGACGGTCCGGGATACCGGCCACGGCATGGCCCCGGAGGTCATGTCGCGGGTCTTCGAGCCGTTCTTCACGACCAAGAAGCAGGGGGAGGGCGTGGGCATGGGGCTGGCCGTCGTCCACGGCATCGTCAAGAGCCACGGCGGGGCCATCTCCGTCGCGAGCGAGCTCGGCAAAGGGACGACGTTCACGATCTTCCTGCCCCGCATCGTCGGCGCCGGCCAGGCCGGGGAGGACGCGTCGCAGCCCATCTCGGGCGGGACGGAGCGGATCCTCTTCGTCGACGACGAGGACATTCAGGTCCGGGCCATGAACAAGCTCCTCGAGCACCTCGGCTACCGGGTCGTCGGCCTGTCCGACCCGAAGGCCGCCCTCGAGCTCTTCGGGCGGCAGCCCGGGTCGTTCGACCTGGCCATCATGGACCAGACCATGCCGGGCATGGCCGGCATCGACCTGGCCCGGGAGATGCTGAAGATCAGGCCGGGCCTGCCCATCATCCTGTGCACGGGGTACAGCGAATCCGCCGACGAGCAGCAGGCACTGGCCTCGGGGGTCCGCGCTTTCATGCTCAAGCCCTTTTCGGTCAGGGAGATCGCCCAGACGATCCGCCGCGTCCTTCACGGCGGGGATTGACGCCGCGGCATCCGACCAGGTTTGGCACGTTTCTTGTATGCTAGCGGGCCGGGAGAGCGAACATGAAACTCAACCCTGAAGACCGGATCCGGCTCCTGCGGGCCATCCGGCTGACCTATCAGATCCAAGCCAATTATCTCAGGGAGAGAGGGGTCCTCGTCGAGGTCCGGCCGAAACAAGGCGCCCGGGCCATCAGGAAAAGGAGGCCCGCCAGTGAGAACTGAGCGCTTCATGATGGCTGCGGCGGTCGTCGCGCTGGCCGTCCTGGCCGCCGTCGGGGCCCCGGCCTGCCGGGGCCGGAAAAGTCCGGCCGTCCAGGGCGCCCCGCTGAGCGGGGAGATCACCCTCGACGGGGTCAAGGCCGTCCTCGGCACGGCCAACGACTACGCGTCGGGCGCCCTCGACGTTACCCAGGGGTCCGGGTCCGACCAGCTCATCGTCGCCTATCGCTATTATGATGTGGACCTGCAGAATTACGAGTCGGACTTCGCCTCGGAGCTTGCCCCGCGCGTCCAGGCGCTTTTCAAGAGGTTCCCGACCATCGAGCGCGTCCGTTTCCAGGTGACCGCCAACAACCCGGTCACTGCCGGCCTCTGGGAGCCGTTCACAGAGTTCGAGCTGGATCGCAAGACCGTCGAGGAGATCCACTGGACGGGCTTCCTGGCCCGCGACATCCTCGACCTGGTCATCAAGAACAGGCGGACCTGAGGCGGGGCGGCTCAGGTCGCCTTGGCCGCCGTCCACGTGCCTGTGGTCGAGTTCCCTTCGTACGTCCCCGAAGTCCCCGCGCCGAGGCCGTAGACCGTGCCGGTCAGGACGAAATCATACCAGTTGGTGTAGGTCAGGATGAGCGTCCCGGAGACGCCCGTCCACGTCCCCTGGTAGCCGCGGCTGTCGGTGAACGTCCCGCCGAGCGCGGTCGCCCCGGAGAGGGTCAGGGTGAAGGTGTAGGTCACCGCCGTGGCGCCCGTGTCAACCATGGTGATGGCCCAGCTGGCGCGGTCGTCGATGATGTCGGCCACCAGCTTGTAGCCGTCGCCGTAAAGGTAGATGGAGCCGGAATAGCTGTAGCGGATCTTGCTGTTGAGCCAGACCTCGACGCTGTAAGACGGGTTCACGGCCGCATAGCTGAAGCTGACCTGGCTCAGCTCCTTATAAGTGTACTCGCCCGAGGTCGGAGTGCCGGTGATCTCGGGGGGGATGACGACCGTCAGGGTATAGTTGGGGCTACCGAACTTGCAGCTCCCCGCCAAGGCGATGAGGATCAGGGCCGCGGCCGCCGCGGCCGCCATTAGCGTTCGCTTTCTCATTCTCCGCTCCATGACGATCGCACCTTCGACCCCTAGATTATACACGATTCGAGGCTTCGAGGGTGCGCCTTTTTCTCGGCCTCTTCCTTAACCCCGGGCGAGGGCGGGGCGTTGCCCCCTTATCCCCCTTAGTCAATTAAGGGGGATATGAGAAGACGGCGTCGACCGGAACGCCCACAGGACCTTTTAAATCTTAATCTCCCCAACCCCTCTTGGAATTCAAGAGGGGCTTCGAAAAGGAAGGCGTTCCGGGTATCGGCCTGCCGAAACGCGTTCCAAGACTTAACCGAGTGTCTTAATCCCCCCTTATCCCCCTAGTCAATTAAGGGGGACTTAAAAGGACCGCGTTTCGGGTAGAGGAAGGATGGGCGATACAGGATTTGAACCTGTGACTCCTACCGTGTGAAGGTAGTACTCTGCCACTGAGTTAATCGCCCACGGCCCTCATTTTAGCCGATTCCCAAACGTTGTCAATTTGACCCCGGCCGGCCCCCAGACTCAAGTTGACATGGACGGACTTTCCCCTGATAATAAAATCAATGGCCATCATCCGCTGCCCGTATTGCCACGCCATCATCGACGAGAACGACAAGTACTGCAATAACTGCGGCACGCAGCTCCTTTTCCCCGAGGACGACGAAGTCGAGGAGGAGATCCCGGGCGAGAAGATCGTCGACGTCGAGGAGGACGAGGAGGAGAAGGACTACACGCTCGACGAGCCCGGGGACGCAGCCCCCCCCGCTGAAGCCAAAGCGGAGGCGGAGGAAACGGCGGAAGAGAGGACCGGAGAGCTCGTCACTGGCCCCGTCGAGGCGCCCGGCACCGGCGAGCTCGGGGCCATCGTCGAGGAAGAGGCCGGTGCTGCTGCGGCCGGGGAAGCCGAGAGGCCGCCGAAGAGGAGCCCGAGGAGGTCATCGTCGTCGACGAGATCGCCGCACGGGAAGCCGCCGGAGCCAGGGAGGCCGCCGGGACGGCCGAAGTGGAGCCGGAAGCGCCGCAGAAGCCCGCGGCCCCCGAGGAAGAGACCAAGGCCTATCCCTTCCCCGCGCCCGGAATCGCCCTCTCCGCCGAGGAGACGGTCGAGACGGCCCGGCCCGCTGAGCTCGCGGCGGAGCCCGCGCCCGAGCCCGCTGCGGCGACTCCGGTTCCTGCCGGGGAAGAGGCGAAGGAAGGGGAGGAGAAGGTGCGGACGGGAGAGCTCGACGCGGACGGGGCCGAAGCCCCGGCCGAGGTCCCGCCCGTCGTGCCTCCGACCTTCGATACGCGGGAGCTCGACGGCATCGGGAAAACGGTCGAGCTCGGCCAGGAGCGGGTGGAGAAAATGATCTCGGTCATGGCCGACAAACAGAAAGAGGAGGCCGGGGAGCCGGCCGCCGCGCCCGAACCCGAAAAAAGAACCGGGAGCCTGCCGCCCTGGGCGGCCAAGATCAAGGGAGGCGCGGTCCCCGAGGACACGCGGCGGATTCCCGACACGGGCCGCCGTTTCGCCGCGGAGGAAGGCCGGGCGGGCGCCGGCGGCGAGGAGCCGGCGGGGACGGCCGAGGCCGAGGAGGAGATCTTTCCGCGCCGCAAGCCCTCCGACTCCGGCATCGGCCTCCCCGAGCGCATCGCCCAGGCGACCCTGCCGTTCGGCGCCGCCGCGGAGGAGGAGGAGCGGGAAGAGGAAGAAACGGAAGAGGCGCAGGCCGGGCCTCGGAAAGAGCCGGCCGGGGAGCCTGTCGCCGCCCCTCCCGCCCCGGGACTCGCGGCGGGGATCGAGCCCCGGCCGCCGCTCCGCGAGGAAGCGGCGTCTCCCGGCGCCCCGGAGCGCGAAGCGGAGTTCGAGGAGGAAGAGCCGCGGCCCCCCTTCCGCTTCTCCATCTTCTTCAAGGCCAAGGCCTTCGACATCCTCTTCGTCGGGGTCTTCTGGCTCGTGGCCCTGTGGGTGGCCGCCCGCTCGATGGACGCGACGCTGTTCGAGCTCCTGTCCGTGACCTCGGGCCCGGTCGTCGTCCTCTACGGCGTCTACGTCGGTCTCTATTTCTTCCTCTTCAAGTTCTTCCTCGGCGAGACCCTCGGCGACCGGCTCTTCCGGGAACGGGACTAGCCGGCACCCCCGGAGCGCCGGCGGCGCCGCCGCGGAGCGAACGATGCGGACCGTGATCAGCGCCTCCCGCCGCACGGACCTCGTTGCCTTCTTCCCCGACCGGCTGGCGGCCGCCTTCCGCGAGAAGCGCGTCCGCGTCCTCGGTCCCCGGGGGCGGCTGGCCGACGTCGACCTCGACCCGCGCGCCGTCCACACCGTCGTCCTCTGGTCGAAAGATTTCGGGAACCTCCTCCGCGACGCGTCGGGCCTCAGGGGCTTCGTCGCGGCCTACGACCAGCTCTATCTCCACTTCACCGTCACTGGCCTGGGCGGGACGCCGCTGGAGCCGGGGACGCCGGCGCCGGGCGAGGCCCTGGCGGAGCTCCCGGCGCTCGTCACGCTCGTCGGCCGTCCCGAGCGCGTTTCGCTCCGCTTCGACCCCGTCGTCTTCTGGCGCGACGGCGGGCGCGTGCGCTCCAACCTGGGGGCCTTTCCGGCAGTCGCCGAGGCCGCCGCCGCGTGCGGGATCCGCGACATCCGGACGAGCTTCGCCCAATGGTACCCGAAAGCCCGGCGGCGGGCCGCGTCGCGGAGCTTCGCGTTGGTCGACCCGCCGGAGGCGGAAAAGAGGGACCGGGCGGCGGCCCTCGCGGCCGAGGCCGGTCGGCGCGGCCTCGTCCTCTGGGCCTGTGCGCAGCCCCTCCTCGCCGGCGTCGAGGGCGTCCGGCCGTCGGCCTGCATCGACGGCGCCCTTCTCGAGCGGCTGCACCCGTCCGGCGAGCCGGCCTCGCGGCGCAGGGACCCGAGCCAGCGCGCCGGGTGCCTGTGCACGGAGTCGCGGGACATCGGCAGCTATACCCAGACGTGCCCGCACGGCTGCGTCTACTGCTACGCGAATCCGTCGGCTTAATGGCCCTAGCCCGGGCGCACGGCTGAGAGAGTTTCGGGGATTGGCCGGAACGTCATGTGCGGTTTAGCGCAAACCGCACTCTGGAGTGAAGGCCAACCCCGAGACTCTCTCGGAACAAAGGAATGCGGGAGCTCCGAGGGGGATTTGGCTCTAGATGCCGAGGCTGAGGCGCTCGGCCAGGGCCGGCGGAAGCTTCTCGGCCAGGATCTTCTTCTTGGCGTCCTCGATGTCGTAGTCCACGCGGTAGAACTTGACGACCCGGGCGTCCGAATCGTAGATGGCATAGGCAGCCCGGGGGTTCCGGTCCCGGGGCTGGCCGACGGAGCCCGGGTTGATGAGGTAGCGGACGCCCTTCTCGAGCTTCACTTCGTTGGCGTTCCCCTCGAGGAACGTGCCTTCGACGTTGCCGTCGCGCTCGGCGTAGATGAAGGGGAAGTGGGTGTGGCCGAAGAAGCAGAGCGGCGTCTGGATGTAGGAGAAGGACTCGGCCGCGTCGAACTCGGCGAAGATGTAGTAGTCCTCGTCGAACGGCGCGCCGTGGCAAATGGTGATCGTGTCGTGGATGATCTCCGGGCTCTGCTTCAGCCGGGAGAGGAAGTCGAGGTTCTTGCGGCTGATCGTCTTCTTGGTCCAGAAGATGGCCGCCGCGGCGATGGGGTTGAAGGTCTGGACCGAGTCCAGGCCGGAGACGGCCTTGTCGTGGTTGCCGCGGATGATGGACAGCGGGCGGAGGGCCTGGGTCTTCTGGATGACCTCGTTCGGCGAGGCGCCGTAGCCGACGAGGTCGCCGAGGAAGATGTAGTGGTCGATGCGCTTCTTCTGGACGGACTTGAGCACGGCGTGGAGCGCTTCGAGGTTCCCGTGGATGTCGGTGAAGACCAGGTACCGCATGCTCTCTCACCTTTCTTGAGCGGTCTCGAACAGCCGGTCGGCTTCGTACGAGCTCCGGACGAGGGGCCCGGCCGCGACCTCGAGGAACCCCATGGCCAGGGCCCGCTCGCGGAGGGCCTCGAACTCGGCCGGCGGATAATACCTTTCGACCGGCGGGTGGGCCGGCGAGGGCTGGAGGTACTGGCCCAGGGTCAGAAGGCCGCAGCCGGCCTGGCGCAGGTCGGCCAGTGCGCCGGCGATGTCGTCGGCGCCTTCCCCGAGGCCGAGCATGAGCCCGGATTTCGTGCGGGCACCGCGGGCCGCGGCCGCCGCCAGGACGCCGAGCGACCGCCGGTAATTCTCCCGCGGCCGGCGGATCCTCGGATAGAGCGCCTTGACGGTCTCGAGGTTGTGGTTGAGGACGTCCGGCCCGGCGTCGAGGACCGTGTCCAGGGCGGCCGGGTCGCCGCCGAAGTCGGGGATGAGGGCCTCGACCCTCGTCCCCGGGCTGGCCTCGCGGACGGCCCGGATCGTCCGGGCGAAGGGACCGGCGCCGCCGTCCGGGAGGTCGTCGCGCGTCACGGAGGTGAGGACGACATAGCGGAGGCCGAGGGCGCGGGCCGCCTCGGCCACGCGCTCCGGCTCGTCGGCCTCCGGCGCGGTTGGTACACCTTTGGCCACGGCGCAGAACCCGCAGTCCCGGGTGCAAATGTCGCCCAGGATGAGGAAGGTCGCCGTCCGCCGCTCCCAGCAGTGCCCGATGTTCGGGCAGCGGGCGCTGCGGCAGATGGTGTGGAGGCGCTGCCGGGCGAGGAGCTGCGAGACGCGGAAGTATTCCCCTTGCGACGGAAGACGGACCTTCAGCCAATCGGGTTTTTGCGTCGCCGTCGCTCCCTTGTTGTCCGGGCGAAAATGTGGGCCGATGGAGAGCGGAAAGCTCTCAATACTCGATGTCGCGTTCCCGCTTGATGCGCCGCCGCATCCGTTTCCGAGCTTGGGCTTCCTTCATCCGCCGCCGTTCGCCGGGCTTGAAGTAGACGGAGTGCTTCTTGATCTCCTTGATGATCGCTTCCTGCTGCACGCGCCGCTTGAACCGGCGCAGGGCGGATTCGAGGTTCTCGCCTTCGTCAAGAATGATGAACGCCAAGAACATTCACCTCCGATCTCGGAAAATCCCTGCTTCTTATACAGGATTGCCCCAGGGAAGTCAAGCCGACGGGGGACGACCGATTCGAGAAGAGAGACCGGCCAAGGCTCCTCGGAGGAAAGAGCACGGGACTGTCCCCGGAGGGGACTGTCCCTCTTCAATTCCCGCGGTCCGGCCTCAGTTTCGCCCCGGCCCGCCGGACACAGGCCCGGGCGCCGATGCGCATGGGGTTGACGAGCGGGACGGCGACGTCGCGCGGCCTGAGGACGAGGGGCACCTCCGTGCAGCCGGCGACGATAACCTGGGCGCCGCGGCGGATGAGGCCGTCGGCGACCGCCCGCAGGGAGCGGCGTGGCCGCGCCGGCGGCGCGCCGGCTTTGATCCCGGCCGGTCCGTAGATGGCTTCCATGACCCGGCGCTGGGCCCGGGCGTCGGGGACGAGGGCCTCGATCCCCGCCGGCTCGAAGACGTCGTGGAAGATCCGCGCCGCGACCGTGCCGCTCGTCGCGATCAGGCCGACCTTCCGGACGCGCGGCCGGAGCTTCCGGACCTCGGCGAACGTCTCTTCGACCAGGTGGACGAGGGGGATGGGCGAGCGGGCGGCGAGGGCCGGGTAGAAATGGTGGGCGGAAAGGCAGGGCATGACGGCGAAGTCGGCTCCGGCCCGGCGGAGCGTCTCGAGACCGCGGCGGAGGAAGGGGAGGGGGCTCGGCCCGCCGTGGAGGATGGCCTCGGTCCGGTCCGGGACCTGCGGCAGGCTGCAAACGACGACGGGGACGTGCTCCTGGTCCCGCCGGGCGCGGGTGTTCCTGACGATGAGGTCGAGGAACGCGGCCGTGGCCTCCGGGCCCATCCCGCCCAGGACGCCGATCGTTTTCGGCCTCTTGCGCATGTCCCATTCATCATACGCAGCCCCCGGAGCCGGGTCAATGGCCTTGAGCCGGGCCGGGTTTTCGGGTAATACTGGGGCCATGACGGGTGGCGGGCAGGGTTTTTCGACGGCGCCGCTGCTCGCGGCCGTGCCGTGGCTCATGCACGGCTTCGGCCGTGCGGGCTGGGGCGAAGAGGACATCCACGCCTCCGCGGCCTTCAGGGGCTTCCAGCCGATCATCATGCGGCAGCTCCATTCGGACATCATCCACCGCCTGGAGGACGTCCCCGCCGGGAAGCTCGAGGGGGATGCCCTGATGACCGATGTCTCGGGGCTACTCCTTGTTATCCGGACTGCGGATTGCCTGCCTGTGCTCCTGGCGGACGCCGGGCATCGTGCCGTGGCCGCCGTCCACTGCGGCTGGCGGGGGACGGAGAAGCGCATCCTGGAGAAGACCGTGCGGGCCATGGGCGATACCTACGGCACCCGGCCGGCGGACCTGCTGGCGGCTATCGGCCCCTGCATCGGCGCAGCCTGCTACGAGGTCGGGCTTGACGTCCGGGAGGGCTTCGAGCGGGCCGGCTTCCCGCCGTCGGTCTTTAACGAACGGCAGAAGGCAGGAGGGGAAGGTGGGATGACGCCTTTGGCGAGACAGAAACGGGGACATGCGGAAAGGGGACATGTACCTATAGCACGTGTCCCCTCTTCTTGCCCCTCTTCTTCCGGGCGCGCCGGAAAATCGCTCCTCGACCTCCGGGCCGCCAACCGTTGGCTGCTCGAGGGCCTCGGCGTGAAACCGGCCGGGATCTGGATGTCGGACGCCTGCACCCACTGCGACCCCGGCCTCCTCTCCTACCGCCGCCACAAGGGCGAGCCCCGCCGCATGCTCAACTTCATCGGCATCCGCTGAAATTGAGCGGGCCGAAGGGGAATGGCCGGAACGTCATGTGCGGCTTAGCGCAAGCCGCACTCTGGAGTGGAGGCCATCCCCGAGGCCCGCGCCGAGTTGCTTTTTCGGGGGGATTTGGCTATCCTTGACGGGTCAAAGGAGGACCCCATGGAACGTCCGATCGGCGATATCGAACTGCCCGGGATCCCGCTCTGGAAGAAAGGCAAGGTCCGCAACGTCTACGAGGTCGACGACAAGCTCCTGATCGTGGCCACGGACCGCATCTCCGCCTTCGACTGGGTCCTCCCCTCGCTCATCCCCTTCAAGGGCAAGGTCCTGACGCAGCTGTCGAAGTTCTGGTTCGATTTCGTCGCCCTGTCCTGCCCGAACCACCTCCTCTCGACCGACGTCGCCGAGTACCCGGCCGCGCTCCAGCCGTTCCGCGACGTCCTCGACAAGCGCTCGATGCTCGTCCGCCGGACGAACGTCGTGCCCGTCGAGTGCGTCGTCCGGGGCTACCTCTCGGGCTCGGGCTGGAAGGAATACCAGGCCGCGGGCAAGATCAGCGGGGTCAAGATCCCCAAGGGCCTGCGCGAATCCGACCGGCTCGAGAAGCCGATCTTCACCCCCTCGACCAAGGCCGAGAAGGGGCATGACGAGAACATCTCTTTCAAGGACGTCGAGAAGCAGGTCGGGCCCGAGCTGGCGAAGAAGATCCGCAAGGTCAGCCTCGAGCTCTACCAGAAGGCCGCCCTCTACGCCGTCTCGAAGGGGATCATCATCGCCGACACGAAGTTCGAGTTCGGCCTGGCCGGGGACGAGCTCGTGCTCGTCGACGAGATCTTTACGCCCGATTCGTCCCGCTTCTGGCCCCTGGCCTCGTACGAGGCGGGCAAGTCCCAGCCGAGCCTGGACAAGCAGTTCGTCCGCGACTACCTCGAGACGACCGGCTGGGACAAGAACTCGCCGCCGCCTCTCCTGCCCGAGGCCATCGTGGCCAAGACCTCCGAGAAGTACCTGGAGATCTACCGGCTCCTCACCGGCCACGACGACCTGGCATGAACGGACGGGTCGACCTCCACGTCCACTCCAACCGGAGCTGCGACGGCGATTTCTCGCCGGCCGAGCTGGTCGGCTTCGCCCGGGAGAAGGGGCTGCGGGCCATGTCCATCGCCGACCACGACACCGTCGCCGCCTATCCCGAGGCCCTGGAGCTCGGCCGGGCCGCCGGGGTCGAGGTCATCCCCGGACTCGAGCTGACGACGCTCTACGACGGCCGGGAGTTCCATCTCCTCCTCCCGTTCGTGGACTGGGGAAGCCCCGCCGTCGCGGCCCTCGTCGAGCGCCAGGAGCGGAGCCGGACCGAGGAAGCCATGGAGCGGGTCGAGAAGCTCCGGCGGCTCGGCCTCGCCATCAGCTGGGAAGAGGTCCGCGAGAAGGCCAACGGCACGCCGCCGCTCGGGGTCAAGATCGCCCAGATCCTCCTCGACAACCCCGAGAACGCGCGGAACCCGGTCCTGGAGTTCTTCTACCGGGAGGAGAACCGGGGGGCGGGGCCCTACCTCTTCTACCGGGAGTTCTTCACCGAGGGCAAGCTCGCGCATGTCCCCAAGCGGTTCGTCGGGCTCCTCGACGCCCTGGCGGCGGCGCCCGCGACGGGCGGCGTCCCCGTCCTGTCGCACCCGGGCGCCTATTTCCAGCGGACGACGCGGGACGACGCGCGCGCCCTGCGGGCGAACGGCCTGGCCGGGCTCGAAGTCTACACGTCCTATCACACGCCCGAACAGGTCGGGCTCTACCGGGCCATGGCCGAGGACCTCGACCTCGTCGCCACGGCCGGCTCGGATTTCCACGGCCGGATCAAGCCGCACGTCCGCTTCGGGGACCTGGCCGAGGGGGACTACGCCATGGTCGAACGGTTGCGGCGGCGCAAGGGGGGGACGGCATGAACTGGGTCGACTTCGTCTTCATCATCATCCTGGCCGGGGCCGCGATCGTCGGGATCGTCAAGGGCTTCATCCGGCAGGTCATCGGCCTGGCCGCGGTCATCCTCGGCCTCATCCTGGCCGGCCTCTATTACGAAGGCCTGGCCGCGGTCTTCGCGAAATTCATCCATGACCGGCTCGTCAGCAATTTCCTGGGCTTCCTGGCCATCTTCTTCGCGGCGCTGGCCGCGGGGGCCCTGCTCGGTCTCGTCGTCTCGAAGGCCATGAAGGGGCCGCTGGCCCTGGCCAACCGGGCCCTGGGCGCGGCGTTCGGCCTTCTCAAGGCCGTCCTTATCTGCGGCGTCATCGCCTTCGCCCTGGCCGCCTTCCACGTCGCCCCGGCGGCGCTCGGCGAGTCAAGGCTGGCGCCTTTCTGCCTCGGCGTGACGAAGGCCGCGGTCAACCTCGTCCCCCAGGACCTGAAGGACAAGTTCATCCGGTCGTACCAGGAGATCCGCAAGAGCGGCGGAAAAGGCGGAGGGAAAGATGGAGAAAAAATATAGCGAGCTCAACATCCACCAGAAGCTGGAGGCCGTGACGAGGGAGATGGTCGAAAAGGAGCTCCGCCTGAAGGACGTCCTCCGCGAGTTCGAGAAGATCTTCTTCGAGCAGACGGCCAGGAAGTACGAGGGCAACAAGACCAAGATGGCCGAGGCCCTCGGCATCCACAGGAACACCCTGCAGAACCGGGCCAAGGTCCTGAAGATCAAAAAGAAGATTTAGCAGTCGACGGCCGAGACTGCTAGTTTTTGCACTCCCGCCTCTTGACAAATCCCTCCGCTTTTGTATATAATTAGCACTCAGTTTTTTTGATTGCTAATATCACCACAAAGGAGGTTTTTATGAAGGTCCATCCATTGTACGACAGAGTGCTCCTCAAGAGGCTCGAGGAGCAGGAAGTCAAGAGAGGCGGGATCATCATCCCGGACACGGCCAAGGAAAAGCCCCAGGAGGCCGAGGTCATCGCCGTCGGCAAGGGCAAGGTCAACGACGAAGGCAAGACGATCCCCCTCGTCGTCAAGAAGGGCGACAGGGTCCTCATCGGCAAGTACAGCGGCACGGAAGTCACGGTCGACGGCGAGGAACACGTCATCGTCCGCGAGGAAGAGGTCCTGGCGGTCATCGACGAAGTAAGGAGGAACATCATGGCAAAACAGATCGTATCCGGCGATGAAGCGCGGCAGGGCCTGCTCAAGGGCGTCAACATCCTGAGCAACGTCGTCAAGGCGACCCTCGGCCCCCGCGGCAAGAACATCGTCCTCGACAAGAAGTTCGGCTCCCCCACGAGCACCAAGGACGGCGTCACCGTGGCCAAGGAAGTCGAGCTCAAGGACCCCTGGGAGAACATGGGCGCCCAGCTGGTCAAGGAAGTCGCCTCCAAGACGTCCGACGTCGCCGGCGACGGCACGACGACGGCCACCGTCCTGGCCCAGGCCATCTACGGCGAGGGCCTGCAGCTACGTCACGGCCGGCGCCAACCCGACCCTCATCAAGAAGGGCATCGACAAGGCCGTCGAGGACCGTCGTCGAGGAGCTCAAGAAGATGAGCCGCGACGTCAGCGGCGAGATGATCGCCCAGGTCGGCGCCATCTCCGCCAACAACGACCCGAGTCCATCGGCAAGATCATCGCCGAGGCCATGGACAAGGTCGGCAAGGACGGCGTCATCACCGTCGAGGAAGCCAAGGGCCTGGAGACGACCATGGAGATCGTCGAGGGCATGCAGTTCGACCGCGGCTACCTCTCCCCCTATTTCGTCACCGACCCCGAGCGGATGGAGTGCGTCCTGGAGAACGCCCTCATCCTGCTCCACGAGAAGAAGATCAGCAACCTGAGGGAGCTCCTGCCCCTGCTCGAGAACGTGGCCCGCATCGGGCAGGCCCCTCGTCGTCATCGCCGAGGAGGTCGAGGGCGAGGCCCTGGCGACGCTCGTCGTCAACAAGCTCAAGGGCACGTTCATGTGCGCCGCCGTCAAGGCCCCCGGCTTCGGCGACCGGCGCAAGGCCATGCTCGAGGACATCGCCATCCTGACGGGCGGCAAGGTCATCACCGAGGACATCGGCGTCAAGCTCGAGAACGTCGGCATCGACTGGCTGGGCCAGGCCAAGAAGGTCGTCATCGACAAGGACAACACGACGATCGTCGAGGGCCAGGGCAAGGCCGAGCGACATCCAGGCCCGGATCAAGCAGATCCGGGCCCAGATCGAGGAGACGACCTCCGACTACGACCGCGAGAAGCTCCAGGAGCGGCTGGCCAAGATGGTCGGCGGCGTCGCCCTGATCAAGGTCGGCGCGGCCACCGAGACCGAGCTCAAGGAGAAGAAGGCCCGGGTCGAGGACGCCATGCACGCGACCAAGGCGGCCGTCGAGGAGGGCATCGTGCCCGGCGGCGGCGTGGCCCTGCTCCGCTCCCAGAAGGCGCTCGAAAAGCTCCAGCTCGAGGGCGACATGCAGATCGGCGTCAACATCGTCAAGCGGGCCATCGAGGAGCCGCTGCGCCAGATCGCGACCAACGCCGGCTTCGAAGGCTCCGTGGTCGTGGAGAAGGTCAAGGAGACGAAGGCAGGACATCGGCTTCAACGCCCTGACCGAGAAGTACGAGGACATGATCAAGGCGGGCATCCTCGACCCGACGAAGGTCGTCCGGATCGCCCTGCAGAACGCCGCCTCGATCGCCGGCCTGCTGCTGACCACCGAGGGCATGATCGCCGAGCTCCCCGAGGAGGAGAAGCACTCGAAGTATCCCACCCCTCCGGGCGGCGACATGTACTGAGCGCCGAGAGGGACAGTTCCCTACGGGGAGAGTCCCTGGCCAAGCGCCACCAGCCCCGGACGGCCCCGCCGTCCGGGGCTTTTTTTATGACGGGGTCAAATCTTCATTCTGCCACTTTTCCCCAGACGTCCGGTCTGCGTGTCAGGACCGCTCGTAGGCGCGGGGCCGGGCCTGCACGGTCCTATCTAGACGTAAAAAAGTGGCAGAATGAAGATTTGACCCCGTCTTTGCTACAGCCGTAGACCCGACCTACTCTTATGTTATAGTTAAGCCGCCCATGCCGAAGGTCTTCGACCGCTACATCCTCAAGGAAGTCGTTCCCCCCTTCCTCGTCGGGCTCCTCGTCACGACGTTCGTCCTGCTCATGAACCAGGTCCTCATCCTGGCCGAGCTCCTCATCGACAAGGGCGTCCCGGCCGGCCTGGCGGCGCGGCTGTTCGTCCTCCTCGTCCCCTCCCTCCTCGCCTTCGCCGTGCCGATGGCCGTCCTGGCCGGAATCCTCGGGGGCCTGGCCCGCCTCTCCGCCGACTCCGAGGTCGTCGCTTTCGGGACACTCGGCGTCGGCCCGCGGCGGTTCGTCCGGCCGCTCCTCGTCTTCGGCGTCGCCGGCTGGCTCCTCGCCTCGGCGCTGACGCTCGTCCTGGCCCCCCGCGCCAACTACCGCTGGGTCCAGGCCATGACCGGCTCGGTCCTGGCCCGGGCCGGGCTCCGGGTCAACCCCATGGAATTCAACGAGGCCATCCCGGGTGTCGTCCTCTACGTTCAGAACGTCGAGCGGGTCCGGGGCTGGGAGAACGTCTTTGCTTTCCTCAACAGGGACCCTCGCACGCCCCGCGTCGTCATGGCCCGGACGGGGCGGCTCGAGATCTACCCCGAGCAGAGGCGGGCAACCCTGGAACTCCGCGACGGCGTCATTCACTCGGGTACGTCGGCCGATCCCGCCACCTATAGCGTCACCGCCTTCGACCGCTTCGAGGAGGAGATCGACGTCGAGAACCTCTTCCCGCCGGTGACGAGCGAGAAGCGTGTCCGGGAGAAGGACATCGCCGAGCTCCTCCGCGACGTCCGCGTCGTCCGGCGCGAGCTCTCCGGCCTCGAAGAAAAGCGGCGGGAGAACCCCGGCTTCCCGGCGGCCGTCCTCCTGGCCGGGCAGAAGCTCCGGGAGTACCGGGCCCACCTCGTCGAGATCCACAAGAAGTTCGCCCTGCCCGCCGCCTGCCTCGTCTTCGTCCTGCTGGGGCTGCCGCTCGGGCTCGTCGCCGGCCGCAGCGGCCGGACCGGGGGCCTGTCCCTAAGCCTGGGCGTCATCCTGCTTTATTACGTTCTCATCACGACGGGCGAGAAGCTGGCCATGGACGGCAAGCTCGCGCCCTGGCTTGCCATGTGGGGGGCCGACCTCCTCCTCGCGGCGGCGGCCCTCGTCCTCGTCTTCCGGTCCGAGGGGGCCTCCGCGGCCCTGGCCCGGCTCTCGGGCGCCCTTCGCCGGCTCGGACGCCGCGCGGCCGCGCCGCGGCCGCGCCGCGGCGCGTTCCGCCCGCCGCGCCTGCCGCTGCGCTTCCCCAACATCCTCGACCGTTACCTCTCCCGCAGGTACCTGGCCGTCCTCTCTCTCGCGCTGGCCTGGCTCCTCGCGGCGGCGGCGCTCGTCGCCTTCTTCGAGCGCCTCGACATCCTCCACCGGCACGGCAAGCCCCTTGGCCTCCTCCTTCTCCACGTCTGGTTCCGCGTCCCGGAATTCCTCGCCGCCGTCCTCCCCGTCGCCGCGCTCACCACGGCCCTGCTCGTCGTCGGCGTCCTCGTCCGGACGAACGAGGGCACGGCCCTCAAGGCCTCCGGCATCAGCCTCTATCGCGCCGTCCTGCCCGTCTTCGTCCTGGCCGCGGCCGCGAGCGGCGCCGCTTTCCTCGTCCAGGAACGTCTGGCGCCGGCGGCCGGCCTGCGGGCCGAAGAGGCCTGGAACAGGATCATCGACCGGCCGGGGCACACTTACAGCACCATCAATCGGCACTGGATCGTCGGCCGGCGGGGGGACCGGATCTATCACTACGAGTTCTCGGACCCCGCCTCCTCGGCCTTCAGCCGGCTCGCGGTCTTCGACCTCGATACGGGGGCCTGGTCCCTGGCGGCGCGGGCCTACGCCGAGACGGGCGTCCTCGTCCCCGGCGGAGTCGAGCTCCGCCGCGGCTGGACCCGGGACTTCCGGCGCGGCGCGGCCGTGCCGTTCGCCCTGCGGGACGCCTGGGTCCTCGCGGCGGACGAGGGCCGGAGCTGGTTCGTCCGCGAGGGGAAGGAGCCCGAGCAGATGACGTACGGCGAGCTCCGGCGGTACGCCTCGGAGGTCCGGGCCATGGGTTTCGAGGCGACGAGGTTCCGGGTCGACCTCGCGGCCAAGGTCGCCTTCCCTCTGGCCGCGCTGGTCATGACGCTCCTGGCCGTGCCCCTCGGCTTCACCATGGGCCGCAAGGGGACGCTCGTCGGCGTCGGCTCGAGCGTCGCCCTGGCCTTCGGCTACTGGGGGACGTTCGCGATCTTCCGGAGCCTCGGCTATACGGGGGTCCTGCCGCCGTTCCTGGCGGCGTGGGCGGCCGACCTCGTCTTCGGACTGGCGGGGGTCCTGCTCCTCTTCCGGATCAGGACCTAATCTCCCGGGCCCGGGACCCCGTCACATCTTGTACTTGCCGAAGTCGTCGGGGCCTAGCCCTTCGAGCCACCTCCTGAGCTTCTCGGAGGCGTCGATGTTGTCCTCGAACTTCAGGCTGTGGGCCTTGCGGACGACGTCGTCCTCGACGAAGATCGGCGAGCTCACGCGCAGGGCCAGGGCGATGGCGTCCGAGGGCCGCGAGTCGATGATGAGGACGCGGTCGTCCTGGCGGCAGTGGATGAGCGCGTAGAACGTGTTGTTCCGGACGTCGTTGACGACGATCTTCTCGATGGCGATGCCGAGCTTCTCCAGGAAGGTCTTGAGGAGGTCGTGGGTCATCGGGCGGGGCGTCGGGACGTTCTCGATGGTCAGGGCGATGGCGTTGGCCTCGAAGACCCCGATCCAGATGGGCAGGATCTTCTCGTTCTGGGGATCTTCGAGGACCACGATGGGCATCTTCGAGATGGGGTCCACGACGAGACCCTTGACCTTCATCTCGATTTCCATGCCCTGCTCTTTTCCCTACTAATATAGGGGGGCGGCCGGGGGTTGTCAAGGAAGGTCAGAACAGAGTGAGCTGGCCGGCGGACAGGTCCTCGGCCGCTCCGTCGTCGAAGAGGCTGATAATCCCGTACTCGCCGTCGTGCCCGGGCACGATGCGGACGCGGCCCTGGCGCATCCGGTCGATGCCGTGGGCGATGCGGTCCGGGGAGATGCGGGCGAGCTCGGACACGGGGACCTCCGCGAGGACGGCGAACTCGCTGCCGAACTCGCGGACGAAACGGAAGTAGAGGTCCCAGACGGCCTGCGACTCCGGCGTCCGGCCCACGGCCTCGGCGATGATCTCGTTGAGCGGGATGAGGCTCTGGAACGGGATGCGGCCGGCCGCCCCGACGCCGGGCTCCCGGTCGGCCAGGGCCTCGACGCGGTGGAGGACGCCGACCGTCAGCGGCTTGCCGCACTTCGGGCAGAGGTCGGCCGAGCTCATGCTCTCGCGCGGGGAGAGGACGACGCCGCACTTGCGGTGGCCGTCGTAGTGGTACTTCCCCTCCTCGGGGAAGAACTCGATCGTGCGGAGGAACCGGCCGGGGTCGCGGCCGCGCAGGGCGTCCATGAGGCCGCGGTAGCTGAACTCCGTGTCGAAGACGTTGGCCTCGCGGCCGAGCTTCGTCGGGGAGTGGGCGTCGGAGTTGGAGACGAGGGCGAAGCGGTCGAGGGCGGAGAGCCGCCAGTTCATGGGCGGGTCGGACGACAGCCCCGTCTCCAGGGCGAAGATCATGGGCGTCATGTCCTCGAAGCACTCCTCGATCGAGTCGAAGCCCGAGTTGGCGCCGAAGAGCGAGAACCACGGCGTCCAGATGTGCGAGGGGATGACGACGCAGCGCGGGCACGTCTCGGCGACCATCCGGCAGAAGAGCCGGACGTCGAGGCCGAGGATGGGCCGGCCGTCGGAGCGGAGGTTGCCGACGGCCGACAGCCGCCCGTTGATCCGCTCGACCGACTCGAAGTCCGGGGCGAGGAGCATGACGTGGATCTTGCGGACCTTGCCGCCCTTCGAATAGATGAAGCTCAGCTCCGTCGACAGGATGAAGGAGACGTCCTTGGGCGAGAAGGGGATGGTCCGCAGCTGCGGGTCGTCGGGGGGCTGGACGCCGTTCTTGAACTCGAAGAAACCGTTGCCGGACGGCTTGAGCTTTTCCTTCATCAGGAAGAGCCACTCCGGGTGGGTGAAGTCGCCCGTGGCGACGAGACGGAGGCCCTTAACCTTGGCCCAATAGGCGATCGTGTCGAGGACCATGTCCCGCGACGTGGCCCTCGAAAACTTCGAGTGTATATGCAGGTCGGCGATGAATCTCATGACCGGGATTTCAAGTTTAAAGCGCGGCGCGAACGAATGCAAGCTCTTTCGTCCGGAATTTTTTCCGCGCGCGCGGCGCCGCTAGCGCCGCGTTCCGGACGCCGCCGCCAGCGCCCGGGCCTTCTCCGCGTACTCGCGCGCGCGGGCCTCGTCGCCCGCGCGCTTGTAGAGCTCGGCCAGCAGGGAATAGCCGAGGGGGAGCTCCGCCGGCGCCGGCTTGAGGTCGAGGCCCTTGCGGACGAGCTCGATGGCGTCCGCGTAGCGCTCGCCCCGTTCGAGGTCGAGGCGGGCGAGGTAGAAATAGGTCAGGGGGAATTTCGGGTCGGCCTCCAGGCACTTCTCGAGGGTCTCGCGCTCCCGGTCGAGGCGGCCGGTCGCCTGGTAGATCCGGGCCAGGTTGTAGAGGGCCTTGAAGTGCTTGGGAGTGATATCGATCTCCTTGAGGTATTCGGCCTCCGCGTCCTCGGGCCGGCCCTGCTTCTCGGCGATCCAGCCGAGCTTGTAGTGGGCGTTGGCCAGCCGCGGGTTGGCCTCGAGGGCCAGCCGCAGGTTCTCCTCGGCACGGACGAAGTCGTTCCTGGCGATGTCGATAGCCGCGAGGATGTCGCGCGTCCCGGCGAGCTCGGTCCGGGCGGAGAGGCATTTTTCGAGATAGGGCACGGCCGCGTCGTACTCTTTCAGGAGGAAGGCCATCCGCCCGGCGAGGTAGGTCAGCTCGGGATCCTCGAAGCCCTTGCCGAGATAATCCCGGATAAAGGAGCCCGCCTCGCCGAACCGGCCCATCTTCTCGTAGACGCGGGCGATGTTGATGGCGGCGAAGGTCTCGTCAGGCTTCCGGTCGAGGACCTGCTTGAAGGAATCGACGGCCTCGCCGTACTTCTCTTCCTGGACATAGAGGCTGCCGATCGAGAAGTAGGCGTCGGTGATGTCGGGGTCGGAGGCGATGATAGCCCGGATCATGCGGATGGCCTCCTCCGGCTTGCCGTTTATGCCGAACTCTCGCGCCTCGGAGAGCTGGTTGAAGACGCCGATTTTCTCCCGGGGGTTGGCCAGGACCTTGCCCCGGAGCTTGGCCGGGTCGGTGAAGGCGCCGACGTAGCCGAGCGCCGCGAGCTTCTCCCGGGTCTCCGCGTCGACCTTCGAGGCGTCCATCCCGTAGGCGTTCCTCTGCGCCCGCCGGATGAAGGCTTCGGCCGCGGCGCTCATGTCCTCGTAGACCTTCTTCCGCTCGTAGACGAGGTTCTTCGTCTCGCCGGGGTCCTCGACGACATCGTAGAGCTCGGGGACGGGGGCCAGGATGAGCTTGTGGCGGCCGTCCTGGACGCACTTGAGGTCCGACCAGCCGAAATGGAACCGGGGATAATAGGTCTCGCTGTAGACGAGGTTCGCTCCCGCCGGGCGCCGCCGGTCGAACGCCGCGACGAGGCTCTTGCCCTGGACCTCGGCCGGGACCGCGAGGCCGGCCATCTCGCAGACCGTCGGCAGGACGTCGACGAGCCCGACGACCTCCGAGGAGACGCGTCCCTGGAGCTTCGGGAAAGGCGTCGCGATGATGAGCGGGACGTGCAGGGCCGCCTGGTAGACAAAGAAGCCGTGGGTCTTCTCCTCGTGCTCGCCCAGGCTCTCGCCGTGGTCGCCGGCGAAGACGATGAACGTCCGGTCGAGGAGGCCGTTCGTCTCGAGGAACCGCCAGAGCCGGGCGAGCTGCGAATCGGCGAAGGCGATCTCGCCGAGGTAGGGCTGGGCGGCGTACGTCCGGTCGTAGGGCGGCCGGCGGCTCGTAAGGCGAATGCGGGTCGTAGAGGTGGATCCAGGTGAAGAACCTCTTGCCCTTCCTCGCCTCGAGCCAGGGCAGGACCGCGTCCAGGACCTCGTTGGCCGGCCGCTGGACGGTGTCGAGCGAGACACGCTGGAACTTGTTCAGGTCGAAGTTGTCGTAATAGGTGTCGAAGCCCTTGTTCAGACCCCATTTGGAATCGAGGACGTAGGCGGCGATGAAGGCCCCGGTCTCGTACCCCTTCCCCTTGAAGAGCTCGGCCATGGTCGTGAGCTTCTGGGGAACGAGGAAGCCGCCGTTGTCCCGAACGCCGTGGTAGAGGGGCAGCGTCCCGGTCATGAGCGTCGTGTGGGAGGGGAGGGTCATCGGCGTCTGGGCGTAGCATCGCTCGAAGCGCACGCCCCGGGCGGCCAGGCGGTCGATCGTCGGCGTCGCGATGTCCTTGCAACCGTAGCAGCCGAGGCGGTCGGCCCGGGTCGTATCCAGGGTGATGAGGACGACGTTGAAGTCGCGGCCGGTCCGGGGCGTCCCCGGGCGGCGCGAGGTGAAAACCAGGGTGAGCGCGGCGCCGGCGACGACGACGAGCCCGGCGGCAGGCAGGAGCCACTTTCGGCGTTTCATCAGGGGAAATCTTACCACAAAACCGGCCGACTGTCCGCTGGCGCCCCCCCGCCCGTTCCTTGAAAAAAAGGGCCGGACGCGCTACACTTGGTCTTTAAGGTCCTGCAAGGAAAGAATCACCCATGAACCTCACGAAAAGGGTAGGCCTTCTCCTCGTCCTCCTGGCCGGCCTGGCGGCTGCCCTCCCGGCCGCGGGGGAGAAGACGGAGGTGAGCAAGCTCCCGCCCTTCTACAAGAAATGGCTGACGGAGGACGTCGTCTACATCATCTCGCCCAAGGAGAAGGATGTCTTCCTCCAGCTCACGAACGACCGCGAGCGCGCCCTCTTCGTCGACGCCTTCTGGAAGGCCCGGAACCCGGACCCGGGGTCGCCGACGAACAAGGCCAAGGACGAGCATTACCGCCGCATCGACTACGCCAACAAGACCTTCGACCGCGGCCACCTCTCCGGGGGCTGGCGCTCGGAGATGGGGCGCATCTACATCATCCTCGGCGAGCCGAAGCAGATCCTGAAGTACGAGAACGAGAGCCAGCTCTACCCGATCGTCATCTGGTTCTACGAGGGCATGGCCGAGTACAACCTGCCCAACGCCTTCAACGTCGTCTTCTTCAAGGAATACGGCGCCGGGGACTACAAGCTGTACTCACCGGTCCGGGACGGGCCCCAGAAGCTGATGCCCAACTACTCGGGCGACATGACGGATTCCCTGGCCGCCTTCGACGCCCTCGCCGATATCGACACCAACGTCGCCGAGGTCTCCCTGACGCTCATCCCCAACGACTACTTCATCGGCATGGCCCCCTCGATCCCCTCCGACATCCTCATCGGCAAGAGCATCCCGGTTGCGGCCTACGAGAAGGTCAGGGACGACTACGCCGACAAGCTCCTCAAGTACAAGGACATCATCGAGGTCGAGTACACGGCCAACTACATCTCGAGCGACGCCCTCGTCCAGGTCTACCCGGGACGCCGCGGGCCGGGCCTTCGTCCACTACCTCGTCGAGCCCTCCAAGCTCAGCATCGAGGAGAACAGCGGGGTCTACCGGACGGTCCTCGACGTCAACGGCATCGTCTCCGACGCTTCGGGGCGCATGGTCTACCAGTTCGACCGGTCCATCCCCGTCGAGTTCGGCGAGTCCCAGTTCCTGAAGGTCAAGGACCGGCCGTTCTCGTTCGAGGACGCCTTCCCTCTTATCGACGGGGACTGGAAGCTCAACATTCTCTGGAAGAACACGCTGTCCAAGGAGTTCACCTCGGTCGAGGCGGCCCTCAAGGTGCCGCCGGCCCGGAGCCTGACCCTGAGCGCGCCCCTGCTGGCCAACCGCGTCATCCGGAACCCGGAGTTCCTCTCCCAGGTCAAGCCGTTCACGACCGGCGACACCCAGCTCGTCGTCTCGCCCCGGAACGATTTCGCCGTCAAGGACACGATGTCCGTCTTCCTGCAGGTCGGCGGGGCCGGGCCGGACCTCGTCGCCGCGGGCACGCTCGCCTTCGCCATCGCCCGCGAGGGCCAGCCCTTCAAGTCCTTCTCCCGCCCCTTGAGCGCCTATCCCGACAGGGCCCGCATCGTCGAGGACATCCTCCTGGCCGACTTCACGCCCGCGTACTACGTCCTCACGGTCTCCCTCCTCGACGGGAACAAGACGGAGGTCATCTCCGGCAAGACCCAGTTCTTCGTCAGCTTGAACGCCGACATCCCGCGGCCGTGGCTCCTCTACGCCCCGCTCCCGCCCGCCGGGGACCCCTATTACACCTCCGTCTTCGGCCTGCAGTACCTCCGCTCCGGCGACCTCGCGAACGCCCGGGCCTTTCTCGAGAAGGCCTACCGGGCGCGGCCCGAGTCCGTCGAGTTCGCCCTCGACTTCTGCGGCGTCCTGTTCGCGTCCAAGGACTATGACGGGCTGAAGGCGGTCGCCCTGCCCTTCTACCGGGACCAGAAGAAGAGCGAGTTCGCCCAGTATCTCGGCGAAACCTCGCAGGCCCTCGGCGAATACGCCCAGGCCATCGCCTATTACAAGGACTTTCTGGCCTCCCTCGGCACGAACCTCAACGTCCTCAACGCCGTCGGCGATTGCTATCTCAAGGTCGGGGACGTCGCCCAGGCCGTCGCGGCCTGGAAGAAGTCCCTGGAGCTCAACCCCAAGCAGCCCGACATCGAGAAGAAGGTCGAGGCGAACAAGGGGTCGCTCAAGGAGGGATCGCCGCGGGAGGGCTGATGATGGGAACCCGCCGTCTCGCCGTCACGACCCCGGGCGCGGCGCTGGCCGACGTCGACATGGACGTCGAGATCTGAGGCCGGCCCGGCGGAGCGTCACTTCGAGGCGCGGGCCAGCTCCTGGCCCTTGGCCGCGCACGCCGCGGCCCGGGCGGTGTCGCCGACGCGGTTGTAGAGGTCGGCGAGCAGGAAATAGCCCAGCGGAAGCTCCGACGTCTCCGGCTTGAGCTCGATCCCCTTGCGGACGAGCTCGATGGCCTCCTGGTAATGCTCGCCCCGGTTGAGGTCGATCCGGGCGAGGTAGAAATAAGCGAGGGGGAATCCCGGCTCGACTTCGATCGTTCTCTGCAAGGTCTGCCGCTCGTCCTCTTCCCGGCCCAAGGCCCGATACACACGGGAGAGGTTGAAGAGGGCCTTGAAGCTCTTGGGCGAGTCCTGGACTTCCTGGAGGTAAAAGTCTGCCGCTTCGGCCAGGCGGCCCTTTTTCTCGAGCCACTGGGCCATGTTGTAACGGAGGCTCTGCAGCTTCGGGTTGATGGCCAAGGCGGCCTTCAGGTGCTCCTCGGCCTCGGGCAGGTCATCCCGCAGGATATAGATGGCGGCCAGCCCGTTGTGGGCCGACGCGGACTGGGGGTTCAGGGCCAGGCATTGATCGAGGTAGCCGATGGCCTTATCGTAGCTCTTCCTCAGATAGTTCATGTTGCCGAGGAGGTAGAAGAGCTGCGAATCCTGGAAGCCGGTCTTCAGGTAATCGAGAACGAACCGCTCGGCGTCGTCGACGCGGCCCAAGGATGCGTAAGCACCGGCGATGTTAATGACGGCGAAGGAATCATCCGGCTTGAGCTCGAGGGCCTTTTTGAAAGCCTCGATCGCGGGCGTGAACTTCCTCTGCTTGAAATAGAGGTTGCCGAGGGCGAAGTAAGCGTCGCCGACGGTCGGGTCGTCGGCGATGATGCCCTGGATCATCCGGATGCCTTCCTCAGCCTTCCCCTCGAGGCCCATCTCGCGCGCATGGGAGAGGTCGTTGAAGATGCCGATCTTATCCTTGGGGTCGGCGAGCTTCTGGCCCTTGATCCTCGACGGGTCCGCAAAGGAGCCGATGTACCCCAGGGCGGCCAGCCTCTCGCGCGTTTCCTCGTCGACCTTGGTCACGTCCATCTCGTAGGCGTTCCGGCTGGCGCGGGCGATGAACCGGTCGGCGGCGGCGTCGAGCTCCTCGTAAACCTTCTTTTCGAGATAGACGAGGTTCTTTTCCTCCCGGGGGTCCCGGACGACGTCGTAGAGCTCCGGGACGGGCGCCTTGATCAGCTTGTATCGCCCGTCCTGGACGGAGCGCAGCTCGGACCAGCCGTAGTGGTACCGGGGATAATAGGATTCCGAGTACGCGAGCTCCTTCGGGGTCCGGGCGGGGTTGAAGAAGGCCGGCACGAGGCTCTTCCCCTGGACCTGAGGCGGGGTCGGGACGCCCGTCATCTCGCAGAGGGTCGGCATGATGTCGATGAGCGAGACGACCCCGGGGGGAACGACACCCCGGAGCTTCGCGAACGGCGTGACGAAGATCAACGGAACGTGGAGGGTAGCCTGGTAGACGAAGAAGCCGTGAGCGCCCTCTCGGTGCTCGCCCAGGCTCTCCCCGTGGTCCGCGACGAAAACGAGGAACAGGTTGTCCGTGAGCCCATTGGCCTCGAGGAACGTCCAGAGCCGTCCGAGCTGGGAATCAGTAAAGGCGATCTCCCCGAGATAGGGATGCTCGGCGTAGATCTTGTCGTAGGGCGGAGGGGGCTCGTAGGGCGTGTGGGGGTCATAGAGGTGGACCCAGGTGAAGAACTTGCCGCCTTTGTTCTTCTCGAGCCACGGCAGGACCTGGTCGATGACTTCGTTCGCCGGGCGCTGGATCTCGCCGAGCGAGATCGTCTCGAACCGGCTTAGGTCGAACTTGTCGTAATAGGTGTCGAAGCCCTGATTGAGACCCCATTTGGAATCGAGGACGTAGGCGGCGACGAAGGCGCCCGTGGCGTAGCCCCGGGCCTTGAAGACCTTGGCCAGCGTCTCGATCCCGGGAGGCACGATGAATCCGCCGTTGTCTCGCACACCGTGGAACGGGGGGACCGTCCCGGTCATGATCGACGTGTGCGCGGGCAGGGTCAGGGGTGTCGTGGAGATGCAGCGCTCGAAGCGGATGCCCCGGCTGGCGAAGCCGTCGATCGTCGGCGTCTCGACGTTGCGGAAGCCGTAGCAGCCGAGCCTGTCGGCCCGGGTCGTGTCCATCGTGATGAGGATGACGTTGAAATCCCGGCCTTTACGGAGGCGGGCGAAATCCGGCGGGCCGGAGAAAAACAGGAGATAGGCCGCGGCGGCGAGGAGGAGAACGCCCGCGGCGGCGATGAGGGACAGTGTCTTCGCTCTCGGCCTCACCCGACGATTCTATCATAAACCCGGCGGCCTGTCCCCGGCCGGGGCCCGTTGACGTCCGCGATCTCGGCGCTCAGGCCGCGCTTCGCGAGAGGCGACGGCAACGCGCTCCGTTGAAAAAAAAGGGCGGCGGGAAAGCCCGCCGCCCTTTCGAGCGTCAGCAGGGAGCGTGCTAGAACGTGAGCCGCAGGCCGACCCGGGCGCGCCTCGGCAGTGTGGTCCCGAGGATCTCGTGACCGTCCGTGACGGCGGGGGTTCCGTCGATGTTCCAGTCGTAGTTGGCTCGCGTGCCCCAGGAGGTGATGGCGTCGGAGTTGAAGACGTTGAAGACGTCGAGGATGACCCCCAGCTTGTATCTCTTGGCCAGGGTGAACGTCTTCTCCAGCCTGAGGTCGAGCTCGGCGTCCATTTTGTAATGGTACGTCCCGCGCGGATCGACCTGGAAGGTCACGCGCTCGGGGATCCGCGGGCCGCGGATCCGGGCGCCCCAGGCGTCGCCGGTGATGGCGTGGAAGTAGGCGTTGAAGCTGATGTCGAACGGGAGGACGTACGTGCCCTGGATCTTGATCATGTGGGTCGGGTCGTTGACCGCGTTCTGGACGCCGAGGATGGGCGTCCCGTCGGCGTTGAACCCGCTGATGAAGAAGTTGGGAGTGAACAGGTAGGAGTCGCTCGACAGGGCGCCGTAGCCGATCTCGTCCGACCCGGCGTTGTCCAGGGTGCCGTAGGCCTTGGAATAGACGTAAGAGGCCAGGAGCTGCCAGCGGTTGGAGAAGCGCTTGTTGAACAGGAACTCCCATCCCCAGTACTTTCGATAGACCCTGACCGAGTTGGGAACGCCGTTGAGGTTGTACGTGTAGTCGTCGACGTTGCCGATGACGAAGTCATGCACGTCCCCGTTTGTCCGCTGGAAGAGCTGGAAATCCCTGTCATACGCGCTGGAGTAATACGTGTAAGGACTCCACGTCGCGGCCAGGTCGTAGGCGCCGATAGGGTGTCTTCCATTCCCGGTTGATGTAGGTCACCGAGACCGAGGTGTCCTTGAACAGCTCGCGCTCGATGCTGACCGTGTACTGGTTCAGGTAGGGATGCTTGAGATTCGGGGCCAGGCTATAGGTGCCGTGCGTGACCCTGTTGTACTCGACCCATTCGCCGATCGTCGGGTCGGTGTCGCTCGTCGGGGACCAATAGTAGTAGATCTTCGGCGAGAAGTTGTTGTTGAGGCGGTCGAGGAAATAGGAGTACATGGCCTCCGTGAACTGGCCGTAGTGGGCCTTGAGGATCGTCGTCTTGTCGCCGAAGATATCGAAGGTGAAGCCGACCCTCGGCGCGAACCGGCTGGTGTTCCAGGGCGTCCCCGAACGGTCCTCGACGCTCCCCCAGTTCTGGCTGAAGCGGAACCCGAGGCTGATGTTCAGGCGCTTGGAGACCTGCCACTGGTCCTGGGCGAAGGCCTCCAGGCGGACGTACTTGCTCTTGACGTCGTAGCCCACGTACTGCGTCGCGTAATAGTTCCCGAAGTCGGCGACGCCGAAATACCCCCAGTAGTCGTCGTAGGCCATGGCGTTCGGCCCGGTGTAGTGGTAGAGGTCGTGGACGATGGAGTGCTCGACCTCGACGCCGAACTTGAACTCGTGGTTGCCCTCGAGGAAGTTCTCGGCGTAGTGGGTGGCGCTCGCGTTGACCTGGAGGCGGGTCCGCGGATGGTCGGCCCAAAAGCCGTAGCTGTACTGGTACTTCTGCGCGCTGAGCGGCATGCCCGGCGCGTCGTTCTCAAAGTAATGGCTCGCGACGTCCCGGCCCAGCCTGGGTTCCAGGGTGTAGGTCCCCGTGAAGAACGCGGCCTTGACGTCCATGAACGTCTGCGGGCTGAAGATGTGCGTCATGTTGAGGTTGAAGACGTAGTTCGGGGCGTTCTCGGTGACCGTCGCATCGGGGGTCGTCGTGGCCGAGCGGCCGCGGTGGTCGCGGTAGTAAGAATCGGTTTCGAACGAGAACCCCATGTTGGTCTTGGAGTCGAGCTGCGAGGTCAGCTTGATGAAGGCCCGCGGCTCCCGGTACTTGTCGGGCACCGGTTGGATGTAGGGGCTCCCCTCGGCCGGGACGATGACGTTGCCGAAGCCCGGCGCGTAATACCACTCCCGGGAATACTGGAGCCCGGCGTAGAACCACAGCTTGTCCTTGAGGATTGGGCCGCCCAACTGGAAGTTGATGTCGTTCAGCCTGTCGCCGGCGGGCGTGACGACGTCGAAATTGTCGAGGTATTCGGGCGTCATGTAACCGCCGAGGTTGTTGCCCGACCAGAACTTGTGCGGCCAGTCGGCTCATGGCCCCTTGGAAGAGGGTCTCGAAGTGACCCGAGAACTGGTTGCCGCCGGACTTGGTGACGAGGTTGAAGATGACGCCGGTGAAAGCCGCCGTACTCGGCCGGCAGGCCGACGCCCATGATCTTGGCTTCCTCGATGATGTTGGCGTTGAGGAAGACCCAGGCGGTCCCTCCGTCCGGGTCGCCGACGCCGACGCCGTCCATCTGGTAGGAAATGCCCGTCCCGTTCGAGGCGCCGAAGGCCGTGTCGTTGTTGACGCCGGGCGCCATGTTGACGATGTCCGTCGAGAACTGGTTGAACGGGATATTCCTGAGGAGCTCGTTGGACAGCGTGACCGAGGCCGTCTCCGTGGACTTGACGTCGACGGTCGGCGACTTGGCGATGACCGTGACCTGCTCGGCGACCGTCGCCTGCCTCAGGACGAGGCTCAGGGTCAGGGTCACCGTCGTCGTCAGCCGGATGTTCTCCTGGACGAGCGTCCCGAAGCCCTGGAGCTCGGCCTTGACGCTGTACGTGCCGGGGGGCAGGGCGGGGAACCGGAAGAGGCCGCTCGCGTCGCTCACGGCCGTCCGCGCCCCCATCAGGGCCGGGCCGCTCAGGGTCAGGCTGACCCCGGGGAGGGCGGCCGACTGTTCGTCGGTCACCTTGCCGGTGATGGCGCCCGTCTCGCGGGACTGGGAGAAAACGAAGGCCGAGACGAGGAGGATGACGAGGAGTGCAAGGATAGGTTTCTTCATTTTACCTCCGATTCAGGATGGCTTTGATGATGATGGCTTGCCGGATGTCGTCTTCCGTACCCGTGCCGCACCTCCTCGGGAAAATTGCAGGACTCAAGATTTTCTTATGGTCACTCATGGAATTGACCCGCTTAAAGACCGGGGTTGAGGACGTAGGCGAGCCGGGAGGTCAGGCGGTGCCGATCTCGGGCTTGCGGGATCCTCATGCGTTCGCCCCATTATGCGAAAGAACATGCCCCGGTGTCAAGGACATTGCGCTTTCGGACATGTCGTCCTCCGACGGTCCGGACGGCCGCCGCTGAAATCGGCGCCTTTGAATCTTCCCGGGGGGTGTGCTATCTTTGTTCCATGTCAGGTGACGTCCGCACGCCGAACCGGGCGCGCCGCGGCGCGGCTCTCGCCGCGCTCGGCGTGCTCGTCCTCCTGCCGGCGGTCCTCCGCTCCCAGGAGCCGATGACGGACGACCAGAAGCTGTGGCTCGAGGACGTCGGGCCGATCATCACCAAGATCGAGCGGGAGGTCTTCTCGAAGCTCGGAACCAACGCCGAGCGGGCGAAGTTCATCACCCTCTTTTGGAAAGTCCGTGACCCCTCGCCAGACACGGAGGAGAACGAGTTCCAGAAGGAGTACATGGAACGGGTCCGCTTCGCCGACCAGAACTTCGGCCGCAGCTCGCCGAAACGCGGCAGCCAGACCGACCGCGGCTTCTATTATCTTCTTCTGGGAAAGCCGCTCGAACGCACCGTCTACGCTACGAATTCCGAGGTCTGGCCGGCCGAGCTCTGGTTCTACACGGGCGCCGAGGAATACGGCCTGCCCGACCATTTCTACCTCATCTTCTACCAGCCCGAGGGACTCGGGGACTACCGGCTGTTCTACCCGGGCATCGACGGCCCGGAGAAGCTGGCCGTCCCCCAGATGTACACCGACAACTCGCAGCGCAACGTCGCCTTCCAGACCGTCCGGAAGGTCAGCACCGAGCTGGCCGCCGCCTCCATCAGCTATCTCCCGGGCGACCGGCCCGGGGGGCTGGGCAGTTTCTCCTCGGACAACATCCTCGCCTCGATCAAGCAGCTTCCGGAGAAGAAATACACGGACGGCTATGCCCGGAACTACCTCGCCTACAAGGACTACATCGAAACGGAATACGCCGACAAGTATTTCGCGAGCGCCTTCCAGGCCAAGGTCTTCAAGGAGGGCGGCCAGAGCTTCCTCCACTGGACGATCGAGCCCGAGAAGATGGACTTCGCCGCCCAGGGGAGTGGCGTCTACGCCAGCTACGAGCTTGTCCTGCGGCTCGAGGACGGCCAGGGCCGGCCCTTCTTCGAGCGGACCGAGGAGATCCCTCTCCACCTGACGCCCGACCAGTATAAGGCCCACGAGCGCCAGCGGTTCGCTTTCCAGGACCTTCTTCCCGTTATCCCGGGGGACTGCAAGGCCCTCTTCCTCCTGAAGAACAAGACGGCCCGGGAATTCACGTCCTTCGAATTCCGCATCTCGGTCCCCGCCTCCGCCCAGGCGCGCCTGAGCTCGCCGATCCTCTATCACGGCCGCGACGCCATCCCCGCGGCCCAGGCCGCAAACCTCCAGGCCTTCGCCTTCGGCGGCGCCCAGTACCTCGTCGGCGCCCGGAACGAGTTCCTGCCGACGGAGACGCCGGGCATCTTCTTCCAGGCCTGGAACCTCGACGCCCTGAAGCTTCCGGGGCCGCCTTCGTTCGTCGTCGACATCTTCGCGGCCGACGGCGGGCCAAGCTTGGGGAGCTTTCCGCTCTCCGCCACGGGGCGGGGAGGGGACCCGGCCAACGTTCCGGTGTCGGGGACCTTCTCGCTCGCCGGGCTCAAGCCCGGCTATTACCGGGCCGAAGTTTCCGCCGTGTCGCCCTCGGGACGGAAGGTCCTCTCGGACAAGGAGAATTTCATCGTCCTCGCCCAGCCGGTCCCGGTCCTGCCTTGGATCTATGCCCGGCAGCACGCCCCGTTCCCCGGGCCGGAACACCTGGCGATGCTCGGCGGGCAGTATATCCTGACCGGGGATTTCGGGCGCGCCCGGGAGGCCTTGGAGCGGGCGCTCCAAGCCAAGGAGGACCCGGCGACGCGGCTCCTGCTGGCCAAGTCCCTCCTGGGGCTCCGGCGATACCGCGAATCTCTCGACCGGGCGCTGCCTCTCTACGAGCGGACGCGCTGACCGCGAGACGGCCAAGGTCATCGCCCTCGACTACGCCGGCCTGGCCGATTGGACCTCCGCCGTCGGCTACCTCGAGAAGCTGATGTCCGAGGCGACCGAGGTCCCGGTGCTGAACCTGGCCGCCGAGTGTTATCTGAACCTCGGCCACCCCGAAAAGGCGCTTCCTCTCCTCGAGAAATCGCTATCGCTCATGCCCGGACAGCGCGAGGCGAAGGATCTCGAGGACAAGGCGCGGAAACGGCTTGGACAAGAATAGGAGACACTCATGATCAGGAGATCCGCTCGCCGCCGCCCTCCTCTCCCTCGCCCTCGTCCTCCCCGCCGCGCTGGCCCAGACCCAGGGGCGGATCGAGGGGCGGATCCTCGACGCCGAGGGCCGGCCGCTCGAAAAGGTGTCCGTCACCATCGCCGCCGCGAGGACCTCGAGCGTCCATTACGAGCTCACGACCGACAAGAACGGCAAGTTCCTCCAGATCGGACTCACGCCAGGGGACTACCAGGTCCGGCTCAAGATGGACGGCTTCGCCCCGGCCGTGAAGGACCTCCACGTCAGCATCGACGAGACGTCGGCGTTCGAGGTCCGGCTGAAGACGGTCGAGGCCGCGCTCGCCAAGAGCCTGTCCCAGGCCGACACGCTCTTCCTCAAGGGCAACAAGCTCTACGCCGAGCAGAAATACGCCGAGTCGGCGGCCGCCTACGAGGAGGCGATCAAGCTGGCCCCGGAGAGCTGGGGGTACTACCTGAACCTCGGCCTGGCCCGCAAGAAGCAGGGCCAGGCGGACGAGGCCCTGGCCGCCTTCAAGAAAGCCCTGGCCCTCAACCCGGACAGCATCAGCGCCACGAAGGAAGTCGGCGAGGCCCTGGCCAGGGCCGAGAACTTTGCCGAGGCCAAGACCTATTACGAGAAGGCGGTGGCCCTCAGCCCCGAAGACCCGGAGGCCCGCTACAACCTGGGCATCTGCCTGAGCAGCACGGGCGAGCCCGAGGCCGCGCTGGCCCAGTTCCAGAAGGCCGTCGAGCTCAAGCCGGATTTCGCCGACGCCCTCTATCAGATGGGGACGCTCCTTGTCGGCCAGAACAAGGTCCCCGAGGCCATCGCCTGCCTGGAGAAGTTCCTGGAGCTCGCGCCGAACCACGAGAAGGCCGGCGTCGCCAAACAGCTCCTCCAATACCTGAAGAAATAGCCGGCGGGAGCCGGCCGCGGCCCGGACGGAGGCCGCGAGAGGGGGTGCCGCATGAGAACCCAGGACCGGATGCGGCTCCTGCTTCTGGCCGCGCTGGCCGCAGCCGCGGGGGCGGCGGGGGCCGGCCCCAGCCCAGTCCCCTCGAAGCTCGACCCGGAGAGCGAGAAATTCTACCAGGTCGCCCACATCATCATGTCCGGCGAGGAGGCGAAGATCTGGAAGCACCTCCCGGACGCCGAAAGCCGCAAGGAGTTCATCCGCGATTTCTGGGAGAAGCGGGACCCGGACCCCGACACCGAGGCCAACGAGTTCAAGATGGAGTTCGAGGCGCGGGTGGCGTACGCCAACAAGCATTTCAAGGAGGGCGGCCTGGGCATGAACACGGACCGCGGAAGGGTCTACATCTTCCTCGGTCCGCCGGACAAGACCGAAGACTTCCTCAACCGCGGCACCTCGACGACCAACCGCGGCTCCTCCATGTGGTGGCTCTACTACAAGTACGGCGTCGGCGTCCAGTTCGTCGACGAGAGGGGCTACGGCGCGTACAAGATCAGCCAGACCGAGGGGAACATCTTCGAGGCCATGGATCTCTACAAGCTCGGGCAGTGGGTCGGGCCGGACTCGGTCTTCAAGACGAGGGTCGTCGATTTCGGGCTCAAGTACGACGAAGCGGCCAAGGAGCTCGTCGTCCTCATCCCGGCCAAGTCCCTGCTCCTCAAGGAGAACGCCGGGGGCAAGCTCGAGGTCGACCTCGACTTCAAGTTCTACCTCTACGAGGGCGAAGGGTCGAAACGCGAGGTCTTTACCGACAGCCGCTCGTACGTCTCCACGGACGTCGAGTACGAGAAAGCCGGGGACATCCCCTTCCGCTTCGCCCGGCCCCTTCCCTCCGGAAAGGACGTCGCCGACGTCATCGTCATGGGCCGGGAGGGGGGGAAGGGCAAGGTCCGCAAGATCTTCGACCTCAAGGTCGGGCGGCCGCCCCGGCCGTGACAAAAAAGGGGGCCGCCCGCGGACGGGCCGGCCCCCGGGTCGTTCGGCGGACCTTACTTCACTTCGAACGGGACTTTCTTCTCGAGCGTCATCGCCGAGACCTTGTCCGTGATCTTGAGGACGAGGTTGTACTTGCCTGGGCCGAGGTCCTTGACCTCCCGGCGTTCATTGCCTTTTTCGTCCTTGATGGTTTCAGCGTCCGCTTCAGGGGCAGGGTCTGGTCGATGAGGGAGCTCGGGTAGGACTGCGGCTGCCACTTGATGACCGGTCGCGCCGTCTTCCTTCTGGACCTCGAAGTTGACCTCGATGTCGTAAGGCTGGGGCTGCTGGCCCTGGCCGGCGGTCTCGGGCTTGGGCTTGGCGCCGAGGACGAAGAACAGGACGCTCGATCTGGACCTTGTCCTCCGCCGTGATGACGTCGTCGATGTTCGGGGACGATCTTGAGGATCGACTAGGTGAAATAGCCGCGGTGGATGGCCGTGCTGGGCCTCGTAGGTCGGCATCTGCTCGATGTTCTTCGCGAAGAAGACGGACGTCGTTTCGAGGGAGTTCTGGGTGGCCTCGGGACCGGGCAGGGTCGAGATCAACGTAGCCCGACGCCGACCTTCTTAGATCGGGCGGCATGCTTTTTCGGGTCCAGAGGTGCCAGGAGCATGGCCATTGTGTAATTTCCCATAGGGGAGCGGGGTAGCCAAAGGGAGTACCACTCCTCTTTTTCCGGGTCGTAGTTGGTACTCTCCGTCTGCAGCACGGCGGGGAAGCCGTCCTCCCGAACGGGCTTAAGGTCGCCTTTTTCATCGGGCTGGAAAAACTCGAGCGAAACGGTCAAACGTGCCTCGAGGACGCCGGCGGAGGCGGGCTGGCTCTTGTCGTTCGCGACGGGGGCGGCGTAGCCGAGGTCGGCGTTCTTGGCTTTGAAGATGAACGACGGTGAAAATGCTGTTTGGGGCCCGAGAAGAACAGGGACTTGGAAATCGTGAAGGGGATGTCATGGCGTCCCTGCTTGGTCGCCAGGCCTTCCTGGATGATGGCCTTGATCTCCTTGGGCAGGATCTCTCTCGGTGCCTGTTTCGGGGCCGGCTTAGCGGGTTCCTGACTTCTGGGTCTGGGTGGCCTGGGCGAAGCCCGCGAAGAGGCTCAGGGCGAAGACGAGGATGAGACCGGCGACGGCGGATCTGGAAGCTTTCATCTTTCCTCCTTGAGGTGTGCTCCTCAACGTTTCATCCGAATCCTAAGAGCAATTCCCGTGCCAACCAGTCTGGCCGGGATTGCCTATCGTTCGAGTCGGGCGAGCGAGATTCCGTAAAGGTCTTTTACAACCTTCGTTCGAATCTCACTCGCAACGCTCCACGGCGGACACGGTGAATCAATATATCAAATTTCCGTTTTTTTTCAATAAGTAGCTTCGGACCGCCTTCTGGTGCTCGGCGAAGGTGCGGCTGAAGCGGTGGCTGCCGTCCCCGCGGGCCACAAAGTAAAGATAGTCCCCGTCGGCGGGATAGAGCGCCGCCTCGAGCGACGAGCGTCCGGGATTGCAGATCGGCCCGGGCGGCAGGCCGGCGTGCAGGTACGTGTTGTACGGGGACGGGAACTGGAGGTCGCGGCTGAGCAGGCGCCCGGAATACTTGTCCGCGAGCCGGAGCGCGTAGATGACGGTCGGGTCGCAGTCGAGCTTCATGCCGAGACGCAGACGGTTGTGGAAGACGGCCGAGACGAGGGGCCGCTCGGCCGCGAGGGCGGTCTCCTTCTCGATGAGGGAGGCGAGGATGACGACGTCCCGGACACTCATCCGGAGCTCGGCCGCGCGCTTCCGCCAGGCCTCGGGGAAGGCCTTGCGGAACCCGCCGACCATCATCTCGACGAGCTCCCCGGCCTGGACCTTCCGCGGCACGAGATACGTGTCCGGAAAAAGGTAGCCCTCGAGGTCGGACGCCGCGGCGTCCCACTCCGCGACGAGCGCCGTCCTGCGGAAGGCCTCCCGGAAGCCGGCCGGGTCGACCCCCGCGTGGGCGCCGGCGAGCTCTCCGACCTCGTCGGCCGTCAGCCCCTCGGGCACGGTCAGCGGGCGGAGGTAGATGCGGCCGCGGAACATCTTGAAGAGGATGTCCCGGGCGCTCGCGGGGAACGTGAACTCGTACTCCCCGGCCTTGGGCCGCTGCCGGGGATAGTACAGCTGGTGGGCGAGGGTCGTGGCCAGCGGGCTGCGGACGATCTTCCGGCGGCCGAGGTCGGCGGCCACGGCCCGCACGCTCCGTCCCTTCGGGACCTCGAAGAAGACGCTCGACCCCGGCCCCGGCCAGGGGGCCGTGTTACCCTCGGCCAGCCACCCGCTGACGGCGGGCAGGAGGACGAGGGCGGCCAGGAGGCCGGCGCGGATGCCCCTAAGCAAGATCCTGGCCACCGCGTTTCCGTTCCAGGTAGGTCGAGAGGATGATGACCGCCGCGACCTGGTCCTCGGCCTCCTTCTTGGCCCGACCCCGGACGTCCGAGGCCCGCAGGAACTGGAGGGCCTCACGCGTCGTGAGCCGCTCGTCGATGAAGGCCACCGGCCGGCCCACGGCCTTTTCGAGCCAGGCCGCGAAGCGCCTCGTCTTCTCGGACCGCGTCCCGGCCGTGCCGTCCATGCGCAGGGGGTCGCCGACGACGATCTCCCCGACGTCCTCGCGGGCGACGAGGTCGGCGAAGAATTTCGCGTCGTCGGCCTCCCGGCCCGTGAGCCGGTAGGTCCCGTAGGGCCGGGCCATGACGAGCAGCATGTCGCTCACGGCGAGCCCGACGTGACGGTCGCCGTAGTCGATACCCAGGACCCTCATCCGGCGTCCCTGTCGACGCAGGCCTTGCGCGCCGCGTGGCGCTCGAGGCCGAGGGCGATGAGCCGGTCGAGGAGCCGGGGGAAGGGAAGCCCGCTCGCCTCCCAGAGCTTGGGGTACATGCTGATCGCGGTGAAGCCGGGCATGGTGTTGAGCTCGTTGACGTAGAGGCGGCCGGTCCGTGTCTCGAGGAAGAAGTCGACCCGGGCCAGGCCGCGGACGTCGAGCGTCCTGAAGGCCTCGACGGCCAGCCGGCGGACCCTGGCCGCGGTCGCCCGCGGCAGCCGGGCGGGGATGACGAACCCCGTGCGGCCCTCGAGGTATTTGTCGGCGTAGTCGTAGAACTCGCGGTGGGGGATGACCTCCCCCGGCGCCGAGGCCTCGGGGGCGTCGTTGCCGAGGACGCTGCACTCGATCTCCCGGCCGGCGATGCCCTTCTCGACGACGGCCTTGGCGTCGTACCGGAAGGCCGCCTCGAGGGCCGCCGCCGTCGCGCGGCGCTCCTTGACCTTGGTGATGCCGACGCTCGAGCCGAGGTTGGAGGGCTTGACGAAGAAAGGGAGGGCGAATTCCCGGGCCAGCCGCCGGAGCGTCGCTGCCCGGTCCGCCCGCCACTCGGGCTCGCGGACGGCGCGCCAGGGCACGACCGGCAGCCCCCGCTCGCGAAACAGGATCTTGGTCGAGACCTTGTCCATGCCGAGCGCCGACCCCAGGACGCCCGCCCCGACGTAGGCGACCCCGGCCATCTCGAGCAGACCCTGGATCGTCCCGTCCTCGCCGAAGGGCCCGTGGAGGACGGGGAAATAGATGTCGGCCGGGAGGCCGGACGCGCCGCCGCGGACCTCCCAGGGCAGGAAGGGACGGGCCTCTCCTCCCTCGAGCCGGGCCGGGTCGGGGTCGGGGGCGTCGACGGTCTTCCACAGCCCGCCGCGGGTGATATAGATCGAGCGGACGTCGTACCTGGACTTGTCGAGGTTCCGGTGGACGGCCGAGGCCGAGGCCAGGGAGACCTCGTGCTCGGCGGAGCGGCCGCCGAAGAGCAGGGCGACGACGATCTTTCCGGACATTGGGGCCTTCGTCCGACTAAAAGGTTCGGACGGACAATTTTAGTATAAGCGACGGGATTTGTCTAATGACGGGAAAGGGCGTATTGACAGGCGCGATGAATGGTCTCTATAATACCGCCAAGTGCGACTCCATCGGCCAAGAGGTGCAACCATGAAAAACCCTAAGGCGATCTTTTCTGTCTTCCTGAGCCTTGCCCTGATCGGCCTTTGCCTGCTCGTGCCCGGCCGCGCCGCCGCCCAGGACCAGATCCGGCGGGCCAAGATCTTCGAGGACACCTATCAGATGATCTCCGATACCGACATGTACGGGTCCTTCTACATGCAGGAGGAGGGCAAGCCGCTGCCCGACCTCCGGGTCATCGGCGCCGAGCTGATGAACGAGAAGGCCAACTTCTCCGACAGCGACCTCATCTACCTCAATAAGGGCAAGGCCGACGGCCTCGAGATCGGCCAGCTCTTCCAGGTCATCGGCCTCGAGGCCAAGGTCCCGCCCTACGGCACGGTCGCCTGGCGCCGGGCCCGCGCCCGGGTCATCCGGCTCGAGGACAAGGTGGCCACGGCCCGGATCGAGAGGACCTTCTGGCCCGTCCTCGTCGGCGACTACCTCCTGCCCTTCGATGAGTCCGAGGGCGAGGTCGGCAAGGACACGGGCTACGACCAGATGGACCCGAACGCCACGAAGCGGGGCCAGGTCATCTTCATCGACACCGCCCGCCTGCTCTCCGGGCCGGGCCTGTGGGCCCTGATCGACCTCGGCCGCCAGCAGTGCGTCCAGATCGGCGACCAGCTGACGATCTTCCACCGGGCCAGGCCCGACCTCCCGCGCGAGGCCGTAGGCAGCATGATCATCATCGACGTCCGGGGGGCCACCTCGACGGTCAAGATCCTCTCCGGCAAGGACGCCGTGACGATCGGCGATGAGGTTCAGCTCAAGGAAGCCCGCTAAACCCCCGGGCCCGGGCGTTTTCCCCTTCCGAGCCTCGGTTGACAGGCCGGGGCGATTCTGCTAGTTTAAGGCGTGCCGTTCCGCTCGCGGGACGGCTGAGCGGGCGTAGTTCAGTGGTAGAACGTCTGCTTGCCATGCAGAAGGTCGTGGGTTCAAGTCCCATCGCCCGCTCCAAACACGATCTTCCCATGCCAACGACCCTGACGGCGCGGTACCCAAGAGGCTAAGGGAGAGGTCTGCAAAACCTTTATTCGTCGGTTCGAGTCCGACCCGCGCCTCCATTTTCCCCGCCGGCGGCGGCGTCCGCCGCGCGGGGCCAGGCCCGGCCCGCCTCCCCGTCGCCCGCGTTGACACCCATCCCCGAATCGGCATATCATGAGGGCAGTCCGGAGAAGGAGGGGTGCCATGGATCTCGTGCCGAGAGTTCGCGGTCTCCTGCTGAAGCCCAAAGACGAGTGGCTGAAGATCAAGGGGGAGCCGACGCCGGTCGCCCAGCTCTTCACGTCCTACGCCATGATCCTGGCCGCCGTCCCGGCCGTGGCCCAGTTCGTCGGGCGGCTCCTCTTCCGCTCCGAGATCCCCTTCAGCGAGGTGCCGGTCTGGGGGGTCGGCCGGGCCCTGACGAGCGCCATCCTTTCCTACGTCTTCTCCCTGGCCATCGTCTATCTCTTCGGCGTGATCGTCGACGCCCTGGCGCCGAACTTCTCCTCGGCGCGGAGCCTGCCGAATGCCATGAAGCTCGCCGTCTACAGCATGACCCCGGTCTGGGTGGCGGGCATCCTCTATCTCATTCCCGGCCTGGGCATCCTGGTGCTGCTGGCCGGCCTCTACGGCCTCTACGTCCTCTACGAGGGGTTCCAGGCGCCGATGATGGAAACGCCCAAGGACAGGGTCATGGGATTCCTCGTCATCAGCATCATCGTCGTCGTGGCCCTGTCCGTCGTGGGCTGGCTGCTCCTCGTCGCCCTCTCTTTCCGCGGGCACGTTTAGACGCGGCGCGCGGTTCCCGGCCCGGGGCCCTCACGCCTGCCCGAGCTCTTCCACGATCCTTGAGGAACGCCTCCTCCGGCGACGGGGCCGCCGTGATCGGGCCGGCCGATGACGAGATAATCGGCCCCCTTGGCCACGGCCTCGGCCGGGGTCATGACCCTCTTCTGGTCCTGGGCCGCCGCCCATAGCGGCCGGATCCCCGGCGTCACGACGACGAGCTCCCGCCCGAACTCCCGGCGGAGGACCTCGATCTCCTGGGGCGAGCAGACGACGCCGTCCAGACCCGCGGCCTTGGCCAGCCCGGCCAGGCGGACGACCTGGGCGGCGACGTCGGCCGCCACACCGACTTCGGCCAGGTCCGGCCCTTTGAGGCTCGTCAGCACGGTCACGCCAGGAGGAGGGGCTTCGGGCGCTTCCCGTCCTCTGCCGCCTGGCGGGCCGTTTCCGCCGCCCGGGCCATCATCTCCCGCCCGCCCGAGGCGTGGAGGGTCATCATCTGGACGCCGTGCCGGAAGGCGGACCGGACGGCCCCGCCCACCGTGTTGGGGATGTCGTGGAGCTTGAGGTCGAGGAAGATGTCCTTGCGCAGGGCCCTGAGCTTGCGGAAAAGGGCCGGGCCCTCGGCCGTGAACAGCTCCAGGCCGACCTTGAAGGTCCGGGCGGCGCGGAGCCGGCTGACGAGGGCGATGGCCTCCTCCTTGCCGGACGTCCAGGGCGATGATGATCTTGTCTCGGTTCGGCGTGTCCATGCGGTTCGTCCTTTCTCTTCGATTCTCGGGGCGAGGCGGCTCGGGCCGGCTTCAGGCGGTCCGGACCGTGCCGACGACGTCCCGGACGCGGGCGACGCCGCGGGCCTCGCACCACGCGTCGATCTCGCCGACGATGCGGACGGCCGCGTCCGGGTCGACGAAGTTCGCCGTGCCGACCTCGACGGCCCAGGCGCCGGCGATCATGAACTCGAGGGCGTCGCGCGCCCGTCATGATGCCGCCCATGCCGATGACCGGGATCTTGAGCCCGCGACGCGACCTGGTGGACCATGCGCAGGGCGAGGGGCTGGATGGCCGGCCCGCTCAGGCCGCCGAAACGTTGGCGAGCCTCGGCCGCCGCGTCTCGACGTCGACGGCCATGGCCAGGAAGCGTGTTGACGAGGGCCACGGCGTCCGGCCCGCCCTCCTCGGCCGCCTGGGCGATCGTCGACGATGTCGGTGACGTTCGGCGAGAGCTTGGTGATGAGCGGGCGCCGCGCGACCGCCTTGGCCGCTTGACGAGCGTCGTGCGTGCGGCCCGGGGAAGAGCGCGGGGCACGGCCCGTCCTTCTCGGACGTTCGGGCAGGAGATGTTGAGCTCGTAGGCGGCGATGCCCTCCTCGCGCGTCGAGGAACTCGACGACGGCCGAGGTATTCCTCGTCGTCTTCGCCGCAGACGTTGACGATGATCGGCCGTGCCTCGCCGCGGCTGAGCTGCGGCAGGACCTTCTCGGCGAAGGCCCGGACGCCGATCGCCCTGGAGCCCGATGGCGTTGAGCAGGCCGCTCGGCGTCTCGACCAGCCGCGGCGGCGGGTTGCCCTCGCGCGGCTCGAAGTAGAGGCCCTTGACGACGAAGCCGCCGAGCTTCTCGAGCTCGAGGTACGGCTCGAACTCGAGGCCGTAGCCGAAGGTCCCGCTGGCCGCGAGGACCGGGTTGCGGAGCTTGAGGAAGCCCAGGTCGACGGAGAGGTCGGTCATCGCCTCATCCTCCCAGACGACCCGGTCGCCCGGGAAGACGGGCCCTCCTCGCAGATCTTGACCCATTCGTCCGGCCGCTCCCGTCGCTGATGCGGTGGACGCAGCCCCAGCAGGCGCCGATGCCGCAGCCCATCATCGGCTTCGAGCGAGAATTCGGCGCGGGACGCACCGCGGCGCGGCGAGCTCGGCGACGGCCTTCATCATGGCGTCGGGGCCGCAGACGAAGAGCCGGTCGGCCCGGGCGCGCCCGAGCTCGCGGCCGAGGAGCCCGCTGACGA
>CAWDTC010000040.1:0-69891 GCA_963805045.1 Candidatus Aminicenantota bacterium
GATGTATTGCTACGGGCTTTCCGGCTGCCGCCACGAGGCCTTCGGCATCGCCGTGGCCGAGATGGTCAAGGCGGGCCTCGTCGTCTGGGTCCCGCGCGCCGGCGGCCAGGTCGAGATCGTCGGCGAGGGCGACCTCGCCTACGACGGCGAGCGGGACGCCGCCCGCAAGATCGCCGGCGTCCTCGGCGACGCGGCGCGGCAGGCGGACCTCCGGCGCCGGCTGGCGGCCCGCGGCGCCCGGTTCTCGACGGACCGCTTCGTCTCGGAAGTCCACGGGATCGTGGGCGGTTTCCTCGGCCGGGAGGAGGGACGATGAGCGCCGTCCGAAGGGACCTGGCCTTCGTCGTCGCGACCATGGACCGGCCCGGGCGCACCTGGCCCGGCTGCTGGAGAGCCTTTCCGCCCAGGCCCTCGCGCCGGCCGAGGTCGTCGTCGTCGACGGCGGCGCGTCCCCGGTCGCGGACCTCTGCCGCGCGCCTCGGCCCTTCGCCGTCCGCCACTTCCCGTTCCGCCCGCCGTCGACCGCACGGCAGCGGAACGCCGGGCTCGAGGCCCTGGGTCCGGGCATCGCTTTCGTCGGCTTCCTCGACGACGACGTCCTCCTCGAGCCGGCCGCGGTCGGGGCGATGATGGCCTTCTTCGACGCCGCGCCCGCGGAGGTCGGCGGCGCGGCGTTCGCCATGTCGAACCATCCGCCGCTCCGCGCGGCCCGCTGGAAGTCGTCGCGACTGGCCGAGCGGGCCGGCCTCTACAGCCGGCGGCCCGGGGCGGTCATGCGGTCGGGCTTCCAGACGATGATCGGCCCTCTCGCGGCGGACGTCCGCACGGACTGGCTGCCGAGCGGGGCCGTCGTCTGGCGGCGCGAGGTCCTGCGGCGGCTGAGGTTCGACGAATGGTTCGCCGACTACGGTTACCTCGAGGACCTGGACCTCAGCTACCGCGCCGGCAAGTCCTCGGTCCTCATGGCCGTGGCGGGCGCCCGCTACTCGCACCACCCGGACTCCTCGCCGCGGCCCGACCCCTACCGCTTCGGGCGGAAGGAGGTCGCGAACCGGTTGCGGTTCGTCGGCAAGAACCCCGAGCTCTCGCCGGCGCTCTGCCGGCTGGCCCTCGTCGTGCGGACGCTGATGAGCCTTTCGGACGGCCTTCTCCGCGGCCGGCGGCAGGAGCTCCGGCGCGTTCGGGGCAACCTGGCCGGCTTCCTCGGCGGCCGCTCCGGCCCGGAGCGGGAAGGATGAGATGGAACGGGCGATGACGAGACGCAAGGTCCTCCTCTCGGCCTACGCCTGCAACCCGTCCGGCTCGCTCGCCCTCCATCCGGGCGAGGACCTGACCGGGTGGCGCTTCGTCGAGCAGGCCGCCCGCTTCGACGACGTCTGGGTCCTCACGCACGAGTACAACCGCGAGGGCGTGCGGGCCGGGCTCGATGCGGGCGGGCCGAAGGGCGTGCGCTTCCATTTCCTCGCCCTGCCCCCGCCGCTCCGCGCCCTGTACCGGGTCGAGTTCGGTCAGAGGATCTACTATTACCTCTGGCAGGTCGCGGCGCTCGGGGCGGCCCGGAGGCTCCACCGCGAAGTCGGCTTCGACCTGGCCCACCACGTGACGTTCGGCAACGACTGGATCCCGAGCTGGATCGGCGCGTTCCTCCCGGTGCCCTATGTCCACGGCCCGGTCGGCGGCGGCCAGCGCACGCCGCGGCCGCTCCTCCGCGAGTACACGACCGGCGGCCGGCTGTCGGAATTCGGCCGGACGGCGGCGCAGTGGGTCGGTCGGCGCGACCCCGTCCGGCGCCGGGCGCTCGGCCGGGCCCGGGCGATCCTCGTCTGCAACCGCGAGACGCGCGAGCGCATCCCGGCCGGGGACCGCGGCAAGGTCGTGGAGTTCCCCGTCAACGGCATCGCCCGCGCCGACCTGGCGCCGAGCCGGACGGCCGCAGGCCGGTCGGCCCGTTCCGCATCCTCATGGCCGGCCGCTTCCACCGGCTCAAGGGCTTCGGCCTCGGGCTGCGCGCCTTCGCCGCCTTCGCCCGGGAATTCCCCGACGCCGAGCTGACGGTCGTCGGCAGCGGGCCCGAGGAGAACCGGCTGCGCCGGGCGGTCGAGGAAGCGGGCCTCGGCCCCCGTGTCGCCATGACCTCCTGGATGCCGCGGCCCGGGCTGCTCGCCGCCATGGCCGCCTCCGACGCCTTCCTCTTTCCGAGCTTCCGCGACGGGGGAGGGGCGGTCGTCGTCGAGGCCATGGCCGCCGGCCTGCCCGTCGTCTGCCTGGATTCCGGCGGACCCGGCTTCCACGTCCGGCCGGGCTGGGGCTTCAAGGTCGCTCCGGGCCCTCCCAGCGAGGTCGCGGACGAGCTCGCCCGAGCGCTCAAGGTTCTGGCCCGCGACCGCGCCCTCTGCCGGGCCATGGGGCGGGCGGCGCGGGAGCGGGCCGAGGATTACTATCTCTGGGACAGGCACGGGGAGCGCCTCGAGGCGATCTACCGGAAAGCCCTGGGTGAGGGATGAGATAAGGCCATGTTCATCGCCGGGCTCCTCTGGGTCCTCGTGTGGGGAGGCATGTACAGCGACGTCTCCCGCTTCGACGCCGCGAACCTCCTCGCCGGGCCGGCGAGCTTCGTCCTGACGCTGCGGCCGTTCCTGCCGATCCTGGCCATGGCCGTCTGCCTCGTCCTCCTCGCCCGCAAGCGGACGATCGCCCTCGCCCTCGAGCCCGGGCCGTTCCTGTTCCTTTCCCTTTACGGCCTCCTCGGGGCCGCCTTCTTCTTCCTCTCGCCCGAGCCGTTCTTCTCCCTCTACTGGGGCGGGCTGTTCCTGTCCGCGCCTTTCGTCGTCTGGACGCTCGTCAACACGGGGGACGCGGAGGCCAGGCTCGGCCTCGTCATGACGATCAACGCCGCCGTGGTCCTGGTCATGGTCCTCTTCTACATCGCGGGGCCGCTCCGGCCGATCCTGCTCGGGGCCCATAACCCGCGGCTCTACAAGCTTCCGTTCGGGCTCGGCCTGCAGACGGCCAACGGCGTCGGCCGCTTCGCCGGCGTCCTCGGCCTGATCGCCCTGTCCCGGCTCCGCGGCCCCGGGCTCCGGCAGCGGGTCCTGTGGGCGGGGCTCCTGGCCGCGTCCGTCCTCGGCCTGGCCCTGTCGGAATCGCGGACGGCCATCCTGGGCTTCATCGTCGGGTCGCTCCTCGTCGTCGTCGCCGGCCGGAAGTTCAGCTGGCTCGCCGCCCTCGTCCCGGGGATCTTCTTTTTCCTCTACAAGGCCTGGTTCGTCTGGCGCTTCAAGGGCAGCCTGGAGAACGCCTTCTTCCTGACGGGCCGCGAGACGACCTGGCGCAAGGCCCTTTCGATCGCCCTCCGCGCGCCGCTCGCCGGGCACGGCTTCCACGCCGACCGGCTGATGCTCGAGGGCGAGCACGTCCACATGGCCTACCTCCACTCGCTCATCCAGGCCGGCCTCCTCGGCGCCCTGTGCTTCGCCGGGGCCGTCGTCGGCCTGTGGGTCCTCGTCGTCCGGCGCCGCATCATCCAGCGCGCGGCCCGGGCCGAGGGCCCGGCCGGCTTCCTGCTGACCGAGTCGCTGGCCGTGCTGGGGTTCCTTACCGCCCGGAGCTTCTTCGAGTCGACGGCGGCCTTCTACGGTGTCGACCTGATCCTCTTCGTCCCCGTCATGGCCTACCTCCAGGTCTGGAGCCGCAACCATCCCGAGCCGTCCCCGGCCCCGGACCGACCGGCGGTGCGACGATGAGGATCTTCCTCCACACCATGTACTTCCTGCCGGACTTCGGCAGCGCCCCGATCCTGATGAACGAGCTCGCCGGGCACCTGGCGGCGCGCGGCCACGAGGTCGAGGTCGTCACGACCTTCCCGCGGACGGCCCAGGCCGGCGCCGAGCGGCGGCTCTATTCGCGCCGTCGCAGCGACGGCTTCGTGGTCAAGAGGTTCTGGACGAACAGGACGCCGCATCCGCTCGGCCGGCTGGCGGCCTGGAACGCCTATGCGGCCGGGGCCCTGCTCAACCTTCCCGCGCTCCGCGAGGGCGACGTCTTCTTCCTGCGGACGCCCCCGCTGCAGCTCGGCCTGCCGGCCTGGGCGGCCAAGCGCTGGCGCGGGGCGCGGGTCCTCGTCAACGTCCAGGACATCCATCCGGACCTGGCCATCGAGTCGGGCATCCTGAGGAACCCGGCCGCGATCCGCTTCGCCCGCTCCCTCGAGAGATGGGTCTACGGCGTGGCCGACCGCATCGCCGTCATCAGCGAGGGCTTCAAGGCGAACCTCGCCGCGAAGGGCGTGCCCGGCCCCAAGGTCGAGGTCATCCCGAATTGGGTCGACACGGATTTTTTGCGGCCGCTCGATAAGGACAATCCCGGTCTCGCGGAAGTACGGGCTCGACCGCCGCTTCGTCGTCCTCTACTCTGGGACGATCAGCATCAGCAGCGACGTCGCCCTGGGCCGGGTCCTGGAGGCGGCGCGCCTGCTCGGGCCGGACCGGGACGTCCTCGTCGTCATCGCCGGCGAGGGGCTCCGGAAGCCGGCGCTCCAGGCCCGGGCCGAGGCCCTCGGCCTGAGGAACGTCGTCTTCCTGCCCTTCCAGCCCTACGGCGACCTGCCCGCCCTGCTGGCCTCGGCCGACGTCCTGCTCGTGCCGCTCGACGCGGCCAAGGCCCAGCTCTCGGTGCCCTCCAAGCTCTACAACTTCATGGCCGCCGGCCGGCCCATCCTCGGCCTGGCCGAGGCCGGCTCGGAGGTCGCGACGCTCCTCGCCGCCCGCGAATGCGGCGTCGCCGTCCCGCCCGGCGACCCGGCGGCCATCGCGGCGGCCGTCCGGGCGCTCGCGCGCTCCGGGGACGCGCGCCGGGCTTACGCTTCCAACGCCAGGGCGTATGTCGTAGAATACTTCGCCAAGGCCCGCGTCCTCGGCGCCTATGACGCGCTCTTCGAGAGGATGACGGCCTGAGCCCAACGAGGCCGAGGATGAAGAAGTTCCTGAAGTTCTGGCTGGCGCCGCTCCTGCTCATGGCGCTCGTCTTTCCCGTGGGCAACAAGGCCCTGGCCAGCCACCGGACCTACGAGATCTTCGTCGCCGCCTTCCGTTGGCTCTTCCCGCACGCCTCGCGTCACGCGGCCGGGATGGGCTACATCATCTTCCGCAAGGGCGGCCATTTCGTCACCTACGGCCTGATGGCCGTCCTCTTCGACCGCGCCCTGCGCGGCGGGCGCCGGCCGCGCTTCCAGCCCTCCCGGCTGCTCGCGGCGGGGGCGGCGGCCGCGGCCTACGGCTTGCTGGACGAGATGTTGCAGAGGCTCGTCCCGGGCCGGACCGGGAACCTGCGCGACTGGGCCGTCGACTGCGCCGGCGTCGTCCTGGCCCTCGCTCTCGTGGCGCGGCGGGCCCGGCTCTCGGACGAGGGCCGCCTCCCGCCGCCCGGGCCGCGGTCCGTGTCGCGGGCGCTGTTCCTGAAGAGGCCCTTCGACATCGCCCTCTCGCTCCTCGGGCTTGTCCTGTCGCTGCCGGTTTCGGCGGCGGCCGCCCTCGCCGTCCGGCTCGAGGACGGCGGTCCCGTCTTCTACGCCCAGGAGCGCGTCGGCCGGAACGGCCGGACCTTCAAGGCCCTCAAGTTCCGCTCGATGGTCCCGGACGCCGAGCGGGGCCTCGGGCCCGTCCAGGCGAAGGAGAACGACCCGCGGACGACCCGGGTCGGCCGGGTCCTCCGGGCCACGGCCATGGACGAGCTGCCGCAGCTCTTCAATATCCTCAAGGGCGAGATGAGTTTCGTCGGGCCGCGGGCGTTGCGGCCGAGCGAGCTCGAAACGGGGGCGGGTGCGGGCCCGGAGGCGGTCGGCGATATCCGGGGCGGCCGCGAGCGCCACGCCGTCCGGCCGGGCCTGACCGGGCTGGCCCAGGTCTGCCTGCCGGGCGACACGCCGCGGCGGAAAAAGTTCCGCTACGACCTCCTTTATATAAGGACGAGGAGCTTCTGGAGGGACCTCGAGCTCATCGCCCTGTCGTTCTGGATCACCTGCCGCGGCAAGTGGGAGTCCCGGGGCGGGAAGATCTGAGGCGGCGAGGAAGAAGCGATGAGAGCCGAGAGACGGTCCGACGTCGTGGTCATCGGCGGCGGCCCGAGCGGGCTGCGCGCGGCGGCGCGGCTGGCCGCGGGCGGCCTCGACGTCCGCCTCTTCGAGCGGAAGGACGCCGTCGGCCGGAACGTCGTCTGCACGGGGATCGTCGGCCGCGACGTCTTCGCCCGGTTCGGCCTCGGCACCGAGTCCGTCCTCAACGAGATCGGCGAGGCCCGGCTCGTCTCGCCGTTCGGCACCGTCGTCGCCTACGGCCATCCGCGGCCGTTCGCCTGCGTCGTCGACCGGGAGAGGTTCGACGCGGGGCTGGCCGCGGCCGCCGCGGCCGAGGGGGCCGCGGTCGAGCTCGGCGACGCGGGTCGAAGCGGTCTCGGTCGAGCCCGGCCGGCGTCCGGGTCACGGTCCGGCGGGCCGACTCCGGCCCCGTCCACCACGCCGCGGCCGTGGCCGTCATCGCCACCGGCGTCGACGGCGCCCTGCAGAGGCAGGCCGGGCTCGGCCATCCCCCGGACTTCCTGGGCGGGGCCCAGGTCGAGCTGCCGTCGGGGCCCGGCGGGACGACGTCGATCTTCTTCGGCCGCGGCGTCGCCCCCGGCGCCTTCGCCTGGTCGGTGCCGGCCGGGGCGAGGACCCGGGTGGGCCTCCTGACGAGGGGGGAGCCCAGGGCCCTTCTCCGGAGGTTCCTCGAGGCGCGGGGCGGCGGGTCAGGCCCGGCCGCCGCGGACATCCCGGTCGCGGACGCGGGCCGTCGCCCAGGGCCTCGTGGCCCGGACGACGGCCGACCGCGTCCTTTCGGTCGGCGAGGCGGCGGGCCAGATCAAGACGACGACGGGCGGCGGGATCAGCTACGGTCTCCTCTGCGCCGACCTCGCCGCCGAGACGATCCTCGCCTGTTTCCGGCGGTCGTCGTTCGGGGCGGCGGACCTGGCCGGCTACGAGCGCCGCTGGCGGCAGGCCGTCGAGAAGGAGATCCTCGTCGGCTACTACGCCCGGCGGATGTGCTCCCGGCTGAGCGACGGCCGGGTCGAGGACCTCTTCCGCCTGGCCCGGACCGACGGCATCATCCCGATCATCCGGGAGACGGCCGATTTCGACTGGCACAGCGGGCTCATCCTGGCCCTCCTCGAGCGGCTGTCGTTCATGAGGTACTTCCGGACGGTCAAGGACGGCCATCGGCGGGATGGGGCTGTCCTGAGGCCCGCGGCCGGCGGCGCCCGGCCGCGCGAGAACGCGCATGAGACGATTCCCGTCACTCATCCTGGCCGTCGCTCGTCGCGGCCTCGTCCGGCCGGCTCTCCGGCCAGACCTACCGGAGCTTCCGCGACGAATACGAGGACGTCCGGTCGCGGACGGGCTGGCGGGTCGGGCCGCTCAAGCTCCTGCCGTCGCTCCGCATCGCCGACGTCGGCTACGACTCGAACATCCTCTACCGCCCCGCGAGGACGTGGGGCCGTCTCGGACACCGTCGCCACGCTCGCCCCGGAGGTCAAGGCCTACTGGCTCGTCGGGAGCTCCGTCATCCTCTCGGTCACGGAGACGCCCGAGTACGAGTTCTACCTCCACGAGAAGGGGCTCCGGACGCTCGACGAACAGCCTCGTCCCGGCGGCCCGCGTGCTCCTCTTCCGGCGGCCTGGCCCTGTCCGGGAGATTATCACGTCTTCAACCTTCTGCGCCGGGCGACGAGCGAGTTCGGCGAGCCGGTCCGCAACACCGCAGGAGGGCTGGAACGCCCGGCTCTTCCTCGAGACGCCCCGCGGCACGGCCCTCGGCGTCGCCGCCTCGGTGGACGACTTCCGGTTCCGCAACCCGGACGTCCCGGACCCGGTCGACGATTACGCCCGGACGCTCGACCGGCGGGAGCGGTCGGCGGCCGTCGAGTTCTACTACCGGGTCTTCTCCCAGAGCCAGGTCTTCCTCACGGCCGGGGCCAGGGATTACGTCTTCGCCGACCCCGCCTCGGCCTGGCGGAACGCCTTCTCCCGGGAGGTCTCGGCCGGCCTCCGCTTTCCGCTCCTCGGCCGGGTCCGGGGGAAGATCGCCCTGGGCTACAAGTCCTTCGTGCCCAGGACGGCCGGCCTCAAGAGCTATTCGGGGCTCGACGGCCGACACCGACGCCTCGCTCCGGGAAGGCCGTCTCGGCCTCGGCTTGGCCTACACGCGGGACAATTATTTCTCGTATTACGACACGGCCTATTATTTCGTCGAGGACGCGGTCCGCGGCCGCCTCTCCTTCAACCTCCTGCCGTTCCTGCGGCTCGAGGGGGGCTGGCAGGCCGAGAGGTGGAGCTATCCGGAGCCCCAGGAGGTCTGGTGGGGCGGCGGGCCCGTCGTCGTCGAGAACCGCCGGGACCGGACGCGGGTCCTGTCGGCGGGCCTGTCCGTCAAGGTCACGGGGCACGCCGGCGTCGGCGTCAGCTACAACTTCTACCGGCGCCGGTCGAACGCGCCCGGCTTCGACATCGACCGGCGTTTCGTCGGCGCGACGCTCGCCTACGATTTTTGAGCGCGGGCGCCAAGGAGTCGGAGATGAAGATCGCACGGATGATCATCGGAGCGGCGGCCCTCGCCCTCGTCGTGGCGGCGGCCGGCGGCCCGGCGGGCCAGCAGCCCGCCAGCGCCGAATACCGGGTCGGGCCCAAGGACGTCCTCGAGGTCACCGCCCTGGGCGTCGCGGAGATCCAGAAGTTCGTCGTCCGCGTCTCGGAGGACGGCCGGATCACCCTGCCCCTCGTCGGCGAGGTCGACGTCAACAACCTGACCCAGTCCGAGGTCGAGCGCAAGCTCGTCGCCGTCCTCGGCGAGAAGTACATCGTCAACCCGCAGGTCACCGTCTTCATCCGGGATTACGAGAGCCGGCGGGTCAACGTCCTCGGCGCCGTCGAAAAGCCCGGGCCCTACCGGCTCCTCGGCCGCCAGACCGTCATGTCCATCATCTCCCAGGCCGGCGGCATGACCCGGGACGCGGGCAGCGAGATCATCGTCATCCGCCAGCTCGCCGACGGCTCCTCGACGTCGATCCGCATCTCCGTCGACGACCTCTTCGTCAAGGGCGACGCCAAGCTCAACATCGCCCTCGAGCCGAACGACATCGTCAACATCCCCGTCGACAAGGTCGTCACGATCTACGTCTTCGGCCAGGTCAAGAACCCCGGCGCCCTCCAGGTCCGCCGGTCGAGCCTGCCGTCGCTGACCCAGGCCATCGCCCAGGCCGGCGGCTTCTCCGACCGGGCCGCCCGCGGCGGCGTCCGCATCCGGCGGAAGGCCGCCTCCGGCCAGGAGATCGAGATCAAGGTCAACGCCAAGGACATCCTCAAGGGCAAGATCAAGGATATCCCCCTCATGGAGAACGATACGGTCTACGTCCCCGAGAGCCTCTTCTGAGGCGCCGGGCCGCCCGGACGGCCGGGCGAAGGGAGCCAGCCATGAACGGTCCGAACAGCTACGCCTCCGCGGAAAGAGATCGACCTCCTCGAGTACTGGAGGACCATCGTCAAGCGCAAGTGGGTCCTGGCGGCGTTCGCCGGGGCCATCGTCGCCCTCGTCGCCGTCCTGTCCTTCACCGCGACGCCCCTCTACCGGGCCACGGCCACGATCCTCATCGACGAGCCCAGCGCGAGCCTGGTCAACATCCAGGACGTCCTCAACTCGGGCGGCTACTACCAGAGCGACTACCTGGGCACGTACTTCAACACCCAGCTCAAGCTCCTGACCAGCCGGTCCCTGGCCGAGCGCGTGGCCAAGAAGCTCAACCTCGGCGCCCGGCCGGAGTTCCGCACGGCCCGCAGCTCGCGGACGAGCCCGCTCCAGGCGGTCAAGGGCGCTGCTCTCGCTCCGCTGGGCTCTTCCCGGGGAAAAAGCCCGCCGCGGCCCGCGGCGCCGCCCCGGCGGCGAGCTACGCCTTCGCCGTCCTCGACGGGCTGAGCATCGCGCCCGTGCCCGGAGACGCGGATCGTCCAGGTCAGCTACACGTCGTCCCAGCCCGTCCTGGCGGCCGACATCGTCAACACCCTGGTCGAGGAGTTCGTCAGCTACTCGGTCGAGACGCGCTACGAGGCGACGAAGCAGACCTCGGAGTTCCTGAGCGAGACGATCGCCCAGCTCCGGGACGACCTCAAGAAGAAGGAGGAGGACCTCCAGAAGTACGGCGAGGAGAAGAAGCTCCTCTTCCTCAACGACAAGGAGAGCTCGGTCGTCAACAAGTTCTCCGACGTCAACTCGGCCTTCACCGAGGCCCAGATCGACCGCTTCAAGAAGGAGGCCCTCTACCGGGAGCTCCGGGACCTCAACATCAACGCCCTGCCCGAGTCCGTGACCAACCCCGTCATCCAGGCCCTCAAGAGCGTCCTACACCCAGGCCAAGTCCGAGTACGAGGAGAAGAGCAAGTTCTACCGCCCCGACTACCCCGAGATGGTCAAGCTCAAGGCCCGGGTCGACAGCGCCGCCTCCGCCCTCGAGGACGAGATCCGCAAGGCCGTGGGCGCGGCCGAGGCCGACTACCGGGCGGCCCTGAACAAGGAGCGGTCGCTCCAGGGCCTGCTCGACTCGCAGCGGACGGACGTCGTCCGGATGAACAACAACGCCATCCTCTACCGCAGCCTCCAGATCGAGGTCGAGAACATGCGGACCCTCCTCGGCACGCTCGTCTCCAAGCAGAACGAGATCCAGGTCTCGAGCCAGCTCGGCGGCCTGCGGACGAGCAACATCAAGATCGTCGACCGGGCCCTCGTGCCCGCGGCGCCGTTCACGCCGAACGTCCGGCGGAACCTGATGATGGCCCTGCTCCTCGGCCTCTTCGGCGGGCTCGGCCTCGTCTTCCTCGTCGACTACGTCGACAACACCGTCAAGGGCCCGGACGACATCGAGAAGCTGACGGGCCTGCCGTCCCTGGGCATCATCCCGTACCTCTCGGCCGACGGGCTGAAGCGGAAGGCGGCGCCCTACGGGAGCTACCGCTATTCCTACGGCGTCGAAGGCGAGGCCCGGGAGGAGGGCCTGCCCGAGAGTCTGCGAGATCGAGCTCATCAACCACCTCTTCCCCAAGTTCTCGATCGCCGAGGACTACCGGACCGTCCGGACCTCGATCCTCTTCTCCCACGCCGACAGCTCGCCCAAGACGATTTGCTTCACGAGCACCGTGCCCCAGGAGGGGAAGACGGCCACGGTCTCGAACATGGCCATCTCCTTCGCCCAGCTCGAGGGCAAGGTCCTGCTCGTCGACGCCGACCTGCGCAAGCCCCGCCTCCACAAGGTCTTCCAGACGCGGAACATGGTCGGGCTGAGCGGCTTCCTGACGGGCAAGCTGGCCTTCGACGAGGCCATCCTGAAGACGAGCATCGAGAACATCTGGATCATCCCCAGCGGCCCCCACCCGCCGAACCCGGCCGAGCTCCTCAACTCGAAGCGGATGCGCGACCTCCTGGCCCGGGTCAAGGACCGTTTCGACACGGTCCTCATCGACACCCCGCCCGTGCTGGCCGTCATCGACCCGGTCATCGTCAGCTCCCTCGTCGACAGCACCGTCTTCGTCGTCCAGGCCGGCAAGACGACGCGCCGGGCCCTGGCCAAGGCCGTGGACGAGGTCCGCAAGGCCAAGGCCGAGATCATCGGCGTCGTCTTCAACGAGGTCAAGATGGGCCGGCAGGGGAGGAACGCGCCTTACTATCACTATTACCAGTACGAGTACGCCGCGAGCGGGGAGGACGACCCCGCCGGCCGGAAGCGGCCGGGGCCCGGCGGCCCGGGCCAGGGGAGGCCTGAGCGGTCCCCATGACGAACCCATGGTCCCGCGCCGGCGTGGCCCCCGACCGCCGGCGGCGCCGGACGCCGGCCGTTCCTGCGCCGGGCCCTCGACGGGGCCTCGTGGCCCTCCTCGTCCTCAGCCCGCTGCCGGCCGCGTCCGTCAACGCCTGGTCGGTCCTCGCCATCGAGCTCGCCGCGGGGCTGATGGCCGCGGCCTATGTCCTCCTCGAGCCCAAGCCGCCGCTGGGCGAGGCGATGCGCCGGGAGCCTGCGCGGGGTGCGCTGGGTCGCGGCGGGGCTCTTCGCGTTCGTCGGCTTCCAGGTCCTTCCCCTGCCGGCGGCCGTCGTCCGGCTCCTCTCGCCGGGGGCTTACGCCTTCCGGAAGCTCTACGACCCGGGCTTCGCCCGGCTGAAGTTCATGACCCTCTCGGTCGCGCCGTCCCGGACGCTCGAAGCCGGGCTCGAGCTCCTGGCCTACGTCCTCCTCGGCTTCCTCGTCCTCCGCACCGTCACCCGGGGCCGGCAGGTCCGGACCCTCCTCTACGTCCTGGTCGGGTCCGGCGCCTTCCAGGCCCTCTACGGGCTCGCCGAGCTCTCGGCGCGCCGGCCGCGCATCCTCTTTTATGCCAAGACGTTCAGCCTGGAGTCGGTGACCGGGACGTTCGTCAACCGCAGCCACCTTTCGGGCTACTTGGAGATGATCGTGCCGCTCGCCGTCGGCCTGCTCATCGCCCGCATGAACCTCTTCTCCCTTGGCGTCAAGGGCCTCCGCGAGCGCGCGGCGTTGATGATGTCGCAGGGCGTCGCCGCGAACCTCCTCCTGGCCGCGGCCGTCGTCGTCATGTCCGCCGGCATCGTCCGCTCGAACTCCCGGGCCGGGCTCGTCGTCCTCGCCACCAGCTTCTTCCTCTTCGTCGGCCTCGCCGTCCTGGCCGTCGGCCGCGTCCGGTACCGCGACCTGCGGGTCAGGAACTTCATCCGCGCCACGGTCCTCGTCATCCTGGCCGCCGCCCTCTATGTCGGCGTCGGGGCGACGATCCAGCGCTTCTCGCTCGACAACCTCCTCCACGAGGACCGGCCGCTCTATTGGGCGAACGCCATGGGCATCGTCCGGGACTTCCCCCTCTTCGGGACCGGGCTCGGCACCTTCGCCGCGGCCTACCCGGCCTACGAGAAGCGGGGCGGGCCGGAGATGCTCCTCGCCCACGCCCACAACGACTACCTCGAGGCGGTGGCCGAGCTCGGCCTCGTCGGGGCGTGCCTTCTCCTGGGCCTCGTCCTCGTCCTCGCGATCCGGGCCTATCCTGGCCTGGCGGGAGCGGCGGAACCCGGAGGCGAAGGGCATCGCCCTCGGCGGCATCGTCGCGCTGGCCGGCGCGGGCGTCCACGCCGTGACGGACTTCAACCTCCACATTCCCGCCAACGCCGTCCTCTTCGCCATCGTCCTGTCGCTGACCTTCGTCTCCGCCCACTACCGGAAAGCCTGAGGCCCCGATGAAAAAGACGCTTTTCCTCGCCGGATTGGCCCTCATCGCCCTCCTCGAGTCCGCCGTCTACTGGAACTCCCGGCTCCTCGAGCGGGCCGAGGCGACGGCCGGGGCCCCGGCGGAGAAGGTCGCGCTCCTGGAGCGGGCGGGCCGCGCCTATCCGTGGAACGCCCGCGTCTCGCTCGAGCTCGGCAAGGCCTGGTTCGAGGCCGGGGCCCAAGCGCTGGGCGACGTCGCGGCCCGCAACGCCGCCTTCGAAAAGTCCGTGGGCCAGTTCCTGCGCTCCCTCCGTCTCGAGCCCGGGTCGGCGGCGGCCCACTTCGAGCTGGCCCAGGCCCTTCAGTACATGAGCTACCTCGCGCTCCCGGCGCCGGCGGCGCCGTTCGAGGAGTACAGGAAGGCGGCCGCCCTGACCGGCCACAACAGCCAGATCTACGCCGAGGTCGGCAAGGTCTTCCTCGGCCGCTGGAGCTCGCTCGGCCCGGAGGAGCGGGCCTTCGCCCTCGACATCCTCCGAAAGACGCTCGCCGGCGGGGACCCCGAGCGGCTCCGGGACCGTGCTCGAGGTCTGGTATCTCCACGTCCGCGATTACGCCGTGATCGAGGGCGTCCTGCCCGAGGACGCCGGGGTCCTCCGCGGCTATGCCCGGCTTCCTCGGCGAGATGGGCCTGTCCCTCGAGGCCCGCGAGAAGGCCCTGTCCCGGGCCGAGGCCATCGATTTCGCCCGACGCGGCGAGGGAGGTCGAGCAGGCGCAGAGGAGCTTCGAGTACGGCCAGAACGAGGACGCGGCCGCCCGCGTCTCGGCCGGGCTGCCGGCTCCTCAGGTCCATCGCCTTCTATCCAGGACCTCGTCCGGGAGGCGCGGATCGACCCGCAGGAATACGCCCGCACCATGAAGACGGCCTGCCTCCTCGCGGCCGAGGGCCGCATCGACGCGACGCGGAGCCTGGACGACCCGGACGGCCTCGTCGAGGCCTACCTCGCCCTCGAGGACGAGCCGCTGGCCGTCGGCGAGTTCGAGAAGTTCCTGGCCGAGCGGGGCCTCGTCGGCGACGAGGCCGGGTCCGGCTCCCGGCCGAAGGACCTCCGGACGCTGGCCCTCGAGCTCGGCCTCGATTTCAAGCAGAACAGGTACCGGGACATCACCAAGGCGGGCGAGGCGCTCGAGAGCGGCGCCTTCGTCATTCCCGAGGCGGCGCGGCCCTTCTACGCCCGGATCTTCGGGCTGGTCGGGGATTCCTACATGAAGCTCGATTACCTCTACGAGGCGGAACGGGCCTACCTCAAGGCCGATTGACGCCGCGCCCGGGCGCCTGGAGGACCTGGGCCGGCTCGCCCGGTGCTACGAACGGCTGGGGAGCGACCGGAAGCTGGCCGACGTCCGGGCGCGGATGGCCGCGCTCCTCGCGCCCCCCTCGACCGGACCTCGGGCGCCGGCCCGTCGAGCCCGGCCGGCCGGCCCGCTTCGACCTCGCGTGCGAAGCCGGGCCGTCGGCCTGGACGCTGACCTTCGAGGCCGCCCGGCCGGAGGGCCGTCCCCTGCTGACCGTGCTCTGGAACGGGCGGGTCGTCAGGGAGGCCTACGCCGAGGGCGGGCGCCTGGCGTTCACGGCCAAGGCCGTCTCCGGAGCGAACGCGCTCGTCGTCGAGTCCGTCGGCGGGCCGGTCACGCTCCTCGCCCTCGAGCGCGCCGCCGCGCCCCCCGCCCAGGGGGGCGGCTTGACAAGGCCGCCCGAACACGATTAATATCAGAAATTGGCTAAGGAGTCGGATATGTGTCGAGGTTTCAAAGGGATTGTCTGTTCGGGTTTCGCCCTTCTCCTGGGTCTCGGGGGAGCGCCGCTCTTCCTAGGCGCCCAGGCGCCGGCCAAGGGCCGCCTGGCGGGCTTCGTCTTCGGCGAGGACGGCTCGACGCCCGTGGCCGGGGCCATCGTCGTGGCCAGGAACGTCTCGACGGGAGCCCTCGTCGAGAGCACGAAGACCGATGCCCTGGGCGTGTTCAAGGTCGAGGGCCTGGACGCCGGGATCTACGCCCTGGGCGTGACCTCGGCCGAGGGAAGCTACAATTCCCAGGACCTCGTCGGCGTCAAGCCCGACGAAACGGCCAAGATCTCGATCGCCCTGAACACCTACGGGCGCGACGCCGTCGCCGAGGCCCAGGCCGTGGCCCGGGAAGAGAAGGAGCGCGGCGAGTCGCGCGTGGGCAAGGTCGTCTCCTACTCCCCGGCGTCGAAGGAAGCCCTCGTCGCGATCGAGCGGGGGCTCATTCAGGTCGGCGACCGGATCCGCTTCAGGGGCGCGGCCACGGAATTCTCCCAGGACCTCAAGGTCCTCAAGGTCCAGGGCGCCCGGGCCAAGATGTGCTTGACCGGCGACCAGGCCCTCCTGCCGGTCGTCAGGCCCTGCGCCGTCGGGGACAGCGTGTACGTCGTCTGCAAGCGCGGCGTGCCGCCGATCTTCCTGGCCCCGCTCGGCCTGGCCGCCATCGTCGCCGGCAGCGCCAGCCTGGTCTCCCTCGAGGAGGAAGAGCAGGTCAGCCCGACCAAGCCCGGCAAGATCAAGGACTGACGCACGGCCTTTTTCCGGCGGCCGTTCGCCGGCGCGGCCGACCGCCCCTCGCGGCCTTCTTCGCTATCCCATGACTGCCATCCCGTCCCGAGACGCATCCGCCGCCGCGATCTCCCGGATGCTCGTCCTCTGCGCGCGGCCGGGGCTGCCCGCCCCGGACGTGGCCGAGGTCCGCAAGCTCGTTGGCGAGGGGATTCCGTGGCCGCGGCTTCTCGGAGAGGGGGGAGGAGGAAGGCCTCGTGCCGCTCCTCTACTGGAACCTCAGAGACATGGCGGAGGCCGTGCCGGCCGACGTCCTCGCGCGGCTGAAGGGCCGGTACCTCGCGAACCTGGCCCGGACCCTCCGCATCGCGAAAGAGGTCGGGCCGTTCCTCGGCGCGGTCCGGGCCGCGGGCCGGACCGCCGTCCTGACCAAGGGGCTGCGGTTGGCCCCGACCGTCTATCCGGACCCCGGGCTTCGGCCTTTCTGGGACGTCGACCTCGTCGTCCCGGCAGCGGACTGGCCGGACGTGCGGGGCGTCCTCGAGGCCGGAGGATTCGCGGAAGCGGCGGAAGGGCCGCCCGGCCGGAGCCTGCCCGCCTCGGCCCCGGACTGGGCTTATTCCCCGTATTTCAGGCGCGGGGACCTCGTTCTCGAGTTCCATTTCAACGTCCTCGGCCTCCATTTTCCCGCCGGGCCCCTGCCGCACGACGTCCTCGTTCGGCTGCCCCTGCCGGCCGGGGGCGGGGAGGCGATGGTCTTCCCGCCCGCCTTCGAATTCTGCTATCTCTGCCTCCACGCCCAGCAGCACTCCTACCGCCGGCTCGTCTGGCTCACGGACATCGCCCTGATGGCAGCCGGCGCGGGCATCTCCTGGGACGAGGCCGCTCGGGTCGCCGCGGCCTACGGCCTCCGCGCTCCCGTCTACCAAGGGCTCGCCTTGGCGGACCGGCTCTGGCCGGGCACGGTCCCGCCTGAGGTCCTGGCGCGCTTCAGGCCGGGGCCGGTGACCAGGGCCGCCCTCGGCCTGCTGTGGCCCCTGAAGGCCGCCGCCCGACGCGACCTCGCCTCCTGGCCGTACTACGTGCCGTCGCTCTTCTCGCTCTGGGAAAGGCGCTCGGCCCGGCTGGCGGCACGGTCGCTCGGCTCGATCCTCTTCCCTCCGAGGGCCTGGCTGGCCCGCGCTTCGGGGCTCCCGGAGGGTTCGGCCCGGCTCACCCGCCAGTACGCCCGGCGGCTCCTGAGGCCGTTCGGCCTGGCCGCCCGTCGCCTGCGAGGTCTGCGATGAACCCGTCCGCCGCCGTCTCCATCGAGGGCCTGGTCAAGCGCTACCCGGTCTTCGGCGGCTTTCGGGACCTCGTCCGCCATCCATTCAGGCGGCCGACCCGGACCGCCCTCGACGGCGTCAGCCTCGAGGTCGGGCCCGGCCGCGCCTTCTGCCTGCTCGGGCCGAACGGCGCCGGCAAGACGACGCTGATCAAGGTCCTGACGACCCTCGTCCTGCCCGACGCGGGGCGGGCCTTCGTCGGCGGCCACGACGTCGAGCGGTCGCCGGCCGAGGTCAAGCGGGCCGTCGGCTACGCCATCAACGACGAGAGGAGCTTCTACTGGCGGCTGACCGGGCGCCAGAACCTCGAGTTCTTCGGCGCGCTGGCCGGCCTCGCCGGCCGCCGGCGGGACGAAAGGGTCGCCGGCGTGCTGCGCCTGACCGGCCTCGAATCCGCCGCCGATGTCCGGTTCAACGCCTATTCCACCGGGCATGCGCCAGATGCTGTCCTTCGCCCGGGCCCTCCTCGCCGACGCGGACATCCTCTTCGTCGACGAGCCGACCCGCTCGCTCGACCCGCGGGCCGCGGCCGTTGTCCGGGAATTCCTGAGGCGCGAGCTCGTCGAGACCGGGAAGAAGACGGTCTTTTGGGCCACCCACGACCTGGCCGAGGCGGCCGAGTTCGGCCACGAGGTGGCCGTCATCGACCGCGGCCGGATCATGGCCTGCGGCCCGGTCGACCGGCTGACGGAGGGCGGCCGCCTCTCCCTGCGGCAGGTGTACGACCGGGCCCTGGCGGCCGGGGGGCCGCGGACGGAAACGGGGGAGGCCGGCTCATGAGCGCCCCAGCCCGGAGCGCGGGCCTTGTCGCGGCTCGGTTCGGCGCCTTCCTTCGCCGCGACCTCCGCGAGGCCATGAGCTACAAGTTCACCTTCGTCTCGTCGCTGGCCGGCATCCTCTTCTCCACGGCCACCTTCTTCTTCGTGGCCAAGCTCGTCCCGCCCGGGGCGCCGTCGCTCGCCCCGTACGGGGGCGACTACTTCTCCTTCGCCGTCGTCGGCGTCGCCTTCGCGAGCCTCCTCGGCATCTTCCAGGCCGGGCTCCCTTCCGTCATCCGGAACGCCCAGGTCTCCGGAACACTCGAGGCCGTGCTGGTGACGCCCGCCTCCGTCCCGACCGTCCTCGTCGGCTCGTCCCTCTATTCCTTCGTCTTCCAGACGCGTCCGGACCGTCCTCCACCTGGCCGTGGCCGTCCTCGTCTTCGGCATGGCCCTCGGCCCCGTCGACTGGGCCGGCGTCGCCGCCGTCTTCGCCCTGACGGCCCTGGCCTTCCTCTCCGTGGGCATGCTCTCGGCGAGCTTCATCCTCGTCTACAAGCTCGGGAACCCGTTCGGCTGGCTGCTCGGCGGGGTCTCGGGCCTGCTCGGCGGCGTCGTCTTCCCCGTGGCCCTCCTCCCGGCGTGGCTCCGCTGGGCGTCGTCGCTCCTGCCCGTGACGTACGCCCTCGACGGCATGCGCCGCGGCCTCCTCGCTCCGGCCGGCTTCGCCGCGCTCGTCCCCGACGTCGTCGCCCTGGCGGTGTTCGACGCCGTCCTCCTGCCGCTCGGCCTCGTCGCCTTCCGGGCCGCCGTGCGCAAGGCCAAGCGGGACGGCACGCTCTCCCACTACTGACCGGCCACCCATCCCCCGTTCCTCTTCATGGAGGGAACTCCGTCCTCCCGAGGGGTCCTGTTCGCGCGTCGAAGGCCTCGGGGATGGCCTCCACTCCAGAGTGCGGCTTGCGCTAAGCCGCACATGACGTTCCGGCCATTCCCCTTCGGCCTCCGGCTCTCGTCCCGTCCGGCGACAAGTCGGCGGCGTTTGGCCGGACGGGGGGAATCTGGTAACATGAGGGGCGGAGTTCGATGTTGCGCAAGAGAACCCTGATCATCGCGGCGGCGGCCTGGCTCCTGGCCGGGTCCGGCCTGGCGGCGGCGGGCGAGCTCGCGCCGGAGGTCAAGGAGCGGGCCCTCAAGGTCATCGCCCTGCTCGAGGGGCTCGAGAAGGACCGGGCGCGGCACCCGGAGCGTCCCGGCGGCAGCGGCACGGTCGCCGAGGCCGACCTCAACGCCTGGATCGCCTACCGCTTCGCCACGGAAGGGGAGAGCTACGTCCGGTCGTGCGAGATCCGGCTCCTCGACGGCGACAAGGCCGAGGGCAAGCTCGTCATCGACCTCAGCCGGACGCCGGCCTCGGCCGTGCTGCCGGCGCAGGCGGAGATCTTCTTCGCCGCCTCGGCCGAGACGCGCGAGGGGAAGATCCGCATCACCATGGAGCGGCTCTTCCTCGGCACCCAGCGCCTGCCGCCGGCCTTCCTCGACACGGTCATCGGCATCGTCGCCGGCCTCGAGGGGCAGCCGGCGCAGAGCCTGCACGACTGGTATCCGCTGCCCTACGGCATCCGGCGCCTGGAGTCGCGGGCCGGCCGCCTCATCTGCTATTATTACTAAGCCGGGCGAAAATAAATGTCTACAGATTGTAAAGGGTGAGGATTATGTATTATATTTACTGCTCCCCGAGTAAGGAAAGGAGCGCCGGGGACGAGGGACATGATCCGGATCATCAGCGGAATCTACAAGGGCCGCCGGCTGAAGCTCGTCCCCAGCCCCTCGGTCCGGCCCATGCAGGACAAGGTCAAGGGCGCGCTCTTCAACATCATCCAGGACCGGGTCGCCGGGAGCGTCTGCCTCGACGGCTTCGCCGGCACGGGCTCGGTCGGCCTCGAGGCCCTCAGCCGCGGCGCCAAGACGGCCGTCTTCGTCGACGAGTTCTATCCCGTCCATCAAGGTCATCCGGGCCAACATCGAGAAGTGCGGCGCCGCGGACAGCGCCGTCGTCCTCCACCGGGAGTTCAACCGGGCCGTCATCGACCTGGCCAACGAGGGCGTCCTGTTCGACCTCATCTTCCTCGACCCGCCCTACCGGCTGCTCGAGGAGCGCAACCCCCTGCGGGTCATCCGCCGGCGGGGCGTCCTCCGGCCGGGCGGGATGATCGTCCTCCGCCACTATTTCAAGATCCGGCCGCGGACGGCCGATTTCCCCCTCGAGCGCCGCGTCGAGATCGGCGACGACGTGCTGCTTTTCTTCGTCGATCCGGCCGCGACCGGCCGCCGCGCCGGGTCCGAAGCCGCGGCTAGGCCGCCGCGGCCGGATGAATCCGCCTCTGCCCTCGCGGCCGCGCCTGCGCGGGTGATGCTCTAGAATAAGGGCTAAAAGGGAGGACGGCGTGACCCCGAAGATGAAGAGACCTGAGGCGAAGAGCGCGCCGCTCTGGGAGGGGGCGCCCCTCGTCGAGGAGGGCGAGATCTTCTCCGACTTGGCCGTGCGGAAGACGAGTTCCCTTCTCCTCGGCCGCTATTCCCTGAACGAGGTCATCGCCGTCCTGGCCAAGAAGGGCTTCCTCAGGGAGGCCCGCAAGAGGTTCCTCTGGCCGCTGGCCTTCGAGCTCAACTCGACCGAGTATCCCCTCCAGCGCCTCCAGATCTTCTTCCGCGAGAAGAAGGCGGAGAACCTCATCGTCGATTTCAAGTTCCGGGAGACGGACTTCGTGCCCAAGGCGCTGCCGGCGGTCCCGTCGTCCCTGCCGCCGCAGAAGACGCTGGCCTTCGAGTGGCTGACGCTCCAGAACCCGCTTCACAAGTTCAACGAGTCCTTCACGCCCCTGCCGGGCCAGACCCGGCCCGGGCTGAACATGAGCAAGCCGGTCATGGACCTCTTCGTCTACCTCGGCCGGCTGACGCGCAAGGACGCCCTGCTCGCTTTTCCGGCCTACTTCCACAACGCCCTCCTTTTCTCGCGCTATTTCCACTTCTGGAACCCGGTCAAGGAAGGGGAGGTCCTGGCCATCCGCAGGGCGTTCAGCCACGCGCCGCTCAAGCAGCTGGCCTGGGTCGTCTACCTCAACTGCCTCAAGCGCGCCGACGGCTCGACCTACGAGTGGGCGGCCGAGGAGCAGCTCTATCCCCTGACCCGGCCGCTCAAGGACCACTTCGCCTCGCGCCCCTACCGGGAGGCGGTCAAGGCCAGTCAGAAAGGTCCCCTCTTCTCCGTCGACTGGGCCGCCTTCGAGAAGAAGTCGGCCGAGATCCCGTCCTTTTGCGGCGGCACCTGGAATTTGCTATAATAGCGCTTCTGAGGAGACCGACGATGAAGAAAGACATCCATCCCGAATACCAGGAAGCCATCGTCATCGTGCGCCTGCGGGAACACCTTCAAGACCCGCTCGACGAAGAAGGAGATCCGGGTCGAGATCTGCTCCCAGTGCCACCCCTTCTTCACCGGAAAGCAGAAGCTCGTGGACAGCGCCGGCCGCATCGAGAAGTTCAAGAAGAAATATGGCCGAGCTTAAAAAACCGGCCCGATGATCCAGGAACTCCGCGCCCTCGAGGATAAGCACCGCCGTCTGACCCTGTCCCTCGCCGACCCCGCACTCGCCGGGAACCCCCAGAAGCTCCGCGACCTGGCCAAGGAACGGGCGGAGCTCGAGCCCGTCGTCCGCAAGTTCGAGGAATGGCGGAAGGTCCGCCAGGGGATCGAGGGCGCCCGCCACATCCTCGCCGACCCCGCCGCCGAGCCCGAGCTGCGGGCCCTGGCCGAGGGGGAGCTCGAGACGCTCGGCCGGCGGGACAAGGCCCTCGAGTCCGAGCTGCGGCGGATGCTCCTGCCCAAGGACCCGTACGACGAGAAGAACGTCATCCTCGAGATCCGGGCCGGGGCCGGCGGCGACGAGGCCTCGCTCTTCGCCCAGGACCTCCTCCGGATGTACTCCCGGTTCGCCGAGCACAAGGGCTGGAAGTTCGAGGTCATGGACACGAGCCTCTCGCCGATCGGCGGCATCAAGGAGGCCATCGCCAGCATCCGGGGCAAGGGCGCCTACTCCCTGCTGAAGTTCGAGAGCGGCGTCCACCGGGTCCAGCGCGTGCCGAAGACCGAGGCCGGCGGCCGCATCCACACCTCGACCGTCACCGTCGCCGTGCTGCCCGAGGCCGACGAGATCGACGTCAAGCTCGACCCCAAGGACCTCAAGATCGAGGCCTTCGGCTCGTCCGGCCCCGGCGGGCAGAACGTCAACCGGAACTACACGGCCATCCGCGTCACCCACAAGCCCTCCGGCCTGGTCGTCTCCTGCCAGGACGAGAAATCCCAGCACCGGAACAAGGAGAAGGCCCTCCGCGTCCTCCGCTCGCGGCTCATGGACATCGCCCAGAGGGAGCAGAGCGCCGAGATCGCCCAGGACCGGCGCTCCCAGGTCGGGACGGGGGAGCGGAGCGAGAAAATCCGGACCTACAATTTCCCCCAGTCGCGGGTGACGGACCATCGCCTGAACGCGAGCTTCCACAACCTGGCGGCGATCCTCGACGGCGACCTGGACGAGCTCGTCGGCCAGCTCGTCCTGCAGTCAGAGGCGCAGGCCCTCGGGGAGACGGCGCCGGGCGCGGGCCTGGCACGGGACATTGAACCCTAGAACGGCGACGCTGCAGGAGCTCTTCCGCCTCGGGGCCTCGCTCCTCGAGGAGAGCCCCCAGGCACTCCTCGAAGCCAAGGTCCTCCTCCTCCGCGCCGCCCGGCTCTCGGAGGAGGGCTTCCTGGCCGCCCCCCGAACCCCGCTCGCCTCGGACGCCGAGGCGTTCTTCCTCCGCCTCGTCGAGAGGCGGAAGCGTGGCGTGCCCCTCTCCTACCTGACCGGGACGCGGGAGTTCTGGTCCATCCCGCTCGGCGTCTCGCCCTCCGTCCTCATCCCGCGGCCGGAGACGGAGGTCCTCGTGGAGAAGGTCCTCGAGCTCTCCTCGCGCGACCGGGAGACCATCCTGGACGTCGGCACGGGCAGCGGCAACATCGCCATCGCCCTGGCCAAGGAGCTGCCGCGGGCCCGCATCCTGGCCGCCGACGTCTCGCTCCGGGCCCTGGCCGTGGCCCGGCGGAACGCCGAGCGCCTCAGGACCCGCGGCGTCGAGTTCCTGCGGAGCGACCTGTTCTCGGCCTTCCGGGGCACGGGCGTCCGCTTCGACTTCATCGTCTCCAACCCCCCCTACGTTTCGGCGCGGGAATGGCAGGCCCTGCCGGCGGAGGTCCGCGAGTACGAGCCGCGGCGGGCCCTGCTCGCCGGGGAGTCCGGGCTCGAGGTCATCCGGCGGCTGGTCGGCCGGGCCGGCCGCTTTCTGACGGCCCGGCGGCTACCTGATCTTCGAGATCGGGGACGGCCAGCGCGACGAGGTCCTCGGCCTCTTCGGCAGGCGCTGGACGGAGATCGAAACGGCCTGGGACCTGGCCGGCAAGCCCCGCGTCATCACCGCCCGCCGCGCCTGAGCGGCCCCGTCACTTCCTCGTTCGGGACGCCGCGTAGCCGTCCTCGACGGGGAGGATCCGCGTCGTCTGGAAACGGACCTTCTCCCACACGGCGAGGTCCATGGCCGCGAAGACCGCCACGACCCGCGGGTCGAACTGCCTCCCGGAGTGGCGGACGATCTCGGCCTGGGCCGCGGGGAAGTCCCCCGCCTCGCGGTAGGGCCGGTGGGAGGTGATGGCGTCGAGCGTGTCGGCCACGGCGAAGATGCGGGCCTCGAGCGGGATCGCCTCGCCCTTGAGCCCGCGCGGGTAGCCCGATCCCGTCGTAGCGCTCGTGGTGGCAGAGGATGATGTTGCCGACCTCCGAGACGAGCCGGACGTCCTTGATCAGCCCGTAGCCCAGGGCGGGGTGGCGCCGGATCTTCTCCCACTCGGCGGCCGAGAGCGGGCCGGGCTTCTTCAGGATGGCGTCCGGGATGGCGATCTTGCCGGCGTCGTGGAGGAGGGCGCCCCGCCGGATGTTCTCGAGCGTCCGGGGGTCCCGGACGCCCAGGGCCTCGGCCAGGACCTGGGTGTAGCGCGCCACGGTCTTGGAGTGGCCGTAGGTCTCGACGTCCCTCATGTCGAGGGCGGTCATGAAGTTCTCGAGGGTCGTCTCGTAGGTCTCCTCGAGCTCGGCGGCGCGGCGGGCGTGCGCCGCGCGCTCCCGGCGCAGCCGGGTCAGGCTGCGGCGGAGGGCGGCGACCTCGCGGTCCCGGCCTGTTTCCTTGGCGCTCGTCGTCACGTCCGCGTTCCTCCGTCCTTATATACCCTTTTCGCCGTTCCGATTCAAGCGCGCCGGGACCTCGCCCGGACGGGCGGAAAATCCTCCTTGACTTGACCCGCCGACACCCCTAAGATAAGGGACGTGGCTAAGGAGATCGTCTATGGGCCAAGAGAGGGACATCCTTAAGGATCCGTCCGAAGTCATCCAGGAGATCGAGACCCAGCTCGACCGCCTCCTCGAGCGGAAGGTCGGGGACATCGAGCGCGAGCTCGCCGCCCGCATCGACCGGGAACGCGGAGAGGCCAACCGGCGCCGCGAGGAGCTCGAGCGGGAATTCCACAAGGAACGCGAGGCCCTCGCCGACTACCGGAACGTCGTCCGGGCGGCCGACGAGGAGAGGGCCGCGCTCCTCGACGAGGCCCACCGCCACTTCGACCACGTCCTCCATCTCCAGTCCGAGATCGAGGGACTGGCCAAGGCCACCGTCGAGGAGATCCGGAAGGTCACCGACCTCCAGGAGCGGATCGAGAACCTCCGGTCCCGCACGGCCGAGCGCGCCGGCTTCCTCAAGACGGACCTGAGGGAGCGCTTCGGCATCGCCGCCGACGTCCTGGGCGAGTCGGACCGGCCGGCCGGCCTCGACCTCGACGGGGAGCTCGACAAGCTGCGGAAGATCAAGGAGCTGCTGGCGGTCGAATCAGCCGCCGCCGGGCTCGGCGGGACCCGCGCCGCGGCCGCCGGAGCCGCGGCCTTCATGCCGCTCGAGGTCCCCGAGCCGCCGGCCGAGGTCCGCATCCCGGAGATCCGGGACCTCGTCGCCGAGATGCCCCAGGAGCCGCAGCCCGTCGCCGCGGCCGCCCCGCCGGCCACGGCCGGCCCGTCCGCCGCGCCGGCGGCCCCGGAGGAGTCCGAGGAGGCCCTGACCGCAGCCCTCGAGTCCTGGCGGAGGACCGAGCCCGCCAACGGCTGCGGCGAGATCCACTACTTCCAGAAGGACGCCCGGATGCTCGTCGACGCGGAGAGCCTCTTCTCCTCCGTCGACAAGACGGTCGAGGAGGCCGACCGGCTGTCGGCCAGGCTCGCCCGGACGGAATCCCCCAAGGACCAGTTCTTCATCAAGCAGGAGCTCATCAATTGGCAGGAGGGCCTGCGGGCCCTGTTCCTGCGGGTCATCAAGATGATCGAGAAGAGGGTCTGGGAGCTCCCCGATTACACCGCGGACGTCCTGAGCGTGCCGTCCCTGCGCGGCCTGCTCGAGAGGCTGAGCATGGAGAACTGGAGCAACCCCGAGGAGTTCGCCTCGTTCCGGAACGCGGCGGAGGGGCTGAAGAAGGCTTTCCTGACCCGCCTTTCCCCCCGGGCCGCCTACCTCCGCGCCCTGAAGAAAGAGCTCGAGTCCCGCTAGCCGCCGGGCTCAGGAGGCGGCCGTGCCCCTGCGCCGGTGCTGGAGGAGGTAGTCCCCGAGCGTCCGGATGTCCTTGTCGCTCAGGCCCCGGAACCCCAACCCCGAATAGAAGAAGGACGGCCCGCCGTCCCGCTTTTCCGAGTAGATGACGTCGCTGCGGAGGAGGCTGGCTTTCTCGCCGAGGACGAGGATCGTGTCCACGGTCTTGGCCAGCGGGAGCTTCGCCTCCGAGACGATCCTGGCCCCGCCCAGGCTGAGGTTGACCGTCTTGGCGACGGCGAAGCCGCCGTTCTCGCGGACCAGGGCCAGGGTCGAGGCGTTGAATCGCTCGAACTTCCGCCGCTCCCGGCCCGGCCGCTCCGGCGCGGCCGCCGCCTCGGGCCTCGCCGCCTCCCGGTCGGCGCCCGCACGGAACGTGGTGACCCGGTTCTTGGTCAGGTCCGGCTCCGGGCCCTGCCGCCCCTCGAGCCCGGCCCGGCGCTTGCCCTTGGCCTCGGCCATGGCCAGGTCCGCCTCCGCCGCCAGCTGCTTGAGGTCGGACCGGGTCATGGCCGCGGGCGGCTCCTCCCCGGGCTTGGGAGTGACGGTGACGCCGAAGGACATGGTCAGGTTGTTCTGCGGCTGGAACTCCTGGAACTCGAAATAGTGGTCCTCGACGTTCTTGCGGATGCGGTCGGTCAGGGCCACGGCGTCCTCGGGCCCCGTTGACCCCGGTCAGGAAGAAGAGGAATTCCTCGCCTCCGTAGCGGCAGAGGAGGTCCTCCTCGCGGATGGAGAGCTTGAGGACGTGGGCCAGCTCGCGGAGCAGGCGGTTGCCGGCCTCGTGGCCGTTGCGGTCGTTGTAGGCCTTGAACCAGTCGACGTCGCCCATGACGATGGCCAGCCCGCCCTCCTCGCGGCGCCGCTTGCCCAGGGCGTTGACCTTCTGGAGGACCTTCTCGAAGAAGGGCTCGGGCCGGAGGAGGCCGGTCAGGGCGTCGTACTGGATGAGGTTGAGCTTCATCATGGCGATGGCCATGTGCTCGGAGAGGCCCTGCAGGATCTGCTGGTCCTCGCGGCTGAATCCCTCCGGGCTCGACCTTGCCCTGGACCGCTTGTTGTAGACCTCGACGACGCCGATGACCTTGCGGTCGTGCATGATCGGCACGGCGAGGAGGCTCTTCAGCGGCGAGCGGAGGTACTCGACGTAGCGCTTGGTCAGGCGGCGGTCGAAGGCCAGGTCGGTCGTGTTGATCCCCTGGCCGTAGCGGGCGACGGTGGCCGCGAAGTCCTGGGCGTCCCAGCAGGGCGATGTACTTGGAGAACTCGGCGTGGGAGAGGTAGGCGTTGTCCCAGACGAGCGGCTTGAGGTAGCGCCCGAGGACCTCGTTCGTCTCGATGATGTAGACCGTGGCGCTCGAGGCCCGGACGATGTCGCGGATGTCGGGGACGAGGTCGAGGAGGCTGCTGACGTCGTCGGAGGCGTAGATCTTGCGGAGGATCGCCTCGACCCGCTGGCGCTCCTTCTGGAACCAGACGTACTTGGTCTCGATGGCGATCCGCTTCTCGATCTCGGAGAGGAAGTTGGCGTTGATGAGGCCCTTGATCTCCTGGATCTCCGCGTAGACGTCCCGGACCTTCGGTCTCCTGCTGGGCGAGGGAGCGGCGGAGGTCCTCGGCCTCGGCCTTCAGCCGGGCGTGCTCGACGGCCCGCTCGAGGGCGCGGAGGAGGAAGCGGTCCCGCGGCGCGCCGGCGCCGGTGACGAACGGGTCGACGTAGAAGGAGGGCGGCCACTCCTCGGCGGCCTGGCGGAGGGCGGCCTCGTCGGGGCCGGTGAGGATGACGGCCGCGGACGGCCCGAGGACGTCCCGGACGTCGGCGTAGCGGACGAGCCCGGCCTCGATGACGGCCGCGGCCACGGACGCGCCGGCGAGGCGCGAGGCGAGATCCGCCGCGCCCGTCGCGGCCGTGACCGGCCCGAACATCGCGGCCAGCCGCGACAGGCGGTCGACCTCGGCGGGCGAAGGGTGCAGAATGAGGATGTGTCTCTGGCTCATCAGCCGGCCGCTTCCCTGGAACGATGGAGGAACCCGATCGTCCTTCCCCCTGTCCTTGAAACCTTGGCTCTTTCGCGGGTCGGACTCGGAAACGAACCCCGGGGCGGGCCGCCCTCTCTGACCCGCCCCTAAGTTACAATACGCCCGGGGCGCCGTCAAGGGTGATTTTTGGCCCCGCTCGTCTGGGCAAGAGGCCGAATGGGTTGGCCTCCACTCCAGAGTGCGGCTTGCGCTAAGCCGCACATGACGTTCCGGCCATCCCCCTCGGCCTCTTGCCTCCCTTCGTGGCGCCACGCTTCTTGGTTTGCCCGGAGGCGATATGGTATATTCGGGATGGTCGGACGCCGCGCGCATGGCGCCGGCCGCGGAGGAGGACCGACATGGCTCCGACAGCACAGACACCCGTCACCGGCATTCGCGCCCCGCGGGGCTCCCGCCTGCGGACCAAGGGCTGGTCGCAGGAGGGGGCGCTCCGCATGCTCATGAACAACCTGGACCCGGCCGTGGCCGAGAAACCGCAGGAGCTCATCGTCTACGGCGGGACGGGCAAGGCCGCCCGGAACTGGGACTGCTTCCGGGCCATCGTCGGCCAGCCTGAAGGAACTCGAGAACGACGAAACGCTCCTCGTCCAGTCGGGCAAGCCCGTGGCCGTCTTCCGGACCCACGCCGAAGCGCCGCGCGTCCTCATCTCCAACGCCATGCTCGTCCCCAAGTGGGCGACCTGGGACGAGTTCCGGCGGCTGGAGGCGCTGGGGCTGACGATGTACGGGCAGATGACCGCCGGCAGCTGGATCTACATCGGGACCCAGGGCATCCTCCAGGGGACCTACGAGACGCTGGCCGCCGCGGCCCGGCAGCCACTTCGGCGGCTCGCTCAAGGGGAGGCTCGTCCTGACGGCCGGCCTCGGCGGCATGGGCGGGGCCCAGCCCCTGGCCGTGACCATGAACGACGGCGTGGCCATCGTCGTCGAGGTCGACCCGGACCGCATCCGGCGCCGGCTCGAAACGAACTACGTCGATACCATGACCGACAGCCTCGACGAGGCCCTGCGGCTGGCCGGCGAGGCCACGGCGAAAGGGCGAGCCGCTCTCGGTCGCCCTGCTCGGCAACGCCGCCGACGTCCTGCCCGAGCTCGTCCGCCGCGGCATCACCCCCGACGTCCTGACCGACCAGACCTCGGCCCACGACGAGCTCAACGGCTACGTGCCGAACGGGCTGCCCTACGACGAGGCCCTCCGGCTGCGGCGGGACGACCCGGCCGATTACATCCGCCGTTCCTACGCAGGCCATGGCCGCCCACGTCGAGGCCATGCTCGAGCTCCAGCAAGCGGGGCGCGCGGGCCTTCGATTACGGCAACAACATCCGCGGCCAGGCCCAGAAGGCCGGCGTCCGCGACGCCTTCGACATCCCGGGTTTCGTGCCGGAGTACATCCGGCCGCTGTTCTGCGACGGCAAGGGGCCGTTCCGCTGGGCCGCCCTGTCCGGAAAGCCCTCGGACATCTACGCCACCGACGAGGCCGTGCTGCGGGAGTTCCCCGAGGACGAGGCGCTGGCCCGCTGGATCCGGAAGGCCCGGAGCAGGTCAAGTTCCAGGGGCTGCCGGCGCGCATCTGCTGGCTCGGCTACGGCGAGCGGGCCCGCTTCGGGGCGGTCATCAACGACCTCGTCCGCAAGGGGCGAGATCAGCGCCCCCATCGTCATCGGCCGCGACCACCTCGACACCGGCTCCGTGGCCTCGCCCGAACCGCGAGACCGAGGGGATGACGCGACGGGTCCGACGCGATCGCCGACTGGCCCATCCTCAACGCCCTCCTCAACGCCGTGAGCGGCGCCTCCTGGGTCTCCGTCCACCACGGCGGCGGCGTGGGCATCGGCCTCTCCATCCACGCCGGGATGGTCATCGTCGCGGACGGCACCCCGGCCATGGGCCGGCGCCTCGAGCGCGTCCTGACGGTGGACCCCGGGCTGGGTGTCGCCCGGCACGCCGACGCCGGCTATCCCGAGGCCGTCGCCTGCGCCAGGGAGAAGGGGATCAAGGTCCCGCTCCTCAAGTAAGGGCTGCTCGCGGCCGCGCCTCCCGCGTCACGGATTGTGCCGCGGCGCGCGCCGCATCCCGCTGACCCTCAAGAGGATGCGGCGAGGAGGCACAAACTGTGCCGCGGCGGGCCCGCTCTTTCGCTCTCCACGGTTCCCGGCCGTACCAATAATACGACACATAATCAACATGTTGGAATCTCTCCGGGCGGACCCTCGCCCTGGCACGGACCTTGCAAGAAGAGAGGCCGAAAGGAGTCACCGATGAAAAAAACATGCCTGTGGGCCCTGGTCGGGCTCATCCTCTTCTCCTCCGTCCTTCTCTTCCCCCTCTCGGTCCGCGCCCATGACGTGAACGAGTGCTATCGCGACCACCAAGCCTGCCGCGAGAGGGCGCTGGCCATGGACGGGGCCTGGACCAAGATCGCCATCTACCTCACCGTCTGTGACGTGGCGCTCGGCAAATGCATCCTGGGCATCGTAGAGGCGACGGGCGGCGGGCCCTCCGCGGCGGAGGGCCCGCTCTCTCCGCCGGAAGCGCGAGGAGGGAACAGCCATGAGCCCGCTCTGGAGGCAAGCCCTTTTCTACCTGGCCCTGACGTCCGGCATCCCGCCGGCCGCGGCCGCCGCCCCGGCCGATCGCCGGTCCGCCGGCTGGCGGCCGAGGACGTGACGAGCCGGGCCGCTCGGCCCGACGAGGCCTCGCTCGGCCTGGCCGCCGCCCTGGCCTTCGACGCCGAGCGCGTCTACGCCGCCGACGCGGAGGACTGCGCCGTCAAGGTCTTCCGCAAGTCGGGCCGGTTCGAGGCCGCCCTCGGCCGGAGCGGGCACGGGCCCGGCGAGTTCTCGTTCCCTTCGGGCGTCGCCGTCCTCGGCGGCCGGCTCTTCGTCGCCGACAAGCTCAACCGGCGCATCCAGGTCCTCGACCTCTCCGGGCGGTTCCTGCGGAGCTTCGCCCTGCCTTTCGCGCCCGACAGGGTCCTCGTCCTGGCCGCCGACCGGCTCCTCGTCACGCGGCGTCCGTCCAGCCGCCCGGCCGGGGAGAAGATCCTCCATTTCTTCAGCGCCTCGGGCGAGCCGCTGCGCCAGGAGCTCGTCGCCCGCGCCGCCGGGGACCCCGTCCTCGACGCCTTCCTCAACATGGTCCTCGTCAACCCCGGGCCGCGGGGAGACCTTTTCGTCGTCTTCAAGTGCCAGGAAAGGGCGGTCCTCCACTACGGCCCCGACGGGGGCCTCGACGAACGCGTCGCCGTCGACCCCCGCTACGGTCTCCAGGGCCCTGTCGCTGCCGGTCCGCAACGGGCGGAGGACGGTCGAGGCCTTCTGCTGGGAGAGCGCCCAGGACCGGGGACGGCTGTTCCTCCTCGCGCCCGAGTACACGGACGGCGGGGACATCGGGCCCGGGGACAAGGTCTACGTCCTCGACGCCGGCCGGACGTCTCGAAGCCAGGATCGACCTGCCGGCCCGCGTCTCGCGCCTGGCCGTCGAGGGGGACCGGATCTACGCCGTCGACCTCGCCGGCGAGCTCAGGGTCTTCCGGGTGGCGCGATGAGCGGACGGCGGACGGCGCTCGTCCTCCTGGCCGTGCTCGGGGCCGGGCCGGCCTCTCCGCCGGCCGGGGTCGAGGTCCGGATCTGCCGGACGCTCGAAGAGGCCGCGCCGCCGGGGCGGGCGCCGCGCTCCTCGTCTTCTTCTCGACGGAATGCCCCGTCTGCTACGACGGGCTCTTCGAATCCCGCCTCCTTGTCGAGAAGGGCGGCTGGCCGGTGCGGGTCGTCGGCGTCGCCTCCGGCCCGGCCGACGATCTCCGCTCCTTCCTTGAGAAATTCGGCTGGACGCTGCCCGTCGTCCACGACCGGAGGAAGTCCCTGGCCCGGAGGTTCGGGGTCGACGTCGTCCCCGACTGGGTCCTCGTCGTCGGGGGCGAGCCGGTCTGCCGGAACGACCAGCGGGCCGGCCCCGTCCGAGGCATGGAGGGCCTCGCCGCATGTTTGAGAAAGGACGTTTTCCCGCTGACGGCGCGTCTGGCCGGGCTGAGGCTCCGTACCTCGGGGTTGGCCTGGCCGTGGCCGCGGCCCTGCCGGTCTTCCTCATCGTCCTGGGCGTGAAGGAGTCGCCCGGGACGGCGTCGAAAGCCTTCCTCCTTTTCTTTCCCTACCTCTTCCTCCTCGCCTCCCAGGACATGTCCGCTTCGGAGGTCCATGGCGGCGGGCTCGAGAACGTCCTCTTCCTCGACGGCAGGTTCCGGCAGCTATCTCTGGCAGAAGAACCTCGTCCTGGCCGCCGCCGGCGGCGCCTACGCCTGCGCCGTCTTCCTCGGGCTCGCCGCGTGGGGCCTCGGCCGCGGCGCGTTCGAGGCCGCTTCCGTCCTTCAGCTCGGGCTGGGGCTCCTCGCCGGCGACGTATTACGTCGCCGCGGCCGGCGCGCTCGGCTTCGTCCTCAGGGCCGGGTCCAACGTCGTCGTCCTCCTCTTCGCCCAGGCCGCGGCCCTCATCGGGCTCATCCTCTCGACGACCTTCCGCACCGGCTTTGTCGACCATCTCGCCGCCGGCCGCTTCCCCGACCTCGGGTCGCGGCTGCTCTTCGCCGGCCTGGCGGCCGTCTTCCCGAACCTCATCGTCGCGCGCCGGCTCCTCCGCGGCGGCCCCGTCGTCCTGGCCGGGCTCGTCCTGGCCCTGCTCGTCCAGCGGGCCTGCCTCCGGCGGCTCGAGCTCAGGAGATAGGAGGGCGAGAGATGCTGCGCGTCGACGGACTCCGGAAGAGCTACGGTCCCGTCCGGGCCCTGCGGGGGGTCGGGTTCTCGCTCGAGCGGGGGCGCATCACGGCCCTCCTCGGCGAGAACGGGGCGGGCAAGACGACGACGCTCCGGATCATCCTCGGCTTCCTCGCCCCGGACGCCGGGACGGTCGAGCGCGGGGCCGGGCGCGTCGGCTACGTCCCCGACCAGCCGGCCTTCTTCCCCTGGCTCCGCGGCCGGGCCATCCTGGACCTGACGCGGCGCTCGGCCGGGGCGGGCCGGGCGGAGTGGGGGGCGAGGGTCCGCGACCTCTCCGCGGCCCTCCGCTTCGATGCCGCTCTCCTCGACCGGCCGCCGCGGACCTACTCGGCCGGAAACGTCAAGAAGTTCGCCTTCCTCCAGAGCCTGGCCCTGGAACCGGACCTCCTCGTCGCCGACGAGCCGTTCGCCGCGCTCGACCCGCCCTCCGTCAAGCGGGCGCGCGACCTGATCATCGCGGCGAGGGACCGCGGCGCCGCCGTCCTCCTGAGCTCCCACATGCTGGCCGAGATGACCCGGACGAGCGACGATTTCGTCGTCCTGAGGCGCGGGGAGGTCGCGGCCCGCTCCGGCCTGGCCGAATTCCTGGACCGGGTCCGGCCGGCCTCGGCCGGGGACGTCGAATCGGCCTTCCTGGGCCTGATCCAGGGCTGAGGCGCGGAGGGCCGCCGGCTATTTCGCCGCCGCGAGCTCCTCGATGGCCGCGGCGACCCTGGCCCGGTAGTCGAGCAGGACGTGGGGGTCCTTCGTGTACTCCTGCCCCGACTTGAAGATCGTGGCCGGGAAATCGAGCAGGGCCGCGGCCCGGCGCGCCTTCCCGGCGGCCCGCGTCGGGGCCGCGGCGACGGCCTTCTCCAGCAGCTTGAAGTACTCGTAGTCCTCGATGCCCTCCCGGAGGATCTCCCAGCGGATGGAATTGACCGGGCCGGTCAGGTACTTCGTCTTGTCCTCCCCCGGCCGCCGGTTCGGCGGATAGAGGAAGCGGCCGTCGCCGTTGCCCCAATAGCTGACCTGGCCGTAGGGCACGCCGTAGCCCACGGTGTAGGACATCGGGTCCTGCCACGGGTTCTGGAGGACGCCGGCCGGGAAGAGCGTCGGGCTCGACCAGTAGTTGGCCCGCCAGACGAGGATCCCCTGGAGGCCCCACTTGTAGGACATCCAAAGCCACATCCGCAGGTTGACGGCCGGGTGGTCGATGAAGAGCGTCACCCACGGCCCCTTGGGCCCCGTGCAGAGGTAGGACCAGAACTCGCGGCCCTGCGGCCTGAGCCGGGCCACGACGGCCGGGTCGACCCGGTCGAAGATCGTGCAGCCGATCTCGGAGACGTCCATGATGTCCGGGCCCGGCCGGTGCTCGGTGATGAACCGGGTCAGCTTGGAGGCGTTCCTGCGGATGTTGAGCATGCCCTCGCGGACGAAGGGATAGTCCTTGGGGTCCGGCTCGTCGAACCAGTAGATGTACTCCTTGCCCAGCCAGCCGTTCGCGGCGAGGTGCTCCTGGACCTGGCCGAGATGCATGGAAAGGAGGCGGTCGTACTCGGGCGTGCCTTGGCGGAAGCCGCCGAACAGCCCCTCCTTCCTCGAATAGAACGAGCCCGACCCGAGCCCCCTCGCCGAGAGGTCGAAGGCGTTCGAGCCGAGCTCGTCGAGCAGGAGGCGCGCCCCGCGGTCGAATTCCCGGAAGTCGGTCTCGACCGACATGGCCTCGACCGGCATCTCGAAATCTCCGCCGGGGAGGAGGTTCGGGCCGCCCGCCGCGGCGGCCAGGGAGACGTCGTCGAACCAGGCCGTGCCCGTGGCCGTGCCCGCCTCGTCCCGGAAGGTGGCGAAAAGCCGGACGGCGACGGCCCGGACCTCGGGCGGATAGGCCGGGACGTCCATCCGCTCCTCCTTCCATTCGGCCGCGCCCTTGAACACCTGGACCAGGTTGAGGCGATGGACCGGCTCGCCCCGGCCGTCCAGGGGCTGGAGGAAGACCGTGTAGTCCTGCCCGTCCTTCTCCGTCCGTGCCCACCACGACAGCCGGTAGGGGAGGCCGGCGGCGACCGGGACGGGCTCGGCGGTGCGGGCCTCGACCGCCTCGGCCGGGCTGTCGTCGACGACCTTGAGCGCGCGGCGGCCGGCGTGGACCGGCGCCGTTACGAACTCGCCCCCCGCCAGGGGATGCCGGTGAAGCGGACGTCGATCGGATAGAGCTCGGCGAACGAGGTCGGGGCGACGCGATGGGCGCGGAAGTTCTCCAGGTAGAGGCGGTAGACCGTCTCCATTTCCTCGCGCGTCGTCAGGTTGTGGTAGGCCTTGATCTCGGACGCGACGAGGCCGAACGAGGACCGGATGCTCGGCGTCGCCGGCAGGGTGAAGTCCCAGACGTGGAGGCGGACGGGAACGGCGACGGGAGCCGGCCAGGCCGCGGCGGACAGGGCCACCGTGCCGCGGTAGTCCCCGGCCCGGGCCGTCGGCGGCACGTAGACCGTGATCCAGAGGGCCGAGTTCTCGCCGGCCGGCGCGGTGAACGGGCCGTCGTACGGGGGCAGGGGGTCCGGCCAGTCGCCGGCCGCGCCGAAGGCGTCCGTGGGCAGGTTGACGTGGACGTAACCGACGCGCGCGACGGTGATGTTCGCGGCGGCGATCTCCGCGCCCGAATCCTGGCGGAGCGGTCCGGCTTCGACGCGGACGCCGTCGACCGCCGCCCGCGGGACGAGAACGACCTGGAAGGGCTCGTACTCGTTCCGCGCCGCGCGGATGACGACGGCCTCGGACTTCCCGAGCGGCAGGGGGTCCGTCCTCCGGACCTTGGTCGCGCCCGGCGCCCACCAGACCGCGCAGAGCGGGCCGCGGGCGATGACGAGCCCGTCCGTCCCCGCCCCGAAGGCCCTGGGGCCGAAAAGGCCTAGGGCCGCCGCCAGGATGACCGCCGTTCGGAGTTCGCCTCTCATGTCCCTTCCTCCTTCGTCGCCCGCCTAGATGACCGTTCCGTCGGGGATGACGGCGTCCTTGGGCACGACGATGATGCCGTTGACGATGGCGTGGCTTTCCGCCGCGGCGGCGGCGACGCCGTCCCGGTTGACGAGCCGGACGCCGCGGCCGATGCGGGCGTTCTTGTCGATGATGGCGTTGCGGACCTCCGATTCCGGGCCGATGCCGATGTCGGGCACGCCGTCGGCGCGGTTGCGCTCCAGCCCCTCCTTCGACTCGAAGGTGTCCGCGCCCATGACGACCGTCCGCTCGAGCCGGCAGTTCTCGCCGATCCGGGAGCGGATGCCGATGATGGACTCGCGGATGTGGGAGCGGTTGACGATGCTCCCCTCGCAGAGGATGGCGCTCTCGACGTCGGAGGCCAGGATCTTGCTCCCGGGCAGGAAACGGGCGTGGGTGAAGATGGGCTTCTGCTCGTCGTAGAAGTTGAACTTGGGCAGGGGCCGGGTGAGGTCCATGTGGGCCTCGAAAAAGCTCGGAATGGTCCCGATGTCCTCCCAGTAGCCGTCGAAGAAGTGGCCGTAGACCTTGCGGTCGGGGATGGCGCGGGGGATGACCTCCTTGCCGAAGTCGCTGGCGTCGGAGCGGGACAGGAGCTCCCGGAGGACCGGCCCGTTGAAGAGGTAGACGCCCATCGAGGCGAGGTGGGTCCGGTCGGCGCCGATCCCGGCCCGCCGCAGGACCTCGCCCGGGACGCTCATCCGCTCGATGTCCGCCGCCGTCCTGGGCTTCTCGAAGAACTCCGTGATGCGCCCCCGCGGGTCGACCTTCATGACGCCGAACTCGGGGGCCTGGGCCGCGGCGACGGGGGTCACGGCGATGGTGATCTCGGCGCCCGAAGCGAGGTGGGCCTCGACGAACTTCCGGTAGTCCATGCGGTAGAGGTGGTCGCCGGAGAGGATGAGGACGAGGTCGCCGGCGCCCTTGATGAAGCCGAGGTTCTGGCGGACGGCGTCGGCCGTGCCCTGGTACCAGTCCCGGTTCTCCAGGGTCTGCTGGGCCGAGAGCAGGGTGATGAAGTCCTGGTGGAAATTGTCGAAGCGGTAGGTCGTGAAGATGTGCCGGTGGAGGGACTCGCTGGCGAACTGGGTCAGGACGAAGATCTTGCGGAAGTCCGAATGGATGCAGTTCGAGATGGAGATGTCGATGAGCCGGAACTTGCCGGCGATGGGCACGGCCGGCTTGCTCCGGACCTTGGTCAGGGGATAGAGCCGGCTGCCCTGACCGCCCGCCAGGATGATCGTGACGACGTTGGCCATGTCAGCACCTCGCGCGCCGTTCTCGGGACCGACCTATTCTAGCACAGGCCGGAGCGCCCGCCGCGCCGCCGCGCGCCTTCATCGGAGGGCCCGGACGACGTCCCGGACGGCGGCGAGCTTCTCGGGCGACTCGGCCAGGGCCGCCCAGTTCCAGAAGACGACCCCGCGCGAGGGCGGCTTGAGGGCCTCGAGGAGGGCCGCCCGGAATTCGTCCGGCGTCTCCGGTCCGGGGATGTACGCCTCCTTGACCTGGATGCTGGGCAGGATTGGGGCGCCCGTCTCTCGGGCCGCGTCCTCGACGACCGCGTGGACCCACTCCGGCGTCCGCTTGACCATGTGGTGGTAGCACATCGGCGAGATGAAATCGACGAGCGGCGCCAGCCGGGCGAGGTCCTGGCCGGCCACGGCGCGGACGGCCCCGCCGAAATCATCGGCCCGCCACGGCACGGCGTGGAGGTTGACCTTGATCCCGGGCTTGGCCCGCCGGGCCGCGGCGGCCAGTTCCCGGACCGCGTCGGCGATGACGCCGCACTTCCAGTCCGCCCACTCCCTGGCGTGGTTGGCCAGGATCCAGCGGGCGATCCCGGGCGTCCCGGTGAGCGTCGCCGGCACGGCGATGCCCGTCTTCCGGGAGAAGTCCGCCAGGCAGGAGGCGTCGAAGCAGGTCTGCGGCAGGGACTCCGGCGTCCGGCCGGGATAGACCATCTCCCAGAAGACGAAGAAGCGGATGAAGTCCAGGCTGACGCCGTCCGGGTCGGCCTCGCGGACGACCCTCTCCAGGGCGGCGACCTTCTCCGCCCGGTAATCGCGCGCGGGTCGGGCAGACGAACTTCACCCAGTCGTCGGCGGCCCGCTCGCCCTTGTCGGTCGTGGCGTAGAGGTCCGGCTGCCGCTCGAGCGCCGCGGCGTCGTAGAAGACGGGGAAGATGACGAAAGTCGCGACGCCGTCCTTCCTGGCCAGGGCGCGGAATCCGGGGTCGGACCCGAGGGCCGGGCTGACGAAGGCCGCGTTGATGCCGGCCTCGCGCCAGGCGGCGAAGAGGGCGGGGAAGTCCCCCGCGTACTCGTAGATCTTGACCCCGACGACCGGCCGCTCCCGCCGGAATTCGCCGGCCCGCCGCCGCAGGGAAAAGGCGACGGCGACGGCGGCGATCGCGACGAGGAGGATGACGGCCAGGGTCGCCGTCCTCTTGTGCGGCATCACGGCCGCCTCCCTCGCCGCCGGCCCGTCGACCGGCAGGACCTCCCTCATCGAGAAATCGACCCAGATGAGGCCGATGTCCCGGCCGACCCTCCGCAGGATGGCCTGGCCGATCGTCCTCGGCGGGTCGGGGAGCTTCGACCACCAGGGCCGGTCGGAGTCTGTAGCCGACCTGAAAGACGACCAGGTTCGGGGCGAAGGCCGGCGCCCACTTCCCGGCGAACTCGTCGGCCATGTGACTCGAGGTCCGGGAAGATCTGGCTGTCGTCGACGAAGATGATGTCCCCCCGGTAGGTCGGCGGCATCCACTTCTCGTCCCAGTGCTTCAGGAACAGCCGGTAGCCGGCGTCGTGGGACTTGACCCGCGCCTCCCAGGCACGGGCGGTCGCGTCGTCGACGGCCAGGCCCGTCTTGGGATAATCGGCCGTCCTGTTCCACTCGACGTCGACGCCGAAGCCGACGACGCAAGGGTGCCGGCCGTAGCGGCCGAGGACGAGGTCGATGAGCGTCGCCACGTCCGCGTTGGCCGGCTCGACCTGGAGGAAGACCTTGACCCCGGCCCTGTCGAAGTCCGCGAGGTACGGCTCGTGCCTGTCGGCGTCGTCGAACTCGATGTTGGGGTAGGACCGGCCGCCGGACGGGAACTCGAGGCGCGTCGCCCGGGGCGTGCGGGACATCGTGGAGACGATCCAGACGCCGCAGGGCGTCGCCCCGGGAAAATAGCCGGCCATGGCCCCGATGGCCTTCTCCCAGCCGGCCGGGCCCGGGAACGGCCTGGCGCCGTATTTCGAGGCCCGGACGCCGGCCCAGGCGACCGTGGGCGCGGCGGCGGGGCCTGCGGCGGCGCCACTCTCTCCGCCGGCCTTTCGGCGCAGGCCAGGGCCAGGAGGAGAGGGGCGGCGAGGAACGCGAGACGTGCTCTCCGGGCGCGGGCCCGTCCGTCGTCGATGGCGATCATGCGGGAGAATCCTATCCCAGGCCGGGAGCGACCGTCAAGGACCGGGGCCGGCGCCTATGTTATGATGGGGGAGATGATCGACGTCGTCGTGGTCGGCGCCGGGCTGGGCGGGCTGATGGCGGCGGCCAGGCTCGCCCGCCGCGGCCGGAAGGTCCTCGTTCTCGAGAGAAAATCGCTGCCGGGCGGGACGAGCTACGTTTTCCGGCGCGGCGGCTTCGCCTTCCCCATGGGCCCCCTCTCGTTCAGCTTCCCGCGCCGCGTGCGGGACCTCCTGGCCCGGGCGGGCGTCGACGAGCCCGTCGCCTTCCGGCGGAGCGGGTTCGAGCTTCGCACACCCTTTCTCGACGTCATGATGTCGAAACCGCTCGAGGACCTCGAGCCGGACCTCCTCGCCTCCTTCCCCGGCGAGGCGGCCGGCCTGGCCGAGTTCTTCGGGATGCTCGGAGCCGCGATCGCCGTCTCGAAGGACATGGACCTCTGGCACCCCGATTTCGGCGCGGGCCGGCCGAAGCGGGACCGGGCGCCCGGCCCGGAGCCCCGAGCGGCAGCGAGGGCGGCCGAGGTCCGGCGGCTGGCGGCGAGTCCCGGCCGCGGACGTCCTCGACCGGCTCATCGCGAGCGCCCCCCTGAAGAATTTTCTCGGCTCCATGGGCAGCCACCGGCCGGAGATGTCGCTCCTCAACCTGGCCCTGATGTGGAACATCATGGCCGAGGAAGGGATCTGGTTCCCCTCCTGCGGCGTGCATGGCCTGGCCGACCTCCTCCGGCGCAAGGTCGCGGAGTTCGGCGGCGAGGTCCGGCTGTCCGAGCCCGTCTCGCGCATCCTCGTCCGCGGCGGCCGGGCCCGGGGCGTCGTCACGGCCGGCGGCGCGACGGTCGAAGCGCGATGGGTCGTCTCGAACGCGGACTACAAGACGACCTTTCTCGAGCTCCTCGACCCGGCGGACATCCCCGGCCTCGACCTCGGCCCGGTCCGGGCCGCGCCCTACACGGAGTCGGAGCTCTGCGTCTACCTGGGGCTCCTCCCGGATCGCGTCGACCTCGGCGCGGTCCACGCCGAGCACCTCTTCTTCAGGAAGGAGGTCCGGGAGGAAGGGACCGGCGACACGGAGGATTTCGACGACCGCGAGATCGAGGTCTGCCACTGGTCCCGCCAGGCGCCCGACCTGACGCCGGCGGGCCGGGCCTCCCTCGTCCTGCGCGTCGGCTTTCCCTACGGGCATTTCGCCGCTTGGCGCACCGGAGAGAAAAAAAGGAAGGACGGCTACAGGGAGGAAAAGGCGCGCCTGGCCGGGAAGCTCATGCGGACGGTCGAGAGCGTCCTCCCCGGCCTTTCGGGCGCGGTCGAGGTCATGGAAACGGCGACCCCCCTGACCTACCGCGACTGGGGCGGGAGGTACGGCGGCTCGATCGCCGGCTGGAGCTGGGGGACGGGCGCGTCCGGCGTCCTGCCGGCAAAGGTCCTCGTGCGGACCCCGGTGCCCGGGCTCTTCGCGGCCGGGGCCTACGCTGCCGCGGAGCTCTTTCTCGGCGGCGTCCCGACGGCGCTCTACACGGGGGACCTGGCGGCTGAGTATATCCTGGCCGGTTAAGAAAGGGGACACGTACCTAGGTACGTGTCCCCGTCTTGCCATCATGACAAGAGGGACAGTCCCCGAAGCGGAGGGTCCCTCTTTCTTATCAGGCGAGAACCTTAAGGAGGCGGTAGTCGTCGCCGACCTCGCAGGCCTTCGGCCGGACGGCCGTTTCGAGCGGCAGGTGCTCGAGCGTCCCGTTCCTGAAGTTGACGCAGATGTCCGACGCCCCCCCGGACAGGGCCTCGACGGCGGCGTGGCCGAGTCGGGCGGCCAGGATCCGGTCGATGGCCGTCGGCCGGCCGCCCCGCTGGATGTGTCCGAGGACGGCGATCCTCGTCTCGAGCCCCGTCTCCCGGGTGACGGCGGCGCCGATATCCTCGGCCCTGGCCCGGCCCTCGGCGACGACGATGATCCAGCTGACCTTGCCGCGCGAGCGGCCCTCCGTGATCTCCCGGCACATCGCGCCGAGGTCGAAGTCCCGCTCGGGCAGGAGGACCTCTTCGCACCCTCCGGCCAGGGCGACCTGCATGGCGATGTAGCCGCAGCACCGGCCCATGACCTCGACGACGAAGATCCGCTCCAGGCTGGTGGCCGTGTCGCGGATCTTGTCCAGCGCGTCCAGGGCGACGTTGACGGAGGTGTCGGCGCCGATCGTGAGGTCGACGCCGTTGACGTCGTTGTCGATGGTCGCCGGGACGCCGACGACCTGGACCCCGTGACGGGAGGCGAGGACGTGGGCGCCGGCGAGGGAGCCGTTGCCGCCGATGACGACGAGCCCGTCGACGGCGCGGTCGCGGAGGGCGCGCGCGGCCCGGGCCTGCGCCTCCTCGGCGAAGAACCGCTCCGAGCGGGAGGTCTTGAGGATCGTCCCGCCGAGGTTGATGATGCTCGAGACGGAGCGCCGGTCGAGCGGCACGAAGTCGCCGTCGATGAGACCGTCGTAGCCGCGCAGGACGCCGAGGACGTCGAGCCCGGCCGAGGTGGCCGTGCGGACGGCGGCCCGGATGGTGGCGTTGATCCCGGCGCAATCCCGGGTCAGGATGGCGATGCGGTTCATAGGGCCCATTATACCTCAAATCGCAGGAAGTCGAGCTCGGGCGTGTTCCCTTCGTGCAGCATCTCCCATTCATTCTCCTGATCCATGTCCGTGATATCAGTCCCGTCCCTCGTACGAATGGACGATGGGATTCCCGCCAGCGGGGACCACTCTCCGAGAAAGGGAGGTACACGCATGGCCGGCAAGAAATTCGCCATCGGCTGCCTGGTCGTCCTGGTCCTGGCGGTCCTCATCGTCGGGCTCTACACGGCCGGGGTCTACAACTCGCTCGTCAAGCTCGACCAGAGCGTCCAGTCCCAGTGGGCCCAGGTCGAGAACCAGTACCAGCGGCGGGCGGACCTCGTCCCGAACCTCGTCGAAACCGTCAAGGGGGCGGCCGACTTCGAGAAGTCGACCTTCACCGCGGTGACCGAGGCCCGGGCCAAGGTCGGCCAGGTCCAGATCGCTCCCGGCCAGCTCAACGCCCAGAGCTTCGCCAAGTTCCAGGAGGCCCAGGACGGCCTGTCCTCGGCCCTGTCGCGCCTGCTCGTCGTCATGGAGAAATACCCCGACCTCAAGGCCACCGAGAATTTCAAGACGCTCCAGGCCCAGCTCGAGGGGACGGAGAACCGGATCGCCGTCGAGCGGATGCGCTTCAACGAGGCGGCCCAGGCCTTCAACACCCAGCGGATGAGCTTCCCGACCGTCCTCATCGCCGGGTTCTTCGGCTCGCGGTTCGCCGAGAAGCCGTACTTCAAGGCCGAGGCCGGCGCCGAGACGGCCCCCAAGGTCAAGTTCTAGGCGCCCGTCGGTGCTCGTCCCGGCCCGCCTCCGCCCGCTCGCGCTCCTCGCGGCCCTGCTCCTGGCCGCGGCCGGCGGACTCCGCGCCGCGGACGAGACGCAAGATCCCGCCGGCGCCCGCCCGCTGGGCGACGGACGAGGCCGGGTTCCTCTCGGCCGACACCGTCGCCTCGCTCGACGCCCGGCTCGAGGCCTTCGAGCGCGAAAGCGGCCATCAGGTCCTCCTCTACGTCGGCCGGACCACGGGCGGCGTCCCGATCGAGGACTGGGCGGTCAGGGCCTTCGCGGCCTGGAAGGTCGGCCGCAAGGGGCTCGACGACGGCCTCGTCCTTTTCGTCATGGCCGAGGACCGGAAGGTCCGCATCGAGGTCGGCTACGGGCTCGAGGAGCGCGTCACCGACGCCCAGGCCTTCCGGATCATCAACGACATCCTCGTCCCGGGGTTCCGCAACGGGCAGCAGGACGCCGCGGTCTCCGAGGCCGTTTCGAGCCTCCTCTCGACGATCTCCGGCCGCGACGAGGGGCAGGGGCAGGCGCGGCCCGGCGGCTCGTCGGCCTACGGGCGGGGCCGCTCGACCGTCGGCACGGTCTTCGTCGCCATCGCCGTCGTCTTCTTCCTCATCCTCCTCATCACCCATCCGGCCCTGGCCCTCTGGCTCCTCTTCAACATCTTCTCCGGCGGCGGCCGCGGCGGCGGGGGAGGCTTCGGGGGCGGGGGATTCAGCGGCGGCGGCGGCCGCTCGGGCGGCGGCGGCGCCTCCGGGTCGTGGTGAGGGAGGGGAGCGATGACGGTCCGCAGCCGGCGCAAACTGATGAAGGCGGTCGATGTCGAGCGGGTGAAGGCGGCCATCGTCGAGGCCGAGCGCGAGACCTCCGGGGAGATCCGGGTCTCCGTGGCCCCCGTATTTCTGGGGGCCGGTCCGCCACGTCGCCGAGAGGGCCTTCGAGCGGCTGGGCATGCAAACAGACGCGGCAGCGCAACGGCGTCCTGTTCTTCCTCGTCCCCTCGCGCCGGCGCTTCGTCGTCCTCGGCGACGAGGGCATCCACGCCAAGGTCGGCCAGGACTTCTGGGACGGCCTGGCCTCGATCCTCGCCGCGCACTTCCGCAAGGGCGAGTTCACCGAGGGCCTCGTCCGGGCCATCGGCGAGGCGGGAGCCAAGCTGGCCGCCCACTTCCCGTACGACGCGGCGACCGACACGAACGAGCTCCCCGACGACATCGACTTCGGGAAATAAGCCCGTTCCACCCCGGAGCGGGCCTCTCCCTTTTTGACGCAGGCGGCCGGAGTGTGCTAATAATCCCCTCTTCGCAGCCTGACCGAAGGGAGGACAGATGAAAAAGATGACCGCCATCCTGTGCGCGATGTTCGTCGTCGTGGCCCTCACGGCCTGCCGCAAGAGCCAGCCGCGGCTCCCGTACCCCGCGACGAAGAAGGTCGACCAGGTCGACGATTACTTCGGCACCAAGGTCGCCGACCCCTACCGCTGGCTCGAGGACGACAACGCCCCCGACGTCAAGGCCTGGGTCCAGGCCGAGAACGCCGTGACCTTCGGCTATCTCGACAAGATCCCCTTCCGGCCGAAGATCAAGGCGCGGCTGACCGAGATCTACAACTACCCCCGCTACTCCTCGCCCTTCCGGGCCGGGGAGTACTATTTCTTCTACAAGAACGACGGCCTCCAGAACCAGTCGGTCTGCTACATCCAGAAGGGCCTGGACGGGACGCCCGAGGTCTTCTTCGACCCGAACGCCCTCTCGCCGGACGGCACGGTGCGCCTGGGCATCGTCAGCCTGTCCAAGGACGACCGCTACGTCGCCGTGTCGCGCGGCGAGGCCGGCTCCGACTGGTCCGAGCTCCGGGTCATGGAGGTCGCCACGAAGAAGGAGCTCCCCGACCGCGTCCGCTGGGTCAAGTTCTCCGGCGCGGCCTGGCAGGGCGACGGCTTCTACTACAGCGGCTACGACAAGCCGGCCCCGGGCCAGGAGCTCAAGGCCAAGAACGAGTTCCAGAAGGTCTTCTTCCACAAGCTCGGCGACCCCCAGGAGAAGGACGCCCTCGTCTGGGAGGACAAGGCCCACCCCCTGCGCTACGTCGGCGCCGAGACGACCGAGGACGAGAAAACGCTCTTCCTCGTCGTGTCCGAGGGGACGAGCGGCAACGAGCTCTACGTGAAGGACCTGACGAAGAAGGGCGCGAAATTCGGGCTCCTCGTCAAGGGCTTCGAGTTCGACAGCGCCCCGATCGACACGGTCGCCGGGGGCGTCCTCGTCCACACCAACGTCGACGCCCCGAACTTCCGGGTCGTCTTGATCGACCCGGCCAGAGCCGGCCAAGGAGAACTGGCGGGACGTCATCCCGGAGAAACCCGAGGTCCTGAGCGGAGCCAACACCGCCGCCGGCTTCCTCTTCTGCAACTACCTCAAGGACGCCAACACCAAGATCTATCAGCACGACCTCGCCGGCAAGCTCGTCCGCGAGATCGAGCTGCCCGCCCTCGGCACGGCCGGCGGCTTCGGCGGCAAGACGCGACGAGAAGACGCTCTTCTACACCTTCACCTCGTTCACCTACCCGCCGACGATCTACAAGTACGACCCGGCCACGGGCAAGTCGGAGGTCTTCCGCAAGAGCGAGGTCAAGTTCGACCCGGCCGACTACGAGACCAAGCAGGTCTTCTACGCCAGCAAGGACGGCACGAAGGTCCCGATGTTCATCGTCCACAAGAAGGGGCTCGCGCTCGACGGCCGGAACCCGACCTACCTCACGGCCTACGGCGGCTTCAATATCAGCCTGACCGCCCGGCTTCAGCCCGGCCGACGATCTTCCTCCTCGAGAACGGCGGCGTCTTCGCCCAGCCCAACCTCCGGGGCGGCGGCGAGTACGGCGAGGCCTGGCACAAGGCCGGCATGCTCCTCAACAAGCAGAACGTCTTCGACGACTTCATCGCCGCGGCGGAGTACCTCATCCGCGAGAAGTACACCTCGAAGGACTTGCTGGCCGTCGAGGGCGCCTCGAACGGCGGGCTGCTCATCGGCGCCGTCATGACCCAGCGGCCGGACCTCTTCAAGGTCGCGCTCCCCGCCGTCGGCGTCATGGACATGCTCCGCTACCACAAGTTCACCGTCGGCTGGGGCTGGGCCGTCGAGTACGGCTCGAGCGACAACGAGAAGGACTTCCGGAACCTCTACGCCTATTCCCCCCTGCACAACATCAAGGCCGGGGTCTGCTACCCGGCGACGCTCGTGACCACGGCCGACCACGACGACCGCGTCGTGCCGGCCCACTCCTTCAAGTTCGCGGCGACGCTCCAGGAGAAGCAGGCCTGCGCGAACCCCGTCCTCATCCGCATCGAGACCCGCTCCGGCCACGGCTCGAGCAACCTGAGCAAGGCCATCGACGCGCAGGCGGACGCCTACGCCTTCATGTTCTCGATCATGGGGGTGACGCCCGGGTCCAAGTGAGCGGCGGGAGCCGCGGCCTCCGGGAGCCTAGTGCTTGTCCGGCGCGGCCGCCTTGCCGGCCTCGAGCTGGCCCTTGAGCCGCGCGACCTCGTCCTGGACGCGCTGGAGCTTCTGCGTCGTGGCCTCGATCTGCTGGAGGATCGTGTCCTTCGGCGTCATCGTGTCGAGGCTGTTCGACTGCTGCATCAGGGCGTTCAGCTTCGTCGTCAGGAGGTCGACGAGCTCCTCGGCCGCCTTCAGCCGGGAGGCCGTGTCCGCGCCGGGGCCGGAGTCGGCGTCCTTGAAGAGCTCGGGGCCGTTCTTGATGACGGTCGGGTTCATGACGACTTCGCCCGCGTCCGAGCCGGCCGGCGCGCCGCTCGGCAGGACCGTCGGCTGGTTCTGGTCCTGCGCCTCGTCCGGGTTGCCGACGACGACGGCCGGGGTCTTGCGGACGGCGGCCAGGTCGGCGTTGGTGACGACCTTGGCCCGGTTCGCGCCGAGGGCGGCCCGGCGGGCCTTCTCCTGCTTGGCGAGGTCGGAGACGCTCTGGCCGTAGAGCGACGCCGACGAGGGCCGCGAAAACCGCGACGACGATCGTTCTTTTCATCTTCGGGCCACCTTCGTCATTGTCCCACGCCGGGCGGCCGCCGTCAAGGCGTCCCCGGGGCGAATGAGAAGGGGGACCGCCCCGCGCCACGGGGCAGCCCCCCTGGATCTGCGTCAGCGAATGACCTGGTAGACCTCCCGCCAGGACTTGATCTGGAGCAGCGCCCCGACGGGGTTGGCCAGCATTTCGAGGGTCGAGTTGTATTCCTGCATGAAGACCTCTCTCTTGCTGATGCTCTCGGGCGCCGCCGTCCTCTGGACCTCGCCCAGGGTCACGGCCCGGCGGGCCTTGCTGGCCATCTGCATGTAATCGGGCGGCACGGTGCTCGTCGACCGCAGGGCCGAGCCGCCGATGGGGACGCCCGAGGCGACCCGGAGCTGGCGGGCGTAGAGCCGGCCGGCGGCGTCCAGGTTCAGGCAGGGGTTGACGTTCTCGATGCTGCCGGGCAGGGTCGTGAAGTAGACCGTGAAGTCGGCCACGACCGGATCGGCCCAGACCTTGTAGCCGATGCCGAGATCGCCTTCCTTCTTGTCCGAGGACAGGTTGAGGGCCGTGGGGTCACCCATGTACCAGTCGACGGTGACGCCCGACGCGCCGAGGTCCGAGAGGGCGATGAAAGAATAGTCGCGGTCGGCCGGCGAGGCGTCGTCGCCGCCCGTGCCGAAGAAGACCTGGGGGACGCGCGTGTCGGAGTAGGGGTTGATCCAGACGGCCGGCTTGGTGATGATCGGGTAGTTGCTGTAGTCCGTGTAGATCGTCGAGAACGTCCAGGAGGAAATGGACGAGCTCGTGACGTCCAGCCGATAGAGGCGGCCGTCGAGGTCGCGCGGCGTAAACATAATCGACGTAGCCGTCCGAGTTCTTGTCGATGGCCGTCGGCGAGGCGACGAGGGCCGGCTGGATATCGGCGTAGGCCGAGCGGGGCGCCGTGAAGAGGCTCGTGTCGACGTCGCTGACGGTCGTCGTCCAGAGGACGGCCCCGGTATCGATGCGGACGACGTAGAACGTGCGGCCGGCGACCTTCTGGCCGATATTGTCGTAGCCGGAGCCCATGAAGGCGACCCAGCGGTCGGTCCCGGAGTCGCTGATCTTGCCGATGGCCGGGACGGACCAGGTCTCGCCCATCGTGTACTGCCCGGACGAGTTGAGGTGCGTGATCTCCCAGAGCGGCAGCGGGTTGGCCGGGTCGGTGACGTCCAGGGCCCAGTAGTAGTTGAGCGCCGCCGGCCATGGTGCTGCCCTTGCCCGGGCCCTGGCCGCAGACGAGGACCGTCCGCCACTGGCCGTTCATATAGACGTCGGAGACCGAGGGCGAGCCGTCGACGAAGATGTCGTGGGCGTAGTACCGGTCGTGGTTGATCTGGTCGACGGCCCACTGGTTCCGCAGCTTGGGCAGGAGGTTGTAGGGAATGTAGGCCCAGAGCTCGGACCCGGTCAGGACGTCGAAGCAGTGGAGCATGCCGTCGTTGGCCCCGACGTAGAGGACCTTGGTCCGGTTCTGCTGCGCGGTCGTGAAATCGGAGTAGCCGGCGCCCATGTAGCGAGGCGACCTGGCTCGGCGGGCCGACGACGACGGGCGTCGAGTGGTTGAGGTCGCCGAGCTTCCAGTCCCGGCCCGTGCCGCGGACGAAGTTGATGAGCCCGGCGTTGTCGTTCTGGACGTCCTGAAGGAAGGGGGCCGAGGAGCGTCGCGTTGGCGGCGGTGAAATCCGTCCGCTGCAGCGGCTGGGCGAGGTCCTTTCCCGGCCGGATGGCCGTGTAGACGACGCGGTCGTCGGGGCTGCGGGACGCGAGGACCTGTCCGGCGTCCCAGAAGATGGCCGTCCCGGCCGAGACCGTCCGGCCCGAGGGCGAGCCGAGGTCCGAGGTCGTGAGCGTGGTCAGGGTCGAGTACCCGCCGGTGCCGATGCTGACGGTCGACACGTCATAGGAGCGGAGCTGGCCTTCCCAGCCCGGATAGATGAAGGACGAGGCGATGACGAGCTTTTTCGTCTGGCCGCTGCTCGTCACGACCGTCGCCGAGGCCGAAGACCGCGAATACTCCTGCCGGTTGACGTACTTGTACTGGAGGGCGAGGGAGAAGATGCGCGGCGTGCTGAAGGAGGCCGCGGTGTAGTCCGCCATGGTGTCCTCCGTCGCCTGGAGGACGATCTTCCAGCGGAGGTCCGTGCCGAAGTTCTTGAAGTCGTACCAGCCGGCGTCCGCCGCCGAGTTGGTGACGTTGGTGATGGCGTTCCCCTTGTAGGTCGCGTAGAGCTCCCAGTCGGTGCCGCCGTTCGCGGAGAAATACACGGTCACCGTCAGGCCCGCGTTGGACTGGCCCCGCCAGCTCTGGGCGAGGCTGGTGACGCGGATGCTGGTGAGGGCGTACTCGCTCGCGTCGAGGGTCGGCGTGACGTTCGTCGACTGGGCCGTGCCGTTCAGGGCGAAGACGTCGGCCAGCATGTTGACCACGAGATAGTAGTCGCCCGAATGGTTGGCGTCGCAGAGGATGATGTCGATGTCGCCGTCGTTGTCGTAGTCGAGCGGCTCCACGATATCATCGTCATAGGTGGGGGGGATGATGGGATTGCAGTTGTTCAGGCACTGGAACGTCCACTGGACGACGCCCGCTTTGACCCCGGCGTTCCTGAGGATCCACATGTGGGACTGGTTGCCGGCGCACCAGGCGTCCCCCGCTCCGAAGATGTCCGGCAGCCCGTCGCCGGTGAAGTCTATGGCGGCCACGCCGCACGGCCCAGTGCAGGACGCCGTGGGGATGGTGATCGTGCTGCGGGTGAAATGCCCGGTGCCGTCGTTCTTGTAGTAGACAAGGTAGTTGTTATTGTTGACCGAGCCGCAGACGATGTCGATGTTGCCGTCCCTGTCGAAGTCTGCCGGCGGCGATGCACGACGTGCCGCGGGCATCGTAATTGGCGTTGTCCGTGCCCTTGACCGTGCCCGTGGCGGCGAAGCCCGTGTTCTGGTTGTAGGAGAGCTCCGCCGATCGTGAAGTTGCTGAGTTTGAAGTTCTTTGAGCCGGGGTTGCGGACGAGGAAGATCTTGCTCTCGCTGGCGACGAGGATGTCGACGTCGCCGTCCTTGTCGATGTCCACGGCGCAGAGGTGGTTGGCTGTCCAGTTGGCGTAGATCTTGGCCGTCTGGAAGGCCGAGGTGAAGTCGAGGTTGGAGGAGTTCCCGCGGACGTTGAACTTCGGTTTGGTTTTCGTCCCGACGTTGATGTACATGATGGCGGCGAAGTTCGTGTAGCCGCCGAACTGGTCGGCGCCGTTCCGCATGAAGAAGAAGTCGAGCAGGCCGTCGCCGTTGAAGTCCCCGACGCAGATCGAGGTCGGCGCGACGTAGGTCGTGTAGGGGTCGTTGACGACGGTCAGGTCCTCGATCCACTGGGCCACGCCCGCCGTCTTGTAGTTGTTCTTCAGGTAGACGATGCGGGAGGTATCCTGGTAGCTCGAGGACGGGCCCGTCAGCTCGAGGCCGACGAGGTCCGGGTAGCCGTCTCCGTCGAAGTCGCCGGAGGCTGTACAGTAGATGTGGGCGCCGAGGCCGCCCGGCTTGGTCACGGCGAAGTTCGCCCCGAGGCGGGGGAGCTCGATCGGCGCCGTGACGCCCTTGTCGGGCGTCCAGCCGTAGACGGCCGTGTTGGTCGCGTCCTTGTAGGTCGTGGTCGTGAAGTTCTCCGTGAAGGAGCCCGTGGTCAGCGTGCACGTCACCTGGGCCACGACCTTCACCGCGAGCGCCCCGGCCGCCACGGCCAAGACGCAGAGGATGGCCTTTTTCATGAACTTGCCCATGATTCTCTCCCGCTTACGGATTCCCCCCGACATTCTCGAGGCCCAGCAGGACCTCGAGCCGCGTCGTGGCCAGGACGCGGTTGCCGACCCTGACGACGCCGATGCAGACGAGCAGGACGTCGGTCGGGTCGACGACGCCGCCCCCGGCCTCGTCGTCGATGATGAAGACGGTGTACGTCCGGGTCGGGTCGTCGTGGCCGTCGGACGTCTTCAGGAAGGGCTGGTCCTTGTAGAGGACGCCCGTCGTGCCGGCCGTGATCGTCTCGGCGATGGCCTGGTCCGACTGCTTCCGGAAGTAGTTGGCGTCGAGGGGCAGGTCGATCCCCGCCGGCGTCCGGAGGCAGTTGTCCTGGAGGTTGGCCCAGGTCCCGTTGAGGAGGGCGTGCTCGATGAACAGGCGCGCCGCGTCGAAGCCCGCCTCGGCCACGTCGAAGGCCTCCTCCTGGTCGCGGACGCTGCCCGAGACCTTGGGCGCCATCCCGGTGATGGACAGGATGGCGACACCCACGGCGAGCATGAAGGCCATGACGATGATGACGACGATGAGCGATGAACCCCGCTCCGGGTCGTGTCTCGGGATTCTCACCGTTCCCCCTTGTTGTAAAGATTCAAGGACAGGTTGCGGACGTTCGAGGTCGACTCGAGCAGGAAACGGCGGTGCATGTCGTCCGTCGTCGCCCCGTCCGAGTTCGAGAGCGTCGGCCGCCGGTAGACGTGGATGTTCGCGCCCGGCTTCCCGGAGACACTGACGAAGGCGTTGGCCGTCCGGCCCAGGAGCAGGACCCGGACCTGGCGGATGAGGTCGACCTGGTCGACCGTCCAGAGCGGGTTCCAGGGCTGGAAGCCGTCGAGCATGGCCGTCGTCGTTGAAATCGCCGTTGTACTCGACCTGGAAGTTCTCGACGTTCTGGGCGATGGGGTTGTGGACGCCGTTCGCGGTCACGTAGAAGACCCCGGGCAGCCCGAGGTAGCCGTTGACCCCCGCCGTCAGCCCCGGCTGGTTGCCCCGGACATCCAGCCAGTAGGTCTTGACGTCGGCGAGAAGGACCGTGCCGCCGTCATAGTTCGTCCGCCGTCGGGCAGGTCCCCTCGAGGCTCATGGGCGGCGTGATCCCGGGCGTCAGGCCGTGGGAGAAGTTGAACTTTTCGCCCGTCCCGCTGGAATCATGGGTGACATTGGTGATCGTCCGGACCTCGCCGACGCGGCAGGAGCTCGAGGGGTTGGGCAGGACGAGGAGGATCTTGTTGGCGTAGAACGTGTCGAGGTACGGGTATTGTTCGAAGCTGTAGTCCTCGACCGTCAGGCTGTCGGCGCCACCCTGGTAGTCCGAGATCTCCATGTTCAGCGGCCAGTCCATGTTGCCGAGAATGGTCAGCCGGTCCGGCTGGACCGCGGAGCCCTGGTCCTCGTTGTCGACGCCCTCGAGGCTGAACATGCGGAAGCCTTCGGGGACGCCGGCGCCGATCATCCGGGTGTCCCTCATGACGAGGTACATCGCCGACCGGACGTCGTTCTGGACCTCGGCGTACTGCTGCTGGTCGACGGAGATCTGGTTGCTCTTGCTGTAGACGGCCAGGGCGGCGACGATGACGATGAGCATGATCGCGCTGCCGACGAGGAGTTCGATCAGGGTGAATCCCGGCCGCCGGGAGGATGTCGCGGGTCTCGGTGTCCCTCTCATGGCGTCACCTCGTGATCGTCGTCGCCAGCCGGGCCCGGACCTTGTGGCTCTCGGGGGCGGCGACGAGGGTGTCCCGGCTCATGGCGAACTGCGAAGGCGGGAAGACGAGGACCGTGACCTCGAAGGCCGGGTCCTCGTTGGTGATGACCGTGATCCGCCGGAAGTCCGGCGTGCCGTCGGCGTTGAGGTCGAGCGTCTGGTCGTCCGACTCGCCGCGCGTCACGTTGGGAAAGGCCGCTAGCTCGCTGAGCGTCAGCGTCCGGAGGTAGTCGATCTCCTGCTGGGCCAGGAAGGTGCCGTTGGCGATCTCGTTCGCGCGGGCCGTGTTCATGATGGACATCAGGAAGAGCTGGACCAGCCCGACCACGGCCACGGCGACGAGGAAGACGCCGATGAGGACCTCGATCAGGGAAAACCCCTTCCGCGCCGCCCGTTTCTCTCTCATGCGCTGGATCATCGTCTTCTCCCTATCCCCGTCCGCCTCAGCCGCTCGTCGCCCGCTGATAGCGGATCGTCCCGCCGCCGAAGACGGTCAGGATGCGCAGGTCGGGCTGCTTCTTGGTCTTGAGCTTCAGGCTCTGGAGCGACAGCGAGTTGTGGGTGCTGTCGAAGTCCTCGACGACGCCGAGGGGCGAGAACTCGACCGCCTGGGCCGCGGGCAGGTTGAGGGCCACGACGAAGCGCGTGTCGATGGGCCTCGCCTGGAACCTGGCCGCGGCGCTCCAGTTCCCGGAGAGGTCCATGTCCTCGAGGTGCATGTACCAGACGCCGTTGGACTCGGCGAACCGGATCCGGTAGTGGACCTTCTCGTCGATGGCCCGGTAGCGGGCCTGCTCGAGGGTCGTCTGGATGTCGCGCGCGCCGTTGTCGAGGTTGCGGGTCTCGATCGAGTTCATGATGTTCGGGAACATGTAGACCATCATCATGGCCATGATGGCCACGACGACGATGGCCTCGATGAGGGTGAAGCCGCGTGCCGCGTTGGGGTTTTTCATGGTCGTTCTCTCCGCTCCGACAAGGACTCTTCTCTCGGGATTCTAAAGGTTCGTCCCGGTCGTTGCAATCGCTTTCTCTCCCTTCTCCGTGGAACGGACTTTCCCTCTTTCTCGCGGGCCGATGCGCCCGGGACCATCATGACAGGGGGGGCGTCGGCGAAAATCACCTCCAGGGGTGATTCCTTCGAGCAAAAATTCCCTCCGTTCCTCACCCCCGGCGGCTAGCCGCGGACGTCTTTAGTTGTTGTTTTAGCGGTGCGAGTGAACTAGAATCTCCCTTCTTGGCATTCTCGAACGAAAGAAGGAGCGAGCATGAGCATCGACAGACGCGGATTCCTCAGGATGACGGCCGGAGCGGCCGGGGCCCTCGGCCTCGCCGGAGCGGCGGCGGTCGACGCCCGGGGCGGCCAGGCGGCGCCCGCGCCGCGCGCCAAGGACTCGGTCCTCGGCCGGCTCAAGCCCATGACGGCCGGCATCGTCCCCATCTCCGACGACGAGCGCCGGGCGCGCATGGAGAAGGCGCGCCGGCTCATGGCGGAATCGAAGATCGACGCCATGCTCATCGAGGGCGGCACCGGCCTCGTCTATTTCACCGACGTCAGCTGGTGGCTGAGCGAGCGCGTCCTGGCCTGGATCCTGCCGGCGCGCGGCGAGATGGCCTGGGTCTGCCCGAAGTTCGAGGAGGACCGGGCCCGCGAGCTCATCCGCTTCGGCGCGGACATCCGGACGTGGGAGGAGGACGAGAGCCCCTACAAGGCCATCGCCCGCGTCCTCCAGGACCGCGGCCTCCGCACCGGCCGCGTCGGCATCGAGGAGCGCGTCCGCTTCTTCGTCTACGACGGCCTGCGCAGGGAGGCGCCGGGCTTCGACTACGTCAGCGCCGACCCGGTGACGATCGGCTGCCGCTCCGTCAAGTCCGCGGCCGAGATCGCCCTCATGCAGCGGGCCAACGACATCACCGTCGAGGCCTACAAGGCGTCCCTCGCCATGCTCGAGGAAGGCATGACCAAGGAGGATTTCGGCGCCAACACCGCGGCCGCCTTCCGGGCGCTCGGCGTTCCCGGGGGCGCCGGGGCGAGCTTCGGCGAGCAGTCGTCGCTCCCCCACGGCAGCATCAAGCCGCGGACCCTGCGCGAGGGCGACATCGTCCTCATGGACGGCGGCTGCACCGTCGCCGGCTACCAGTCGGACGTCAGCCGGACGGTCGTCTTCGGCAAGCCCTCCGAGAAACAGCGCGACGTCTGGGAGGTCGAGAAGAGGGCCCAGGCCGCGGCCTTCCGGGCGGCGAGGCCCGGCGTCCCCTGCGAGGACGTCGACGCCGCCGCCCGCAAGGTCCTCGTCGCCGCCGGCTACGGTCCCGGCTACAAGCTGCCCGGCCTGCCGCATCGCACGGGCCACGGCATCGGCATGGACGGCCACGAGTGGATCTACCTCGTCAAGGGGAACAAGGCCCCCATCCGTCCGGGCAACTGCTTCACCGACGAGCCGATGATCGTCATCCCGGGCGAGTTCGGCGTCCGGCTCGAGGACGATTTCCACATCACCGAGGACGGGGCGAAGTGGTTCACGACCGCCCAGCCCCTCGATCGACAAGCCGTTCGCGTGATCGCCGCCGCGTCCCGCGCCTGAGCGCCGGCCCGCTCGCCCTCGCGGCCGGCCCGGCCTCGGGTGCCGCCGTTCGTTGTCCAGGCGTCCCCGGGGTCCGCCGGCCGTTTGACCGGGTTTCCCCCCTATGCTATAAGAATAAGGATTTTCGAGGTCCGAAAAGAGAAAAGACATGGTCCGAGTCCGATTCGCCCCCAGCCCGACGGGCTTCCTCCACGTCGGGAGCGCCCGCACGGCCATCTTCAACTGGCTCTACGCCCGCCACACCGGCGGCCAGTTCCTGCTCCGCATCGAGGACACGGACCTGAGGCGCTCCGAGACGCGCTTCCTCGAGGAGATCCTGGAGGACCTGCGCTGGCTCGGCCTCGACTGGGACGGGGAGCCGCATCTTCCAGAGCCGGCGCTTCGACGTCTACCGCGCAGAAGGCCGAGGAGCTCGTCGCCGCCGGCAAGGCCTACCAGGACGGCGAGGCCATCCTCTTCAAGGTCGAGCCGGGCCGGACGATCGCCTACGACGACCTGATCCACGGCCGGATCGCGGTCGAGACGGACGACGATCAAGGACCAGGTCATGATCAAGTCGGACGGCTCGCCGGCCTACAACTTCTCCTGCGTCGTCGACGACGCCTACCTCGGCATCACCCACATCCTCCGCGGCGACGACCACATCTCGCAACACGCCCAAGCAGATCCTCTTCTACGAGGCCTTCGGGCTCGACGCCGCCGCGCTTCGGCCACATGCCGCTCATCCTGGGCCCGGACGGGGCCAAGCTCTCCAAGCGCCACGGCGGCGTCTCGGTCGAGGAGTACAAGCGCGAGGGCTTCCTGCCCGAGGCCCTGGCCAACTACCTCATCCTCCTCGGCTGGATGCCCCGCGACGGCCGCGAGGTCATGCCCCTCGCCGAGGCCGTCCGGCTGTTCGAGATCGCGGAGATGAACGACGTCCAGGCCAAGTTCGACCTCCAGAAGCTGCGCTGGCTGAACGGCGAGTACATCATGAAGAAGCCCGACGCCGAGCTCCTGCCGCTCGTCAGGGCGCAGCTCGCCGCGGCCGGCCTCGACATCGCCGGCGTCGCCGACGACTACCTCGCCCGGGTCCTCGACCTCTACAAGGTCCGGATCAAGACCCTGAGCGACTTCCCGCCCATGACCGATTCCTTCTTCCGCGACGACTTCGCCGTCGAGGAGGAGGGCAGGACCAGTACCTGGCCACGCCCGAGAGCCGCGAGTACCTGGCGGTCCTGGCCGACCGCCTGGCCGGCGCTCGAGCCGAATTCACCCACGACGCGATCGAGAAGGCCTTCCGGGACTTCGCCGAGGAGCGCGAGCATCAAGGCCGGCCGGGTCATCCACCCGGCCCGCATGGCCGTCAGCGGCAAGACCAAGGGCGCCGGCCTGTTCGAGATGATGGAGGTCCTCGGCCGCGAGCGCGTCGTCGAGCGCCTGAGGAGAGCCGCGCATGGATGAGACGCCGAAGCCCAAGACGAATTTCATCCGCGACATCATCGACGAGCACCTCCGCGGCCGGCCGGTTCAGCGACGGTCCACACCCGCTTCCCGCCGGAGCCGAACGGCTACCTCCACATCGGCCACGCCAAGTCCATCTGCCTGAACTTCGGCCTGGCCGCGCGACTACAGCGGCCTCTGCAACCTCCGCATGGACGACACGAACCCCGAGACCGAGGAGATCGAGTACGTCGACGTCGATCAAGGAGGACATCCGCTGGCTCGGCTTCGACTGGGAGGACCGCGAATATCTACGCCTCGGATTACTACGAGCAGCTCTACGAGTTCGCCGTCGACCTCATCAAGAAGGGCAAGGCCTACGTCTGCGACCTGACCGCCGACGAGGTCACGCGACTACCGCGGCACGCTGACCAAGCCGGGCACGGAGAGCCCCTACCGCAACCGCACGGTCGAGGAGAACCTCGACCTCTTCGCGCCGGATGCGGGCCGGCGAGTTCCCCGACGGCTCGAAGACCCTGCGGGCCAAGATCGACATGGCCCATCCCGAACATGCTCCTGCGCGACCCGCTCATGTACCGGATCCGCCGCGAGCACCACTACCGGACGCGGCGACGCCTGGTGCATCTACCCGACCTACGACTGGGCCCACGGCCAGTGCGACTCGATCGAGGGCATCACCCACTCGATCTGCACGCTCGAGTTCGAGGTCCACCGGCCGCTCTACGACTGGTTCCTCGACCAGCTCGGCATCCACCATCCCCAGGCAGATCGAGTTCGCCCGCCTCAACCTCAGCCACACCGTCCTCAGCAAGCGCAGGCTCCTCGAGCTCGTCGAGACGGGCCTCGTCGACGGCTGGGACGACCCGCGCATGCCGACCATCTCCGGCTTCCGGCGGCGCGGCTACACGCCCGAGGCGATCCGGAATTTCGCCGACGTCATCGGCGTCGCCAAGGACAACAGCATCGTCGACATGGCCCTGCTCGAGATGCTGCGTCCGCGAGGACCTGAACAGGACCGCCCCGCGGGCCATGGCCGTCCTCCGGCCGCTCAAGGTCGTCATCGACCAACTACCCCGAGGGCCGGGTCGAGGAGCTCGACGCCGTCAACAACCCCGAGGACCCGAGCGCCGGGAACGCGCAAGGTCCCCTTCTCCCGCGAGCTCTACATCGAGCGCGACGACTTCATGGAGGACCCGCCGCACGAAGTTCTTCCGCCTGGCGCCCGGGCCGGGAGGTCCGCCTCCGCTACGCCTATTTCATCACCTGCCGGGAGGTCGTCAAGGACCCCGCGACCGGCGAGGTCGTCGAGCTCCGCTGCACCTACGACCCGGCGACGCGCGGCGGCGACGCGCCCGACGGCCGGAAGGTCAAGGCGACCCTCCACTGGGTTTCGGCGGCCCACGCCGTCGACGCCGAGGTCCGGCTCTACGACACGCTCTTCACCGTGCGCGACCCCTGCGAGACGTCGCCGGAAGGGGAGGACTGGAAAGCCGACCTCAACCCGAAGTCGCTCGAGGTCCTGCCCGGGGCCAAGCTCGAGCCGTGCCTGGCGTCCGCGGCCGCCCGAGAGCCGCTGGCAGTTCGAGCGGATGGGCTATTTCTGCGCCGACCGGCGCGACTCGAAGCCCGGCCGGCCCGTCTTCAACCGGACCGTGACCCTCCGCGACGAGTGGGCCAGGATCGTCAAGGCCGGCCGGAACGAAGCCGCATAAAAAAACGGGGCCCCCTTCCGGGAGCCCCATGACCCCGCCCCCTGCTGGCCCCATCCAGTTTGCCGCGCCTTGCGGCTGGGCCAACCGGCCTTCTCTATCCCCTCATCCAATCTCTCGAAGCGTCCCTTCGACGCCTCGCTTCCGCATCATCCAAGAAGCGTGCCAAAATCCCCGCCCGCATTGAAAAAATTCTCGCTCCCGGGCTCAGGGTGGATTCCGGTCCCTCTGGGGAGTCCGTGGGGGGCCCGTTCCGCGGGGCGGGACGGTGTTCTCCCGCGCGGGAAGACAGCTCCCCGGCCCTCCTGGTCCGCCGCCGTCCCCAGTCGGGCGACAGGCGGAGAAAGAGCCGCGTTGGAACTGCGGCCAAGAACCGTTATAATGAGGGCTGACCGCGGACCGAAAAGGAGAGGGACAGGCGACCATGAGCGAAGGACCCGAAGGCCCCCCCAAGCCCGGACCTCCGCCTCCCGGGGCCGGCGACGTCGTCCACGGGCCGAGCCGGATCACGGACGGCGACGTCTACCTCTTCAAAGAAGGCAACCACTTCAAGCTCTACGACAAGCTCGGCGCCCACCTCATGGAGGCCGGCGGCCGTCCGGGGACGCAGTTCGCCGTCTGGGCGCCGAACGCCGAGCGCGTCTCCGTCATCGGCGACTTCAACGGCTGGACGCCCGGCCGCCATCCCCTCGGGCCCCGCTGGGACGGCTCGGGCATCTGGGAGGGCTTCGTCCCGGGCCTCGGCAAGGGCGCGCTCTACAAGTACCACATCACCTCGAAGATCGGCGGCTCCGTCGCCGAGAAGGCCGACCCGCTCGGCTTCTTCTCCGAGGCCCCGCCGCGCTCCGCCTCGATCGTCTGGGACCTCGACTACGAGTGGGGCGACGCCGACTGGATGGCGGGCCGGGCCCGCTCGAACGGGCTCCACAGCCCCATCTCGATCTACGAGGTCCACCTCGGCTCCTGGCGCCGCGTGCCCGAGGAGGGCAACCGCTGGCTGACCTACCGGGAGATGGCCCCGCTCCTCGCCGACTACGTCAAGGAGACGGGCTTCACCCACGTCGAGCTCCTGCCGATCATGGAGCACCCCTTCTACGGGTCGTGGGGCTACCAGACGGTCGGCTACTTCGCGCCGACGAGCCGCTACGGCACGCCCCAGGACTTCATGTTCCTCGTCGACCACCTCCACCAGAAGGGCATCGGCGTCATCCTCGACTGGGTGCCGTCGCACTTCCCGACCGACGGCCACGGCCTGGCCCGCTTCGACGGGAGCTCCCTCTACGAGCACGAGGACCCGAGGCAGCGGCTTCCACCCCGACTGGAAGAGCGCCATCTTCAACTACGGCCGCAACGAGGTCCGCGAGTTCCTGACGAGCAGCGCCCTGTTCTGGCTCGACCGCTACCACGCCGACGGCCTGCGCATCGACGCCGTGGCCTCCATGCTCTACCTCGACTATTCGCGGAAAGCGGGGGAGTGGATCCCGAACCGCTACGGCGGCCGCGAGAACCTCGAGGCGACGGCCTTCCTCAAGCGGCTGAACACGGTCCTCTACGGCGCCTTCCCCGACATCCAGACGATCGCCGAGGAATCGACGGCCTGGCCGATGGTCACCCGCCCGGTCTATCTCGGCGGCCTGGGCTTCGGCATGAAGTGGAAGATGGGCTGGATGCACGACATGCTCTCCTACTTCAGCCGCGACCCGCTCTTCCGCAAGTTCAGCCACAAGGACCTGACCTTCAGCATGTGGTACGCCTACACGGAGAACTTCGTCCTGCCGCTCTCGCACGACGAGGTCGTCCACGGCAAGGGCTCGCTCGTCGGCAAGATGCCCGGCCTCGAGGGCGAGAAGTACGCCAACCTCAAGGCCCTCTACGGCTACATGTACACCCATCCCGGCAAGAAGCTCCTGTTCATGGGCGGCGAGTTCGCCCAGTGGAAGGAGTGGACGCACGAGGAGAGCCTCGAGTGGCACGCCCTCGACTACGCCGTCCATCGCGACGTCCGGCGCTGGGTCCGCGACCTCAACGAGCTCTACCGCCGCGAGCCGGCCCTCCACGAGCTCGACTTCGAGCCGGCCGGGTTCGAGTGGGTCGACTTCAACGACGTCGACCGGAGCATCGTCAGCTACCTCAGGAAGGGGAGCTCGACGCCGGACGTCATCCTCGTCGTCTGCAACTTCACGCCCGTCGCCCGCGGCGACTACCGGGTCGGTGTCCCCGAGGGCGGCGTGTGGCGGGAGCTCCTGAACAGCGACGCCAAGGATTACGGCGGGACGGGCCTCGGCAACCTCGGCAAGGTCACGGCCGAGGCGAAGCCGGCGCACGGCCGCAGCCACTCTCTGCGGCTGACCCTTCCTCCGCTCGGCATCCTCGTCTTCAAGAAGGAGCGATGAGCCGCTTCGTCTCGATCCACGGCCACTTCTACCAGCCGCCGCGCGAGAACGCCTGGCTCGAGGAGATCGAGGTCCAGGACTCGGCCGCGCCCTTCCACGACTGGAACGAGCGGGTGACGGCCGAGTGCTACGCGCCGAACGCCGCGGCCCGCATCCTCGACGCCCAGGACAGGATCGTCGACATCGTCAACAACTACGCCTCGATCAGCTTCGACGCCGGGCCGACGCTCCTGGCCTGGATGGAGAAGGCGAGCCCCGAGGTCTACCAGGCCATCCTCGACGCGGACAAGGAGAGCCGCGCCCGCTTCCGCGGCCACGGGAGCGCCATGGCCCAGGCCTACAACCACCTCATCATGCCGCTGGCCGGGAGCCGCGACAAGCGGACCCAGGTCGTCTGGGGCATGGCGGATTTCGAGGCGCGGTTCGGCCGAAAGCCCGAAGGGATGTGGCTCCCGGAGACGGCCGTCGACCTCGAGTCGCTCGACATCATGGCCGAGCACGGCATCCTGTTCACGGTTCTCTCGCCCTACCAGGCCTGCCGCGTCCGGGACATCGGGGGCGGCGAATGGCAAGACGTCGGCGGGGGGCGGATCGACCCGAGGATGCCCTACCTTTGCCGGCTGCCGTCGGGCCGGACGATCGCGCTCTTCTTCTACGACGGCGCCATCTCCCACGACGTCGCCTTCGGCGACCTGCTCCAGAACGGCGAGCGGTTCGCGAAGCGGCTCGTCGCGGCCTTCGGCGGCGGGGGAGGGGCGCGTCCGGCGGCGAGCGGCCCGAGCTCGTCCACATCGCGACCGACGGCGAGACCTACGGCCACCACCATCGCTTCGGGGACATGGCCCTCGCCTATACCCTCAACTACATCGAAGCGAACAAGCTCGCCGAGGTCACGGTCTACGGCGATTACCTCGAGCGCTTCCCGCCCGCGCGCGAAGTGGAGATCATCGAGCGGACGTCCTGGAGCTGCGGCCACGGCATCGAGCGCTGGCGGAGCGACTGCGGCGACAACAGCGGCGCTGCATCCGGGCTGGAACCAGAAGTGGCGGACCCCCCTGCGCGGGGCCATGGGCTGGCTCGCGGCCAAGGCGGCCGCCGTCTACGAGAAGGGGATGGCGGAGTTCGCCGGCCGACCCCTGGCGGGTCCGCGAGGAGTACATCCGGCTCGTCCTGGACCGCGCGCCCGGGACGGTCGAGGCGTTCGTCGCGGCCCACGCCGGCCGGGCGCTGGCCGCGGCGGAGAAGACGCGCTTCCTCAAGCTCCTCGAGATCGAGCGCCAGGCCATGCTCGTCTTCACCAGCGACGGCTGGTTCTTCGACGACATCTCGAACATCGAGACGGTCCAGGTCGTCCAGTACGCGTGCCGGCTGATGCAGCTCGTCCGCGACGTCGGCGGCGCCGACCTCGAGCCGGAGTACCTGCGGATGCTCGGCCGCGCGGCGAGCAATGTCCCCGAATACAAGAACGGGGCCAAGGTCTACGACCTCTTCGTCAGGCCGGCCTTCGTCGATTACCTGCGGCTCTGCGCGCATTACGCCGTCTCCTCGCTTTTCGAGGAGTATCCGAAGGCGGCCCGGATCGGGCCGTATGCGGTCGGCGGGGATGTCCGCGAGCGGGCGGAGGACGGCCGGCGGAAGCTCGCCGTCGGCCGGGCGACGTTCACCTCCGCCGTCACGCTCGAGGAGCGGACGATCGCTTACGCCGTCCTCTATCTCGGCGAGCGGGAGATGGTGGCCGGGGTGAAGGATTTCGACGGGGACGAGAGGCGCTTCGAGCGCACGGCGCGGCGCGCCCGCGAGGCCTTCGTCCGGAGGGACACGGACGAGGTCAAGTGGCTCATCGATAAGGACTTCGGCGCGCGCCGGTATTCGCTCGGCGACCTCTTCAAGGACGAGCGGCGGAAGGTCCTGGGCCTCATCCTCGAGGAGACGGTGAACGGGCTCGAAGCGGAGTACCGGAAGACCTTCGAGGCGAACCGGGCCGTCATGGAGGGCCTCCGGGAGATGCAGATCCCGCTCCCCGAGGCGCTGGCCGCGCCGGCCGCCTTCGTCGTCAACGCCGACCTCGGCCGCCTCATCGACCGGGACGAGACCGACGTCGAGGCGCTCCGCAAGGCCGTCGAGGAGTTCCGGCGCTGGTCGTTCAAGCCGGACAAAGCCGCGCTCGGATACGCGGCGAGCCGGAGGGTCGGCCTGACGATGGCGAAGCTCGAGGCGGACCCCGGGAACGCGAGGCTCCTCAAGGACATCGTCTCCGTGTTCGAGGTCCTGAAGCCGCTCGCCCTCGACCTCGACCTGTGGCGGAGCCAGAACAGTTACGTTACGCTCAGCCGGCGGGTCTACGGCGAGGCGCGGAAGAAGGCCGCCCGCGGCGAGGCCGGGGCGAAGGACTGGCTGGCCTGCTTCGACGCGCTGGGCGCTTTTCTCAGGGTCGACCCGGCGGCCGTCACGAGACGGCTGGCGCCAAGCCTATTTCTTAAGGTACTTCTCGAACCACCCGACCATCCGGTTGAGGACGTCAAGGCGGTGCTTTTCCTCCCTGGGCCCGTGGCCTTCGCGCGGGTAGACGACGAGTTCAGTTTCCACGCCGTATCGCCTCAGCCCGCGGTGGAACTGGTAGCACTGCCCGACGGGATCCGTCGTGTCGTTCTCGCCGCAGAGAAGGAGCGTCGGGGTCTTGACCTTCTTCACGAACGTCACCGGCGAGCGCGCGGTGAAGAGGGGGAGGTTTTCGTAGGGATTGCCCAGGGCCCAGGTGTCGCCGATGTTGATCCCGTCGGATTCGGAGCCGTACTCGAAGGCCAGGTCGGTCATGGGCGCCCCCGACACCGAGGCCTTGAACAGCGTCGTCTGCGTCACCGCCCAGGCCGCCATGTAGCCGCCGTAGGACCAGCCGCCGATGCCGATGCGGGCCGGGTCGGCGATCCCCTTCTTGATCAGCCAGTCGGCGCCGGCCATGACGTCCTTGAAATCGCCGCCGCCCCAATCGAAGCGGTTGACGACCATGAAGTCGTAGCCGTAGCCCGTCGAGCCGCGGACGTTCGGGGAGAGGACGACGAAGCCGTGCGCGGCCAGGAGCTGGCCCCAGGCGTCGAACCTGTCCGTCCAGGCGCCCGTCGGCCCGCCGTGGACGAGGATAACCGCGGGGAGTTTCGCGGCGGGCGCGGCGCCCTCGGGCCGGAGGAGGGAGGCCTCGATCTCCTTCTTGTCGAAGCTCGGGAAGCGGACGATCTCCGGCTTAAGGAGCTTCACGTCGTCCCAGTCCTTATTGAAATGGCTCGCCTTCTCGGCGTGGCCGGCGGTGGTGGCGATCCAGAGCTCGGGGGCCTCGGTCGCGGATTCGCCGACGAGAGCCAGGCCGTTCTTTCCCTTGGCATAAGAGCTTGCCAGGAGCGACGGCGTCAACGCGGACCTCTCGGCCTTGCCGTCGAGCGTCAGGCTGAAGAACGCGGTGCGGAAGCCGTCCTCGGCGACCGCGAAAAGGCGGGCCGCGTCCTCCCAGACGAACGAGCCGACGGGCCGGTCGATGGAGCGGGCGGTGAGGTTCCGGGCCTCGCCGCCGCCGAGCGGCTGGACGATGATGTCGTGCGGGTCGGGGCCGTCGCCGCGGCACCCGACATAGGACAGGACCTTTCCGTCCGGTGAAACCCGCATGTGTCCGAAGGGGCCGGCGGGGGAGGCGAAGAGTGTCATCTTCCCGGAGGCCGCGTCCACGAGGTAGATCTTCTCGGAGAAGACGTCCTCGCCGGGGGTCGTCTGTCGCGGCCACGACGAGGCCGGCCCCGTCGGGCCTCCAGACGTATTCGGAGATCCGCCAGGCGCCGCGGACGAGCGTCTGGACGGCCTTCGACTCGATCTCGATGACCTGGAGGAGAGTGCGGGCCTCCGGCTTGCCGACGACGCGGGCGTCGTCCTTGTCCTTCTCCTTCTTCTCCTCTTCTTCTGTCTTCGGGGCGGTCGTTTCGAAGGCGAGCCGTTTCCCGTCCGGGGCCCACTCGAAGGACGAAATGCCCGTCTTGGCGTCGGTGAGCGCGTGGGCCTCGCCGCCGTCGAGCGGCGATCAGATAGATCTGGGTTTCGCCGTCGCGGTTCGAGAGGAAGGCGAGCGTCCGGCCGTCCGGCGACCAGCGCGGCCGCGTGTCGGACTTGGCCGAGGCGGTGAACTGGCAGAGGGCGCGCGTCGCGAAGTCGTAGAGCCAGATGTTGCGGCGTTGGCCGGTGGGCTTGGCGGGTTCCGACACGACCATGGCCAGGCGGCTCCCGTCCGGGGAGAGCTGGAGGTCGCCGACCGACCAGCGCTTGAGGGTCATCTCGGGAGTGAGGGGCTTGGGGGCGCGGGGATGACGGGACCTGCGAAAGGGCGGCGGGACTCTCGTCGCCTCTTGAGAGGGGGGCGCTCCGAGGGCGGGCAAGTCCATGAGGATCAGCAGGAGATCGCGCCTGCCAGGAGCGCCGGCCTAAGGGAAGGGAAGGAACCTGTCTTCGGGACTTTTTTCACTGTCTTCTCCTCGAGAAAGATGGCTCAGAATGCCGGTCTTAGATATCCCACGGATGGGCCGGGAATTCAAGATGGGCGAAATTTACAACGGCCCCGGAATGTTGTAGTATAAATCAGCTTCCGCGTGCCTGTAGCTCAGCTGGATAGAGCGTTGGACTCCGGATCCAAAGGTCGGAGGTTCGAATCCTCTCAGGCACGCCACGTTTTCCCCTGATTTTATCGTTTTCCCTTTAAGCAGCATTAAGCCAGATTAAGCGGGTTTAAGCACTTTTTGTGACGTATTTGTGACGCGGGGATTCGTCTGCACATTCCGTTTTTTCTTGAAATCACCTCCGTAATCTACCTGTAAAAACCGGCCACACCCGAAACCCCCTTGCCGGGCCATTCTGGGGGATAGGACATATCCGTCATGTCTATGAAATGTTTCTATAGCTTTTTTGGACCAAATATGGGGAGTACCTCATGCGAAACTGCCATTTAGAGGGTTAAAGGATGGCGGCTGAGTGTATACTAACCCTGAAGCCGGGAGCCAAAATGGAAATTCCGGTTAGGAGGCTTTTTAATGGAAGCAAGAGGCTTACGTTCTATTCTTCTAATGGTTCTATTGTGTTTCCTACTTCCTTATTTCTCATACGGCCAAGCTCTTAACTCCTACATTCCGGATGACAACTGGAAGGTTTCAACGCCGGAAACACAGGGTGTCGACTCCCGCAAATTACTGGAGATGTTCCAAGACATAAAGGCGAAGCGACGCAGCGACTTTCATAGCATCCTGATCGTCAGGAACGGGTATCTGATTACGGAAAGTTATTTTGCGCCCTACCAAAAAGAAACTTTGCACAATATCAAATCCGCTTCGAAAAGCGTCCTCTCTGCTCTGGTGGGGATTGCCCTCAGGGAAAAGTACCTAAAAAACCTCGACCAGAAGGTGTCGGAATTCTACCCGGAGTATGTGAATGACCCCCAAAAAAGGGACATCACTCTCCGTCACCTGTTGACCATGACGGCGGGATTGACCTGGAGCTACGACCAGGAAACCACCAGTCCCGTATCGCCCTTCGATCTGGAACAATGGAAAACCATCCCGATGCGCGACACGCCGGGTAAAAAATTCGAATACAACACGATGCTGGCGCACATGATGTCGGCCATCTTGACGAAGGCAAGCGGCAAAAGCACTAAGGAAATTGCCGATGCCTTCTTGTTCAAGCCTTTGGGGATTTCCGATGTCCAATGGAGCAAAGATAACAAGGGAATCTACCTGGGAGGTGCGGAACTTTTTTTGAAACCAAGGGACATGGCCAAGTTTGGCCTTCTCTACCTCAATAAAGGAATGTGGAGCGGTCAGCAAGTCGTACCAAGAGAATGGGTCGAAGAATCAACCTCTCCGAAATTGAGCATTGGTCCCGACCTCAACTATCCCAGGGCTATCCGGTATGGTTATTGGTGGTGGATTCCTGCCCAGGGCTATCAGGCCAGGGGATGGGGCGGTCAATATATCATCGTCAGACCGGACCTAAAGATGGTCGTCGTCGTTACCGGTGAAAATCAGGGGGCCATTTTCCAGTATCTGGAACCCTACATTTTCCAGGCGGTCTCAAGCGAAGGCTCCCTGCCTCCCAATCCCCAAGCCACCCAAGCCCTGAACCGGTTTGCTCAACGAACTGGAAAGACCCTTGGCTCAAGAGGTTGGGCCGATGCCGGAAATCGCCACCAGAGTAACTGGCAAAAAATACGTCCTGGAGCCCAATAAGCGAGGCCTGCAGTCACTCGTCCTTTCCTTTAAAAACGGTCGCGAATGCGCGATGAAGCTGACGATAGGCAAGCAGACCCTAGATTTTCCGATCGGCCTGGACGGAAACTTCAGGATCGTGGATACCGGGATGTCGATGGGAAGCAATTCCGAACAATCCCGGGTCGCCAGCAAAGGTTCTTGGGTCGACGACAAGACCTTTATCTTCAAGTTTCATATCCTTGGTGATGTCGTGACCTCGACCTTTTCCATGAAGTTCACCGATGACGAGGTCTCTTTGAGTTTCGGCAGCATTTCATTGACAAGGATCACTGGAAAGATGGAAAAATAGGTTCAGAACATCACTATGACCCCAGAATACACAAAAGATCTCACCTGAGAGACTCTTGCCCGGATTGCACCGGAGCTGATCTGCCGCCCTTAAATCGGTTCAGGTATTACGAGAAGAACCTGGCAAGCCCAGGCTTGAAAATCTCACTTTGAGGTGGTACATTGATTGGGGGCAGGTCACCCACAGCCCGCTACTGGAAGGGAGAGTTTCCATGAAGATTTCGAGTTCGCGCCGTTTTGCGGTCTGCGTGTCTTTTCTATTGCTTGGCACTGTTGGCTCTTGCGGGTCCACCGGCGGTCAATTATCACCTGATTAAGAAAGTTCCTCTCAGCGCGGCACCGGGTGGGAAGGAGTATTTTGACTATATTACGATCGACCCTGCGATGCGCCGTCTTTACCTCTCGCACGGCACCGAGGTCAAGGTGCGTCGATGCCGATAGTTATGCCGTGGTGGGCACTATCTCCGGCTTAGAACGGTGCCACGGGATCGCCTTGGTCAAGGATCTTGGCAAGGGATTTATCACTGACGGTGACCCGGGCAAGGTGGTCATTTTCGATATCGCGACTTTAAAAGTCACCGGCGAGGTCAAAGCCGAACCCGATGCAGACGCTATCATTTACGATCCGGCGTCGAAGCGCATATTTTCGTTCAACGGAAACTCCAAGGACACGACGGTTATCGATCCCGCCAAGGGAACCGTGGTGAAGACCATCCCCTTGGGCGGTGGTCCAGAGAACGCCGTCGCCGATGGCAAGGGAGTGGTTTACAACAACAATGAAGAAACAAACGAGGTGGTGGCGATCGATTCCGAAGCCCTCACGATCAAAGCCCGGTGGCCGGTCGCCCCGGCCGGAGCACCTACGGCGATAGCGATGGACAGGGCGCACCGGCGGCTGTTCTCCGCAGGCCGCAACCCCAAGTTCCTCGTGGTCATGAATGCCGACAACGGCAAAGTCATCCAGTCATTCCCGATCAGCGGCGGTGCGGACGCCATTGTCTATGAGCCGGAGACCGGGCTCATCTTCGCCTCGACCCGTGAAGGCATGATCCACATCTTCCACGAAGACTCGCCCGACAAGTACAGTGAGGTCCAGACGGTCAAGACCGAGTTCGGGGCCAAAACGATGGCGCTCGATCCCAAGACCCACAACCTCTTCCTGACCACGTCGGATTTTGGTCCGCCTCCGGCTCCCACCCCGGATCGCCCCCATCCGAATCCGGTCGCGATTCCGGGAACGTTCCGCCTGCTGGTTTACGGACGCTGAGAGGTCAGCGGAAAGTCGAATTGTGAGGGGTTATCAGAATAGTCCCGCACCGCATCCCTATTTATTAACGAATCCTCATAAAAAATTCAGTAGCGGGGACGAAGGGACCTCATCCCTTAAGAGTCGTCCTTTAATAATGCGAGTTTTATGGGCAATGCGATCATTCTCCAAGAAACTGATTCAGCAAGAAGCTGAGTTTCCGCCCACGTGAGGATCTGGCAGGCTCCAGCCCCGATTGACTCCGTATTCTTGCGGTGCTATAGGTTAACCAGCAAGGGATTTGGGGAAGTCGAAGGTCAGCCTTTCCGGGAAATCTGTCTTTGCCGTCCCCGTGTCTCTGAATCACTTCAAAAGGAGGGGTTTTATGAAACGCTTTGCTTTCGCGGTCGGCCTGGTCCTCTTGGCCTTCGCAATCTCGATCTGGGCGCAGCCCAGGCCCCGAAGCCTTATCCTGAGCTCACAAAGTTCGATGCCTTTTTGGGCCATTGGTCCTACGAGGGAGAATACAAGGCGGGCCGTTGGGACCCGGCGGCAAGGTCACCGGCGAAACGCACCGTGAAGAGAATTCTCGGAGGGTTTTTTCAGAATTCCAGTCAACAGCCAAGGGAGCCTAAGGGAGTGTCGCGGAGTATTTGGATTGTCGGGTATGACCCATTGAAAAGAAATATTCCAATACCGAGTACTATGACAATGGAACCATAGCCTCCGGGACGTATGTCATCGATGGGAAAACATGCACTTATTCGGGGATGTTCTTCCGTCGGAGGAAATACGTACATGTTCAGGATGACCGGGGTATTCGCGGCGGACTTGATGAGCTACACGGTAAAGGCGAAACCTCGGCTGATGGCAAGACCTGGATGCCTTATTACGAGGGCAGATCGTAGGGTCCAACCCGATCCGAAGACGAAATAGGCTATTCAGGATTCAATTAGGAGGCGTTTTATGAAACGCATTGCTATTGCAGTCTGCTGGGTTGTCCTGGTTTTCGCCGTCGCCACCATCGCCCAGACGCCAGGCCAGCCGTCGGTCGAGCTGAACCATGTTTACGTGACGCTTCAAAAGGACACGATCGATTCGATCGCCAAATCGGCGTTCATCTCCGAACAATTCAGCATGTTCGAGCAGAAAACTATCAAGACTGTCAGCGAGAGCTGGACGGGAACGTACCTCATGGGCTGGCGCGGTTACCTAGAACTCTTCGCGCCGGGCGGCTCCGAGGGTCTCACGGACGGCTCATCAGGGATCGGTTTCAGCGCTTCGAGGCTGGGCAGCGGCGGAGCGATCAAAAGGAAACTGGACTCTTTGCCGGGTGAGAAAACGCTCTCCGATCTATCGACGAAAGTCGAGGGGAAAGACAGCATCCCTTGGTTCGACAGCATCCGTCTTCAGTCCCTCGACAAGGAGGCTTTCAGCGCCTGGCTGATGGATTTCCGCAGCGACTACATCAAGTTCCGCAAGATCGAACTCACGAAGGATGGCCTGTTCGATCGCCACGGCTACAACGCCTATCGATACACCACACCTGAGCAGAAGAAAGCTTTCGAATCGAGGCTCTTCAATGATCTTTCGGAAGTGCATCTCGAGCTTGACGCATCCGAAAGCGTATCCTTCGATAGGTTCGTCACGGCGCTCGGATACGGCGTCTCCGAAGACCGCGGAAAGCAGGCGTATCATGCGGGGACCTTCACGTTCTTCGTGAGCACGCTGCCGAACCCAACTTACCGGGTCCGTAAGGTTGTCTGCACGCTGACGAGAGCCGTCGAGCCGAGAGCCGAATACAGGTTCGGACCGGACGCTCGTCTCATTGTAGAAGGGCACACGGCGATTTGGATATTCGGCAAGGACTGAGGGGGGAGGCTTCGCCGGCATAAACGTCATTTTGTTGCGTCCCCCGGCCGATCCGGGAAGAAATAAGTGCCCTTGGCCTGACCCGTACAGGCGACACACCGCCTTCGGCAGTGCTGGCAAAGCCGGCGTGGATTAGGCATGTCGGCGTCCCGTTTGACTTCCCCGCCAATCCCTCTGTTAATCTGAGGCCACGCTAGAGAAGGGGGCCAGCAGTGGCCAT
>CAWDTC010000041.1:0-71962 GCA_963805045.1 Candidatus Aminicenantota bacterium
TCCCCAATCCAGGCCCGAGGCGGCGAAGACCGGGAAGAGCTGGTGGCCGAGGATGGCCCGCTTGAGGCCGGCCGCGAACTCCTCGGGCGAGAGCTCGCCCTGGTCGAGGTACTTCTCCATGAGCTTCTCGTCGCTCTCGGCGACCATCTCGACGAGCGTCGCGGCGGCGCTTCTCGACCTCCGCCTGGAGGCCGGCCGGGACCGGGGCCTCGGCGAACTTGCCGCTCTCGTCCTTCTCGAAGACGTAGGCCTTGCCGCCGATGATGTCGACGACGCCGGAGAAATTCTTCTCCTCGCCGATGGGCATCTGGACGGGCACGGCCTGGCGGCCGAAGAACTGCTGGACGGCCTCGACCGCCCCCTTGAAGCTGGCGTTCTCGCGGTCCATCTTGTTGATGACGATGAGCCGGGGCAGCCCGTACTCCTCGAGCATCTCCCAGACCTTCTCGGTGCCGACCTCGACGCCGGCCACGGCGTCGATGAGGACGGCCGCGGCGTCGACGGCCCGCAGGGAGGCCCGCGTGTCCCAGAGGAAGTTCGTGTAGCCGGGCGTGTCGAGGAGGTTGATCTTGTGGTCCTTCCACTCGCAGAAGCAGGCGGCGGAATTGGTGGAGATCTTCCGGTCGATCTCCTCGGGCTCGTAATCGGTGACGGTGTTGCCCTTGTCGACCTTGGTCAGGCGGTTGGTGACGCCCGTGTCGAACAGGATCGCGGCCGTGAGCGACGTCTTGCCCGAGGAGCCGTGGCCGACGAGGGCCACGTTCCGGATCTTGTCCGCGGCATAATCTTTCATTCTCGAGCCTCCTCGGAACGGGATCGGTCTTTATCCGCCAAGCGCTGGGAAACGTCTTGGAGAAAAAAACGGAGTCTATGATAATCGATTTCCGGCTTTTCCTCAAGAGGGAATCCGCCGCCGCGCCTCCGCCGTCGAAGGCCGCCTATTCAAAGGAGGTGGAGGGGGATGGGGGTCGTGGGGGACGGCCTCCACTCCAGAGTTCAGCTCGTACTGGACGACACGTCCCGCCTTCCCCCCGTTGGTCGTCCGCAGGGGGTCGGGAGGGGCGACCTCCCCCTCCAGAGTGCGGTTTGCGCTAAACCGCACATGACGTTCCGGATTGCCCCTCCCGACCCCCTGGGCTCCGCCGCGCCGCTCTTGGCCATCAAGGCCGGTCTCGATCCCCGAGAGCTCCGCCAGCACGGCCTCGAGCTCGGACGGCAGGGGCGAGGCGAACTCGAGGCGCTTCCCCGTCGCCGGGTGGAGGAAGGAGAGGATGTGGGCGTGGAGGAAGAGCCGGGGGAACTTCCGCGGCGGCTTCTTCCGCCCGTAGAGCGGGTCGCCCGCGACCGGGTGGCCGGCCGCGGCGAGATGGACGCGGATCTGGTGGGTCCGGCCGGTCGTCGGCTTGACCTCGAGCAGGGTCGTGTCCTTGAAGACGCGGAGGACGCGGAAGAAGGTCTCGGCGTCCTTGCCGTGGCGCGAGCGGACCGAGATCCGCCTGCCGTCGCTCGCGTGCCGGCCGATCGGCCAGGCGATGCGCCCCTCCGGAGCCGTGACCTGGCCCCAGACGAGGCCGAGGTAGGTCTTCCAGACGTCCTTCGACCGGAATTGCCGGACGAGGGACTCGTAGGCGCGCGGCGGAGCGGGCCGCGACCATGACTCCCGAGGTGTCCTTGTCCAGCCGGTGGACGATCCCCGGCCGGTCCTCGGGCCCGACCGACGCGATCTCCGGGAAACGGTGGAGGAGGCCGTTGACGAGCGTTCCGGAGGCGTTCCCCGCGCCCGGATGGACGACGAGCCCGGCCGGCTTGTCGATGACGATGATGTCGTCGTCGGCGTAGACGATCTTGAGGGGGATCTCCTCCGGCTCGAGCCGCCCGGGCCCGGGGACCTCGTACTCGAAGACGACGGACTCGCCGGCCCGAAGCCTGATAGCTCGAGCGGCGCACGGTCCCGGAGACACGGGCCGTCCCCCCATCGACGAGCTTTTTGACCTGGGAGCGGGCGAGCTCCGGGATCCTCTCCGCCAGGACGATGTCCAGCCGCCTCCCCTCGCCCGTCGCGGGCCCGACGATGAATTCGGTCTTAGGCACTCTTGCGCCGCCGCAGGACAACGGCGAGGCCGGCCCCCGCGATCAGGCCCAGGATGCAGTAGAGCTGCGGATAGGACAGGCTCGAGAGGGCCGTGGTCCCGCGCATGAAGTAGGTCCGGTCGGGATGGTCGCCGCGGAAGTATTCCGTGATGAAGCGGATGATCGAGTAGTTGACGATGTAGAAGGCGAAGACCTGGCCGTCGAACCTCTTTTTCTTCAGGATGAGGAAGAGCACGGCGAAGTTGAGGAAATTGAGGGCCGCCTCGTAGAGCTGGACCGGGTGGACATGGACGTTGAGCGGGATGCCCGTCAGCTCGTGGGCGTACTCGCTCTTGAAGACGACGGACCAGGGCGCGGCGCACTCGCTCCCGTAGCAGCAGCCGGCGCTGAAGCAGCCGATGCGGCCGAAGCCGTGGCCCATGGCCAGGCCCGGGGCGACGAGGTCCGCGGCCTTCCAGGTCGGGATCTTCTTCCGGTGGAAATACCACAGGGCGAAGATAACGCCGAAGGTCAGGCCGCCCTGGAAGACGCCGCCGGAGCGGGCCAGGCTGAAGAGCTCCCGGGGCGAGCTCAAGTAGAGCGAGACGTTGCCGAGGAAGAGGATGAGCTTGGCGCCGAGGAGGGAGACGATGACCGTGTAGAAGGCGGCGTCGAGCAGGAGCGGCGCGTCGAGCCCGGCCTTCTTCGCCTGGACGTAGATGAACCAGAGGGCCATCCCGACGCCCACGGCCATCATGAAGCCGTAGGTGTGGACGGTCAGCGGGCCGAGCTTGAAGAGGATGGGGTGCATTCCGGTTTCCTCCTGAAGAAGATGACGACCATGAGCACGGCGCCGATGGTGATGCACGAGTCGGCCACGTTGAAGAACGGCCAATGGGCGCCGCCGATGTGGAGGTCGAGGAAGTCGATGACGTAGCCCCGGAGGAAGCGGTCGAGGAGGTTGCCGAGGGCGCCCGCCAGGATCAGCGACAGGGAGACCTTCATCAGCCGGTCCGAGGCCGGCGTCTTGAAGAAATAGAAGACGACCAGGCCCAGGGCCAGGACCGAGGCCGCGGTCAGGGCGACGAACACGGCCGTGTTGTTCGACTGGTTGAAGGCGCCGAAGATCGCGCCCCGGTTGTGGATGCGGGTCAGGTTGAAGAAGCCGGGGATGACCGTCCGGCTCCCGTAGAGCTCGACCGCCCGGGAGACGACGAGCTTCGCGGCCTGGTCGAGGGCCATCAGGACGAGGATGAAAACGAAGTAGGGCGCGTTCTTCTTCTCGCTCATGGGGCGATCGTCCTGACCACGGCGTCGCAGCGCTCGCAGAGGGTCGGGTGTTCGGCGCTGCGGCCGACGAAGGTCGAGTAGTTCCAGCAGCGCTCGCACTTGGCCCCCGGCGCCCGGCCGACGGCGACCTCGAGCTCGGGACCGGCGCCCTTCTCGACGGCGACGGCCGAGACGATGAACAGGGCCGGGAGGTCGGCCGCCTTCCGCTCGAGGAGCGCGGCCTCGGCCCCGGCGGCCCTGAGCGTCACCATGGCCTCGAGGGAGTTGCCGACGAGCCCCTCCGCCCGGGCCTTCTCGAGCGCCTTGAGGACCTTCTCGCGGACGGCGAGGAGGGCGGCCATGTCGTCGGCGAAGGCCCGGCCGCGGCCGCCGAGCCAATCCCGCTCGGCCGGGAACTCGCCCAGGTGGACCGAGGCCGGCTTGCCGGCGTAGGCGGGGAGGTGGGCCCAGACCTCGTCGGCCGTAAAGGAAAGGATGGGCGCCGCGAGGAGGAGCGACGAGCGCGAGGACCTCGAACATGGCCGTCTGGGCCGAGCGCCTCAGGGTGGACTTCCGCCCGGAGCAGTAGGCGCGGTCCTTGACGACGTCGAGATAGAAGGCGCTGAGGTCGACGGTGAAGAAATCGAGCAGGGCGTGGACGACCGTGTGGTACTCGTAGTCCTCGTAGGCCTGGCGGACGCGCCGCCCGACCTCTTCCGCCCGGTGGAGGATCCAGCGGTCGAGGTCGAGGAGCTCGCCCGGGGGAACGGCGTCCGCGGCCGGGTCAAAGCCGTCGAGGTTGCCGAGGAGGAAGCGCCAGGTGTTGCGGATCTTGCGGTAGGCCTCGACGAGGCGCTGCTCGATCTCCTTGCCGAAGCGGGCGTCCTCCTTGTAGTTCAGCATGGCCACCCAGAGCCGGAGGATCTCGGCGCCGCTGCGGGCGATGACCTCGCCGCGGCTCGATGATGTTGCCCATCGACTTGGACATGGCCCTCCCCTGCTCGTCTAGGATGAAGCCGCAGGTGATGCAGGTCCGGAAGGGGCTGCCGCCCAGGGCCCCGACGCCGACGAGGAGGGAGCTCTGGAACCAGCCGCGGTGCTGGTCGTGCCCCTCGATGTAGACGTCGGCGGGCCACTGGTGGCCGGGTTCGCGCCGGATGACGTTCTGGCGAGGCGCCGGATTCGAACCAGACGTCGAGGATGTTGTATTCCTTCTCGAACTCCGTGCCCGCCGCAGGCGGGCAGGCGGCGCCGGGCGGGAGGAGCGCGGCCGCGTCCCGGACGAACCAGGCGTTCGAGCCCTCGGCCCCGAAGATGTCCGGCGACGTGCGGACAGATCGCGGCGTCGGCGAACGGCGCGCCGCAGGCCTTGCAGTCGAAGGCCGGGATGGGCACGCCCCAGGAGCGCTGGCGGGAGATGCACCAGTCGGGCCGGCCGGCGACCATGCCTGTCGATCCGTTCCTCGCCCCCACTCGGGGATCCAGCGGACGCGGGCGATGGCCTCGAGGGCCTTGTCCCTGAGGCCGGCCTTGTCCATGGAGATGAACCACTGCTCGGTGGCCCGGAAGATGACCGGGTTCTTGCAGCGCCAGCAGTGCGGGTAGGAGTGCGTGATCTGGGTCTCCTTGAGGAGCGACCCGTCGTTCTTCATGTCGGCGGTGATGACGGGCGTTGGCCTCGAAGACGTCGCATCCCGGCGTAGCGGGCGACGTCCGGGGTGAACCGGCCCTCGTCGTCGACGGGCGTGTAGATGTCGAGGCCGTAGGCGACGCCGGTCAGGTAGTCGTCCTGGCCGTGGCCCGGGGCCGTGTGGACGCAGCCCGTGCCGTCCTCGAGCGTGACGTAGTCGGCGAGGACGAAGAGCGAATCGCGGTCGATCCACGGGTGGCGGGCCTTGAGGCCCTCGAGCGCGCGGCCCGGGAAAGTCGCCAGAACTCGAGGGTCCTTCCAGCCGAGCTCCTCGGCCACGGCGGGCAGGAGCTTCTTGGCCACGATGTAGACGTCGCCCCCGACCTCGGCCGCGGCGTACTCGTATTCGGGATGGAAGGCGATGGCCAGGTTGGCCGGCAGGGTCCAGGGCGTCGTCGTCCAGATGACGACATAGACGCGGCGCCCCTTGAGGGCCGGGAACTTCGGCCCGAGGTCGGAGACGACTCGGAAGCGGACGTAGATCGAGGGCGACGTCTTGTCCTTGTACTCGATCTCGGCTTCGGCCAGGGCGGTCCGGTCAGTGGACGCACCAATGGACGGGCCGCTTGCCCTTGTAGACCTCGCCGTGCTCGAAGAAGGCGCGCCAGGTATTCGGAGGACCTCGGCTTCGTAGGCCGGATGCATGGTCAGGTAGGGCTTCTCCCAGTCGCCGAGGACGCCCAGGCGCTTGAACTCGCCGCGCTGGATGTCGATGAACTTCTCGGCGTACTTGCGGCATTCCTCCCGGCTCGGCCATGACCGGCATGTCCTTCTTCTTGCCGCCGAGCTGCCTGTCGACGTGGATCTCGATCGGCAGGCCGTGGCAGTCCCAGCCGGGGACGTAAGGGGCGTAGAAGCCCGAGCATGGTCCGCGACTTGACGATGAAGTCCTTGAGGATCTTGTTCAGCGCCGTGCCCAGGTGGATGTGGCCGTTGGCGTAGGGCGGGCCGTCGTGGAGGATGAAGACCGGCCGGCCCGCCTTCGCTCCAGGATCCGCTCGTAGAGCTTCTCGGCCTCCCACTTCTTGAGCGTCTCCGGCTCCTTCTGGGCGAGCGTGGCCTTCATGGGGAACGAGGTCCGGGGCAGGTTCAGCGTGCCCTTGACGTCCAGCTTCTCGGCCATCGTGGTCTCCGATCGGTCAGATCGATGCGTCATTATAGAACAACTCCGCCTTTCCCGCCACTGGCTCCTGCGGGATCGGCCCATCAGAGGACGTGCACCGTCGCCCCGGATTCGGGGCCAGGCCGGCAGATTGAAGCGGCTCAGTCTTTCCGGAAGTGGGCGCCGCGGCTGACCGGGTTGGCCAGGGCGGCGTGGACGATCATCAGGGCGACCCGGATGCCGTGCCGGAGCCCGACGACCTGGGGGTCCATGCGGGCCTCCGGTAGAACTGCTCGATCCGGTGCGGAGGTATTCCAGGTCGGAGCTGGCCCGCTCGAGCCGCTTGCGCGGTGCGGATGATGCCGGCGTAGTTCCACATCGTCGAGCGGATGGTCAGCCAGTCCTGGTTGATCAGGGCCGGGTCGATCTCCTCTTCTTTCTTCGGGTAGTACCACTGGTGGATGTCCGCGGGCTTGTCCGGGCCAGGGCCGTCGAACCGGGCGGCGATGTCCCGGCCGGCCCGCGTCCCCCACACGAGGCCCTCGAGGAGCGAGGTCGAGGCCAGGCGGTTGGCGCCGTGGACGCCGGTGCAGGCGACCTCCCCCACGGCGTAGAGGCCCGGCGAGCGAGGTCCGGCCCAGCCCGTCGACGAGGACGCCGCCGCAGCAGTAGTGGGCGGCCGGGACGACGGGGATGGGCTCGCGGGTGATGTCGATGCCGTCGCTCGAGGCAGGTCCGGTAGATCGTGGGGAAGCGCTTCTTGATGTCGACCTTGGCATAGGAAGCGAGGTCGAGGAGGACGTAGGTCGAGTTCGTCAGCAGCATCTCCTCGTAGATGGCGCGGGAAACCTCGTCGCGCGGGCGCCAGGTCCTTGAGGGGGCTGTACTTCTCCATGAACGTCCGGCCGTCGCGCGTCTTGAGCCGGGCCCCCTCGCCGCGGACGGTCTCCGAGATGAGGAAGCCGTCGCCGTCCTGCCCGTAAAGGACCGTCGGATGGAACTGGATGTACTCCATGTTGACGATCCGCGCCCCGGCCCGCAGGGCCATGGCGTAGCCCGCGCCGATGGCGCCGGACGGGTTGGACGTGTGGAGAAAGACCGCGCCGCAGCCGCCCGTGGCCAGGACCGTGTGCGGGGCGAAGAACCGCGAGACGCGCCGGGTCGCGTTGTCCAGGACGTAGGCGCCGATGGCCCGCGGCTCGTGGTAATAGGCGATGGGGTTCTTCGAATGGTGCGGCACCGTCAGCAGGTCGACGGCCGTGTGGCCGGGGAAGAGCGTGACGTTGGCGTGCTTTTCGAGCGCGGCGAGGAACCGCTCCTCGATCGTCCGGCCCGTCGCGTCGTCCACGTGGAGGATGCGGCGCCGCGAGTGGCCCGCCTCCTGGGCGTAGTCGAGCTTGTCGGGCGAGCTGCGCGTGAAGGGGATCTCGAGCTCGCCGCAGAGGACCTTCTCGACAAGGTCGTGGCCTTCGCCGACCAGGATGTCGACGGCCTCCGGGTCGTTGACGCCGTCGCCCGCCGTGATGATGTCGTCCCTGAGGAGCTCGGGGTCGTCGCGCGGCCCCTGGGAGACGATGCCGCCCTGGGCGTGCCAGGTGTTGGATTCCTCAGGGCGCTGCGACTGGGTGACGACGGCCACCCGCAGCCCCGCCTTGGCCGCCTCGAGGGCGGCGCTCGCCCCGGCGATGCCGCAGCCGATGACGAGGACGTCGGCGGTGATGTCGGTGTCTCTCATCTCGCTCAGCTCAGGAACTCCAGGCTGATGTCCAGGGCCGGCGAGGAGTGGGTCAGCGCCCCGACGGAGATGAGGTCGACGCCGGCGGCGGCGATGTCGCGGACGCGCTCGAGCGTGACCTTGCCCGAGACCTCGAGCGGGACGCGGCCCGTCGCGATCTCGACGGCCTCCCTCGTCTCGTCCAGGGACATGTTGTCGAGCATGACGATGTCGGCGCCCGCGGCCAGGGCCTGGCCGAGCTCGTCGAGGCTCGTGACCTCGACCTCGACCTTCATCCCGGCCGGGGCGGCGGCGCGGGCCCGGCGGACGGCCTCGGCGATGCTGCCGACGTGACGGAGGTGGTTGTCCTTGATGAGGACCATGTCGGAGAGGCCGAGGCGGTGGTTCGTTCCCCCGCCCATCCGCACGGCGTATTTTTCGAGCAGGCGCAGGCCCGGGGTCGTCTTCCGCGTGTCGAGGATGCGGGCCTTCGTCCCGGCCGCGGCCTCGACGAAACGGCGCGTCGCCGTGGCGATGCCGGACAGCCGCTGGAGGAAATTGAGGGCCGTCCGCTCGGCCTTGAGGAGCGAAACCGTCGGACCCTTGAGCCGGGCCAGGACGTCGCCCTTCCTGACCGCTCGCCCGTCCGCGGACTCTGCGCGGAACTCGACGCGCGGGTCGACGAGCTCGAAGACGCGGCCGGCGACCGCGAGGCCGGCCAGGACGCCGTCCTCCTTGGCGAGGAGCACGGCCTCGGAGACGGCGTCGGCGGGAATGATGCTTTCCGACGTGATGTCGCCTCGGGGCATGTCCTCGAGGAGCGCCGCCCGGATGATAGCGTCGTAATTCAGCTCTGGCATTTGCTGGAATTATAGGGGTTTAGCGGCTTGACGTCAAACCCGCTCCGGCCGTTTGCCAGCGGCCGGGATTTGTGCCAGAATGGCCGGAGCCATGGAGCCCTTCGCCCTCGACCCCTCCGACCTCAAGCAGGTCCTCGGCCTCGCCCTCTCCTCCGGCGGAGATTTCGCCGAGATCTACATGGAGCACCGGACGCTACGATTTCGTCAACATGGAGGAGGACATCATCAAGGAGACGGCCGAAAGCGTCGGCCTCGGCCTGGGCATCCGGGTCATCTCCGGCGACAAGACCGGCTTCGGCTACACCAACGACCTCGCCCTCGACAAGGTCCGCCAGGCCGCCCTGACCGCCGCCGCCATCGCCTCGGACAAGGCCAAGGCCCGCCCGGCCCGGCTCCGCCCGAGGCGCCCCGGAAAGACCGTCTACCGCGTCGGCACGCCCGCCGACGAGGGCGGGCCTGCGGAAAAAGATCGGCCTGGTCGAGGAGGCCTACGGCGCCGCCCAGAGAGCCGACGGCCGCGTCGCCAAGGTCAAGGCCTACTTCCAGGACAGCGTCTCGCGTGTCGTCATCCTCAACTCCGACGGCCTCCTCGTCCGCGACACGCGGCCCATGGTCAAGCTCGTCTGCGTCGCCATCGCCGAAAAGGGCGGCCAGCGCGAATACGGGTTCTCGGGCGGCGGCGGCCGGGTCGGGCTCGAGTACTTCAAGGACACGCTCACGCCCCGGGCCATCGGCGAGCAGGCCGCCCGCGAGGCCCTCCTCCTCCTCGAGGCCGTGGACGCGCCGGCCGGCGAGATGCCCATCGTCCTCGCCCCGGGCCACAGCGGCGTCCTCATCCACGAGGCCGTCGGCCACCTCCTCGAGGCCGATTTCAACCGCAAGAAGACGTCCGTCTTCTGGAACAAGATGGGGAAGAAGGTCGGCTCCGACCTGGTCACGATCTACGACGACCCGACCATCCCCGCCTTCCGCGGCTCCTACGACGTCGACGACGAGGGGACGGTGCCGCGCCGGACCCTCCTCATCGAGAAGGGCGTCGTCCGCGGTTTCCTGCAGGACCGGCTGTCGGCCGGGATCATGGGCCGGCCGCTGACCGGGCACGGCCGCCGTCAGGACTACACCCACGCCCCCATCCCCCGCATGGCCAACACCTACATCGCCCGCGGCGAGCACGCGCCCGAGGAGATCCTCAAGTCCGTCAAGAAGGGCTTCTACGTCGCGAGCCTGTCAGGGCGGCCAGGTCGAGGACTCGGGCAAGTTCACCTTCTCCGTCAGCCTCGGGCTACCTCATCGAGGGCGGCAGGCTCACGGCCCCCGTCAAGCAGGCGACCCTCATCGGCACGAACATCGACATCCTCAAGCGCCTCGACCGGGCCGGCTCGGACCTCGCCTTCGGCCTCCAGACGGGGACCTGCAGCAAGGAGGGCCAGGACGTCCCGGTCGCGGACGGCTGCCCGACCCTGCGCATCTCGAAGATGACCGTCGGGGGCCGGACATGAAGGAGCTCCGCGCCCTGGCCGAGGGGCTCGTCGACTACGCCCGCAAGTGCGGCGCGGACGAGGTCGAGGTCTCGGTCGTCGACGGCCGGGAGTTCGACGTCGACGTCCGCCGGGGCCGCATCGAGAACCTCGTCGAGGCCGACTCGCGCGTCTGCGGGTTCAAGGTCATCAAGGACAGGCGGACGGCCTACGCCAGCTCCTCGGACCTGGCCCCGGCGACGCTGCGGCGGCTCGTCCGCAACGCCGTGCGGCGGGCCGGGCTGGCCAGCCCGGACGAGTTCTCGGGGCTGGCCCCGCTCGACCGGAGGACGGTGGACCCGGCGTCCCTCCGTGCTCCACGACCCGGCCGTGGCCGGGCTCGACGCCAGGACGAAGATCCGCCTGGCCCGCGAGACCGAGCGCATCGCCCTCCGCGACCGGCGCATCACGAACTCCTACGGCGCGAACTTCGGCACGGACGAGGCCCGCACGGTCCTCGTCAACTCGAACGGCTTCGCCGGCGAGTACGAGCAGACCTACTGCGAGCTGAGCGTCGGCCTCCAGGCGGGCGGCACGGACGACAAGGTCGAGGATTCGTGGTTCTCGGCGAAACGCCACTTCCGCGACCTGGCGACGCCCGAGGAGGTCGCCCGGAAGGCGGTCGAGCGGACCGTCCGGCAGCTCCGGCCGCGCAAGGTCAGGACCCAGAACGTGCCCGTCATCTTCGAGCCGACGCAGACGGCCTGGCTCATGGGTTTCCTGTTCGGCTGCGTGTCCGGGACGGCGGTCTACCAGAAGGCGACCTTCCTCGCCGGGAAGCTCGGCCAGCGGATCGGGAACGAGCTGGTCACGGTCGTCGACGACGGGCTCATGCCGGGCGCGCTCGGCACGCGGCCGTTCGATTCCGACGGGCTCCCGTCGCGGCGGACGACGGTCGTCGGGAAGGGCGTCCTCGAGAGCTACCTCTGCAACACCTACGCCGCCCGCAAGCTCGGCCTCAAGTCCACGGGCAACGCGGACGGCGGCGGCGTCAGCCCCAACAACTTCTACCTCTTGCCGGGGACGCGCACGCCCGGGGAGATCATCGCCGGCACGAAGAAGGGGCTCATCCTCATCCGGGCCCTGGGGCACGGGCTGAATCCCGTCAGCGGCGACATCTCGCGCGGAGCTTTCGGCTTGTGGGTCGAGGACGGGGAGATCGCCTACCCCGTCTCCGAGGTCACCATCTCCGGCAACCTGGCGACCCTCCTCGAGGGCATCGAGGCCGTGGGGGACGACCTCGAGTTCTTCAGCCCCGTGACCGGGCCGACGGTCAAGGTCGCCGAGATGACCGTCGCCGGCCAATGAATCACGAAGCGGTCGCGGTTGAGATGGAGGACGCGGCCAGCGTCCGCTTCGGGACGTGGAGCCGTCCCTCCGCGTCCTTCCAGTACTTCTGGGATTCCTTAAAGTCCTCGGCGACCGGTTCCTCGGCCGGATAGCCGAGCGCGAGGACGCAGTCGATGCGGTAGCCGTCGGGGACGCCCAGGATGACCTTGAGCCTGTCCCGGTCGACCGAAAGCAGCCAGCAGCTGCCGATGCCCCGTCCGAGGGCCGAGACGATCATGTTCTCCACGGCCGCGCCGACGTCGTACTCGAACATCTTCTCCCGGACCTTGGTGTTGACGAGGGTCACGACGTAGGCCGTCGGCTCCTCGCCCGCTTTCGGGTCGCCTGCGGGCGCGATATAGGCCGCCCATTTCAGGCATGGGAAGAGCTCGGCGCACGTCCGCGGGTCGTCGACGGCGACGAACTCGAGCGGCTGCATGTTGGCGGCCGACGGGGCCAGCCGGGCCGCGTCGACGAGCGCCTCGAGCGTCCCGCCCGGCAGGGGCTCCGGACGGAAGCGGCGGATCGTCCGCCGCCCGACGATGAGGTCGTGGGCTTCCTTGTCACCCTGACACATACGGCACCTCCCCGATGAATTGCCTCTCGGTCACCGGCGCCTTCGCCATGAAGGCCGCCGTCGCCGCGAGCAGGAAAAGCCCGGCGGAGACGTACATCCGCCGGTACCCCATGAGGACAGGGCTCCGCGGCGGGCGGGTGCGACGCGTTCCTGTCGGCCATGGCACGGAGAACTCCTTATAAAAGAGCCGCCCGGGATTGTCAAACGGGGCGCGGGGGTGAACGCTGGCTGTTCGGGGTTTTGGGAAATTAAGCTAAAGGGGATATTGAAGGAGGGTATCCTATCGTGCTTTGCACAGCCAGCGAAACAAAGCTTAGTTTTATTATAGCAGGGCCGGCCCGGAAAATCAAACGGTCATAGCCCGCGGAGGGACTCGACGAGCCGGGCCGCCCGCTCCGTGACCGCCTTCCAGTCGCCGGCCGCGACGGCCTTCTTGTCGACGAGGGCTGCGCCGAGGCCGACGGCCGAGGCCCCGGCCTCGAGGAAGGCCCGGGCGTTCTCCAAGGTGACGCCGCCGGTCGGCATGAGCCGCAGCTGGGGGAAAGGCGCCCTGACGTCGCGGAGGTACTGGGGGCCGAGCGACGTCGCCGGGAAGACCTTGACGATGTCGGCCCCCCGGTCCCACGCGGCGACGATCTCCGCGGGCGTGAAAGCCCCGGGCGCGACGAGGGTCTCGTGGGCGCGGCAGGCGGCGATCATGCCCGGGTCGGCCAGCGGGGAGACGATGAAGTCGGCGCCCGACCAGACGGCCGCCGCGGCCGTATCCGCGTCGAGGACCGTCCCGGCCCCGACGAGGACGCCCTCCGGCCGGGCCACGGCCAGCTTCTGGATGATGTCCAGGGCACCCGGCACGGTCATGGTGATCTCCACGGCCCGGACCCCGCCCTGCCGGAGCGCCTCGACGGCGTCGAGGACGCGGGCCGCGTCCGGCGTGCGGATGACGGCGATGGCCTTCCGTTCGAGGATGCCCTCCAGGGCCTTGTCCCTTTTCATGACGTGCCCCCTACCGCTGGACCCGGCCCGAGGCGTCGCCCGCCATGAGGGCCCTGATGTCCCTCTCCCGGACCAGGTTCCAATCGCCCGCGACGGAGTGCTTGAGACAGGAGGCCGCCACGGCGAAGGCCAGGGCCTCGTCGTCCGCGGCCCCGCTGCGGAGCCCGTGGATGAGCCCGGCCGCGAAGGCGTCCCCGGCGCCGATGCGGTCGACGATGGCGCGGATGTCGTGGGACGGCCCGGCCAGGAACCGTTCCCGGCTCCTCATCACGGCCGACCAGCCGTTGTCGTCGGCGCCCCGGCTCTCGCGGAGGGTGAGGGCCACCCGGCCGACGTTCGGGAACTCGCGGAGGAGGCGCCCGGTCAGCTCCTCGTACGCCCGGGCGTCCAGCCGGCCGGAGGCGGCGTCGGTCGCCGCGGCGAAGCCCAGGGCCTTCTGGCAGTCCTCCTCGTTGCCGACGACGACGTCGGCGAACCTCACGACCTCCCGCATGACCTCGGGCGCGCCCTTCCCGTAATCCCAGAGCTTCGCCCGGTAGTTCAGGTCGACCGACACGGTCAACCGCGCCGCCCGCGCCTCCCGGAGCGCCTCGAGCGTCAGCTCCGCCGCCGTGACGCCGAGGGCCGGGGTGATGCCCGTGACGTGGAACCAGTCCGCGCCGGCGAAGACACGGCCCCAGTCAAAGTCGCCCGGTCTCGCCTCGGCCAGGGCCGAGCCCGAGCGGTCATAGACGACCTTCGAGGGCCTCTGGTTCGCCCCGCGCTCGGCGAAATAGAGTCCGAGGCGGCGGCCGCGCCGGAGGACGAAGGACGTGTCCACGCCCCATTTCCGGAGCTCGCGGAGCGCGGCCTCCCCCACCTCGTTCGCCGGGACGGCCGAAACGAAGCGGGCCTCGTGCCCGAGGAGGGCCAGCGAAACGGCCACATTGGCCTCGCCTCCCCCGAAGCCGGTCTCGAGCCGCGGCGACTCAAAGAGGAGCTCCCGGCCCGGCGGCGACAGGCGCAGCATGATCTCCCCGAACGTGACGATGGCGGCCATCTCGACTCCTTCGCCCGTTCCATACCATAAAACCGGGCCGGGAAGCAACGCCGGCCGTCCCCGAGGCCGCCCCTATGGAAAGAGAGCGGGAGGCCGAAGGGGAATGGCTGGAACGTCATGTGCGGCTTAGCGCAAGCCGCACTCTGCAGTGGAAGCCATCCCCAAGGCCTCCCGTTCTGCGGGACAGGAGGCGACGATCCGGCGGCATTGATTATTCCGCGGGGACGAGTAAAATAAGACGCACCAAGAGATTGGAGTCACCCCATGCCCCACGCGAAAGCCCGTGTCCCCCGCGCCCCGAAGTCCCACGTCGTCGACGGCCTGCTCATCGTGGCCGGATGCGCCCTGTCGGGCCTGGCCTACTCGCTCTTCCTCATCCCCCACCACTTCGTGCCCGGCGGCGTCTCCGGCATCGCCATCCTCATCAACTACTTCACGCACCTTCCGGTCGGGGCGATGATCATCGCCCTCAACATTCCCATCTTCCTGCTCGGCCTGCGGACGATGGGCAAGGGCTACGTCGCCGGCAGCCTCGTCGGCATGGTCCTGTCCTCGGTCATGATCGACCTCTTCCACGAGGTCCTCAAGGTCCGGTCGGCGACCCAGAACGACGTCCTGGCCTCGATCTACGGCGGCATCATGCTCGGCGCCGGCCTCGGCCTGGTCTTCCGCGGCCGCGCCTCGACCGGCGGCTCCGACATCATCGGCATGATCCTCAGCAAGTACACCGGGATATCGCTCGGCTTCGGCATCATGGTCACCGACTTTCTCGTCATTTCGGCCTCGGGCTTCGCCCTGTGGAACCTCGAGGCCCCGCTCTACGGCTACATCGTCCTCTTCCTCTCGACCAAGGTCATCGACCTCGTCCTCGAGGGCTGGAGCTACTCGAAGCTCGTCATCATCACCTCGACGCGGACCGACGAGATCGCCGAGTTCATCCTCCACACGCTCGACCGCAGCGGCACGGCCCTGCGCTCCCGGTCCCTCTACCTCAACCGCGAGGGCGAGATCATCCTGACCGTCATCCATCGCAAGCAGCTCACCGTCCTCAGGCAGTTCATCCGCGAGATCGACCCCGAGGCCTTCGTCATCATCAACGACACCTACGACGTCCTCGGCCGCGGCTTCAAGACGCGGCTCATCACCTGAGCGACGGACCTGGAAAGGAGAACCCGGCATGATCCGAAGACGCGGAATCCCGGGATGGGCGGCGGCGGTCCTCGGCCTCGCCGCCGCGTTGGCCCCGGCCGGCGCCGCCCGCGGCCAGACGCAGGGCCCGATGAGCCTCGGCTTCAAGAAGAGGTTCGTCATCGAGATCCGCAACCCGGGGCCCGAGGCCCTCGAGAACCAGCCGGTCGTCCTCGGCGTCGAGGCCGTCCGCGCCTTCGCCCCCGACTTCAATTCCTACAACTACGCCATCTTCGACGAGTCGGGCGGCGGCTACCGGCTCGTCGTCTCCCAGGCCGACGACCTCAACCAGGACCGCGTCCACGACGAGATCGTCCTCGTCCGGAGCCTGCCCCCCGCCTCCACGACGAGGCTCGCCTGCTATTACTCGCCCCGGGGCGCGTTCCAGCTGATGACGGCGGCGCCCAAGGCGAACGCCCGCCTCCTCGGCGGCCCGGCCGGCACCGTCCTGGCCGGCTGGGAATCGAACCTGGCCGCCTTCAAATTCGTCGACGGCCGCGTCGAAACCTACGGCAAGCTCTACCCCGGGCTCATCCTGACCAAGAACCTGGCCGACGACGCCCGGCTCCAGGAGTGGGGCATGGACACGCTCGCCGGTCGCGGCTCGCTCGGGCTCGGCGGGCTCACCGTGTGGGAGGGCGGGACGGCCGTGCCCCTCGCCTCGGCCGGCGCCGGCGGCGACCGCGACATCCGGCGGACGGTCCTCGCCGCCGGCCCTCTCCGGGGCCTGGTCAGGGTCGAGTTCACGGCCAAGAAGTCCGGAGCGGCGGCCGGCGCGACGACCGTCCTTTTCTCGGCTTACGCCGACAACGTCTTCTCCCGCGAGGACGTCCTCCCCGCGCCGAAGGCGGGCGGGCCGACGGTCTACGGCGTGAGCGTCCAGAAGCTCGCCGGCGAGGAGGTTTCGCTCGACAGGGCCCGGGGCTGTCTGGCCGTCTGGGGCCGCGGGGCGGAAGGCGCGGGCGAGGTCGGGCTGGCCGTCCTCTTCAACCCCTCCGAGTTCGCCGGCCTCGACGAGAACGGTCCGGCCCGGACGGTCAGGCTCACCGCCGCGCCGGGGAAGAAGCTCACCCTCTGGACGGTCGGCGGGTGGGGGCGCGGCATCGTCACCGCGACCGAGCCCGCGGCGAAGAACTGGGCCCGGTTCGCGGCCGACCTCGGGCTCAGGCTCAGGGCCCCGGTCGAGGTCCGCTTCAAGGCGGAATAGGCGTACCGCCTCCGCGGCCGGCTCAGCGCCCGGCCTCGAGCTTGGCGATCTCCCCAATGAGTTCCGCCGCCCGCGGGTACTCCCCCCGTCCGTAGACGACGTCGAGTTCCTCGAGCAGCCGGGCCAGCTTCCAGGCCTTGACGGAATCCCAGGCCGGGACGGCGCCGGCCCGGCGGGGCACGGCGCGGTCGCCGAGGTCGCCCCAGAATTCGCCCGGCCGCCCTTCGCGGTCGTCCCTGAACAGCGTCTGGCCGGCGAGCGTCGCGTAATAGTCCCGCAAATTGAGATAGGCGAGCTCGCGCAGGACGTCCTGGGCGTAGCGCCGGCAGCCGCCGGAGCCCCGGGCGAGCGCGGCCTTGAGCTCGGCCGGCGGCTCGTACGGCCGGAGCGCGTCGATGGCCGCCAGGAGGCGGTCGTTCTCGGCCCTGGCCCGGGGCAGGATCTCCTTCTCCAGGAGATCGGCCAGAGCGGCGGGGCCGCCGTCGATGAGCTTCGCCTTCTCGTCCCGGACCTGCGTCACCCGGACGGGCCGGGTGCTGTTCGTGAGATAGACCTCCCAGCGGTCGAAGTACCCGTCTCCGTCGGTGTCGAACGCCCGGACCTCTCCGAGGGGGCCGAGCCCGGCGAAGTTCCCGACCTGGAGCCACCCTTCCTCCGCCCCGAAGAGGTGGACGCGCTTATCGATGTCGCTATAGTAGAGCTCCCGCTTCGCCGACGGTTTGGACGACCATTCCCGCCGCACGTTCCACTTGCGCGACGGGCCGCCGGACTCGTTCATCGGCCGGCGCTCCCAGGGCCAGGCCAGGCCCTTGCGGTCGGGCTCGGCAGGGCCGGCGGACACCCCGGCGGGCGCGGTGGCGTCGTCGCCGCTCTCGAGCCAAGAGAAGCCCGTCTCCCGCGCCTCGAAGTTCTCGGCCAGGGCCCGGGCGTCCTTCCACGGGATGACCACGGTCTCCTGCGGCGGCCGCCGGCCCGCCTCGGAGCGGACCATGTCCGAGAACTTGTACGGCATCCGCCCGACGAGGTTGTAGCTCATCCCGTACGGCGCGACGGCGTCCTTGCCGCCGTCCCGCTCGACCCGATAGCTCGCCCGGAGGTTGGCGACGACGGCGTCGGCCAGGCTTCTGTCCCACGTCCGGGCGTAGCCCGACGAGGCGAAGTCGGGGTCTTTTGCCGTGTCCCACGACGCGGGCACGGCCGTGACGCGCACGGCGATGTCGCTCGCCCCGTCCCCGTCCGTGTCGTAAGTCGCCACGGGGCATTCTCCGATCGGGCACCATGTTCCGTGCTCCGGGTCGAACGCGTTGACGTAGAAGACGTTGTCGCCCTCGAACTGGCACGTCCGGCAGCCCTCCAGGCTGTCGCCGAAATCCGTCAGCGGCCAGAGGAGGCCGTCGCGGTCGACGTCGACGGCGAACCAGGCGTAACTCAGGACGCCGTCCGTGAAGAAGCGGACGTCGACTTCCTCGGCCCGGCCGTCGCCGTCGCTGTCGATGTAATCGACCATCCGGTCGACGATGCCGTCGACCCCGTAGTCGATGACGTAGCAGTCCGCGTGCCGGTCGCCGCCGGCCTGGATGCTGCCGTCCCCGTCGTCGTCGATGACCCAGACGAGGGTGTCGACGGGGCGGCCGTGGAGGGTGACCGTCTCGCGACGGACGAGCATGCGGTCCTTGGCCTCGCCGCCGACGTCGAGGACGAGGCTCTGGCCCGGCGCGAGGGCCGCGGCCTTCTTCCACCAGCGCCGCGTCTTGAGGCTCGCGAAACGGCCGTCGGGCGTGAGCTGGGTCTGGCGCATCCACCAGGGGCCGAGGGCCTCCTGGCCGGCCCGCAGGGGCGCCTGGCCGGCGGGACGGGCCAGCCCGAGGACGGCCAGGGCCAGCAGGCATGGGCCGAGCAGGATGTGGGACCTCGGTCGGGGATCCGCGCGCATCAGGGGCCTCCTCAGGAATGTTGACGGCATGTCCGGCGGGCGCTACTTCTTGATCCGCGCCTTCAGGTCCTCGATGAGGCCGCGGATCCGCTCGGCCTCGCGCTCGTCGGTAGTCAGCCCGAGGGCCTTGCCGTAGGCGTCGACGGCCCGGGCCGGGTCGCCCGCGTCGGCGTAGGCGGCGCCGAGCGAAAGGTACCCCGGACCGCTCCCGGGCTCAAGGGCGACGAACTTCGCCAGGCAGGGCACCGCCTTCCCGGCCTGGCCGGAGTTGAGGTAGAGGACGCCGAGCCCGTAGAAAAGGGACTTCGTCGCGGCGGAGGAGCGGATGGCGGCCTCAAAGAAGGGGATGGCCTCGTCGAACTTCTTCAGGCGCGTGTAGGTGCTGGCGAGGTTCGTGTAGGCCTCGGCGAAGTCCACGTTGAGCCGCAGGGCCTCGCGGTAGAACTTGACGGCGCCTTCTAAATCCTGGAGGTGGTACGCGCAGTTGCCGGCGTCGAAATGGACGAAGGCGACCTTCGGGTCGGCGGCCAGGATCTCCTTGTAAAGGGCCAGGGCCTCGGCGTACTTGCCCTGCTTCATAGAGGTCGTGGGCGCGCAGGTTCTTTTCCTGCCAGGGGGGCGGGGCCGGCTTGGCCGAGGCGGCCGCCCTGTTGAGGACGGCGTCGAAGACGTTGTCCCTGCGGGCGACGACGGAAACGACGCCCTGGATCGTCCCGTAGCCCTCCTTCTCGAACTTCAAACGGTACTCGGCCGGGACGACCGCCTGGATCAGGTACGCGCCGTCCGCGTCGGTCTTCGCCGTGTAGGACGTCCCCCGGATGCCGTTCGTCAGGCTGACGGCGACGTCCGGGATCGGGGCCCCCGCCGCGTCCGTGACCTTGCCCCTGACCGACGTCGCGGCGCCGGCGAGCGGCGCGGCCGAAAAGGAGAGAGAGGACGCCGCGATCAGGGCGGCGGCGAGCGTGAGCCTGCGCTTCTTCTTCATGGCGTTCCGCCATAAAACTAGCGCCTTCGCCGAGCCCTGTCAAGCGCGACAAGCCCCGCGGCCGCGTGTTATAATGGCGCTCCTAGGACGCTTCGGACATGCCTGGACGAGAGACCCTGCCCCGCATCCTGGACGCCGCGCCCCGCGTCGCGGCGCCGTTCGACCCCGGCTTCCGGCCCATGGTCCTGGCCTACCGCGCCTACCGCGCCGCGGCCCGGCCGGAGGACGAGGTCCCCCTCCGGGTCGCCGTCGAGCGGGAGAACGGCCTCGTCTCGACGTTCGCGACCCGCGTTTCGGCCGACCCCGCCCTGGCCCCGGCCACGGCCTTCCTCGTCGAGAGGCTCGTCAAGTTCCTGCTCTGGTCGCGGGGCGGCTGGAAGATCACGTTCGACGGGCCGCGGCCGCTCGGCGAGGCCATCCGTGCCGTCTACGCGGAGGCCGGGCCGCGGGCCTTCGACGCCCGGCTCATGGCCCGCGTTTACGAGAAGCCGTTCGAGGTCGCCCTCGTCCGGCCGGAGGAGTTTCCCGCGACCCGCGAGGACGAACTGGCGCTCGGCGGCCACCTCGACGGCTGCCGGATCGGCTTCGACCTCGGGGCGAGCGACTACAAGATCGCCGCGGTCAGGGACGGGGCGGTCGTCTACAGCGCCGAGATCCCCTGGTCGCCGAGCGAGCAGGCCGACCCCGTCTACCATTGCGACTACATCCGGGCCGGGCTGAGGCGGGCGGCCGACCGCCTGCCGCGCGTCGACGCCATCGGCGGCAGCTCGGCCGGCGTCTACATCGCGAACCAGGTCCGCATCGCCTCGCTCTTCCGGTCCGTACCGGACGACATCTTCGAGGCCAGGATCAAGCCCCTCTTCCTGAGGCTCCGGGAGGAGTGGGGCGTCCCCCTCGAGGTCATCAACGACGGCGAGGTCACGGCCCTGGCCGGCATGCTCTCGCTCGGCGAGCGGGCCGTCCTCGGCATCGCCATGGGCTCGAGCGAGGCGGCCGGGTTCCTCAACGCCGAGGGCCACATCACGGGCTGGCTCGACGAGCTCGCCTTCGCCCCGGTCGACGCCGCCCCCGGCGCGGCGGTCGACGAGTGGTCCGGCGACCGGGGCGTCGGGGCCAACTACTTCTCCCAGCAGGCCGTCGACAAGCTGGCCCTGGCCGCGGGATTGGATCTTCCCGATACGGTTCGGCTGCCCGAGCGGCTGAAAAAGGTGCAGACCCTGGCCGATGCGGGCGACGAGCGTGCCGTCCGGATCTTCGAGGCCGTCGGCGTCTATCTCGGCTACACGATCCCCTGGTACGAGCTCTTCTACGACGCGCGGAACCTCCTCGTCCTCGGCCGTGTCATGTCCGGTCGCGGCGGCAGCCTGATCATGGCCAAGGCGGCGGAGGTCCTGCGCGCCGAGTTCCCGGAGACGGCCGGCCGCGTCCGGCTCCATCTCCTCGACGAGAAGAGCCGCCGGGTCGGCCAGGCCGTGGCCGCGGCCAGCCTGCCCCGACTGGAGAGAAAGCCCCGCGGAGGAGACACATCATGAAGTTCCACAATCCCGAAGCCTCGCTCTTCGTCCCGGACGGCGCCGCGCCGGACGAGGCCCTGCGGAGGGTCACCCACCTCGGCATCGGCGCCCACCAGGACGACCTCGAGATAATGGCCTTCCACGGCATCGTGACCTGTTTCGACGACCCCGGCCTCCGTTTCGGGGCCGTGACCGCGACGGACGGCAGCGGCAGCCCGCGGGCCGGCGTCTACGCGGCCTACACGGACGCGGACATGGCCGCCCTCCGGCGCCGCGAGCAGGAGAAGGCGGCCGTCATCGGCAACTACGGCGCCCTCGTCCAGCTCAACTACGCGAGCGCCGGGGCCAAGGACGCGGCCGGCGGGCATCTGCGGGACGACCTCGTCCGCATCCTCCGGGCCGCCCGGCCGCGGGTCGTCTATACCCACAACCCGGCCGACAAGCACGACACCCACGTCGCCGTGGGCCTGGCCGCGCTGGCCGCCATCCGCGAGCTCGCCCCGGCCGACCGGCCGCAGACGGTCTACGGGTGCGAGGTCTGGCGCAACCTCGACTGGATGCTCGACGGGGACAAGGTGCCCCTGGACGTCGGTGCCCACGAGAGCCTGTCCATGGCCCTCATCGGCGTCTACGATTCCCAGGTCGCCGGCGGCAAGCGCTACGACACCGCCACGGCCGGGCGGCGCCGGGCCAACGCCACCTACTTCCAGTCCCACGAGACCGACACGTTCGAGCAGCTGTGGTTCGCCATGGACCTCTCCCCGCTCGTCCGCGACGACGGCCTCGACATCCTCGATCTCGTCCTGGGCCACGTCGACAACTTCCGCCGCGACGTCGCCGACAGGATCCGCAAATATTCGTCGCCGAAGGCCTGACCCCGGCCTAGGAGGAACGCCATGGAGATCATTATCCAACCGGACAGCCAGCAGGCCAGCCAGGTCGCCGCCCGCATCGTCGGCCGGCTGGTCAAGGAGAAGCCCCACGCCGTCATCGGCTTCGCCACCGGCAACACCCCGCTCTATCTCTACAAGAACCTCGTCCGCATGCACCGCGACGACGGGCTCGACTTCAGCGGGCTGACGACCTTCAACCTCGACGAGTATGTCGGGGTCCCGCCTGTCCACCCATCGTCCTTCCACAGCTACATGTGGGCCCACCTCTTCAGCCAGATCAACATCTCCCGGGAACGGGTCAATATCCCGGACGGACTGGCCGCGGATATTCCCGCGGTCTGCCGGAACTACGAACAGGCCATCAAGTCGGCGGGCGGCATCGACATCCAGGTCATGGGCATCGGGACCAACGGGCACCTCGGGTTCAACGAGCCGACGTCCTCGTTCTCCTCCCGGACCCGCATCAAGACCCTCACCGAAGAAACACGCCTGAACAACGCCGCCGCTTTCGGCGGCCAGGACAACGTCCCCCTGCACGTCATCACCATGGGGCTCGGCACCATCCTCGACAGCCGGGCCTGCCTGCTCATGGCGTTCGGGAGGAAGAAGGCCAAGGCCATCGCCCTGACCGTCGAGGGGCCGCTGACGTCCATGGTCCCGGGCACCGTCCTCCAGCTCCACCCGCGGGCCATCCTCATCCTGGACAAGGACGCGGCCTCCGAGCTCAAGATGGGGGATTATTACACCTGGGTCTACGACCATAAGCCGGAATGGCAGAAGTACTGAGGGCTCAGTAGAGCCGCTTCCAGCTCTTCTTCGCGAGGTCGCACCGCCAGAGCGAATCCGTATCATTATCCCCGACGAGGGCCTGGCTACCGACGACCTGAAGATCGGTCGGGGTGGCCAGCCGATGAGGGAAGACGATCCGTTCGATCTCCCCGAGGTCCGCGCCGAGGATCCTCAGGCTGTCGGCTTCACGGTCGATGACGACGATTTTTGAGCCGTCAGCCGTCCAGGACGGCGAATAGAGCCGTGCCGAGGCCTCGCTTTTCGTCATCACCCTCTCTACGATGGTCTTTTGCTGGGCCAGGGAATAAACGACCAAGAAATAGGCGTCCGGGCCGCCCGCCTGTTTTCGACGGCAGAGGTAAGCCATCCGGTTTCCCTCCGGGTCCCAGGAGATCTGAGAGGAAACCTGGCCCTGGTCGTCGGAAGTGCTGCCGCTGATGTCCGTCGTCGCCAGCGTTCTGAGGTCCAGCAGGGCCAGTCTCCAGGGCGCCTCCGGGCTCTTCTCGTACTTAATCGCCAGCAGGACGTCTCCGCGCGGGGATGGCATCCGCCACGAGGCGACCGCGGCGTTATCCATGACCATCCTGGCGGTCCGGCGGCCGAGGTCATAGAGCCAAAGGCTTACGGCCGACGGCCGGCCGTAGCCTATCTTGCCGATGAGAACAGCATTTCCATCCGGGGTCCAGGCCACCAGATGAAAGTAGAACCGCCTGTCGGCGGACGTCTCAAAGAGAGCGGGGTCGTCGGGCAGGCTTTCGAGCCGGGTCCCGTCGGTATAACCAATCCTGAGCGGAGGCCTCCTCTTGCCCCACGGCTTGGAATAGACGCTGCGGGACAGGATCGCCACCTTGGCGCCGTCGGGAGAAACGAGCAGGCTGCCGATGGAATCCTCCCAGGTTGACTCCTTCTCCCTGGGCCCTCCGCCGATGATCTTCTTCCTGCCCGAACCGTCCGCGTTCGCGACCCAGAGCTCCTCGGCCCAATCATCCTTGCTCCTGATGTCGTAAGCGGAGTAGGCGATCTTGCCGCCCGACGCCGACGCCGCCCAATAGTCGATCTGTTTGCCTTTGACCACCCATTCGATCCGATGTTTCGACGCGGAATATTTGAAGACGCCCCGCTCGGTGATATAGGAGGCCTCTCCCCTGGAAGACGTGAACAAGTAAAGATAGCGTTCCCCTTTGACCGGCATCAGCGTGGCCCACGCGGCGGTTCCGGCCACGGCCAGGACGAGGAAGGGCACGAACCAGCGGACGAAGCCGAAGGTCAATTTCCGCGGCTGCGAGAAGTCTGACCTGACCAGGGTCAGGACGGAGGCCGCGGCGAAGGCCAAGGTGATGAGGGCGAGGAATAGGAAGAAGGTCGAGAGGGCCCGTTCGGGCGCGATCCAGGCCAAGAACCCCGCGGCCCTGGTGTTCATGACCGCCCATACGGCCGCCATGAATGATAGGCCCAATAAGAGCGACAGAAAGAGGACGTTGAATTGTCTTTCGTGGAGGAGCGACAGCGAGAACGCGACCGTCAGCAGAAACCCGGATAAAAGGATGCTCCACCACGGGAACTCCGATTCGAGCGTGAGCCCCGCCTTGCCGAGCATGGGCCAGGCCCGGAACTCACGGATGCCGGGCACGGCGGCCCACAGGGCTACGAAAACGAGCCACAGCGCCGCGAGCATGCTTAACAGGGCCGCGAACTTGGCCAGCCAGACCGTGACCTTGCTGACGGGCCGCGAGAAAAGATAGGCCCAGGCCCCCTGGCGATATTCCGCCTCGAAGCCCGCGGCCCCTAGGATAAGCGCGGCGAAGGGGAAAAAGAGCAGGAGCATGCCGTAGATCAGCCACTCCTGGACGTCCTTCTTTCCCCTGTAGACGAACTGGGCCGCGATGAGGAGGGCGAGGAGCCCGATTTCAAATAAGAAGAGGAGCGCCTTTTCTTTCCATTCCTTAAGATAAAGGGCTGTGAACATCGTGGTCTCCCTTTACGTGGCTTTGTCGGCCACCAGGCCGAGGAAGATGTCCTCGAGGCTGGCCTGGTGCCGCGCCTTGACCGCCTCGAAATCCTCGTCCAGGATGAGCCGGCCGCCGTGGAGAACGAGCAGCCGCTCGACGATGCGCTCAAGCTCGTGGACCATGTGGGTCGCGAAGAGGATGGTCGTGCCCGAGGCGGCCAGCTCGCGGATGATGTCGCGGAGGAAATCCTGGCGCGTCGGGACGTCCAGGCCCGAGGTCGGGTCGTCGAGGATGAGGAATTCCGGGGCGGCGGCCAGGGCCACGGCCAGCCCGAGCTTGAGCTTGGTGCCCCGAGACAACGTTCCGACGCGGGACTTCGGGTCCAGGGCGAACCGCTCGAGGTCCGAGGCCGCCCTCTTCCCGTCCCACCTGGGATAGAAGCGCGCGTTGAAGTCCAGCAGGCCCCGCACGGTCATGTCCTCGTAGAAGAACGGGTCTTCGGGGACGTAGCCGAATTCCCGCTTATAGGCGCTGTCCCTGAAGCCGATCGGGCGGCCTTTGTAGAAGATGCCGCCGCCATCGGCCGGGATGACGCCCATGAGGATCCTGGCCAGCGTCGTCTTTCCTTCGCCGTTGCGGCCGAGGAGGCCGTAGACCCGGCCGCCCTCGATGGTGAGTTCGAGGTCCCGGAGCACGCGCTTCCGGCCGAAGCTCTTGGACAGATGATCGATGCGCAACAGCTCACTCATGCGGGCCTCCCTTCCGGCCTGCGGCCCGGCCCTGCCGCAGCCTCTTTTCGAACAGGGCCGTGATGGCCTCCGGGCCCAGGCCGAAGCCGCGCGCCTCGGCGATGGCCTCGTCGAGCACGCGGCCCACGTACGCTTCGACCTCGGTATCGACCCCCGGAGGCCCAGGGTCGGCGACGAAACGAGCCACGGCCCTTCTGGGTCGAGATGAGGCCGTCCCGCTCGAGGTCTCGGTAGGCCCGGGCCACGGTGTTCGGGTTGACGAGGAGCTCGGCCGCCAGGTCCCGGATGGACGGCAGGGCCCGGCCAGCCTTCCAGACGCCGGTCGCGACGAGACGGGTGAAGTCCATCTTGATCTGTTCGTAGATCGGAACGAAGCTCGCTGCGTCGATCCTCATGGCGTCGGCCCTCCGTATCACTGTACTATTATTATAATACAGCTGGCCGATTTGTCAAGCCCTTTTTTATCGGTTCGCATTTTCTGTCCCCCATTCACCCTTCACTTTCCCGCCCGTCCGATGTAAACTGAATCCGTTCCCAGGCGCAACGCCGTCTCCAGCGCCGGGCCGATTCCACCGGGAGGTCGCCATGACAACCAACTTCAAGCACATCCTCTGGGCCACGGACTATTCCGACGAATCGCAGGAGGCGCTCCTCTATGCCGCCGAGTTCGCCAAGACCTTCCACGCCAAGCTCTCGGCCCTCCACGTCCTGCCCGACTTCTCCCCCGTCCTGGTCGAGTCGTTCCCGGCCATCGAGGCCGAGCTCGCCGGCCGGATCGAGGCCTCGACCGAGGCCGCCGAGGCCCGCATCCGCGACATCAGCCGCGCCCGGGGCATCACCTTCGACGACGTCCTCGTCCTCACCGGCACCCCGGCCAAGACCATCTGCCGGGCCGCCCGCAAGACGAAGGCGGACCTCGTCGTCATCGGCCCCGCCGGCGCCTCCGCCGCCGGCCGGACGGCCATCGGCAGCGTCGCCAACCAGGTCCTGCGCAGCTCGCTCGTGCCCGTCCTCGTGACCAAGAAGCGGGCCGGGGGAACGGCCATCCGGAAGATCCTCGTCCCGACCGATTTCTCGGCCCGGGAAGAGGTCGAGCGCGACTATGCCTGGAAGCTGGCCAAGGGCTTCAGGGCCTCCCTCGGCTTCCTCTACGTCATGGAGCTTTTCGGTCACGACTTCCGGCTGACCGACGAGCTGTTCAAGGCCATCTCCGCGAAGCTCAAGGCCCGCAAGCTCCGGGAGAAGGTCGACGTCCCGGTCGTCGAGGACGTCTACAAGGCCGTTCAGGCCGCCGACGGCATCGTCGACTACGCCGCCCTCCATCAGTACGACATGATCGTCATGTCCACCGAGGCCGGGAAGGTGGCCCGGTTCCTGCTCGGCAGCACGACCGAGAAGGTCGTCTCCCGCAGCCCTGTCCCGGTCTTCGCCATCCCCCGCGGCAAGGCCTGAGCCGGAAGACCATCGTCAAGATCTGCTGGAGGGGACAATGAAACGCACACAAAAAGGGACTCCCGTTCTGCTCTGGGCAAGCCTTCTCCTCCTCGGGCTCGCCGCGGGCGCCGTCCTGGCCGGGGCCGCGGAGGAGCCGCGGGCAGCTTTCGGCTACCCGGTCGACGGCGAAGCATGGTACTCGATCACCGCCCCCTTTGCGCCGCCTGCGGCGATGTCGGGCGCCGTATGCAGGATCATCCGGGTCGAGGTCAACAAGAAGCGCTGCCGCGACTTCGTTCCCTTCCAGGACGGGAAGGAACCGCCAACGGGCGAGGTCCGGCTGGACCGGCCGTTCGAGGTCAAGGTCCGCTTCGGCTGGCGCCCCGCCACGGCGTACGCCGTCGCGCTGACCCTGGAGGACGTCAAGACCGGAAAGAGGTTTCCCCTCGGCTGGTCCGGGACGTCGCCCACGGGCAAGGGCTACTGGGACCCGGCCTGGCAGAACTACCTCTCGCTCGTCCTCTCGGAGGAGAATGGCGTCGCCCGCCGGGCCTACCCCGTCCATGCCACGGTCGGCGTCATCAGCAGCTACATCCGCTCGGCCGACGAGGTCCGCATCGTCCGGGCGGACCGGCAGGGCGCGGATGTCGTCTATCGCGAGGTGCCGAGCCAGGTCTACGACTTCGTCACCTGGAACGACCCGAAGGTCCTGGGTGTCGAGGAGAAGGACGCCCAGACCGGCAAGCCCGTCCTCCGCTACCACCCGACGACCTCTTTCAGCGTCGCCTTCCTGGCCGACCTCGAGCCCCGCGCCAAGGCGACCTACCTCGTCTTCTTCAACAACGCCCGGGCCGCAAAGCCCGTCTACAAGTCCGACCTCACCGTCCGCAGGGGCCGGCTCTTCGGCCGGACGGTCGAGAACGGCTTCTACAGGATCACCCTCCAGGAGAAGAGCGGCGTCATCTACGAGATCGTCGAGAAGACGACGGGCCTCAAGCTCGAGCACAAGCTCGAGACGAACGGCGCCGTCCACTGGAACCCCGACATCTACGCGCCGCCCCACGCCTGGTACCACAGCTCCGACTGGTCGGACCCGAAGGCCGACGAGGTCGCCGGGCCCGTCTTCTACTCTCTCAACCTCAAGGGCGCCCTGCCCTTCCCCAAGGGCGTCGACGTCGGCATCCGCTACCATTTCTACGCCGGCTCGCCCGTCGTCATCGTCGAGACCGTGACCGAGGTCGAGAACGACATGTTCGTCATGGCCCTGCGCGACGCCGAGGTCGTCTTCAACAAGGCCGTCTTCACCAAGGCCGCCTTCAAGGAGGGCGGGGCGACGGAGGTGCTGGACCTGGCGCGGTCGAAGATGCACCCGGCCCACGCCGCGGTCCTGCGCCCCGACACGCCCTGGGTCAGCTTCTTCGACGAGGCCAAGGGCATCGGCTTCGCCTCGCTCTACCTCGACCTCGCGACACCCAACCTCAACGGCGGCCAGGCCTCGCTCGCCCAGCCCTTCATCTACATCGAGAACGGGCCGTGGTATTACGTCTCGCGCGGCTTCGTCTACTCGTTCGCCACGAACAATCAGACCCGGATGCTGCCGGTCAAGGGTGGCAGCGTCTATTACGAGCGGAACGCCTGGCTCGCCTTCCCCTACCCCAAGGGCCGGACGCTGGCCTCCCTCCTCGACGCGACCTACGACATGCTCAAGTGGCCGGTGGCCGTCAGGGAGGACATGGAGACCTTCGCCGAGAGCCCCGAGGGCTGGGTCGTGCCCATCCTGACCGAGCCCTTCGAGGAGGGCGTCAAGTCGGCCGTGGGCGGGAAGGACCGCCGGAAATAGAGTCCGGCGGCCGGGGCGGCCGCCCGGCACTGGCTTGACAACCCCGCCGCCGGAGTCTTTAATGATTGGGAAACGAGGTCCCCTGTGATGAACATTCCTCCCGCGAGACGTGCCCTCCGCGGCGCCGCCCGGGCCGCCCACGGCCCGCTCGGGCTGGGGCTGGCGCTCGCCGTCCTGGCCGCGGCCGCCTTCGCCCAGTCGGCCCCCGCGCCCCGGGCCGCTCAGGACGACCAGGTCGTCGAGGCCAAGGTCCTCCTCGCCCGCGACGGGGTCCATCCGGGCGAAACGGTCAAGGTCGCCGTCGTCCTCAAGATCCGGCCCGGCTACCACATCAACAACGACATGCCGGCCGACCAGTTCCTCGTGCCGACGACGCTGGCCATCGACGAAAGCCAAGGCGCCGAAACCCTCGAGATCGCCTATCCGCAGGGGCATCGCGGCCGGTTCGCCTACACCCAGGCCGAGCTCGTCGTCTACGAGGGCGAGGCCGTCCTCGGGGCGCTGGTGAAGATCAACAAGTTCCTTCTCGCCGGACCGCTCACGATGCGGGGCACGGTGAGCTACCAGGCCTGCGACAACGCCTCCTGCCTGCCGCCGAAGGACCTTCGCTTCGAATTCGAGGTCCCCGTCGTCGAGGCGGGACAGAAGACGCATGACGTCCATCAGGACGTTTTCGAGAAGGTCGCTTTCAGCCAGAACGTGAAATAGACCCACGCGCCGCCGCCGGCGGCCCGATCGGAGCCGAAGGTGAACGAACGAGCCCTCAGACGGATCCCGTCCCTCGACGCCCTGCTTCGCGAGCCGGGCGGCGAAGCCCTTGTCCGCGAGTACGGCCGCCAGGCCGTCGTCACCGATGCCCGCGCCGTCCTCGACGAGGTCCGCGCGGAGATCGGCGCCGCGGCCGGGCCCGGAGCCGAAGAACTCGCGGCCGACGCCCTTCTCGAGCGCCTCCGGGAACGCCTCTGCCGGAAGTTCCGGCCGTCGCTCCGCCCGGCGGTCAACGCCACGGGCATCATCATGCACTCGGGCCTCGGCCGGGCCGTTCTGTCGGAGGACGCCGTCGAGGCGCTCCTCGCCGTCGGCCACGGCTACTCGACCCTGGCCCTCGACCTCGAGACCGGCCGGCGCGACGTCCCGCGACCGCCACGTCGAGGGCCTCCTCCGCGAGCTGACCGGCGCCGAGGCGGCGACGGTCGCCAACAACAACGCCGCGGCCACGGTCCTCATCCTCAACACGCTCGCCCGGGGCAAGGAGGTCATCGTCTCGCGCGGCCAGCTCGTCGAGATCGGCGGCTCCTTCCGCATGCCCGACGTCATGGCCACGAGCGGCGCCGTCCTGCGCGAGGTCGGGACGACGAACAAGACCCACCTCCGCGATTACGAGGAGGCCATCGGCGAGGCGACGGGGGCGATCCTCCGCGTCCACCACAGCAACTACCGCATCGTCGGCTTCGCCGAGGAGCCGGCGATCGAGGCCCTGGCCGAGCTCGGCCGGGCGCGGCGCGTCCCCGTCATCGACGACCTCGGCAGCGGCGCGCTCGTCGACCTCGCGCGAATTCGGCCTCGCGCCCGAGCCCCTGGTCCGGGACAGCGTCCGGGCCGGGGCCGACGTCGCCTGCTTCAGCGGCGACAAGCTCATCGGCGGGCCGCAGTCCGGCCTCATCGTCGGCCGCGCGGAATGGGTGGCGAGGATCAAGAAGAACCCGCTGGCCCGCGCCTTCCGCTGCGGCAAGCTGACCCTGGCCGCGCTCGAGGCGACGCTCAAGCTCTTCCTCTCGCCCGAACTCGCTCGCGCGCGCGCCACCCGGTCTACCGGATGCTGGCGCCCTGACGCCGGACGAGCTCGGCCGGCGGGCGAAGAAGGTCGCCGCGTCGCTGCGCAAGGCGCTGCCCGAGGATGTCGGGGTCGCGGTCGAGGACGGCGAGTCCCAGGTCGGGAGCGGCGCCGTTCCCGTCGAGACCCTCCCGACCAAGGTCCTGGCCGTGACCTCGGCCTCGCTCGCGCCCGACGCGCTGGCGGCCGCGCTCCGCCGCCTCGACCCGCCGGTCTTCGCCCGCATCAGCCGGGACGCCGTCCTCCTCGACTTCCGGACCATCCAGCCCGGCGAGGACGCCCTCGTCGAGCGCGCCATCCTAGCAATTTTAAAGAAAGAGGGACAGCCCCGCTCGGGCGGGACGGTTCCGCCGAGCGGGACAGTCCCCTCCACCTACATGATCGACTACAAGAAGCGCCAGCGCATCATGGGCCGGTCGATCCGGCTCGGCCACTGCATCTGCAACCCCAAGGACCCCTGCCCCTGCGACCTCTTCAAGCGGAAGAACGTCTGCCTCTGCGCGGGCGAGCGCGAGAAGGACGCCGCCGGAGAACGTGCCGCTGACCTCCCTCGTCGAGAACGCCGGCTGCGCCTCGAAGATCGGCCAGGCGGACCTGAAAAAGGCGCTCTGGCGGGCCTGCCCCGCGTCCGCGACCCGCGCGTCCTCGTCTCGTCCGACACGTGCGACGACGCCGGCGTCTTCAGGCTCAACGCGCGGACCGGCCCTCGTCCAGTCGGTCGACGTCTTCACCCCGGTCGTCGACGACCCCTACGTCTTCGGCCAGATCGCCGCCGCCAATTCCGTGAGCGACATCTACGCCATGGGCGGCCGGCCGCTGACGGCCCTCTCCATCATCGCCTTCCCCATCGAGCGCCTGAGCCCGCGGGTCATGAACCGGATGCTCCAGGGCGGCATCGACAAGCTCCGCGAGGCGGGCGCGGCCCTCCTCGGCGGCCACAGCATCAAGGACAAGGAGATCAAGTTCGGCTTCGCCGTGACCGGCGTCGTCCGGCCCGACCGGATGACGGTCAACAGCAAGGCGCGGCCGGGCGACGTCCTCATCCTGACGAAGCCCATCGGCACCGGGACGCTGAGCTTCGCCCGCCAGATCGGCCGCGCCCCGAAAAAGGGGCTCGAGGCAGGCCGAGCGCTCCATGACCGAGCTCAACAGGGCGGCGGCCGAGGCCATGACCGCGGCGCGGCGTCACGACCGCCACCGACATCACCGGCTTCGGCCTGGCCGGCCATCTGAGCGAGATGGCCGTGCAGAGCGGCGTCCCGGTCGAGGTCTACGGCGGAGCGCGATCCCCGTCTTCGCCGGCGTCATGGACCTCATCCGCGACGGGGTCATCTCGGGCGCCGATCGAGCGCAACCGGGAGTACGCCGGCCGGTTCGTCAAGCGGGCCGCGGGCGTCGGCGAGGACCTCGAAACGCTCCTCTACGACCCCCAGACCTCGGGCGGCCTGCTCATCGCCGTCCGGCGGACGAAGGCCCCGGCCGCTGCTCGCCGCGCTCAAGAAGAAGGGCGTCGGCGCGGCCGCGCGTCATCGGCCGGGTCACGCGGCAAGGGGCCGGCCAGGATCGTCCTCAAGAGAGCATGCCTGAGAAAGCGCACGTCATCGTCGGCACGGCCGGCCACATCGACCACGGCAAGAGCGCCCTGGTCAAGGCCCTGACCGGGACCGACCCCGACACCCTGCCCGAGGAAAAAGAGCGCGGCATGACGATCGAGCTCGGCTTCGTCTTCCTCGACGACCCGGGCTACGAGAAGCAGATCGTCTTCATCGACGTCCCCGGCCACGAGAAGTTCATCAAGACCATGGTCGCCGGGGCGAGCCACGTCGACGCCGCGCTCCTCGTCATCGCCGCCGACGAGGGCATCTCGGTCCAGACGCGGGAGCATTTCGACATCCTCCGGCTCCTCGGCGTCGGGCTGGGCGCGGTCGCCCTGACCAAGAGCGACCTCGTGGACGAGGCGCGCCTCGCCGACGCTCGCGGCCGACGTCCGGCGCCCACGTCCGCGGCTCGTTCCTCGACGGCGCGCCCGTCGTCGCCGCGTCGTCGGCCTGACCGGCGCGGGCCTGGACGAGGTCCGGGCGGTCCTCCGGGACCTCGGGCGCGAGGGCCGCGCCGCGGCCGGACAACGGCATCTTCCGCATGCCCATCGACCGCGTCTTCACCATGCAGGGCTTCGGCACGGTCGTCGCCGGCACGGTGCTCGGCGGCCGAGGTCGGGACCGGGGACGAGGTCGAGGTCTTCCCGGACGGCCTCCGGTCGCGGGTCCGCGGCATCCAGGTCCACGGCGAGCGGACGGACGCCTCGGGCCTCGGCCGGCGGACGGCCCTCAACCTCCAGGACCTGAAGAAAGAGGAGCTGCGGCGCGGCCAGGTCGCCGGGGCCCCGGGCTCGCTCACGCCGACCGTCAGGCTCGACGCCCGGCTCGATGTCCTGCCCGAGCGTCGGCGAAGGACGTCAAGCACCGCGACCGCGTCCGGCTCCACATCGGCACGGACGAGGTCATGGCCCGCCTGGCCCTCCTCGAAGGGCAGACGGTCGGACCCGGCGGGTCGGCCCTGGTCCAGCTCATCCTCGAACGCCCGGCCGTGGCCCTGCCCGGCGACCGGTTCGTCATCCGCAGCTTCTCCCCGCTCGTGACCATCGGCGGCGGCAAGGTCCTCGACGCCGAGCCCGGAAAAGCACAAGCGCTTCAGCGGCGAGGTCGCCGAGGGGATGAAGCGGCTGGGCGGGGCGGCGCGCGAGGCGGTCGAGCAGGCCTTTCTCCAGGCGGCGGGCGTCCCTCAGAGCGTCAAGGACTTGGCGCTCAAGCTCGGCCGGAGCGAGGGCGAGGTCGCGGAGGCGGCGCGGGCGCTCGCCGGCAGAAGGGCGTTTGGTTGCCATCTCGCGCGGGGCCCCGGAAACCTATCTCCACCGTTCGGTTTACGAGGGGCTCAAGAAAGACGCCGAGGCCGCGGTCCGCGAGTACTTCGAGAGGAGCCCCGAACGGCCGCTCATGCCCTACGCGGACCTCCGGGCCGGGTTCCTCAAGCGCGGCGACGCCGCGACTCTGAGGCTCATCGTGGACGAACTCTGCGCGGCGGGGGTCCTGACCCGCAAAGAGGCGCAGGTCGGGCTCGTCGGCCATGAAGCGAGGATGAAGCCCGCCGACCAGCTCGTGGCCGGACGGATCGAGGCGATTTTCCGGGCCGCCGCGGTTCGCCGCGCCGCTCGAGGAGGACGTCCGGCGGAGGCTCGGCCTGAACCCGTCGGCTGCTCAAGAGGCTCATGGACGCGCTCGCCCGCGACGGCCGCATCGTCCGGCTGGCGCCCAAGGTCATTTACCACCGGGACACGGTCGAGGCGGCGAAGGCGGCCGTCCTCGGCCTCATCGAGCGGAACGCGGCGGGGTCACTATCGCCGAGCTCCGCGACCGGCTGAACGTGTCGCGGAAGTACGCCCAGGCCATCCTGGAATATTTCGATAAGACAGGGGTGACCAAGCGGCGTCGAGGACCGGCACGTGCCGGCTTAGAAATGGCGGAGGGCAGCGCGCGCTCACGGGCCTCATAGCGGAGCCGAGCCGTTTTCACAGACCAACGTATCGTAGATTCTTAAATCGCCGGGCGATTGATCTGTCCTGAACTTGATACAATCTATAGTATCTTCCGTCACCGGAGCCACTTTATTTTGGGCCAGGCCGTTTTTAAATAACCTATTGATAATAAATGACTTGACACGTCGCAGGCTGTGTTGTAAGGATAAGGGCAACTCGTTTAATTCGCAATAGCCGACAAGGTTTGAAAACGATGCCGGGACGCAGGCGCGAAACCCTAGGCGAGATGGGCTACCCCTCGGAATCCCCCTTTCGGGGGACGATGATCATCCGGACGGGGCGACATTATAGATTGAAGGATTGGCGGGGCTTTGTGAAAAGGACGGGCAACTAATGTGAACATCGTCCTCGCGGCCGGCCTTCTCTCCCTCGTTACCCTCGTGTATGCCCTCCGGTTGATGGCGGACGGCAAGAGGCTCGCGACGAGACTCGTGGAGCCGCAGACGGCATTCCTCGAATCTTCGCCGGATGCCGAAGTCATGCTCATCAAGGACGACTACGCGACCTGGATGGCGCCGCCTTTCTGAGAGACGGAGATCAATCGGTTTCCGGATGGTTTTTTCGACAGCGCGCCCACTGCCAGGAGCACCCGCATACTATTTGAAATCCCCCTAGCGGAGGGATAGACTCTTATCGTTCAGTTCACAAAAGGAGGGGGCGATGGGCCGCGTCATTCATTTTAATATTTCCGCCGACGACACGTCCAGGGCCGTGAAGTTCTATCAGAGCGTCTTCGGCTGGAAGGCCGAGAAGTGGCCCGGACCCGTGGATTACTGGCTGGTCACCACGGGCCCGGACGACAAGCCCGGGATCAACGGCGGGATCGGCCGGCGGGAAGACCCGGCGGACCACATATCCAACAGCGTCGAGGTCCTGTCGCTGAAGGAGGCGGAAGCCAAGATCCTGGCCGCCGGCGGCAAGGTCCTTGAGCCCAGGATGCCCATCCCGGGTGTCGGCTGGTTCGCCACTTGCCTCGACACGGAAGGCAACAGGTTCGACATCATGGAGCCGGACCCGAAGGCCAAGTAGCCCGGAACTTTCACGACACGACCTTTTTGTCGTTGGTCGCCACGCCGATTTCATAATTGACATCTAATTTACACAATCTTGACATCTTTTTGACAGCTCCCCCTCCCCGCATCATTATTATCTAGGTGGGAGCCATCAGCATGGCCGGAAAAAAGCTCGTCGTTCTCGGTTATATCCTGGTGTTCTGGGGAGTGCTGCCGGGAATCCTGGTGGCCCTGGCGGCCTGGGCAGAGCGTGTCTTCGGGCCGAGGCTCCGCCTGCCGAATCTCTGGCCGGCAGGGCTTCTGCTCGCGGGAGCCTCGGCTCTCATGCTGGCTCTCTCCATCGCCCAGTATACGCGGGCCGCGGGCAGCCTGCCCATCTCGGCCTTCCCCCCTCGACGGCTGATCAGGTCCGGCGTCTTCGGCATATGGCGACATCCGATCTATCTGTTCTTCGTCTTGTTCTTCAGCGGGCTCGCCATGATCTTCTGGCCGGCGGGCGCACTCCTTGTCGCCATCCCCACTCTGGCCGTGATGACCTTCGTCTATGCCAAGTTCGAGGAAGGCGGCCTCAAGAGACGCTTCGGTCCTCTCTATGACGGGCATCGTCGGCAGACCTCGATTCTGATCCCCCGACTCATCCATCTCGTCCGGGCCCTGTTCGCCGGCCTGAGCCGTCTCTTTTTCCGGTTCGAGGTCTTGGGCAGGGACAACGGCACCCCCGATCCTCCCTTCGTCGTTATCTCCGCCCATCGGAGTTACCTGGATCCTGTTTTCATCTTGCTGGCCGTGGATTTTCCCGTCCACTTCATCAGCACGTTCGAGATATTCCGCGACCCCCTATCGCGATTTATCTTCTCGAGGCTCCTCTGTCTCCCCGAGAGAAGATACAAGCCCGACGTCCGGAATGCCCTCGATATTCGTCGCCGCCTGCGTGAAGGTTGCGTTATCGGGATCTTCCCCGAGGGGGAGCGGTCGTGGACCGGCTCGATGCTCGGCTTCAAACCCGAGGCCCTGCGGCTTCTGCGAAATCTCTCCGACATCCCGATCCTCCCGGTGCGTTTGCAGGGGACCTACGCGCTTTGGCCGCGTTGGGCGCGGGGCCCGCGCCGGGCAAGAGTATCCGCGCACGTCGGAAAACCCGTTTTCGTGAATGGCCAGGAATCCTCGGCTGAACTGGAAGCCAGGCTTTCCCAACTCGTTGAACCTCGGGAGACGCCGAATCCCCGCTTGAGTCCGCTCGCGGCCGGCGGGATCGAATCCGTAATCTACCGCTGTCCCGAGTGCCTGAGCTTCGACACGATCCAATCCGGTAAGGGCGCCCATTTCAGATGCTCGAACTGCCTGGCCAGCTTCACGCTGCTTTCCGATTTCTCAGTTCAGAAATCGGGCGATGATGTCAGGGCGTCGCTGGCGAATCTTTTTCAGCGGATCCGCGTCGTGACCGAAGATTTGATTTCAGCCCCTAACTCCTGTCGTGCCGAGGCGTGGGCCGAGCTTTCCGTCGAAAGATTCGGCCGACTCGAGGTCGTCGGCACAGGACGCTTGGACCTCTCGGCTCACCACTTAAGCTTCGAATCCCCCGGCGCTTCGGTCCAGATCGACCTCGAATCCATCCGTGCCGTGGTCATCGAGGGCGCCCGGAGGCTCCAGGTCTACGGGGGGTGCCCGGCGTGCTTGTATCAATTCGGGCGCCTCGGTCAGAGCGCTTTAAAATGGCAGGACCTTGTCGTCGAAACCATCCGGCATCGTTTCGGCTTCTCTCCGCCGACGGCCTGACCTGGAAGGAGGAGGAGGATGTCTCGTCCCAATCGCATCGCCGACTACGGCCGGCAAATCGACCAGCTGGGGCTGCTCGACTTCGCGCCCCGGGCCAAGAGCCGGGCGGTCGCCCGTTTCCAATCCTCCATTCTCGACGCATTCGGCCGCCTCTCTCCGGGCTCAACAGCGGCGCGCGTCTTTGCCCGGACCGCCCGGCAGGTCGTCGGCGGGTTCCTCTATTCGCTCAAGGTCGAGATCAATAATCGCTGCACGATGAACTGCCGGATATGCTATGTCCGGAAAGGAGAAAAGGAGATACCGCTCGAGACCATCCGTGAGACTCTACCATTCGATCCGGTCCTGCGGCGTTCGGATCGAGATCCTGGGCGGAGAGCCGCTGCTCCACGGTGACCTGCCTGAGATCATCCGGTCGGCAAAGCAGGAGGCCCGAAGTCCTTTCGTCACGCTTTACACCAACGCCACTCTGGCGACTTCGGGACTTTCGACAGAGATGAAAGCCGCCGGCCTCGACGGGGCCATCGTCTCTCTCATGTCCCATCGGGAAAGCGTCCACGATGCCTGCACCAGACAGCCCGGTTCCTGGGCGGCAACCGTTCAGGGGTTGCGCCGGATGACGGAGGCCGGGATCAAGGTCTTCACCTTCACTCCCGTCCTCCGCCCTAACGTGGCGGACGTGCCGGAGATCTACGAATTCGTCAAGAGCCGCCTTCGGGCGAGCCCCCTTTTCTATCAGTACATTCCCCGCTCGAGCGACGATGAACTGATCATCGGACGCGAGGAGTGGCATCGGGCTAAGCACTGGATCATGGATCGCGACACCGGGCACTGGGATTTTGTCCGGCGCTTTTTCATGCTGACCGGAAATTCCTGCTCCGGAGGGAACTTCGTGCTGACCGTCAAAGCGGACGGATCCGTCCAGCCTTGCCCCTTCGTCGACGATGTCCCCATGGGCAGCATCCATGACGAGGACATTTGGACGATCTACAGGAGGAGATTCCATAACCCGCTGCTGCGGGAGTTCAAGCATCTCCCGCCCGAGTGCCGTGACTGCTCGCTTCGCTCGGTCTGCGGCGGCGGATGCCGGGCATCCGCCCGCTGGTGCGGCGGCTACGCCCGGAGAGACCCCAAATGCCTGGGCGCTTTTTCGGGACCGATCCCCGCCGCTGGGATCATGGACTGCATCCCGACGTTTTTTTAAGGACGCCGATAACACACGTGACGCCCTTCCGGGATTCACGCCGCCTTTTTCTTTTTGGGAGGCGGGGCCTGCTTTTCCTGTTTGGCCGGCTGAGCGACCTATAGCGGAACGAAGGTTGTCTTAAACGTCATGGTCAATTCTTTGTAGCCCTTTTCTCGACATAAGATTTCAGCTCGGTGAAATAACTGCAGGACGGATTGATTTGCATCTTGCCAACTTCCCTTTTCAAGAAATGGATATTGAAGGCCGTTAAGATCTCAAGCTCATTTCCTCGGTTCCACTCCAGAGCGAAGCTAAATCCATGGAGATCAAAGCCATTCAGAGAATCGATCGTTATGCACATCTTTGAACTTGAGCCAATGATTCTTAAAACTCAATTCGCCGAAGGTTCTGACATCTGCGAGGGCATCCGTCTGTCTCTCTTTTTGATTTCTCTTGCCTGCCATTGTGCTCAATATCTTTTCGGGAAGGGTCATCTTTCAGTTCTTTTTCTATGACCGGCCTCGCGTTTTCCAGCATCGTGAGGATCACGAGTTCCTGCAGCTTTTTATTTCCCTCCATATACCATACGGCCAAAGCGTATCTCTTCCAATAAATGAGGGAGCCGATGGCGACAACGCCCAACATCAGAGCGATGACGACTTTTTTCCAAACTCCCTTTCCGATACTTGATCTTGGTCTGGCCATTATTGATTCTCGCTCTTATGTTAGAGGAGGCCCTCCTGAAATCAAATCGAGTGGCAAATCTCTCTGCAGATATTCCTCAAGAAGATAGCTGCCGGCTTCTCTTTTTTGGCGTTTTGCGGCTAAAGAATCTTCCGGCCCTGTAACAGTCGGACGATCAGAACAATCAAGGCGATGACCAGGAGAACGTGGATAAGGCCCCCAACATGGAACGCAAAAAACCCCAGGGCCCATAAAATAAACAGGACGACTAAGATTGTCCAAAGCATAGAAACCTCCTCTTTATTCTCTTGCCTTTCGCCGTCTCACGCCATTCCGTCTTTGTATGGCACGATGCGATGTCAGCGCGCCGTACTCGTCGACCTATTTTGCATCCTTATAAACGCCCTGGATGATGATCTCGTACGGCAAGGGCTTGGCGAGGAGCGCAGGGTCTTTCTGGGAGCCCCTTACCCGCCGCGAAACCTCTGCGAAATCCACCCTCGGCAGTCCGTAGACATGCAGGCGGTTTCCTCGTTTGAGGAGTCTCACCGCTCTCTCGGGAGGCGTGTCCGTTTGCGAAAACCATGCGAAGCCGTTTCACGAGCAAGTTCTCCCTTCAGGTCCCTCGCCGAGGCGATCACGAACCTGCCCCCGGGCACCTCGATCTGTCGCTCATCGGCGATCTCCATGAGAAATTCCACATCATTCCAGAGCCCCTTCCGGGTGACAATAAAAACCGTCTTCGGTTTGACCGTGATCTTGCACACGACTTTTTCATAGACTTCGAAAGTGTCACGAGCGTCCCCGGGCATGTATCCCTCGATGGGCCTGAAGGTATCGAGCACCTCGACCTCGTTGATCCTCGTGACCGGATGAATCTCGAAGATATGGCCGGGGTTAGTGGATATCGAGGCAGCGAGTGGCTTCCCCTGCTCCTCTTTCGCGGTTCCTGCGTGCTCCGGCCAGATCCTCCACACACCGGAGATCTTCAATGGTTTGCCCGTGCCTTCGGCGCCGTGGACGAGGTCCGACGCCTTCTTCGCGGAAGCGCCATTCGCGATCTCCGCAACGACGGGAAGGGCGATCTCAGGGGCTCGGCCCGAGAGGTGGAAATCGCCGTCGAAGATGCGAGCGACGGGGTTCTGCATCGCTTTGTCCACGGTAAAGGTCGCGTTGATGCTGACCCTGTCTTTGTACTTTTCGACGAAAGATCTATTGATCTCTATCTCGAGTTCCTGGTCGGAGAGCTGGGCATTGACTTTCATGTACGCGACCTGCCCTTGCCGTACAAGGTACGCACACCCATTGAGAACGCCCATGAGCAGGAAGAGCGCGGCAATTGCTAGCGCCGATGGATGCCATAAGGGATATCTCTCCATGATCTCCTCCGTTTGCTGCGTCCGGGAAACCAAGAATCTCCTTTAGCAGATAAGAAGTTCCTTTGTCAAGGCGAACACAAACCCGGGCCCTAGTCAAGGCTACAAAACAAGCAACTGGAAGAAAATCAAAACGCTTGACCTCACCCGGAGAAGGACGGATGATATTCTGCGGAAGGAGAAATCGATGAGGCGCACAAAGAAATCCCAATGGTTCCGGCATGATGAAGGGAATCCGAGGGAATTGAAATCGCAACTCGAGTGGAAGATATCCCTGATCGTAAGACAAAGGGTCTCGGTCCTGGAGAAGAAAATCGCCGCTCTAGAGAAGAAAATCGACGACCGTGAGAAAAGTCTGCAAGCCATGTACGACTGGCTATCCGTGCATTCCAGGATGGAGCCAGACCGTGTGAAGAGGATCATTCACGAAGCGCTGACTCCTTCGCCAACGCCCAGGAGCCTTCCAATTCTCCCCAACATTAAACCCCGCCGGCCGAGGAAGAAGAAAAAATAGCGCCCATGTGAAAGATCGGGAGGGTGAGGGATCCGGTGATCCCTCCGGACTTCGAAAACGATCCTCGAGGAATTCGGCATCGGTGGTTTCTCCCCTTTTGGACCTCATCCGGCTTGTTTTTCTTGCATTTAGCGATCTTGATGGTTTGATCACGTTTAGGCTAGACTGAGCTATTTTGAGCAAAAGTTTGCACAATCTCTGCACAATTTCTTGATAGGTGGGAGGTTAGACCAAGGAGCTGGTCTGCTATTTCTTGCCCCCGGCACCAGTCGCTTGAGTTCCTCGAACCAGTTCTGGACGAGGATAATCTCCTTTACCTGGGACCCTTGCTCTCGCCGCGCTTCACCATTAGGAATCCCTGCCCGTCGGGCCACAGCTCCCGGCCCCGGAGCGGGCGGCCGAGGTCGGCAAAAGGGGGGACCGTACCTTAGGTTCCTAAAACCGCAAAACGCGCCCTCGCCGGCGCCAGTTTCAACGGTCGTTGCTCCTGACTCGATGCTTGTACTCGATGCTTGAAAGCCCCCATCAGGGGGTGGTACATTGATCGGGCAGGTCAGATGAGCATGGCGTCAGCCGTTATTAATTCAGCTCACTTCTCCGGTTAGAAAGGAAGGACATGTGAAGCACCTCGTTTTGATGCCCCTTGTCATGCTTATGGGGGCACTGGCTCTCGCGCAGGAAATGAATGCTCGCCTTGATTCGCTGCTGTCAGCCACTTATCCGAACGATGAACCTGGAGCAGCAATAGCGATTGTTAAAGATCGGCAAGTCGTCTTCAAGAAAGGTTACGGCATCGCAAACCTGGATTCAAAAACGAGTATTACTTCCTCAACAAATTTTAATATTGGCTCCATGACCAAGCAGTTCACTGCGTACTGTACTTTAATATTACAGAATCAGGGGAAACTTTCGTTGGATGATAAGCTAATTGATTTCTTTCCTGATTTTACTCTTCACGTGGCGGGTACTATTACAATTCGTCATCTGCTCACACATAGTTCCGGAATAATTGATTATTATGATCGCGTTGATAAGGGACGATATACAGAATTCTGGGATGAGGATATATTGCCGGCGATAAAATCAATTGATTCTACGTACTTCCCGGCAGGATCCAGATACCGTTATAGCAACACCGCATATTGTCTGCTCTCACTGATCATTGAAAAGGTGTCCGGGAAACGGTTTCCTGAATTTGTTCAAGACAATATTTTTAAACCCTTGAAGATGGATCATAGCGATGTGATACATCATGGTTTGGATATTTCTAATCGCGCAGTCGGCTACGACTGTGAGAATGACAGTTTCGAGATTTCTGATGCTAAACAGAGCCTGTTCTTTTCGACCAGGGGAGATGGAGGAATCTATACGTCCATCGATGATTACCTAAAATGGATAATGGCCATTCAATCCGGCAAAGTGCTAAGTCCAGACCTGACAAAGGAAGCTCAGTCCCCACAGTTCTTAGCTGATTCCAGGAAGGATATCTCTTATGGGTTTGGATGGTTCATTGCCGGATCCGGGGAAGACAAACTCATCTATCATCCGGGTTCAAACGGCGGATTTAGAACAATTGTCTTGATCAAACCTTCTCAAAAGTATTCGGTCGTTATCTTTTCCAACCGAGGTGGTATCGACTTGGAGGACCTTGTTCGTCGAGTAAATAAGATCTACCATATCGATGACAAAGCGTACGTCAAGTCGGATACGATTACGTCTTAATTGTCGTGAGATGAACGATGGAGTGAGCCGGGAAAATCGCGCAGAATTAGTCAATAAACTCTTACGGGAGGGTTAGGCATCCGGTGATGCCTCCGGACTTCAAATCCGGTATGGGGCTATCAACGTCCCGGGTGGGTTCGACTCCCACACCTTCCCGCCACTGCTCCGTTATCTCGGATCCCAAGCCCGACCGGAGGGTTTTCCGCCATTCTGCGCTTCCTTGACACCCGCCGCCGCGCGCAAGTATAGTCATTCCGGCGGACGGAGGCCGAGATCGCCCATGCCCCGAATGAAGCCCGCTCCCCTGCGCGTCATCAACAGCGTCGCGCCCATCCGCATCTGCGACAACGGCGGCTGGACCGACACCTGGTTCGCCGGCACCGGCCGGATCTTCAACATCGCCGTCTACCCCTACGCCGAGGTCCAGGTCGAGGTCTTCCCGGTCCGCAGCCGCCGGACCGCGTCGTCATCAACGCCGAGAACTTCGGCGAGCGCTATGCCCTTAAGCCCGAGCGCAAGACGTGGGACCGCCATCCGCTCCTCGAAGCGGCCATCGAGTTCATGAATGTCCCCCGCGACCTGGCCTTCGAAGTGACCATCTTCTCGGAGGCCCCGGCCGGCGGCTCAACGGGGACGTCGGCCGCCGTCACCGTCGCCCTCATCGGCGCCCTCGACCGCCTCACGCCCGGCCGCCTGACCCCCCACGAGGTCGCCGCCGCGGCCCAGCGCATCGAGACCGAGATCCTCAAGCAGCAGTGCGGCATCCAGGACCAGCTCTGCTCGGCCTACGGCGGCATCAACTACATCGAGATGTTCCACTATCCCCACGCCTCGGTCTCCCCCATCGTCGTGCCCAACACGGTCTGGTGGGAGCTCGAGCGGCGGCTGGCCCTCATCTACCTGGGGCGGTCCCACAGCTCCTCGGAGATCCACGAGATGGTCATCCGCGAGCTCGAGTGCGCCGGGCCGGACTCGCCGAAGCTCGAGGCCCTGCGCCGCACCGCTTCCCGCTCGCGCGACGCTCTCTTCGCCGGCGACTTCGGGGCGCTCGGCCGGGCCATGAACGAGAACACGGAGGCCCAGCGCCGCCTTCACCCGGAAGCTCGTCAGCGCGGACGCCGAGAAGGTCATCGCCATCGCCAAGGCCCACGGCGCGCTCGGATGGAAGGTCAACGGGGCCGGCGGCGAGGGCGGCTCGCTGACCCTCCTCTGCGGCGACCGGTCGCACGAGAAGCGGGCCATGATCAAGGCCATCGAAGCGGCCGACCCGGCCTTCCGGTCCATCCCCATCTACCTCAGCCGCCAGGGATTGCGGGTCTGGGAAAGCCCGTGAAGGAGGGTCCAAGATGAAAGCGCTCATTCTTTATCGGAGCCATTACGGCAACACGAGACAGGTCGCCGAGGCCATCGCCGCCGAGCTGACCTCGCTCGGCCACGTGGCGGCCGTCCAGGACCTTCGCCGAAGGCTCCCGGCCATGGAGGACGTCGACCTTATCTTCGTCGGCGCCCCGACGAGGATGGCCCGGGTCACCCGGAGGGCGCTGCACGCTTTCAAGCGGCTGCGGAAGCTCGGGGCGGCCCGGAAACCCCTTGCCGTCTTCGATACGTTCGGGCCGATCCCGACGGAGCCGGAGAAATTGGAAAAGGGCCGGAAATGGCTCGAGCCCGGCGCCGCCGGCCTGATGCACGAGGCCGCGAAGACGCTGGGCCTGAACGTCTACCCCGAAACGCTCCGCTGCGAGGTCAAGGGCATGAAGGGCCCGCTCGTCGACGGCGCGCTCGAGAAGGCGGCGGCGTTCGTCCGGGAATTCGTCTCGGCCGTCGCGCCGGTGCGTTAGTCCGGCGCGGGGCGGTCCGGTCCCGCTCAGGGATGAGCTTTCGGCAGAGCGGTCGGCTTGTAAATGACCGCGGCCAGGATCCCGCCGATGAGGGACGTCAAGAGCCCGAAGAGGAGCCATTTCACGACGAGCGCATGCGGGATCGGAAAGACGACCCACATGTTGACATTGAAGCGGCACCAAGTGAACAGCCAGACGATGATCCCGAACCGCACGCCCTCCTGAATGCCCTTCCCCTCGCGGCCCTTGACGAAGATGTAGGTGAACAGGAATGCCGCCAGCAGTCCCACGACATAAGCAGCCAGATCCTCGACATCATGTTCGGCCGCCACAGGGCCTTCAGCTCATCATAGTCGCCCTTCAGGAAGACGTTGTCGATGATGAAGCCCAGGCCCTGGAAGACGACATAGATCACGAGACTGGCCAAAAAAATACGTTTCCAATTCATGACCCCCTCCTTTATCCGAGCGGCGAGGAAATTCCTCCCCCGCCGTCGTGAGGACAGCGCCGACGCTCCGCGCGGGTCGCTATTCCGTGACCTTCAGCACCAGGTCGTTCGGGATGGACCTTCTGGACGACCTTCAGCGCCACGTCCTGACCCGGGTTGCCTTCCGGGACGCTCTTGTGCTCGATCTGCAGGGAATCGACCTTCTGCGTGAAATCCGTCGAGTGCCCGTGGAAATGGAGGCTGTCTGCCGACCCGGAGCGTCCCCGTCAGCTGCAGGACGGCGACGCCGATCCGGTCGAAATAGTGGGTCACCTTGCCGATGGCTTCTTCAGGACATCATGCCCTCCTCGCGGAACCGGCCCCGGGTCCCCCATCCCCCCCGGCGACCTCAGGGTCCGGCCCTGTGGCAAGAGTATAGCACACCCGGAGCGAAAGACCCCCGCTCCCCGGCGGGGCGAACGTCCGGGCCGGCGGCTACTTCGTCTTGACCTCGGCCGTGACCGCGACCATCTTGTAGTAGATCGGTGACCTTGGCGCCGACGGCCAGCTTTCCGCCGTTGACGGTCAGGTTCGCGTCCCGGCCGATGTCCCAGACTTCCCCGTTGGGCTTGGCGACGCTGATGACGGTGTCCGTCAGGGCCTTGACCGTTCCCGTGACCTGGTACGATTTCGGGGCGGCCATGACGAGCAGGGCCACGAACAGGCCCAGGACCAGGATGCCCGAGAGGACTCTTTTCATGCTCACACCTCCTTGCGTTTGATTGCCCCTATCTTACCAACGGGCGGGCCGGCCGTCAATGGGCGGCGCTCTTGACATCTCATGCGGGGGTATGTTTTCATTAAGCCAATTCGTCTAGCCATGGGCACAATTCGGGTCGAATCCGTCATGATCACTGAAACAATAGAGGAGGGCATATGATTCACATCCTCTGGTCCATCATCCTGGGCTTCGTCGTCGGCCTCATCGCCCGGGCGGTCCTGCCCGGCGCCCAGCACCTCGGCTTCATCCTGACGACGCTCCTGGGCATCGCGGGGTCCATCGTCGGCGGCCTGATCGGGCGCCTGTTCTCGAAGCCCAAGGAGGGTTCGAAATTCCACCCGGCCGGGCTGATCCTGTCCATCATCGGGGCCATCCTCCTGCTCTTCCTCTGGCAGCGCTTCGCACACTGAGCCGCGCCCGATCCCTTCGGGCCCCAAGCGGGGGCCCGATCGGAAAGCGATAGATTCCCGGATATACGGAAGAACGGCGTGCCCTTGCCGGCACGCCCTAACGCCGATTTTTGAGGAGGGAGGTTCATCATGAGCCGTCATGCGCGTCTTGTCCTGATCGTCGCCATCGGGGCCCTGTTCCTGACGGCGAGCCTGGTCAGCGCCCAGGGCACTCCCCAGGCCAAACCCAAGAAGATCAACTTGAACACGGCCACCCAGGCTGAGCTCGAAACCCTCAAAGGCATCGGTCCCGCCCTGGCCCAGAAGATCATCGCCGCCCGCCCCTTCAAGGCCGTCGCCGACCTGAAGAACGTCCCGGCCTCAGCCAGGCCACTTATGACGAGATCAAGGGCTTGGTCACGGTCCGCGCGGCCACGCCGGCCGCCAAGCCGCAAGCCGCCGAGACCGCCGCCGCCGAGGAAAAGCCGGCGCCCAAGACGAAGACCGCGCCGGAGCCTGCGGGGAAGCCGGCCGCCGGTGTCGTCAACCTCAACACCGCCGACAAGGCGGCGCTCGAGAGCTTGCCCGGCGTCGGCGCCGCCACGGCGGACAACATCATCGCCGCCCGGCCCTTCAAGACCGTCGAGGACCTGAAGAACGTCAAGGGCATCGGCGACGCGAAGTTCGCAAAGCTCAAGGGCCTGGTCACGGTCGGCGCGCCCGCGGCAGCCGCTGCGCCGAAGCCGAAGGCCAAGGCCGCGACCGGCGCCGCCGGTGGTCAAGTCCCCGCAGAGGACCATCCCGGCAAGCTCAAGCCGGGCCAGACGATCAACATCAACACGGCGACCCTGGAGGAGCTCGAGGCGCTTCCGGACATCGGACCGGTCAAGGCCCAGGCCATCATCGACGGACGGCCCTACGCCGCGATCGAGGATATCATGAAGGTCCGCGGCATCAAGCAGAGGATCTTCGCCAGGATCAAGGACTACATCGTCGTCAAGTAAGACGCGGCGGAGAGCGTCCGTTCCCGGGGGGACGGACGTTGAAGGGAGGACACTATGGGTTTTTCGATTCGATCCTGAAGAGCTGGGGGCGGCGGCAGAGCAGCGGTCTCCCGGCCGAACACCATAACGCCCTGCTGGATACGGTGGTGGGGATGCTCTCCAACCCGCAGTCGGGCGGCCTGCAGGGAATACTGCAGAGCTTCGCGCAGAAGGGGCTGGGCGACGTCGCCTCGTCCTGGGTCAGCACCGGCAAGAACCTGCCGATCTCCCCCGCGCAGCTCCAGGGGGTCCTCGGCTCGGGGAAGATCCAGGAGATCGCCCAGAGCCTGGGCCTCGACGCTTCGAAGGTCTCCGCGGGCCTGTCGCAGATCCTGCCCCAGGTCATCGACAAGCTGACGCCCCAGGGGAGCGTGCCCGGGCAGGACACGCTCGGAGAGGGGCTGGCCTCGATCAAGAAGCTGCTCGGCCGCTGAGCCGGGCGGGGGTCCGCGCGTGGCGCTCGCGCCCCGGCCGGGGCGGCGCCGTCCGGCTTACTTCGCGGCCGGCGGCAGGGCGTTCCAGTTGAGGAGCGCGTTCCACAGGAACCGGAAGTCCGAACGGTTGAGGTCCCTGTGGATCGGGCTCGAAGTTGTAGGCGATGACGCGGCCCTTGCCCGCCGGAAGGTCGAGGATGGCCGGCCGGCCCTCGAGGTCGTCCTCGCCCTTGAGCGCGCCGGCGACGAGCATCTTGAGCTCCTCCTTCTTGGCCTGGTCCTTCGCGTCCTTCGGCTTGGCCGCGTCCGGGGCCGGTTCGTCGCGGTCCTCGGCCCTGAGCTTCGTGCCCCACTGAAGGACGACGCCCGCCGCGCCCCGACACGGCGATATCGTAGACGGGCAGCATCGTCCGGAAGGCCGAGGTCGTCTCCGGGTAGCCGTAGGCGAGCGGATGGTCGGGCCGCACGAACTTCACCCTGAGCTCGGAGCCCGGGGTGAAGAACGCGCCCGGCTTGTGATAGACGTCGCGGACCAGTCCCCCGTCGAGCGGCAGCGTCGAGCCGTTGCCGAGGGTGATGAGCAGTCCCGCCGTCGGCGAGGTACTTTTCGAGGTTGGCCATGCCGCCCCAGCCGATGCCTCCGGTGATGTCGTCCGAGGCGTCGGGAACGCCGAGGTTGGGGAACTCCTTCGTCTTCGTGTAGGGCATCGGCGACCACTTCTTGTCGATCCCCTGGATCTGGTCCTGGAGGCCGAGGTAGTTGTGGGGGAAGACGATGACGTCGTAGCGCTCGCGGAGGCGGCCCGCCCGGATATCGTCGTCCCGGATGTAGGCGTAGGGGATCTTTTCCCGGTCGAGGGCGTAGCGGATCCAGCCGGCCGCCTCGGTGTCCGCCCAGGTGTGCCAGACGGCGAGGCGCGGCAGCCGTGATTCGTGGCGGGCGACGTCGGGCGCGGCGGCCGCGCTCTCGAAGTCCAGCGCCAGCTCGGCCGCGGCCCTGTTCAGGGCGTCGGCCAGTCCTTTCTGGTCGGACAGGATCCAGGAGCCGGCCGGGTAATCCGCCGCCCCGGACTTGAAGGGCTTCTCGGCGATCTCGACCTTGAAGGCGGCCAGACGGTTGCGGAGGGCGAAAAGCGCCTCCTGGCCCGTGTCCTTGAGCAGGTAGACGGGGCCGGCGCCGCTCACCTTGCCCCGGACCTCGAAGCCGGCCTGGAGCAGGACGACCGGCACGTCCTTGACCTTGGCGTCGTCGATCCGCTTGGCCTCGACGCCGAAGTGCAACGGGAGCGCCCAGGACACGTCGTCGTAGGGCTCATAGGGAGTGTCGGGCGGGTACTCCTGGGGCGTGAGCAGGTCCACGGCGTAGTTCCGGTAGGGCTGGTCGAGCTTCACGAGATAGGTCCCGGCCGGGAACTCCCCCTCGTCGAGCTTGAAGGCCGCCGTCGCCCGCGACACCTCGATCCCGTGCCAGGTAAGGAGGCTCGAGCATCTCGGCGACGCGCCGGCGGTCGCCCTGGTCCTCGCGGATGGCGAAGGCGAATGGCGCGCCCTTGACCCCCTTCTGCCAGGAGTTATAGCCCTTGCGGTAGAAATCGCGGAGCATCTCCTTGGCGTTCTTGGCCGTGTAGTCGAGGATGGCCAGGCAGCCCGTTTCCATGTAGTTCGTGTTGTCCCGGAGGGACCAGCGGAACTTCCGGGGCGGCGGCAGCGGCCGGTACCATTCCCGGCTCGTGACGGGGCGGTTGACGTAGCGCTCCTCGTTCGGCCGGAGGACCCGCTCCATGGTCTCGGCCGAGGCGTTCCCGTAGGTCTCGTAGCCGCGGCCCATGCTGTTGTGGTTGACGGCGAAGGAGTCGAGGTAGTGGTGGGTCCAGCCCTCGCCGAATCCCCACGTCCAGACGCCGGGCATGCCCAGGGAGGTCAGGGCGCCGATCTCGGCGAAGGCCATCTCGAAGAACTCGTCGATGAGGATGGGGTCGAGGTTGTTGTTCCACGGCCCCGTGCCGTTCCAGGTGTGGAGGAGCGGGATGCTCTCGTGGAGGTCGTGGATGACGGTCGGGTGGAAGTCGAAGAACATCCGGGTCACGGCCCGCGTCAGCTCGAGGGCCTGGCGGTGCGTGTCGCGGTTGTTGTCGTGGAAGACGTAATGGCCCCAGTACGGAGGGCGAGACGGGCGGCAGGCGGTCGAAGTCCGTCTTGCCCTTGAGGTAGCGGTAGAACCAGTCGACCATCTTGTCGCGGCCGTCCGGCTCGGATTCCGGGTTGATGAGGACGATGACGTTCGCGCGGATCCTCTGGATCATCGGCTGGTCGGAGACGGCCAGGCGGTAGGCGAGCTCCATGACCATCTCGGGGCTCCCCGTCTCGGTCGAGTGGAGCCCGGCGTTGAAGTAGTAGATCGGGCGGGCCGAGGCGATGAGGGCCTCGGCCGCCTCGGGCGTCGTCTTCCGGGGGTCGGCCAGGGCCGCGGTCGCCGCCTTGAGCTTGTCGAGGCTGCGGATCCCCTCCTCGTCGGCGACGGCGACGAGGAGGATGTCCCTCCCCTCCTCGCTCCGGCCGATGACCTGGACGCGGACGCGCGGCGTGGCGTCGGCGAGCTTGCGGAAATAGCCGTAGATCTTGGCCGTGCTCGAGAGCTCGCCCTCGGCCCCGACGACGTGGCCGAGATACTGCGTCGGCGAGGGCACGGTGGCGGAAGCCGGCACATAGGCGACCCAGGGGTTGCCGAAGCGCGCCTCGGTCGTGAACTTGGCGATGGCCTCGACGGAGCCCTTTTCGGGCGTGTCGGGGGCGTAGGGATTCTTGTCCTGGGCGGCCGCGGAGAACGATCAGCGCGGCGCAAAGGACCGGGAAGAACAGCCGGACGCGAGAACTTGGCCTTGTTCATTGGGCGTTGTCCTCTCTTCCATGGACTTGATAAGAGCAGGGAGCATATCGCCCCGCCGAGGATGAAGTCAAGGTTCCCATGCTCCCGCGGGACGACCGCGGGCTGCCTCCGTGCTCCCTTGACTTGGGCGAGCGGCCGAGGATAGCATCGGCTCGAGCGCCGGACGGAGGGATCGCATGAGCATGAAAATCACGTCCCGTAAGAACGATCGTATTCGGCTCTCTGCTGGCTCTGATCTTCGTCTCGTCGCGGCCGGCTGCGCCTCGCGCCCGGCCGACCCGCTCGCCCGCGGCTTCGCTGCCCCTCCGGACGAGGCCCGGCCCTGGGTCTACTGGATGTGGATGGACGGCAACCTGACCGCGAGGGCATCACCGCGGACCTCGAGGCGATGAAAGCGCGCGGGCATCGGCGGCGTCATCATCTGGAGGTGAACGTCGGCATCCCGCGCGGGCCGGTCAAGTTCATGAGCCCGGAGTGGCGGCGGCTCTTCAAGCACGCCGTCGCCGAGGCCGAGCGGCTGGGCCTCAGATCACGCTCAACGCCGGGCCGGGCTGGACCGGGAGCGGCGGGCCGTGGGTCAAGCCGGAGCAGTCCATGCAGCACATCGTCGCCAGCGCCGTCGAGGTCACGGGGCCGGCGCGCTTCGACGGCGTCCTGCCCCGGCCCAAGCGCCGGCCGGCCTTCTTCGGCGACGGGCAGCTGCCGCCGGAGCTGGAGAAGGCGAAGAACGAGTTCTACCGGGACGTGGTGGTGCTGGCCTTCCCGACGCCCGCCGGCGGCGGCAGCGATCGCCGACATCGACGAGAAGGCGCTCTATGTCCGGGCGCCCTATTCGTCGCAGCCGGGCGTGAAGCCGTTCCTGCCCGTCGCCGGCGGACTATCCCGCCCTGCCCGCCGGGCGCGGCGGTCGACCCGGCCGCGCATCGTCGACCTCTCCGCACGTCTCGGCGCCGGACGGCCGGCTGGCGTGGGACGTGCCCGCAGGGAAGTGGACGATCCTGCGCTTCGGCCGGACCAGCACCGGGGCCGAACACGCGGCCCGCGCCCGTCCCGGGCTCGGGCCTGGAGTGCGACAAGCTCGACCAGGCGGCGCTGGACGCCCATTTCGAGCCTTCATCGGCAGCGCTGCTGCGCGAGATCGGCCCGCACAAGACAGCCGCCGGCGCGGGCTGGACGATGCTGCACATCGACAGCTGGGAGATGGGCGCGCAGAACTGGACCGGCGCTTTCCGCGAGGAGTTCCGCCGCCGCCGCGGCTACGATCCCCTGCCCTACCTGCCGGCGATCACGGGCCGGGTGGTGGAAGCCTGGAGGTCTCGGAGCGCTTCCTCTGGGACCTGCGCCAGACGGCCCAGGAGCTGGTCATCGAGAACCACGCCGAGCATCTCAAGGAGCTCGGCCGCCGGGACGGGTTCGGGCTGTCCATCGAGCCCTACGACATGACGCCCTGCGCCGACATGAGCCTCGGCGCGGTGGCCGACGTGCCGCATGTGCGAGTTCTGGCTCTACGGCTTCAACACGGCCTACAGCGTCATCGAGGCGGCCTGCGTCGCCCACACCTGCGGCCGGCCCGTCGTCGGCGCCGAGTCGTTCACCTCGGGCGACGACGAGCGCTGGCAGGCGCTATCCGGGCTCGATGAAGGCGCTCGGGCGACTGGGCGTTCGCCGCGGGCGTCAACCGCATCGTCTTCCACCGCTACCAGCACCAGGCCGGGCTCGACCGCCGGCCCGGCATGACCATGGGGCCGTACGGCGTCCACTGGGAGCGCACGCAGACCTGGTGGGACATGGTCGCCGCCTATCACACGATACCTGGCGCGCTGCCAGTTCATGCTGCGGCAGGGGCTGCCGGTGGCGGACGTCTGCTACCTCGTCGCCGAGGGCGCGCCGCAGGTCTTCCGGGCCCCGGCCTCGGCGCTCGCGCGGCAGCCCGCCCGACCGGCTCGGCTACAACTTCGACGGCTGCGCGCCCGAGACGCTCGTCGCGCGCATGTCGGTGCGCGGACGGGCGGCTCGTGCTGCCCGACGGCATGAGCTACCGCGTGCTCGTCCTGCCGGAGCGGGAGACGATGACGCCGGCGCTGCTGCGGAAGGTCAGGGACCTGGTCGCGGCCGGCGCGACGGTCATCGGCCCGCCGCCGCGGAAATCGCCGGGCCTGGCGGGCTACCCGCGTGCGACGCCGAGGTCAAGGCGCTGGCCGCCGAGATCTGGGGCGACTGCGACGGCATCCGCGTCACGGAGCACGCCTTCGGGAAGGGCCGCGTCATCTGGGTGCGGCAAGCCGCAGCAGAGCGGCGGGCCAGAGAGCGAAGGCGGCCGGCGGCCTGCGAAGCCCGGCGAGGACCCGGCGGCCGGGATGACGACTCGACGGAGCGCGACCTGGCACGTCGGCGCCGCCGCCTCTTTCCGAGCCGGCGCAGTACGGCGACTTCGCGCATCGTCGACGCGGCGTCCTCGACCGGATGGGCGTCCCGCCGGACTTCGAGTCGGACGCCGCCGCTGCGCTACACCCACCGGCGCGACGGCGACACGGATATCTACTTCGTCGCCAACGCCGGCCGCCGCGCCTGTCGACGCGACATGCACTTTCCGCGTGAGCGGCAAGCGGCCGGAGCTCTGGGACGCGGTGACGGGCGAGATCCGCGACCTTCCGGAATTCCGCGAGGCCGAGCGGCCGGACGTCGGTGCCGCTGCGCTTCGAGCCGCACCAATCCTTCTTCGTCGTCTTCCGGAAGCCCGCGGCCGACGATGGCAGGGCGGAAAGCGGAGCGGACGACGGCGGCGCAGCGAACTTCGCCACCCTCGTCGAGGCCGGCGAAGCTCGACGGGCCGTGGGACGTCTCCTTCGACCCGAAATGGGGCGGGCCCGGAAAGATCGTATTCGAAGACCTCGACGACTGGAGCCGCCGGCCCGAAGACGGGATCAAGTATTATTCGGGGTCAGGCGACCTACCGGAAGGCCTTCGACCTGCCCGACGCCGCGGCCCAAGGGCGTCCCCGCGCCTCTGGCTCGACCTCGGGGTCGTGAAGAACATCGCCCGCGTCCGTCTCAACGGCCGGGACCTCGGCGTCGTCTGGTGCGATCCCTGGCGCGTGGAGATCACCGGTGCCGTGAAGCCGAAGGGCAACCGGCTGGAGATCACCGTGGCCAACCTCTGGCCCAACCGCCTCATCGGCGACGAGCAGCTGCCCGGCCGACTGCGAATATGGCCGAGGACGGCAACCTCGTCCGCTGGCCGGAATGGCTCCTCAAGGGCGAGCCGCGCCCGTCGTCCGGCCGCTACACCTTCTCGACCTGGAAGCATTTCGACAAGGACTCGCCCCTGCTCCCCTCGGGGCTTCTCGGCCCGGTGACGTTCCTGACGGAAGGCCGGGCGCGCTAATCGACGGCCCGCTCCATGAAGGCGTAAGCCAGGATGTGGGCCATGACCGTGAAGCTGTCCTCGAGCCGGCCCATGTGGCCGCTGGGGACGGCCAGGTTGAGCTCGACCAGCTCGCGGAGCGCGCCGCCGTCCGCCCGGGTCATGCCGATCGTGCGGCAGCCGACGCTGTTCGCGTATTCGACGGCGGCCAGGACGTTCGGGCTGTCGCCGCTGCCGCTGATGGCGATGACGACGTCGTCCTTGCGGGCGAAGTTCTTGAGCTGTTCCACGAAGACCGCGTCCGCGCCGACGTCGTTGAGGTAGGCCGTGACGGTCGGGAGGTTATCGGCGAGGCTCATGATCCGGAAACGCTCCCGGCGGGCGTACGAGGCCCCCTTGAGGAGGTCGACGACGAGGTGCGAGGCGATGGCGGCGCTGCCGCCGTTGCCCAGGACGAACACCGAACGATGGTTGTCCCTCGCCTCGCGGAGGAGCGCGGCCGCCTTGCCGATCGCGGCGGTGTCGAGCCCGGCCAGGGTCTTTTTCAGGTCCTCGAGATAATCGGCGGCGAATTTCATGGGCGTTCCTCCTCTTCTAACCTTGCGAGAGCCACATCTCGAGCCGCGGGCCCGAGCTCGTCCGGCCGCGCGGTGCCAGTCGTGGCCAGCTGCTGGACAGTGATCGAGGCGACGAGGTTCGCGACGAGGGCCGCCTCGGGCGGCGTCGCGCCCGCGCAGAGGGCCAGCACGGCGCCGGCCGTGGCGCTGTCGCCCGCCCCGGTCGGGTCGGTCGGCTCGGGCACGCGGACGGCCCGGACGAGCGCGGGCACGGGGTCGCTCACCCAGATGCCCGCGCCGGCCTGCGGTGACGAAGACGGGCCGGTCCGTCCGCGCCCGAAGCTCCGGCCGCGCCCTGCAGCGATCATCGTCATCGTCCGGCTCGTCGGCTCCGGGCCGGAAGGCCCGCTTGAGCGCCTCGCGCGCGTTGACCTTGATGATGACGTTCCGGAAGAGGCCGATCCGCGACGCGGCTGTCGGCCCAGATGACCTTCTCCGGATGGAGGCGGCCGAGCTCGGCCAGGCGCTCCCGGACCCGCGTCGTGACGACGCCGCAGTCCTCCTCGTCCACCTGGTCCTCGACGGCCACGGCGTCGACTCGGGGCAGGAGGACGCTCGAGGCGGTCGAGGATCGCGTCCTCCGCCTCGCGCGGCATCGGCCTCCGGTTCTTGGTGTCGTAGCGGTCGTGCTCGCCGGCGAGGCCGGCCGCCCGGCAGGTCCCTCGGCTTGAGGTAGGTCGGGGTGAAGCGGCCCGGAACGACCATGAGATCCCCTGTCTCGCAGCCGCGGCCGGCCAGGGCCTTTTCGAGGTCGTACCCCTCGCCGTCGTCCCCCCTGACCCCGAGCGCGTGGACCTCCCCCGCCCCGAGCGAGGCGAGGTTGTTGACGATCGTGCCGGCCGCGCCGGGACTCGTCCGGATGGACACGACCTGGTGGGCGGTCCTCCCGCGTCTCGACCGAGATCTCGGCCAGGCCCGGGTCCGTGTCGAGATACTTGTCGAGGAAGAAATCGCCGAGCACGGCCACCCGGCAGGCCGGGAAGCGGCCGACGATCTCCCGCAGTCTGGCCGCCGTCATCACTTCCCGTCCTCCACGATGAGGTGATAGAGGGCGGGCACGGTCGCCGCGTGGTCGCCGCAGACGTAGAAGCTTTCGCCGCCGTCGGCCACCGTCCGGACGAGCACCGTTTTATAAGGCCGGAAATAGTAGGCCGGGTCGGTCTTGGCCGCTTCGCGCCGGAGGTCCTTGTCGCCGAGCGGCCACGAGGTCGAAGACGGCCGTCGTGAAGTGGCGGATCTCGCGGCCCTCCTGGAGGGCGACGTTCCGGGCCATGGTCAGGGCCTTCAGGTAGACCTCGGGGCCCATGACGGCCGTGCCGATGTTGAGGAGGACGCCGCCCTCGAGGCCGGAGACGCTCTCGGCAAGGACGAGGAAATCCGTGTCGCTCGTCGCGCCGGTCGCCGCGCCGTCGAAGTTCGGGTGCTCGTGGACGATGTCCTGGCCGATGGCGACGTGGACGGTCACGGGCACGCCGAAGCCGGACGCCGGCGGCCAGGACGCTCGTCTCGGCGAAGGGGAAACCGCCGTCGACGATGGCCCGGCCGACGGCCTCGCCCAGCCCGATGCCGTCGCGGCATCCGGCGCGCGCCGCCTCGTTGATGCCGCCGGTCTCCCGCCAGAGGCCGAACTCGCCGGTGCGGACGTAGCGGGCGACGCTCTCCGAGGTCCGGCCGACGAGGGCCAGCTCATAATCGTGGATGGCCCCGGCGCCGTTGAGGGCGACGTGGCGTGACGAGGCCCCGCGTCATGAGGTCGATGAGGAGCGGCCCGTTTCCCCGCCGCAGGACGTGGGCGCCGAGCATCAGGATGACCGAGCTGCCGGCCGCGCGGGCCTCGCGAATCCTGGCCGCCAGGACCGGGAGCGCCGGATGGTCGAACGGCTCGTGCGGGCTCTCGGGATAGATGAAGGCGTCGCGGCCGAGGGCGTGGTCGCGCTCGGCGAGCGGCCTCAGCTTCAGCCGCGAGCGGTCGAAGGTCTTGAACGGCATGGTCCGCCCCTAACCCCGCCCGAAGAGATAGCCCAGGAGCGCTTCCCCGTCGCGGTAATCGGGAATGACGAGGTCCGCCCCGACGCCGATGAGCCGGTCCCGCTTCCAGGGGTCGGCCCGGCCCGACCGGCCGGCCTCGTCGCTGGCCACGGCCACGGCGACGCCGCCCGCGGCCTTGACGTTCGCGATCTCGACGTAGCCGTCGCCGAAGCCGAGGAGCGCCGACCCCGTTGACACGGTTCTCGCCGAGGATGCGCTCGATGACCATCCGCTTCGAGTAATTCTTGTAGTCGTCGATGGCGCCGTAGACGCGTTCGCCGAAAAAGGGCGTCGAGCGCCGAGCAGGCCGGCCTCCTCGACGACGTATTTCCGGTCCGTGCCGCTCGCGAGGTACATCGGCAGGCCCCGGTCCCGCAGCGCGGCCAGCACGGCCAGGGCGCCGGGAACGAGATGGTCCTCGGGCCGCGCCGCGCCCGGAGCGGAGGGCCTCGCGCCTCGACCGGATCCTGCTCCATGAGCCGGCCGGTGGTATTCTTCCTTGTACGAGACGGGGTCTCGCGGCCGGCCGCCCCTCCGGCGGACCTCCTCGGCGAGGCGGATCATCTGGTAGATCGTCTGCTTGCCGGTGAGCTCGGCCACGAAGGCGCGGCAGCCGCGGGCGACCTCCTCGGGCGTCTCCGCGCGTGCCGGTGGCCAGGATCTCTTCCGTCATCATGCCGACCATGACCTCCGGCCAGCCCTCGCGGATGAGGCTGAGCGTGCCGTCGAAATCGAACAGGACATGACGGAACGCGCTCCCCGGCGCGACCTCGCGGACGACCTCGACCGCGGTCCCGGGCAGGGGCCTCGGCCTGGGCGCGTCGGTGACGCTCCGGCGGTAATCTTCCTCGAGCCAAGCCACGAGAAGATGTTACACGAGAAGGGAGCCCGCCTTCAAGGACCGCAGGCAAAGACGCACGCCAGCGGCCCCGCTAGAGAAGTGGGGGATGCTATCTCTTCGCGCTATTTCACCGGGACCAGGAATTCCTGGACCCTGTGGAGGTCCTTTTCGACGACGTATACGGCGCCCTTGTCGCTGACGGCGACGGCGACAGGGCCCGAGAGCGGTCCGTCCGGCGTGCCCTTGCCTCCCAGGCACGCGATGGGCTTTCCGTCGGGAGAGAATTTCTGGATGCGGCCGTTGCCCGTGTCGACGACGTAGAGATAGCCCAGGGCGTCAAGGCAGAGGCCCTGGGGCCGGTTTAGCTCACCGTCGCCGGAGCCCGCCTTTCCGAACTCGGAGAGATAGTCGCCGTCGGGCGTGAACTTCTGGATCCTCCCCCCCTTGTCGACGACCAGGACCTCGTTTCTCGAATTGACGGCGACGCCCACGGGCGAGGAGAATTCCCCCCGGCCGGTGCCCGGCTTGCCCCAGAACTTCTTCAGGTTTCCGGTCGACGAAAACCGGACGACGCGGTTGTTGCCGGTGTCGGCAACGAAGACATCGTTGTTCGCGTCGACCGCGATGCCGGTCGGCCCATTGAGCTGTCGTTCCCTAACACCGTTGCTGAGCCATCTTCCAACCAGCTTGCCGCTCCGCTCGAACTTCACCACGCAGGAATTCCCGAAGTCCGTGACGTACACGAAGCCCTGGCCATCCACGGCCAGGCCGGCCGGGACGTCCAGCTTCCGCACGTCCAACGACGTGGAGCCCCAGCCGAAGGTCTTGAGTTCCGGGTCATACCGTCGGATCTTGAAGTCCGTTTCGTCCGCGATATAGACACTTCCTGACCCATCGACCGCGACGGCCCTGGGAAACCTGAGGGGCTTGCCGAGGGAACCTCCCAGCCGCTGGGAAGGATTGTAGTTCCTGCCGACCAGCGTGGCCGAGACCGGGGCCTCGTCGAGCCCTTCCTCGACCTCGAAGGGCAACTCTGCGTCGGCGTAATTCTCGAGGGCCAGCCGGACACGGTGCTCGCCGAAGTGGACGTAGCCCAGTTCGCAGGCCGTGACCTTCCCCGTGTCCTGCCCGTCCAGGAAGACCCTGGCCCCCGAAGGGTTGGAGAGGACGTGGACGGTCCGGCCCAGGCTTTGCAGGGTAATCGTTTCCGTCTCCGATTGTTCCAGCAGGAACTTGTCCTTCTTGACGGGGGCATAGCCCTGCTTCTCGACTTCCAGGGTGAACTTGGGGTCGTTGGACGAATAGGTGAACGGGGATTTGCCCCTGAGTTCGCCGTTGACCTTGACGTCGGCCCCCTGGGGCTCAGTATTGACGCTCAGGGTGTAACTGGTGAGCAGCCCTAGGTGCTGCTTCTTGGCAATCTCGATGAGCCGACTGACCTGAGTGTCGAAGATGTCCTTGGTGGCCTCGGCGGCATAGGCTGGGTCCACGTCGAACATGTTCCTGAACTCCCGCGTGGCGCCATACGCGTCTCCGGACTTCGAAAGGGCCACGCCGAGCCAATAATAGATATCGCAAGCGTACTTCTTCCTCTTCTGGTGGTCCTCCAAGCCAAAGACGCCGGCGAGGACGGGCCGGAGGTTCTCGACGGACTTGTCCAGGTCCTTTGCAGCCTTGATGGGGGCCGTGGCCTCGTCAATCCGGCTCTCGAGCCGGGCAACGATCTCATCCTGGGTCAGGACGGTCTCGGCGGGTCCTGCCGGGCGCTGGGCGAGTTCCGCGGCTTCCTTCTCACTGATCTCGTCCACGACCTCCTGATGGATGTACCCCGGGACCTTGATCCCCTCCCTGTCGAGCGTGACCTTATAGAAATCGCCCTGGCGTCCCTCGGCATCCAGGATCTTGCCCAAGGCCACGGTCATCAGCTTCTGGGAGCTTATGCTCGGCGCCGCATAGATGACCGAGTTGTCGATCGTTACCTTCAGCTTGACCCCGTCCCCGGCTCCGAGCAGGGGAGAACCCAGGAGAAAGAAGGTCATCGCCGCCAGCAAACCGAAATTGCCGGCGTTCCGTACGGCCATCCCAATCCCTCCTGCGGTCAGCGCGCGGGCGACGAAACGATGCTCACGATTTTCCAGGTCTCGCCGACCTTTTTCAATTCCCAGATCTTCGGCCCCTCGAAGAGGATCCTCTTCTTTTTGTCTTTTTTGTCCGTGCCGTAGATCCTCTGGGAGAAGCTGAGCTCCGCGGTCGAGCGGTCGGCGAAGGAGCAGGACCGTTCCGCAAAAACCCGGGACCTGATCCCGTCGTAGCCGTTGAACCACTCCCTGTACTGGCGCCTGGCCTCGTCGCGGAGGGCGGGTGAACCCAACGGGTCGAGTACGGCGGGCAGATTATTGCTCTCCTCGGCGACGCGGTACCGCTCGAGCACGTCCATGATCTCCGCTTTCGAGATGGCCCTATCCGCCTCAAGAAAGTATTTCTTGGCCTCCGCGCTGTCCTTGTCGATCTTCAGGGCCCGCTCCATCTCCCTCATGCAGGCCTGATAATCCGCGCTGCTGAAGTCGGCCATACCCCGTTCGAGGAAAGGCCTGACCTGCTCGACCCGCGTGGCCGCGGCCGCCTTTTCCAAGAAGTCCTTGGCCTGGGCGTCCGAGGGGTCCGCATCCAGCATCTTGCGGGCGAGCCCGGCCGCCTCGTCGTAGTGTTGGTTGTCCAGGCTTGCCCTGATCCTGGCCAGAGTCTGATCCCGAGACGAGGGCGAGGCCGGCAACGGAGGAATCTCCGCGGACCTCGTGGTCGGAGAGATGTCCCCGGGTTTCAACGTCCTCAGGTCCGAGGCGGCGCGCCCGTTGCCCCCGCCCCGAACAAGAGCGATGATTCCGACGCCGGCAAGCGCGGCCAAGCCGAGCACCCCGCCGGCCAAGGCCAATCGGCGTTTCGGGGCCGATGGGAACCGGCCCTCCCTAGGCGCGTTTCCGTCATAGGCCCGGGTGGTCTGGGAGAACTTGTCGGGGTCCTCGAGGGCGGCAATCATGGCCCGGCCGGACTGATAACGCTCCTCGGGGTTCTTGGCCAGGGCCGTCTTGACGACCTCCTCATAGCCGGAGGGCAGGTCGTGGTTGATCTCCGTGACCCGGGGGGGTTCTTCGTTGACGATCTTGAAGACGATCGTGGACAGGTTGTCGCCGCCGAACGGCCTCTTGCCCGTCAGGAGCTCGTACAGGATGACGCCCAGCGCGAAGTTGTCCGCCCGGTGGTCCACCGCCGCTCCCATGACCTGCTCCGGAGACATATAGCTGAGCGTCCCGATGGTCTTCCCCGGGGCGGTCATCGTGGAGGTCTCGATGTGAGCGACGCCGAAATCGGCCAGGAGCGGTTTCCCCCGCTTGTCGATGAGGATGTTGGCCGGCTTGACGTCGCGATGGACGATCCCGTGCTGGTGTGCGTAGTCCAAGGCGTCGGCAATGGGTTTCAGGAGGTCGATGACCTCCCGGGGCGAGAAACGGACGCCCGCATCGATCCGGCTCTGGAGGCTTTGTCCGTCGACATACTGCATGACGATGAAGGTCAGGTCGCCCTCGTGGATAACGTCGTAGATGGTGATGATATTCGGGTGGTCGAGCCGGCCGGCCGCCTTGGCCTCTCTGACGACGCGGACCAGCATCTCCTGCTTTTCGGCGTCCTCGCCGATGGTGTCCAGGCGGATGGTCTTGATGGCCACTTCCCGTTCGATATCCGGGTCGAGACCCTTGTAGACGACGCCCATCCCGCCCCGGCCGAGCGTGCCGAGGATCTTGTACTTGCCGATTTTCTCAGCAGGCGGACTCTGGCAGGCGGGAGGTTTTCCCGGCGGGGACGTCCGCTTCCTTTTCACAACCCGTTCCTTTCTAGCCGACAGGAGACTCAAAAATAGCGGAGGCCGGCCGGTCTTGTCAAGGGGAATATTGGCGGCCGGAGAATTGACTCTCCTCCTCCGCGATGTTATCCTGTGGACCGGAAAGTGAATGCGACGCAGTCTTCCGAATCCCCCTCCGGAGGTGAAGGCATGTCCCTGAAAAAACAGGTCTTCCTGGTCCTGGCGGTCTTCCTCGTTTCGAGCGTCCTCGCCGCGGCGGAGGTCCAGATGAAGGCCCTGACGCTTCCCGGCGGGAAGCCCATCGGCGTCAACTTCTCGCGCACGGGCCGGGCGCCGGCCAAGGCGATCGATGACGGCGACCCTCCTCTTCGACAAGGCCCAGACCTCGATCGCGTTGAACTTCGACAAGATGGAGCCGGCCCTGCTCTTCGCGGGCGACATCTCCTCCTATGTCCTCTGGGCCGTGGCCATCGACGGCACCGCCGATAACCTGGGCGAAGTCCCCGTCGACCGCAAGAACGCCTCCGGCAGCCTGCAGTATTACACGACCAAGAGGATCTTCGCCCTCATGGTCACGGCCGAGCCCTACACGGCGGTCCGCAAGCCGACCGAGATCGTGCTCTTCACCTCGGGCGAGGTCCTGACGGCCGGGGTCAAGACGACGCCGTTCACCTTCAACGACTTCCAGACGGGGGCCAAGCCGGCCCTGGACAGCATCGCCGGCTTCCAGTACGCGGACGACACGCCGGTCGCCTACAGGCAGGCCCAGAAGGTCATCGAGGCCGCCGGGAAGATGAACGCGGCCGAGGTCAACCCGACGGCCATGAAGAACGCGGCCAACGCCTTCACCAGCGCCGACAACCTCTTCAAGTCAAAGGGCAGCAAGAAGGAGATCACGGACTTCTCGCGGATCGCCGTCCAGCTCGCCTCCCAGGCCATCGTGGACAAGGTCAAGTCGGACGAGGCCAAGGCGGCGGCCGAAGCCGAGGCCAAGCGCCAGGCGGAGAAAGCGGCCCTCGAGCAGCGCGCCCAGGCGGCCGAGACCGAGGCCGACCGCGTCGCCCGCGAGCTCAAGGAGGTCCAGGCCCAGCGCGAGGCCCTGGCCACGGAATCCAAGGACCTCATGCAGCAGCGGGACAAGACGGCGGCCGAAAAGGAGATGATCGCGGCCGAGCGGGACAAGGTCGCGGCGGAGAGGGACGCCGTGGCCGCCGAGCGCGAATCCATCCGCAAGGAGCGTGACGACCTCGCGAAGACGCTCCGCAACGCCCTCTCGAGCGTGGCCGAGACGAACGAGACGGCCCGCGGCGTCATCGTCAGCCTCCCGGGCATCCTCTTCGATGTCAACAAGGCGACGCTCCCGTTCGCCTCCCAGCTGACCGTGGCCAAGCTCGCCGGGATCCTCATGGTCTTCCAGAACATGAACTTGAGCATCGAAGGCTACACGGATTCGACCGGCGCGGAGGATTTCAACATGAGCCTATCCTCGGAGCGGGCCCGGGCGGTCTACGATTTCCTGAAGGGCCAGGGGATCGCCGAGAGCCGGATGAGGTACCAGGGTTTCGGGCCGGCCAATCCCGTGGCGCCCAACGACACGGAAGCCAACCGGGCCAAGAACCGTCGCGTCGAGGTCGTCCTGACCCAGGTCAAGAGCTAGCCGCCGGGGACGTGCCGTCCGCGAACCCGGCGGCGAGCGCCGCCATGTGCTCCCCGAGGAGCAGGCGCGCGATGGCAACGACGGCTGCCGTCCGGTCGCCCGGCCCGAGCTCGTCCCCCCCACCGCCCCTGCAAAGGAGATGTGGACGTCCGTCCGCACGCTCCGGGGAGAGAGCATCTGCCGGCAGATCTGCAGGACCTCGGCCAGCTTCTGGCGGCGGGCGGCCGTCCGGCGGACCTTGACCAGCGGGTTGCGCAGGAACTTAGGCATCACGACGCCGCTCGCGATGACGACCTGGACGCGGGTCTCCGGGACCCGGCGCAGCATGAGCTCGATCGACCGCGACCAGTCGCCCAGGGCTTCGGACGCGCCCGGGGCGATCTCGGGGTCGGGCTCGACCTCCTGGTGGGCGAACATCAACACGGCCCCGCCGCTCCGGAGGTGCGCGACCGCTTCCCGCAGGGCCCTGCCCCGGCCGGCCTCGTTCTCGGGGACGTAGATGAAATAGCGGCTGGCGGCGACGAAGGCGCGGGTGAAGCCGGCGTCCGTGATGAGGACCTTGACGTCCGGCCGCGGGAGGCAGGCGAGGATGCTTACGGAATCGTAGGCGCCGGGGTGGTTCGAGAGGATGAGTAAAGGCCCCTCCCTGGGGATGTTCGCGGCGCCCCGCGACGCCGGCTGGAGGGAGAGGTCGGGCAGGACGGCCCGGGCGGCGCCGCTGATGCCGCCCGACGCCGCTGCGGCGTCGGCACGGGCGGCGATCGCGGCGAAGCGCCGGGCCGGGACCCTGACGACGGGCGACAGGACCCGGCGCATGACCCCGGAGCGGGAGAAGCCGAAGGCGTAGCAGATCTCGCCGACGATTTTCTCACGGTAGGGGCTCGGATCGACTCCATCCGTCATGCCGGCCGGGCCGTTATGACGGTCAGGCGCGGCGGGCACGGCATCCCGCGGATTCACGGCGTTTCCTCCAGGAGTTCCCGATAGAGATCGAGATGTGCCTCGGCCGCCGCGGCCAGAGGAAAGGCGTTCCCCAGCCGGACCGAAGCTTCGGCCGCCCGCGCCCGCAGGCCGTCCCTCGCCAGGACGTCCGTCAGGGCCCGAGCCCAGGCGCCGACGTCCCCGGGCCGGACGACGAGGTCGGGCAGCTCCCGGCCCCAGGCATCGATCGCCTCGGCGAAGGTGGGCACGTCCGAACAGATGACGGGACGCCCGGCGGCCAGGACCCGGTGGAACATGCCGCTCGACGACCCGTACGGACGAAGGTAGGGGAAGACCACGGCGTCCGAGGCTCCGATGGCCGCCGAGAGGTCCGCCTCGGAGAGGTGCCCGGGCCGGAAGTCCAGCCAGCCGGCCCGCCGGCCGGGCCGCGTCAGCCGGTCGAGCCAGGCCCGGTATGCCCAGTCGACAGGGTTGGCCATGCGCACCCGGCCGACGGCCAGGAGGCGGGCGCCGGGGACGTCGCGGGCCACCGTCTCGAAGCCGCGGATGGCGATGTGAAGCCCCTTGCGGCGGAAGATGAGTCCGGCGAAAAGCGCCAGGGGCCCGTCGCCGAGGCCCAGTTCCCGCCGCGCCCCGCCGCGGTCCACGGCAGGGACGGGCTTCGTGCCGTGGGGAATGACGGCGATGCGGCCGGCCGGAACGCCGTGCGCCATGAGGACACCCATCGAGCCGGCACGCTGATGGATGACGATCCGGCCCGCGGCGCTCCCGAGCGCCCGGTGAAAGCGGCGGGGCCACTGGCGGACAAGGGAGGTCGGCCAGACGCCGTGGAGGGTGACCACGGCGGCGATCCCCCGCGTCTTCAGTCCCTCGAGGAACCGCGGCAGCCGCCCGTCATGGCCCATGTACATCCCGTGCTGGACGTGGACGAGCCGCGGCCGGACCTCGTCGACGGCGGCGAGGAGGCGGGCGGGCCAGTCCGAACGCGGCTCCCAGCACCGCCACACCCCCGGCTCCCGCTCGGGGGCGCCCGGCGTGCGGCAGGCCAGGACGAGCGTCGCGAAGCCGGCATCGCGCTCGCGGAGGGCCGCGGCAAGGTCGAGGAGGTAATCGGCGATGCCGTTCTTTTCGGGAGGATAGGGGCCGACCTGGGCCACGAGCATCCGGAGGTCGGCCGTCGCTTCGCGCATCGTTCGCCGGGCGCTTCCCGCGCTTTCCGGCGTATTATAGGGCCCGCGACGGGGGAAGTCCAGCCGTCCGCGCCGCCTTGAGCCCCCGCGATTTTGGGACTATAATAGCCGGCTTGAGCGGACGCGTCCGCGGCCGGCTCCCGCCGCGCGGACCGCCGCGGCCATCGAACAGGAGAACGATCCGTGCAAGGCCTGATCATCGCGGCGGGCCGCGGCAGCCGGCTCGCCGGCCGGCCCCAGAGCAAGCCGCTCCTTCCCGTCGGGGGGAGGCCCCTCATCGACTGGGTCCTCCTCGCCGCCCTCGAGGCGGGCCTGCGGGAGTTCGTCGTCGTCGTCGGCTACGCCCGGGAGGCGCTCGAGCGCCATCTCGAGTCCTTCGCCCGGGAGCAGGGGGTTTCGATCGCCTGCGTCCCCAACGACGAATGGGAGAAGGAGAACGGGCTGTCGGTCTATAAGGCCCGCGGAAGTCTCCACGGCGCGTTCGTCCTGATGATGTCCGACCATATCGTCGAGCCGCGCATCGTCGAGAGGATCTGCGCCCAGCCGCTCGGCGCCGGCGAGATCCTGCTCGCCGTCGATTTCCGCCTCCGCGACCATCCGACGGCCGACCTCGACGACGTGACGAAGGTCCTGGCCCGGGACGGCCGGATCGAGGGGATCGGCAAGACGATCGGAACCTACAACGCCTTCGACACCGGCGTCTTCCTCTGCTCGCCCGGCATCTTCACGGCTCTCGAGCGGAGCCAGGGCCGCGGCGATTTCAGCCTGTCGGGCGGCGATCCGCGTGCTCATCGAAGCCGGCAAGGCGCGGGTCATGGACATCGGCGACGCCTTCTGGATCGACGTCGACGACGAGCGGGCGGTGGCGCGGGCGGAGCGGCTGCTGGCCCTGCGGCCGGAGCCATTCCTGGCCGGGCCCCTCCGGTCCGGGAGGGGCGGGCAATGAAGGTCTTCGGGCTCAAGACCGTCCGGGACTGGGTCAAGGCCCTCCTGACCCTCGTCGGCGTCGTCCTCTTCGTCTACCTCCTCCGCCGGACCGGGCTCAAGACGATCGGCTCGAACCTGGCCAGCTTCGGGCCCTGGTTCCTCGCGACCTGCTCGCTCGGCGCCACGTTCTTCCTCTTCCAGGCCGCCGGCTGGTGGGTCATCCTGAAGTCGTTCTTCCAGCCGGCGGCGTTCTGGGCCCTCTTCCGGATCAAGATCATCAGCTCCGCCTTCAACCTCGTCCTGCCCTCGGCCAGCCTGGGCGGCGACGCCATGCGGGCCTTCATGATCCGGGAGCATGTCCCGCTCAAGGACGGCATCCCGAGCGTCCTCTTCGACAAGACCATCGAATTCGTCGCTTCCCTGATCTTCCTGATCTCCGGGTTCGTCCTGGGGCTCCTGACCCTCCGCCTGCCGAAGAGCCTGATCATCCCGGTCGTCATCAGCCTCGCCATCACGGCGGCCTGCACTTTCTTCCTCATCTTCGTCCAAAAGACCGGCGTCACCAAGGCGCTGATGACGGTCGGCCGCTTCATCCCCGGGGGCAAGGCCTGGGCGGCTGAGGAACGAAAGCCAGTTCCGGACCCTCGACGAAACGCTGAGCCTCCTCTACTCCCGCTCGAACACGAAGGCCCTCATCCCGATCGGGCTCAACGTCCTCAGCCGCCTGGCCGGGGTCGCCGAGGTCATGATCATCATGGCCGTGCTCAAGGCCCCCCTCAGCTTCATCCAGGCGCTGCTCGTCTCGACGGTCATCACTGTCGGCAACACCGTTTTCTTCGTCCTGCCCGGGCAGTGGGGGGTCATGGAGGGCGTCAGCATCCTGGTCATCCGCAGCCTGGGCTTCGCGGCCGGGGTCGGGCTCAGCCTGTCCATCATCCGGCGCATCCGGACCCTGATCTTCGCCGGGCTGGGGCTCCTCCTCTTCGCCCTCGAGAAGAGGAAGTCCGCGGAGCGGGGGCCCTCGTGAGCCCTGTCGAGCGGGCCGTCATCCTGCTCCCCGGCGGGGCGGCCGAGAGGCCCCGGCCGGCGGGCTCCCCTCTCCGGAGGTTGCTCGGCCTGACGCTCGTCGAGCGCGCCGTCCTGGCGGCCGCCCAGTCGGGGGTCAAGGACTTCCTGCTCGTCGGCGAGGACGGGGCGGGATGGGAGGCCGTCACGGCGGCGATGGGCCGGGACCGCAGGATCATGGAGAGGGCCCTCCGCCTCGAATTCCTCCCCGCGGAGCGGCTGGCGGAAGCGGCCGGAAGGGGTTGGGCCGGAGCGCCGTTCTGGCTCCTCCGCGGGAATCTCGTCTTCGACGCCGCGCTGCTCGCCGAAACGGCCGGGAAGGAGCGGGCCGACGGCGAACTCCTCCGCCTGGAGGGCGGCCTCGCTCTCTGTCCGCCGGCCCTCTTCGCGAAGCTCGCCGAACGTCTCGCCACGCGGGACGCTCTCCGGGCCGGGGCCGACGTCCGGTCGCGATCGCCGGGCCGGCCGGGGGCCGGACGGTCGGGCCGGGCGCCGCGCCTCTGTCTCGAAGTCTCGGACCGGGCCTCGTTCAGGACGGCGGAGCGGCGCCTGCTCGCGACTCGGCCCGCAAGCCGACCGACGGCTTCTTCTCGCGTCACTTCAACCGCCACATCTCCCTGTTCCTGACCCGGCTCTTCCTCAAGACGGGCATCGCCCCGTCCGTGCAGAGCGTCGCGACGCTCCTCATCGGGCTCGCCAGCGGCTGGTTCATCGGCCGGGGAGGGTACGGGCCCGTCCGCGCTCGGGGCCTTCCTTTTCGACTTCGCCTCGATCTTCGACGGCTGCGACGGGGAGAACGCCCGGCTGACCTACCGGATGTCGAAGTTCGGCGGCTTCCTCGACATCAGCGGCGACGCCTTCATCTTCGTCCTGTTCTTCCTCTGCCTGCCGGTCGGGCTCTTCCGGGCCTCGCGGAACGCCGTCTGGCTTTGGCTCGGCGGGTTGGCCCTCCTGTCGATGGGGCTGTTCTACGCTCCAGCTCGTGCGCTACATGAAGAGGAAGCGGCTCGGCAACAACATCGTCGCCATCGCCAAGGAGATCGAGGCGAACGGCGCGAAGCCCGGCGCTCATGGGCCGCCTCGACGCCATCGCCGCCAAGATGGCCTTCATCTACCGGCGGGACTTCTTCTCCACGGCGGCCTGCCTGATCGTCCTGGCCGGCGGGGCCAGGGTCCTGATGGTCCTGCTCGGGGTCTTCATGCCCCTCCAGGCGTTCTACATGTTCCTCTTCTCGAAAAAGAGGCCCGGCCCGGCCCGCCGGCCGGACTGAGGCGCCCGCTCTCCCACGTCAGGTCAGAACCGGCCGCGCGTCGGCGCCGGGGCGTTCGGGTCGAAGAACTTCCGCGGCAGCTTCTCGTCCCGCATGGCAGCGTTGTAGACGAACCAGGCCATGACCGTCGCCGCCTGCATCAGGTCGCCCCGCGAGACGTGGTCGAAGACGTCCATGTTCGAGTGGTGGGTCAGCGAGTCGTACTCGAGCTCGTCCTGGATGAACTGGAAGCCCGGCAGGCCGACGCCGTCGAAGGAGAGGTGGTCCGTGCCGCCCGTGTTGCGGATGGTGACCGTGGCGGCGCCGAGGTCACGGAGGGGCTCCAGCCACTGCTCGAAGATGGGGATGACGGCGATGTTGCCCTGGGCATAGATGCCGCGGATCTTGCCGCTGCCGTTGTCGAAGTTGAAATAGCCCGCCAGGCGGTCGTACTCGGGCTTCTTCTCCTTCTTGCCCCGGTCGAAGAAATGGTTCGTGACGTAGCCGCGGGAGCCGATGAAGCCCCTGTTCCTCGCCGTCCCAGAGGGCGATGCGGATCGTCCGGCGGGGCTGGACGCCGGCGGCCTTGAGGATCCGCACGGCCTCGATGGCGACGGCGCAGCCGGCGGCGTTGTCCGTGGCGCCCGTGCCCGGCGTGCCAGCTGTCGAAGTGCCCGCCGAGCATGACGAGCTCGTCCTTGAGCTTCTTGTCCGTGCCCGGGAGCTCGGCGACGATGTTGTAGCCCTGGAGGTCGTCCTCGGTGAAGCGGGCCTGGACCTCGACCTCCATCGTCACGGGCACGTTCTTCTCGAGGATGCGGACGATGCGGTTGTACTGCTCGACCGAGACGACGACCGCGGGCAGAGGGACCGGCGCGGCCGGGCTCTGCGAACCGCCGCTCTGGACGAAGATCGTCCCGTCCTTGCCGCGGCTGGGCTCGAGGCAGACGGCCGCGCCCTTCATCCTTGAGGAACTTGGCCACCGCCTGCTGGAGCTGCTGGCGGGCCATGAACTCCTCCATCCGGGCGGCGAAGGCCGGCCGGGCCGCGGGGTCGGGAGCCAGGTAGAGCTTCTTCAGCTCGTCGTCCGTCAGCCGGGAGGCGCCCGGGTCGAAGGAGATCTCGAGCGGCTGCTCGCCCTGCATGAGGACGATGGCGTCCTTGAGCTTGCCCTTGTACTTGTCGAGGTCGGCGGCCTTCTTGACGTCGAGGAGGACGGGGTTTCCCTTGATGACGCCGTTCGTCCCCGCGGTCCAGGCCTTGGGATAGGCGATGAGCGGCATGTACTGGGGGGCCGTCATCGCGGCGTAGAACTTCTGGAGCTCCCAGCCCCGGCCGATACGTCCCGTAGGGCTCCATCTTCGCGTTGGCCAGCCCCATCTCCTTGAGATGCCCACGGCCCACTCCCCCGCCCTGCGGTATTCGGGGCTCTCGGCGAGCCGCGGTCCGTAGACGTCGCAGAGGTAGATCAGGAAGTCCGTGATCTTGGAATTCTCGAGGCCTTCCTTCCGGATCCGCTGGAGGACCTGGAGGTCGACCTTCTCCTGCGTCGCGGCCGACAGGGCCAACAGCAGGACCAGGGCGACGGCCGCCGCCGCCCGCCGCATGCGCCGATGGTTCATGGCGACCTCCTCGTGGCATGATTCCGAAATAACGACCGCCATTCTACAACAGTTCACCCCGTCAACCAAGTCCTTCCGCCGGCCCCGGCGCGTCCGTCCGGCGCGTCCGGTTGACACCCCCCCCGCGGGGTATGTGTTCGTCCGTGGACTCATCAGCGGGCAGAGAGAATCAGGCCATGACGCATCCGTCCCGGAATCGAACCCTCCTCATTCTCGCGGCGGCTGGAACCTCCCCATCCACGCCGCGCAGCTCGTCCCCGCCGGGAAGGGCAGGAAGCTCGTCTGCGTCATGCTGCGCCAGGTCCGGGACCCGGGGTCCCAGTTCGTCCGGGCCGGGGAGAACTTTTTCATGGTCCTCGGGCTGAACCTCAGGGAGAAGGGCGAGGGGGACGGCCGCCGGGCCGCTTCGGGGCCGCGCCTAGGCCGCGGTCTTGCGGACCCGCAGGTCCTCGGCGACCTCCCGCCGCTTCAGGAATTCGTAGCTCACCGCCCCGTATTTGCAGGAATCCACGCACTTCAAACAGCGGACACAGTCCGGGCTGTTGGCGGACTCGTAGATGCCGATGTCCACGGGGCAGTCCCGGCGGCACTTGTCGCAGAGGGTGCATTTCGCGTCGTCCACGGCCATCCGGAAGAGGCTCGCCTTGTTGAACAGCCCGAGGATGGCCCCAAGCGGGCAGACGGTCCGGCAGAACGGCCGCCGGCTGACCGTCATCCAGCCGAGGAAGAGGACGAGCAGGGCGACCTTCCAGTAGTACATGAACCCGACGAGGCCGCGCAGCCCGGCGTTGAGCAGGACGAGCGGCAGGCCCGCCTCGAGCGTCCCGGCCGGGCAGACCCACTTGCAGAACCAGGTCTGGCCGAGCCCGTACTGGTCGACGACGAGGAGGGGCAGCGCCACCACGAGCACGGCCAGGAAGACGTAGCGGCCGTAGGAGAGGGCGCGCGGCACCTTGAGCTTCGGCGTCGGGATCTTGTGCATGACCTCCTGGAGCAGGCCGAAGGGGCAGAGCCAGCCGCACGGCATGCGGCCGACGACGCTGCCGACCGCGCCGAGGAGCCCGACGACGTAGAGTCCGAACTTGGCCTCGGCCGCGGCCAGGTTGAGCCGGAGCCCGGCGAGGAACGTCTGGAGCGAGCCGATGGGGCAGGCGCCCATGGCCGACGGGCAGGAATAGCAATTGAGGACGGGGACACAGACGCCCTTGACCCCGCCCTGGAAGATCTTGCCGTTCAGCCAGTTCGGCAACCAGGCGTTGATGGCCAGGCCGCCCAGGGCCTGGTACCAGACCCTCTTCGTCCGGGGTTTGGCCAGGATGCCCACCGCCGCCGCCTCAGCCGATCCCGATGCAGTCGAGGCAGACCGTGACGGCCTTCTCGAGGACGGCCTTGTATTCGCCGAGCAGGAGCCCGGCAGCGACGAGCCGCGAGCGAGAGTCCCAGCAGGATCCAGGGCAGGCGGCGCTTCACGATTTCGCTCCGGCCAGGGCCTTCTTCACCGCCTCCTCGAACCCGGCCGCTTCCTGGACCTTGAAGCCCTGATGGACGTGGACGATCGTGCCCGAGGCGTCGATGAGGTAGACGACCGGCAGGGACACGGCGTCGTAGGGGCCCTTCATCTCGAGCGGCGAGTGAAGGAGGCCGTCGGCGGCGCTCCCCGGCGTGGGGTCGTAGAGCATCGGATAGGTGACCTTGGAAAGGTCATAGAGGATCTTGACCTTCTTCGAACCGGGATTGTCCATGGCGACCGAGAAGAGCCGCAGGCCGCCCTCGGCCTGGCCCGGGGCCGGCTTGTATTTTTCGTTGAGCTTCTCCATGGTCGGCATGCCTTCCCGGCAGGGGATGCACCAGGTCGCCCAGAAATCGAGGAGGACGGCGGCGGGGTGGGATGTCACGGTCCGCGCCTTGCCGTCCACGGTCTCGGTCACGGCGAGCGTCAGCCGGCCGCCCTCGAGGGTCAGGGCGTATTCCCGGCCGTCGACTCCCTTGAGAGCGAAGGGCAGGAACTTCTGGCCCGGCTTCATGAGGGACCGGGCCGCCGGGGCCGCCAGCAGAAGGGCCAGGAGCACGGCCGCCGCCGTCCGGGCCGCCCGCTTCGTCTCGAGCTGATCGGTTCTGGGGCTTCTCATCAGACGATAGTCTACCGTGCCCGCGTCGATTTATCAACTTCGGCCGGAAGGAGGCTTTCCCGGCGGCCGGGAGGGCGGCCGCTTGCGGACGGGGGCCTGAGGTCAGAAGCGGAGGGCGATCCCGAGCCCGCCCTGGAAGCCGCCGAGCTCGGCGGCCGAGGCGTCCTCCCCCTTCCCCGGGGCCTTGACCATCGTGTACCGCCCGTGCAAGTCGAGCGAAACCCGGCCGTCGAGCCTCACGAGGAGGCCCGCCTGCGCGACGAGGCCGAGCCGCCCGCCGCTGGCCGTGCCGAGGACGTTCGTTTCCTTGTAAGAAAAATAACCCGCGGCGGCCGTCC
>CAWDTC010000042.1:0-35581 GCA_963805045.1 Candidatus Aminicenantota bacterium
GCGTGGAGCTGGGAGATGCTGTGGTCGATCTCGTGGGGGATCCAGCCGCCGTCGGCCGTCTGCTCGTACCACCAGAGCCCGTAGCGGTGGGCGCCGCTGCTCACGACATCGGCGCGGCCGTCGCCGTTGACATCGAAGACCAGCATCTGGGCCGGCGCCTCGAAACCGAGCTTGGCCCGATGGAACGTCCACGGGACGCGCGACGGGTCGGCGGGCCCTTCCCACCAGCCCTCGGGGCAGACGATGTCGTTCCGGCCGTCGCCGTTGATGTCGCCGACGCCCAGGCCGTGGCCGGGACGCGGGTCGCCGGGGCGGCGATGACGCGGATCGGCCAGGGCTTCGTCGGGTCGGCCCCGGGACTGGCGAAGGCCATGCCTTGTTCCGAAACGAAGACGAGTTCCTTGCGCCCGTCCTTGAAGACGTCGACCCAATCGGGGCTCTCGTTGCCGGTCTTCTCGATGGCCAGGAACTCCTTCCACGGGCCGCCCCGCCGCCCGGGATTGCGCAGCCAGCGGGTTTTCGCTCCCGGGAACCCGACGACGATGAGGTCCAGCCAGCCGTCGCGGTCGATGTCCTCGGCGAAGCACAGGAACTCGTCGCTGTAGTTTTCGGGATCGTATTCCTTGGCCGCGGCCGAGCATCGGCTGCGGCTTCCAGTCCGGCCCCAGGTAGAGGATGTTGCCCGTGGCGATGTCGAGATGGCCGTCCTTGTTGAAGTCCGCGACGGCCACGCCTTCGCTCCGGAAGGCGCCGTCCACCTTGATGCGCCGGAACGCTCACCGGCGAGCCGGTGCCCGCGTTCGGGTCGATCTGCCGCAGGGCCGCGAGCGCCGCCTGGCGCTGGTCGGATTCGGGAACGGCCGGCCAGGACCTTCTCGAGGCCCATCCGGGCGTGCTCGTGCCGCGTGGGCCCGAGAGCCGAGGCGATCGACGTCACGGCCTGCGCGGCTTCGGCGCGGGTGGCCGGGTCGTCGAGCATCGAGAGGGCGAGGGCCAGCGCGCTCGACGTCGGGCCATCTTGGCCAGGACGGCCAGGACGGCCCACTTTTCCTCGGCCCTGGCCAGAGGGAGGATCTGCTGGAGCGCCTTCACGCGTTCGGCGGCAGCTGGGCCGGACGTTTTCCGTGTCCGAGACGAGGCGGACATAGCCGCGGACGGCCGGGACGCGCTGGCCGAGGTCGGACGCCTGCCTGGCGAAATTCAGGAGGTCCGGGAGAAGCCCCGGGTCCCGCGTTTCCCAGAGGGCGCGGGCCGCGGCCAGGCGCAGGCTCGCGTCCGGGCCGGCGAGGGCGCGGCGCAGCTCGGCCCGGAGCCGCTCGTCCGGAGCGACGCTTCCGGCCTGGAGCAGCGCGGCCCGGGACTGCGCGTCGGCGCCGGCGAGGCCGTCGACGATCGACGTCGCGGCTCCAGGCACGCTCTCCTCCGGCAGCCGGCCGCAGGCCGCGCTCAACGCATCGCGGGCCTTATCGCGCGCGGCATCGTCCTTGGCCCCGACGACCAGCGCCACCAGGGCGGGGACATCTTTCGCGTCCGCCAGTTGCCCCACGGCCGAGAAGACGGCCGCGCGGACCGGGTCGGGATTCTCGCGCGCGGCGGCCGATCAGGCCCGGCCGACGGCATCCTTATCGCCGCGGCCGGCCAGGGCCCGGGCCGCCTCTGACGCGCGACGGAGGTCGGCCGTCGTCAGATTCCCGAGGAGAGCGTGCATGACGTCCCCGCGCCTGAGCACGAGCAGCGCCTGCCGGCCCGCCCGCATCTCGGCGTCATCGGTCGAGCCGGCGGCCTCGAGAAGAGCCGGGACCGCGGTCTCATTCCCGAGCTCTCCGAGTCCGGCGATGGCGGCGAGACGAACGGCGCCGTCGGGAGCCTTGACCAGGCCGCAAGCGACGGGGCCGCGGCCGGGTCGCCGCGCTGCCGGAGCGCCTCGATCAAGGCGGCCTTCATCGGCGGCGCCGCGGCGGCGAGCGATCCGCAGAGGAGGCCCGTCAGGCCGGGGGACTTGAGTTCCCGGACCATGTCGAGAGCGGCCGTTTGCGCCGGCCCGTCGTTGCCTTGGATGGCGGACTTGACGAGCTCGAGGGCACGGCCGTCGTCCGCGGACGCGATGAGGCCGCGGTAGGCGGCCGCCCGGACGTGGCCGGGCGCCGGTATCGCGAGGACCTGGCCGAAGACGGCGGCCGCGCTGTCGCGCCTGCCGGCCTCGAGCTCCCCGTTGGCCGCGCGGAGCACGGCGTCGACGAGAGCATCGCGCCGGCGGGCCTTCCTCCGCGCCGGGGAGGGCGCGGAGAAGCGATCGAACGGCGACGGAGCCCCCGATCCGCCCCAACGCCGCTGCCGCGGCGCGCGGCCGCCGCCGGGGTCGGGATCATCGAGAAGCCGCTCGAGCGAGCGGGACCGCCCGCGCTTCGCGGCGCAGGCCGAGAGAGTGGATGATGCCCGCCCTGACCAGTCCCGCTCGTCTTGTCCAGCGCCTGGACGAGCGCCAGCGCCGGCTTCGGGATACGGCATCGACTCGAGCGCGTAGCGGGCGGAGTGGGAGAGATCCGGATCGGTCAGGAAGCCGGCCAGGACGGGCACCGAACGGACCGTGCCGACGCGCTTGAGCTCGGCGCAGGCCGCGTCCTTTTCCTGGAGAGACGCGCCGGAGGCCAGGACCTCGATCAGTTGCTGTTCGCTCCGGGATTGCGCCGCTCCGCACACCGGCACGAGGCCGACGGACATCAGCGCCACGAAGACCGCGATCACGCCGAAAGCGGCCCACGCTCCCGCGGTTCGCCTCCCGGACAGCCTTGCCCCGCCCTGCTTCCGTGCCGCGTGTCCCGTCCTCTGCCCGCCGCGATCGTCATGTGTGACCATCGTCGTCACGGTCCTTTCCCGATCTCTCGTCCACATCGTCTCTCCCCTCAAACGCCCCAGGGCGGCCGCGCCGCTATCGAAAGCATCCGGTTGGCCTCGTCGTCGCCGGGGAACTCTTCCTTCGCCGGGTCCCACTTCAGGGGCCGGCCGAGCTGCTTTTCGACGCCGCCGAGGAGCAGGGCGCTCGCCGCCCGGTGGGCGACGTCGGCGTCGCAGATCGGCCGCTTGCGGGTCCGGACGCACTCGAGGAAATTCCCGGAGTGACTGTCGCTCCGGTAGACATGGACCTCGCCGGGCCGGAGCGGCTCGCGGGCGATCCGGGCCGGGTAGGAGATGAGCGCGTCCCGGTCGACGGCGATCCGGCCATCCGTGCCGACGAAAACGGCGCCGCCGTCGCCGCCGATCGGCTCGCCGGGATAGGCCCTGCCGTAGACGACGACGCCGCTCGCGTACTTGTAGTTCGTGCAGCCGTCGGCCATGAAGAGCTCGACCGGGCCCGTCCCGTCCGACCCCGTGGCCCACTGGATGAAATCGTAATGGTGCTGGCCCCAGTTGAGCTCGCCGATGTCGAAGCGGTGGGCGCCGGTGTCGCCGTCGTAGGGGAGCGCGGGCGCCGGGCCGAGGTAAAGGTCCCAGTCGAGGTCGTCGGGCACCGGCTGGGCGGGACCGAAGCGCTTCGGCCAGAAGATGGCCCCGCCGTCGCGGTAGGCGTAGACTTCCTTGAGCGTGCCGATCCGGCCGCTGCGGACATATTCCGCAGGCCCTCCGGAAATAGCCGTTATATTCGCTCCGCTGCTGGGTGCCGGCCTGGTAGACGCGGCCGTAGCGCCGGACGGCGGCCAGGACGGCCTGGCTCTCGCGGACCGTGACCGCCGTCGGCTTCTCGCAGTAGATGTCTTTGCCGGCCTCGGCGGCCATGACGGCCATCGTGGCGTGCCAGTGGGCGGGCGTCGCGATGAGCACGGCGTCGATGTCGCCGCGGTCGAGGACGTTCCGGAAATCGACGTACGCCTCGCACGACCGGTAATTTCCCTTGCCGTAGACTTCGGCGTAATGCTGGTTGACGCGGAGCTGGGCCCGCTCGCGGCGGTCGCGCCAGACGTCGCAGACGGCCAGCACCTGGACGTCCGGCCGGGCCGCGTAGCCGCCCGTGAGATAGGTCCAGGCGCCGCCGAGCAGATGGCCGCCGCCCTGGGTCCCGACGCCGATGAAGCCCATCGTGACGCGGTCGCTCGGCGCCAGGACGCCGTTCCGGCCGAGGGCCGAGGCCGGGATGACGGCCGGCGCGGCGACCGCGGCCCCGACGACGACGGCGCTCCGGCGCAGGAACTGACGGCGGGTCAAAGTCGTCCGGTTCTTCATGGGGTTTCCCTCGCTCGGCCCATTATAGGAAGATGAATCCGTGATTGCCACGCTCCTGGCGGGGCTGGCAATGACCTCCTGCCAACGAGTTCGACTCGTTGGCGATCGTATGTCGCTCTTTCAGACTTGATATTCCGTCCGGGCCGCGATAGCATTCCCGCATCCGGACAGGAGGAGATGACAAGATGATCGGTCGGATCTGGCATGGTTGGACGACGCCTGAGAACGCGGACGCCTACGATGCGCTTCTTCAACAGGAGATCTTCGTCGGCATCAAGGGCCGGCGGATCCCGGGATTCCGCGAGATCCAGCTCTTCCGGAGGAACGTCGGCGCCGAGGTGGAATTCGTGACCATCATGTGGTTCGATTCGCTGGACGCGGTGCGGACGTTCGCCGGCGAGGATTATGAGCAATGCGTCGTCCCTCCGGCGGCGAGAGCCATCCTCTCCCGGTTTGACGACCGCTCGCAGCATTACGAGGTCCGGACGGACGTCCGGGCCTGACACGGACCGGACCGCCGAGAGGAGGATCGAATCATGGCCAAGATCGCGATGATCGGCGCGGGAAGCCTGGTTTTCTGCAAGACGCTCATGGCGGACATCCTGGCGACGCCGGCGCTCGCCGGGAGCGAATACCGGCTGATGGCGCTGACCCGGACGCGCCTCGACAAGATGCACGCCTTCGTCCAGCGCATGATCAAGGACAACGGCGTCGACGCCACGGTCGTCGCCACGACGGACCGCCGCGAGGCGCTGCGCGGCGCGGACTACGTCGTCGTCATGATCCAGGCGGGCGGGGTGGCCGAGTTCAGGCAGGACTACGAGATCCCGATGAAGTACGGCGTCGACCAGTGCATCGGCGACACGATGGGGCCGGGCGGCGTCTTCCGGGCCCTGCGGCACATCCCGGCGCTCCTCGAGATCGCCCGCGACATGCGCGGAGCTCTGCCCGAACGCCCTGCTCCTCAACTACGCCAACCCGATGGCCATGTGCTGCTGGGCGCTCGGCCGCGTGCCCGGCCTCCAGTTCGTCGGCCTCTGCCACGGCGTGCAGACGACGATGGACCTCATCGCGAGCTACGCCGGCGTGCCGAAGGACGAGATCGATTTCGTCGCCGCCGGCATCAACCACATGGCCTGGTTCCTGAAGCTCGAGCACCGCGGGACGCGACCTCTACCCGACGCTCAAGGCGAACTTCGAGAAGCCCGGCTACTACGTGAACGAAAAGGTCCGCGGCGAGGTCATGCGCCATTTCGGCTACTTCATGACCGAGAGCACCGGCCACCTCTCCGAGTACCTGCCGTACTTCCGGAAGAACCGGAAGGCGCTCGACCTCTACTGCGACGAGCCGGCCTTCGGCGGCGAGACCGGCGCCTACTACAACTACTGCGCGATGCTCGCGGAGAAGTTCGCCAAGACCGACCCGCTGTCGATCGAGTCCACGAAGCTCGGCCCGCGGAGCGCCGAGTACTGCTCGCACATCATCGAGGCCAAGGAGACCGGGCACGTCTTCCGCCTCAACGGCAACGTCCGGAACGACGGCTACATCACGAACCTGCCGGCCAGGCTGCTGCGTCGAAGTGCCGATCTACGTGGACCGGACCGGCCTGCACCCGACGGTCGTCGGCAACCTGCCGCCGCAGTGCGCCGCGCTCAACATGACCAACGTGCTCGTCCAGGGCCTGACGGTCGAAGCCAGCTTCACGGGCGACCCGGAGCTCGTCATGCAGGCCGTGGCGCTCGACCCGCTCACCGCCGCCGTCCTCACGCTGAAGGAGATCCGCGAGATGGTCGCCGAGATGCTCAAGGCCGAGGCGCGCTGGCTGCCCCAGTTCGCGGGCAAGGAGCTGCGCCCGGTGCCGACGATCAGTCATCCCGAAGAACGTCAAGCGCCGCGACGTCCCCCTCGACCCGGCCCTGGCCATCGCCAACCGGTTCGGCAAGCTGGCCAAGGCCTGAGATAAGCCGGAGCTTTCAGCCCCCGATGACCACTGTCCAGGGCCGGACCGACCACTCCTTGATCAGGCCGGCCTTGACGTAGGGGTCGTTCCTGGCGAAGTCCTCGACGACGGCGGGGGTTTCGGCCTTGAAGACGAAGACGGCCGAGTCCGCCGGGTCGGCCAGGGCGCCCGCCATGACGATCTCACCCCGGACGTGTGCGGCGTTTGCGTAGCCCAGGTGCTCGGGCCGGTACGGCACCCGCTTCTCGACGTAATTGTCCACGGTCTTGTAGATGAGCAGGTAATACATCGTCCCACCTCCCGGAGAGGACGGCGGTGCGGCGCCCGCCTTCGAGAGAAGGATATCCCCTCGATCCGACCGCTGTCAACGGCGCGGGGAAGCGGGCGAGGACCCGGCGGCCCTGCCGGTTGAATAAATCGCCGGTTCCCCTTAGAATCTTGAACAGGAGGAACCCCATGCGCAGGATGACCCAGCAGAACCTGCAGAACGCCTTCGCCGGCGAATCGCAGGCCCACATGAAATATCTCGTCTTTTCGGACGCCGCGGCCAAGGACGGCAAGCCGGGGATCTCGCGGCTCTTCCAGGCCATCGCCTTCGCCGAGCAGGTCCACGCGACGAACCACCTGCGGGCCCTGGCCGGGATCCAGGGGACGCCGGAGAACCTGGACACGGCCATCGGCGGGGAGACGTTCGAGGTCGAGGAGATGTACCCCGTCTACCACAACGACGCGAAATTCCAGGGCGAGCCGGAGGCCGAGAAATCCACGCTCTACGCCCTCGAAGCGGAGAAGATCCACGCCCGGATGTACAAGAAGGCGAAAGAGGCCGCGGCGAAAGGCCAGGACCTCAAGATCGGTCCAGTCCATATTTGCCCGGTCTGTGGCTTCACCGGCGAAGGCGAGCCGCCCGACCGGTGTCCGGTCTGCGGCGCGGCGGGCAAGGTCTTCCGGAAATTCTGAGCCGGGGCTGGGAAGGGGGAGGACGATGAGAGACGCGCGCACCACGCGACGGGATTTCCTCAGGTCGCTCGCGGCGGGGGCCGCCGCGGCCAAGGCCGTGGCCGGCCGGCGGCTCTTCGGCGCCGCGCCCTTCGCCGGGTTCGACGCCAAGGGCCTGCCGACGGCGACCCTCGGCCGAACGGGCGTCAAGGTCCCGCGGATCGGGATCGGGCTCGGCAGCCGCTTCTGCGCCGTCGAGAGCGAGGACCGGGCCCTCGAGATCCTCGAGGCCGCGCTCGACCACGGCTTCTATTACTGGGACACGGCCTACAACTACCGCAACAAGGCCATCGTCAGCGAGGAGCGACTGGGGAAGGTCCTCGAACGCCGCCGGAAGGAAGTCTTCCTGGCGACGAAGTTCGAGGAGAGGACCTATGACGGGGTCATGCGGCAGTTCGAGGAGAGCCTGAAACGGCTGCGGACCGACCGCCTCGACCTCTACCAGGTCCATCTCGTCGCATCGCTCGCCGACCTCGATACGCTCGGCGCCAAGGGCGGGGCGCTCGACGCCCTGCGCAAGCTCCGCGACGAGAAGGCCACGCGCTTCATCGGCTTCACCGGCCACCTCGACGCCGCGGCCATGGCCGAAGCGGCCCGGCGCCACGACTTCGATACCATGCTCATCGCCCTCAATCACTACGAAGAGCGGAAGGGCGACTTCGAGGGCGGGGCCATTCCGGCCGCGGCGGCCCGGGGGATGGGCATCATGATCATCAAGTCCATCCGGCCGCGCGAGACCGTGCCGGGCCTCGCCGCCGAGGAGCTCATCCGCTACGCCCTCAGCCTGCCGCGCGTCCACGCCGCCGTCGTCGGCACGGACAGCGTCGAGGTCGTCCGCAAGAACGCGGCGCTCCTGCGGGACTTTCGGCCGCTCGGGCCGGAGGACATGAAGCGCCTCGCCGTCAGGCTCGAGCCCTTCTTCGCCGGGAGCCACCTGCCGTGGATGCGGCCGGGATACCGGGACGGGGAGGCCTGTTGAGACGAGCGCCGCGCGTCGCCGCCGTCCTCGTCCTGGCCAGCCTCTGGCCGGCCGCGCGTTCCTCCCGGCCCGCCCGGGCCGCGGCGGACCTGCCGCTCCTAGGCGCTTGGGACTTCGAGGACGACTCGGCCGCCGGCTGGCGGCCGAACACGCCTGCCCACTGGCGCGTCGCCACCGTGGACGGCACCAAGGTCTACGAGCTGACGGCGCCCGGCGAGCAGGGCAAGGTCAGGGCCCCGACCTCCTGGTCGGTCTGGACGGGCGCCGACGTGACGTCGTTCGAGTTCACGGGCCGGATGAAGTGCTATACTGACCCGGCCGTCCCGGGCCGCGACATGTGCGTCTTCTTCCATTTCCAGGACCCGACGCATTTTTATTACGTCCATTTCGCCGGGGAGAGCGCCGACGTCCACAACATCATCGGCTTGGTCGACGGCGCGGACAGGGTCAAGGTCAACGCCGAGCCGGCCGGGACCTCAGCCGCCCGGATGACGGACCGGGCCTGGCACGAGTTCAAGGTCGTCTGCGACGCCCGCTCGGGCGAGATCCGGGCCTACCTCGACGACATGGAGAGACCGGTCCTCACGGCCCGCGACCGGACGCTCGGCCACGGGCTCGTCGGCGTCGGCGCGTTCGACGACACGGGGTGCTTCGACGACCTCCGGCTCAAGGGCCTGTTGAAATAAGGGCGGCCGCGGCGCGATTCCCGCTAATCCTTCAGGAAGAGCTTGACGTACTCCATGTTGAGCTCGAGGCACTTCTTGCAGTCGTCGCTCGCGGCGCCGATGGCCATGGCCTCCTCGAGGAGCTTCTTGGCGGGGGCGAGGTTGACCGTGGCGTCGAGCTTGTGCCTCTTGATGATCATGAAGGCGGCGTTGTTCTTCCCCCAGGCGACGAGGTCGGGCCGGCCCAGCCCCTGGGCCTGACGGGTGTATTCCAGGTAGTACTGGAGGGCCTCGACGTACTTGCCGGCCTTGTCGTAGTCCTCGGCTTTCGTCTTGGCCGCCAGCCAGTTGTCGAACGAGACCGCGCTCTGGTCGGCGGCCTGCGGCGCCGGGCCCGGGGCCGCGGCCAGGCCCGCGGCGGGGGCAACGACCATGATAAAGAACAGCGCCAGTCCCGGAAGAGCGGCTTTTCTCATTCGCACCTCCCCTCGGACGGATGAGCCGCGCTCATTATATGACAAGTACGGGTGCCGGGAGAACGGGTCCCCCTACGGAGAGAGCGGTCCGTTCGCGTCCCCCCGGCGATCAGATCTGCTCCATCTTGCTCGAGACGACCCGGCGGAAGGCCTCGACGACGTCGGGGTCGAACTGGTGCCCGGTCTGGGCGACGATCTCCTGCAGGGCCTCCCAGGGCGCCTTGCCCTTCCTGTAGGGGCGGTCGGTGGTGATGGCGTCGAACGCGTCGGCCACGGCGACGATGCGGGCGCCGAGGGGCAGTTCCTTCAACGCGTCCGCGGAGGAGTCGAGGGCCTTCTCGAAATAGCGGTGGTGGGCGACGACGATGGGCACGACCTCCTGGAGGACCTCGCCGACCTTGGCCAGGATGACGCCGCCCCGCTCCGAATGGGTGTCGATGAGGTCCTTCTCCTGGGGCGTCAGGGCGGCCGCCTTCTGGATGACCTCGCTCGAGATCTCGATCTTGCCGATGTCGTGGAGGAGCCCGGCGACGCGGACGTTCTCGACCTGGTGGCGGGGGAGCTCCATGGCGATGGCGATGGACTTGGCGTATTCCGAGACGCGGATGGAGTGGCCCTTGGTGTAGCCGTCCTTGGTCTCGATGTACTTCGAGAGGATCTCGAGGATGCCGACGTAGGCGCGCTCGAGCTCCTCGGTGCGCCGTTCCTTCTGCTCGTAGAGGCTGCCCACGGCGTAGGAGGTGAGGATGAGGAAGCCGCCCCACGAGGACAGGACGAAGACGCCGCGGAACTCCTGGTCCTGGGGGAAGAAGTTGGCGTGGAAGATGACGGCGCAGACGACGACGGCCAGGACCGAGAGGAAGGCCGACAGCACCCCCATCCGCTTGCCCAGGTAATAGGAAGCGAAGACGACCGGCAGGAAATAGAAATTGAGGAGCAGGGTTTTGTCCTGCATGAAGAACGTGCCCAGGATGGCGGCGGCCAGGATGACGAGAACGAGGATCTTCTCGAAATGGCGGACGAGGAAGTACTTGATCTTCTCCATCATCTCTCCTTCCCTGGGTCCGGGACCCGACTTGCAGTGTCCTACGGGGGGTTACCCCCCCGCAATGCCCGGCGGGGGGGATGCCGGGGGTGATTTTCGGACGCCGGGCGTCACCCCGGGCGGCGGTCCCCCCCTGAAAGACCGCCCGAAGGGGCCGCCGGTCGACGGTTGACATCCTCCCTGGCCCCGGCCTATGATTCCGGCAAGGTGAGCAAGCCCATCCCCCCGGAAGGCATGCCGCGGCGCGCGCCCGAGGAGCAGGCGGCCTTCTTCGCCTCCCTCTACCGCCGCTCCCTCAACCCCGCCCAGCAGGCCTGGTTCGAGGCGCGCTCGGCCGCTCTCGGCCTCCGTTTCACCCCGGACGAGGCCGTCGTCCTGGCCGCGCTGGACACGCCGGAAAAGGTCCAGGATTTCCTGGACAACCAGCTCTACTACAACGACGACCACGCCTCCGTCGAGCAGGAGGAGACCGCTTCGCCGCCCCGCCAGGTCCTGCGGACCGGGATGGCCCACTGCTTCGAGGGGGCGATGTTCGCCTACGCCGTCGACTTCCTCCACGGCCGCAAGCCCCTCCTCGTCTTCCTCGAGGCGAGTCAGGACGCGGACCACAACGTTGTCGTCTGCCAGGACGCCCGGACCAAGCTCTACGGCTCGAACGCCCAGTCGCGCTATCCGGGCCTCGAGGGCCGGCCGGCCGAGTTCGAAACGGTCCGCGCCCTCGCGGAGTCCTATTATCCGTTCTATTTCAGCGACCGGACGCTCGACCGGGCCGACCTGACGCTCGTCGGCTTCTCGGACGGCTTCGACCTCGCCGCGGAGTTCGGCGTCTCGTGGATGGGGTCGGAAGAGCCGCTCTGGGACATCTATTACACCTATATCAACGACAACCGGACTTTCCATTACTTCTCCGGCGAACCCGGCGAGTCGCATCCCTATCCCCTCATCCGCGCCCTCCAGGAGAACTGGATCCGCCTCGACGCGCAGGGAAAACCGCGCGTCAGCCTGCCGGACCTGCCGCCGCGCGCCCGGGAGCTCTGGGACGCGTTCTGGCGCGAGTTCGGGCCGGATTCGGGGCCGCGGCCGCGGGGCAAGGCCCACGAGATCGAGGCGGAGTTCATGCGGCTGACGGGGACGACGCCCATCGACCTCGACGACAACGCCTTCGACCTCCAGTTCTATCTGGCCGCCGGCTACCGGATCGACCAGCTTCTGACGAAGCGGGGGAATTAGCGGGAGTCCGGCCTCGGCCGGCAGGGGAGATGACGCGATGACTTCGTACGGATGCGACGAAAAGGACCTGGCCCATTACACGTGCCTGCGCACGGCCCGGCGGCTCGAGACGAACGGGCGGCTGGACAAGCCCGAGTGGCAGAAGGCGGCGAAGTCGCGCCGCTTTGTCGACCTCGTCAGCGGGGTGCCGGGATTCCTCGAAACGCGGATGGCCTCGCTCTGGGACGACGAGGCCCTCTACCTCGCCTTCTGGGTCGAGGAGCCGAACGTCCGGGCCCGCCTGACCGAGCGCGATTCGCTCGTCTGGACCGAGAACGACATCGAGGTCTTCATCGGCGGCGAGGACTGCTACTACGAGTTCCAGATGAACGCCCTGGGCACGGTCTACGAGGTCTTCTACATCTGGCAGGACGCGCTGAAGCGGGGGAGCCGCTTCGACGTCCCCGAGTTCGACCTCCTCGCGCGGCGGGTCGACCTCCTCGGCGGCTTCCAGGACGGGATGCGGTACGGCAAGCACCCGCGCGGCGCGCGCTGGGCCTTCATGGACTGGGACCTCGCCGGCCTGCGGGCCGCCGTCCAGGTTTCGGGGACCATCAACGACGCCTCGAACGTCGACAAGGGCTGGACGGCCGAGATCGCCTTCCCGTGGTCGGGAATGGCGACGCTCGCGGGCGGGCGGCCCCTGCCGCCGCGCGACGGCGACGTCTGGCGGATGGACTTCTCCCGTTTCGAGCTCCTCGAGTACTGCGGCGTCAAGGCCGAGCCGCACCCGGGCTGGGCCCTCAACCGCCACGGCGTCTACGATTCCCACATCCCGGAGTGCTTCTCCTTCGTCCACTTCTCGGCGAAGACCGTCCAGGACTGACGGCTTGCGTATCCCCGAAAGGAGGGAGACGATGTCCCGACCCCGCGATCCTCTGGCCATCCTGGCCGCGGCCGCCCTGGTGGTCGCGCTTCTCGCACCGGCCTGCAAGCCCGCGGCCAATAGGCCCGCGGAGAAGGCCGCCGCGCCGGCCGCCCCCCCGCCTTCCCGCTCGAGGAAAAGACGATCGCCGAGCTCCAGGACATGATGGCCTCGGGCGCCGCGACGTCCGAAAGCCTCGTCTCCCTCTACCTCAAGCGGATCGACGACATCGACCGCGGCGGCCCCCGGCTCAACGCCATCATCCAGACGAACCCCGACGCCCTGGCCATCGCCCGCGACCTCGACCGCGAGCGCCGGGAGAAGGGGCCGCGCGGGCCCCTCCACGGCATCCCGGTCGTCATCAAGGACAATATCGACACGGCCGACAAGCATGGAGACGACCGCCGGCTCGCTCGCCCTCCTCGGCTCGAAGCCCGCCCGCGACGCTTTCGTCGCCGCCCGCCTCCGGGCCGCCGGGGCGGTCATCATCGGCAAGACGAACCTCAGCGAGTGGGCCAACTTCCGCTCCTCCCGCTCGACGAGCGGCTGGAGCGGCCGCGGCGGGCAGACGCACAACCCCTACGCCCTCGACCGGAACCCGTCCGGGTCGAGCTCGGGCTCGGCCGCGGCCGTCTCGGCCAACCTGGCCGCGGCGGGCGTCGGCACGGAGACCGACGGCTCCATCGTCTCGCCGTCTTCGTGCTGCGGCCTCGTCGGCATCAAGCCGACGGTCGGGCTCGTCAGCCGCTCGGGCATCGTCCCGATCGCCCATTCCCAGGACACGGCCGGGCCGATGGCCCGCACGGTCGCCGACGCGGCGACGCTCCTCGGCGCGATGACCGGGGTCGACCCGGCCGACCCCGCGACCAAGGCGAGCGAAGGCCGGGCCCGCACCGATTACCGCGAATTCCTCAAGCCCGACGGGCTCCGCGGCGCGCGGATCGGCGTCCTGCGGGCGGACTCCTTCGGCTTCAGCCCGAAGCTCGACCCCATTCTCCAGGCGGCTGTCGAGGCGCATGAGGAAGGCGAGGCGCGGAGGTCGTCGACCCGGTCGAGTTCCCCACGCTCGGCAAGACGGACGGCTCGGAGTACGAGGTCCTGCTCTACGAGTTCAAGGCCGACCTGGCGGCCTATCTCGCGGCCCGGCCCGGCGCCGCCGATCCGCGAGCGTCGCCGGACCTCATCGACTTCAACAAGAAGAACGCCGGACCGGGAGATGCCGTTCTTCGGTCAGGAGGTCCTGGAGGAGGCGGCGAAGAAGGGCCCGCTCTCGGACAAGGCCTACCGCGACGCGCTGGCCAAGGACCACGACCTCATGCGGGCCAAGGGCATCGACGCCGTGCTGGCCAAGCACAAGCTCGACGCCCTCGTCGTCCTGACGAACGGGCCCGCGCCACATGACCGATCTCGTCAACGGCGACAGGGACACAGGCGGGAGTTCCTCGATCGCGGCCGTGGCCGGCTATCCCTCGATCACGCTTCCGGCAGGCGCGGTCTACGGCCTGCCCGTCGGCGTCTCGTTCATCGGCCGGGCCTGGAGCGAGCCGGTCCTCATCCGGCTGGCCTTCGGGCTCGAGCGCGCCCTCGCGGCCGCGGCGGGCGCCGCGCCTCCTGCCGACGGCCGAGATCCCGCTCGCGGGCCCGGCCCGGCCGGCCCAGAAATAAGGGCGGCACGCGGCCATTCACGCCAAGGCGTTGGATGATTGCTTCGATCAGGGAGAGGAAAATGATGACAAGATCTTCCCGGGTTTTCATTCTCGTCGCCATCCTGTTGTTATGTCTGCCCTCATTCCGTTCTTCCGCGTTCGGCTGGGACGCGGCCTCGGCCCACGACCGGGCGAGCCTCGAGAAGTTCGTCTCGGCGCGCGTCGACCGGACGGCGACCCCGCCGCTTTCATTCCGCTATGACGGGAAGCCGAGCCCGGGTTTCATCGGCAAGTGGGCCGTGAAGGCCGACGCCCAGGCGGCCCCGGACAGGACCGTGCGGACGGTCGTCTATTCCGACCCGGCGACGAAGCTCCGGGTCACGGTCATCTACACGGTTTACAAGGACTTCCCGGCCGTCGAGTGGGTCGTCCGGCTGAAGAATGAGGGCATGGCCGATACACCGCTCATAGAGAACGTCCTGGCCTGCGCCGCCGACCTTCCCGGCTACGGCGGCCGGGCCCGTGAAGCTCTACCGGGCCCGCGGCAGCAGCGCGGAGCGCTCGGATTTCGCTCCGGTCGAGGACGTCCTGGCGGAAAAGGGCGAGGTCGTCTTCGGCACGACGGCCGGCCGCTCCTCCGACACGACCGCCCTGCCGTTCTTCAACGTGGCCGGTCCGGGCCGCGGGGTCCTGGCCGCCATCGGCTGGAGCGGGTCGTGGACGGCCACGGTCCGGCGGGCGGCGCGGGCAGGGCCTCGCGCTCGACGCGGGGATGGCCAAGACGCATTTCCGGCTCCATCCCGGCGAGGAGGTCCGCACGCCCTCGATCGCCCTCCTCTTCTGGCAGGGAAGCGACCGGATGGCCGGCCACAACCTCTTCCGCCGCTTCATCCTCGCCCATCACACGCCGCGGCCCGGCGGCAAGCCGCTCGTCCTTCCCATCTGCCACGGCGTCGGCTACGGCGGGCCGTTCCCCTGCAACGAATACGTCTGCGCGACCGAGAGCTACGCCATCGGCATGATCGAGCGGCTGCACCAGTTCGGCATCGACCCGGACGCCTGCTGGATCGACGCCGGCTGGTACGAGAACCCGACCAACCAGTGGTGGTCGGGCGTCGGCACGTGGGACGGTCAACAGGAAGAATTTCCCGCGCGGCCTGAAGCCCGTCACCGAGGCGGCCCGGAAGCTGGGCGAAGGGCTTCGTCGTCTGGTTCGAGCCCGAGCGCGTCTACGAGGGGACCTGGCTCGACCGCGAGCACAAGGACTGGCTGACCTTCCTGCCCGGCAACCCGAACCGCCTGCTCGACCTGGGCAACCCGAAGGCGCTGGCCTGGCTGACCGACCACATCTCGAACTTCATCCGGGACGAGGGCGTCACGGTCTACCGCCAGGATTTCAATTTCGACCCGGCGCCGTACTGGAAGGCCATGGACGCGCCCGACCGGGTCGGCATCGCCGAGATGAAGCACATCGAGGGGCTCTACAAGTTCTGGGACGCCCTGCTCGAGCGCAATCCCGGGCCTCCTCATCGACAACTGCGCCTCGGGCGGCCGGCGCATCGACCTCGAGACGACGAGCCGCAGCATCCCGCTCTGGCGGACCGATTACCAGTACTGGGAGCCGAACGGATACCAGTGCCACACCTACGGGCTCCACTTCTACCTGCCGGCGAGCGGCACGGGCAACGGCGACCCGCGCAAGTACTGGTTCCGGAGCTCCATGGGCGGGGCGGTCGTCATGGGCTGGGAGCTGACGCCGAGCTTCAACGTCCGTGCCGGCGCTCGAGGACATGGCCGAGTTCCGGGCGCTGCGGTCGTACCTCTTCGGCGATTACTATCCGCTGACGCCGTACTCGACGGGGGACGACGCCTGGGCCGCCTTCCAATGGGACCGGCCGGAGGAGCGGGACGGGATCGTCCTGGCCTTCCGGCGGCCGATGGCGCCGCAGTCCTCGATCGTCGTCAAGCTCGGCGGGCTCGAGCCGGGGGCGGATTACGAGGTGAACTACGAGGATTACGGGGTCGTGGTCATGAGGAGCGGCCGCGAGCTGGCCGAGGGGCTGACGCTCAAGATCCCGGAGGCCCCGGCCTCGATGCTCATCAAGTACCGTCGCGTCCGCTGAGCTTTTTCTTGATGTCGGCGAGGAAGCCGGGGTCGACGGCGAAGCCCGCGGCCCCGGCCTTCTCGGCGTATTCCAGGGCCAGGCGGTAATCGCCCTTTTTGAAGTAGAGGAGGGCGATGTGTTCGCCAGGGCCCCGTCCCTGGGGTCGAGCTTGGAGGCCTCGACGAGACTCTCCAGGGCCCGGTCGTCTTTGCCCCTCAGGTGATAGAGATTCCCCAGGTTGAGCCATGCCTGCTTATAATGCGGGTCGGCCTTGACCGCCTTGCCGAATTCCGCCTCGGCCTCGGCGAGCAGTCCCTTTTTCGTGTAGGCAATCCCGAGGTTGTTGTAGGCCATGGGGAGGCCGGGGTCGAGGGCGATCGCCTGCCGGGCCTCTTCGACGGCCTCGTCCAGTCTGTTCTTGACGATGTAGGCGAAGCTCAGGTTGAGACAGGTGACGGCGGAGCGGAAGCCGAGCTTTCGGGCGAGGAGGATTTCGGCGATGGCCTCGTCGACCTTGTTCTCCCGGACCAGGCAGTAACCCAGGCTGGCGTGGGCCTCGGCGAAATTCGGGTTGATGCCGACCGCCTTCAGGAAATTATCCTTGGCCTCGGCGACCTTGTCCACGCCGAAGAGACAGAGGCCCAGGTTGAAATAGCCCTTGTCGAAGTCGGGGTCGAGCGCCAGGGCCTTGCGGTAATGCTCCTTCCGCTTCCTCCGGCCTTCCTTCGCGCGCGGCCAGGTTGCCGAGAATGTTCCAGACGCTCGGGACCCCGGCGTCCGCTTCCCGTGCCTTCTCGAGAAGGGACCGCGCCCTCGAAAGGTCACCCCGCTTCAGGGCCAGGTCGGCCAGGTTGGCCAGGGCCAGCGTGTAGTGGGGGTCCAGCGAGACGGCGAGGGCCAGTTCGCGTTCCGCCCCGGGCTCGTCCCCCAGGCGCAGGAGCGTCTCGCCCAGGTTGTTGTGGGCTTCCGCGGAACGGGGCCTGAGCTCGATCGCCCTCTCGTAGGCCGCCCGGGCCGCCTCGAAGTCGCCCTTCTTGAAGAGGGCGATACCGAGGTTGTAGTCGACCCGGGGATGCCGCGGGTCGGCCTTGAGCACTGCCTGGTACTTGCGGATGGCGTCGTCGATCCGGCCCTGCTTGCGGTCGATGATGCCGAGGATGTTCTGGGCCTCGAGATCGCCGGGGCTGGAGCCTGAGGGCCGCCCGGCAGGCCCGGGCCGCCTCGTCGTAGCGCTTCTCCTCGACGAGGATCTGGGCCAGGAGGCGGTGGGCGTCGTCGATCTCCGGTGTTTTCCGCCGCTCGGTCTCGTCGACGTAGGCGCGGACACCCGTCGCCTCGGTCCAGCCCAGCTTCCGCTGGCGCTCGGCGGAATCGATCGCGGCCGAGATCCGGCCGTAGAGCTCAATGGCCCGGGGCCGGGCCGGTCTTGGGGATGGGGAATTCGACGGTGTTGAAGAGGCGGTCCCGGCCGATGCGGAGGGCTTCGCGGTTGAGGTCGTCGAACTCGTCGCCCTGGAGGAACGGGTCCATGACCGAGGTCGGGTCCGGGACGTGGACGGCGCCGAAGATGTGGCCGATCTCGTGTTCCAGGGACCGGACGAGCCCGGCGTCGTCATCGGCCGCCCGGACCATGACCAGTCCCTCCTCGAAGAGCGCGTAGCCGGAGAGGCCGCGGCGGAGGTTGGGCTGAGCGGTCAGGGCGACGAGGATGTCGCAGCCCTCCCGGTCGGCGCGGGCCTCGAGGCCGTTCGCCAGGACCTCCATGGAACCAACGGAGTCGTCGGAAGTCCAATCTCCGAATGTCACGGCGTCGAGCCGGACACCGCAGAGCCGCTCGAAGGCGGCCGAAACCGACCGGAGCAACGGCTTCGGCCTTTGCCGCCCAGGCGGGGTCGCGCCGCCACTCCTCGTCGGCCATGACCTTGACCCGGACCTCCCGGACCTCCACCTGTGGCCGGGCGGACAGGGCCGAGGGTCGCGAGCGCGAGGACGCCGAAGAGGCACGCGGAGCGAACGGAACTGCCGCTCATCCCTTCCCCTCTCTCCCCATTCTAAACCCGTCCGCGGCCGAAGCCAAGCGCCTTGACGCGCCGTCGCGGCCGGCGATACAATCGGCCGCGACCTCCCACCGGACGCGGGCTGGCGGCCGGCAAAAGAGGAAGGACGGGCCGAAATGACCGAGAAAAAGACCGCGAAGAAAAAGGCGGCCCGGGACCAGAAGAGGTGCTGGGGCGAGGTCGACCCGCTCATGGCCGCCTACCACGACGAGGAGTGGGGGACGCCGCTCCACGACGACCGCAAGATCTTCGAGTTCCTCGTCCTCGAGGGCATGCAGGCCGGGCTGAGCTGGCGGACGGTCCTGGCCAAGCGCGAGAACTTCCGCCGCGCCTTCGACGGCTTCGACCCGGCCCGGGTCGCCCGCTACACGGCGCGCGACGTCCGGCGCCTCCTCGCCGACCCGGGCATCATCCGCAACAGGCTGAAGATCCTGGCCGCGGTCAACAACGCCCAGCGGTTCCTCGAGGTCAAGAAGGAATTCGGCAGCTTCGCCCGTTACATCTGGGGCTTCGTCGGCGGCAGGCCCGTCGTCAACCGGATTCGTTCGTTCGCCGAGATGCCCGCGAAGACCGCGCTCTCCGACCGCATCAGCAAGGACCTCAAGGCCCGGGGCTTCAAGTTCGTCGGCTCGACCATCGTCTACTCCCACCTCCAGGCCACCGGGGTCGTCAACGACCACCTCGTGACGTGCTTTCGCCATCCAAGGAGCCGCCCGTGATCGAACTCAGCCATGTTTCCAAGAGCTATAACAAGGGCAAGGTCAAGGCCGTCGACGACCTGACCCTGACCGTCAAGTCCGGGGAGATCTTCGGCTTCCTCGGCCCGAACGGCGCCGGCAAGACGACGACGATCAAGATGATCGTCGGCCTGCTCCGGCCGGACGCCGGGACGATCACCGTCGACGGGCTCGACACGGAGCGGGACTCCCTCAAGGTCAAGGCCGTCACGACCTACGTCCCCGACTACCCCAACGTCTACGAGCGGCTGACCGGCCTCGAGTACCTCAATTTCATCGGCGACGTCTACGGCGTTCCCAAGGCCGAGCGGCTCGACCGGATCGGCAAGTGGCTCGAGATCTTCGAGCTGAACTCGGCCGTCACCAACCCCATCCAGAGCTACTCGCACGGCATGAAGCAGAAGATCGTCCTCGACCGCCGCCCTCCTGCCCGGACCCGCAGGTCATGGTCCTCGACGAGCCGCTGGTCGGGCTCGACCCGCGCGCCGCCCACGCCCTCAAGGAGCTGATGCGCGAGCACTGCGACCGGGGCCGGACGCTCTTCTTCTCGACCCACATCATGGAGGTCGCGGAAAAGCTCTGCGACCGGATCGGCATCATCGACAAGGGCCGGCTCATCGCCTGCGGGACGATGGAGGAGCTCAAGGCCATCGACCGGAGCGAGCAGTCGCTCGAGGCGATCTTCCTGGAGCTGACCGAGAAATGACGCGCTTCCTGGCCCTCCTCCGCGCCGGCCTGCGGTCGAACTTCGGCCTGTCCCTCCTCCGCTACCGGCTGTTCGTCGAGAAGAAGGACCGCTGGCTCGTGCCGCTCATCGGCCTCGCCGGCGTCGCCGTCCTGCCCTCGGTCTACGGCCTCATCCTCCTCGTCCAGAGGATCTACCTCGGCCCTCAAGCCGCTCGGCCAGGAGCGCGCCCTTCTCACGCTGGGGGTCCTCGCGGGCGAGCTCTTCATCCTTCTCTTCGGGCTCTACTACGTCATCTCGGCTTTCTATTTCTCGCGAGACCTCGAGTTCCTCGTCCCCCTGCCGCTCAAGCCGTTCGAGGTCATGGCCTCGAAGTTCGCCGTGATCATGGTCAACGAGTACCTGACGGTCATGGTCATCGTCCTGCCCGTCCTCGTCGGCTACGGGGTCATGTCGCGCGGAGGGCCGGCCTACTGGCTGAACGGCCTCCTCGTCTACCTCCTGCTCCCGGTCATCCCCCTGGCGGTCGTCTCGCTCCTGGTCGTGGCCCTGATGCGCGTCGTCAACATCAGCCGGAAAAAGGACGCCCTCATCCTCGCCGGGAGCGTCCTGCTGATCGCGGCGGGAATGGGGGTTCAGCTCGCGGCCGGACGGGCTGGCCACGGAGGCCTCGACGTCCAGGCGGCGACCCGTTTCTTCACCTCGCCCGACAGCCTCCTCAACGTCGTCGGCTCCCGCTTCCCTCCGAGCATCTGGGCGACGAAGGCCGTCGCCGGGGGCTTCTCGGCCGCAGGGCCTCGGGAACCTGGCCCTTTTCGCCGGCGTCTCGCTCGCCTTCTTCGCCGCCATCCTGCTTCTCGGCGAGAAGCTCTTCTACCGCGGCCTCATCGGGCTCGGCGAGGTCTCCGGCCGGCGGCGGAGCCTGACACGCGCCCAGATGTCGCAGAGGGTGTCGTCGGGCCGCCACGCCGTGCGGGCCATTTTCGCCCGGGAATGGCGGATCATGAACCGCACGCCCATCTTCCTCCTCAACGGGACGCTCGTCGTCCTCCTCGTCCCCGTCGTCCTGCTGCTGATGGTCCGGACCGGGTCGGGGAGGGGAGACGCGGACTCGCTCGTCAAGATGATGACCTCGGCCAACCCGCTCTTCGTCATCCTGGCCTCGGCCGCCTTCATGGTCCTCTGCGGCAGCCTCAACGGGACCTCCTCGTCGGCCTTCTCGAGGGAAGGCGTCCAGTTCTGGATCTCGCGGGTCATCCCGGTCGCGCCCCGGGAGCAGGTCGCGGCCAAGTTCCTCCACTCCTACCTCGTCGCCGTGCTGGGGACGGCCACGGCCTCGGCCGCCGCCGTCTGGGTCCTGCACCTCCGGCCCGCCCACCTGCTCGCCGCGGCCGGGCTCTCCCTCGTCGCCGGAGTCCTCCTCACCTCGGTCGGCATGATGATCGACCTGGCCCGTCCGCTCCTCGACTGGACGAACCCGCAGAAGGCCATCAAGCAGAACTTGAACGTCCTCCTGGCCATGTGCGCGGACATCGGCATCCTGACGGTCCTGTTCTTCGCCGTCCGGTTCGCGGTCAAGGCGGGGGCTTCGGCGGGGACGGTCCTGGCGCTGCTCTATGCGGTCCTGGCGGCGCTTTCGGTAGTAGGGTATGCGGCGCTGGTGAAGTTCGCCGCGAAGCGTTACCGCGAGATCGAGAGCTAGGGGAGGCCGGGCCGGAGGCCTCTTGCCGGCGGCGAGCGGCGACCGCCCTAGGCCTTGCCGAGGACCATGGCCAGCAGGGCCATCCGCACGTAGAGGCCGTACTCCATCTGGCGGAAGTAGGCCGCCCGCGGGTCGTCGTCGAAGGCCATGGCGATCTCGTTGACGCGCGGCAGGGGGTGCATGACGATCATCGGCTTCGTCGCGGCCTTCATGACCTCGGGCGTGACGACGAAGGCGTCCTTGACCCTGTCGTAGACGGCCGGGTCCTCGAACCTCTCCCGCTGGACGCGCGTGACGTAGAGGACGTCGGTCTCGGCCAGGACCTTTCGAGGTCCGAGGTCTCGGTCTGGGGGACGTTCTTCGCCGCGACCTCGTCCATGACGTCCTTGGGCATGCGCAGGATGTCCGGCGAGACGTAGTTGAGGCGGATGCCCTCGAACCGGGTCAGCAGCCGGGCCAGGGAATGGACGGTCCGGCCGTACTTCAGGTCGCCGAGCATGGTCACGGTCAGGTTGTCGAGGCGGCCCAGCTCCTCGCGGATGGTGAAGGTGTCGAGGAGGGCCTGGGTCGGGTGCTCGCCGACGCCGTCGCCGGCGTTGATGACCGGCTTCCGGCAGGCCTCGGCCGCCAGGGCCGCCGAGCCGACCTCGGGATGGCGGATGACGATGACGTCGGCGTAGCAGGCCGAGGGTCCGGACGGTGTCGGGCAGGCTCTCGCCCTTGGCCACGGACGAATAGCGGACCTCGCTGATGGGGATGACGGCGCCGCCGAGCCGCTCCATGGCCGCCATGAAGGACGAGGAGGTCCGGGTGGAGGGCTCGTAGAACAGGTTGGCCAGGATCTTGCCCTTGAGCAGGTCGAACGTGCCGACGCGCTCGACCATGTTGCGCATCTCGTGGGCGACGCCGAAGACGTATTCGAGGTCCGCGCGCGAGAACTGGCTTGACCGAGAGGATGTCCTTGCCGTACCAGGGGGCGGTCCGCTGGTCGCCGAAGGGGAGGTGGGGGCTCTTGGCTTTGGTGGGCATCGGGGGGCTCCTTTTTCCGCAAGGACTATAGCGCCCCCCGCCGCATCGTGTCAATGGAGTTTGACACGCGGGGCGGGGTGGTTTAACATCCCCGGCGGCAGAGATAGATCCCGCATGCTAAAAACGCGGCGACGGCTCGCCTCCATCGTCCTGTTCGTCGCGGTCCCCGTCCTTGTCTTCGCCGCCGTCTGGGCCTTCCTGAGCGCCTTCCACGACCGCTACGCCGACTGGCTGACGGTGGAGACGCCGCCGTCCGCGACCGTCGGGCAGCCGTTCGACTTCCGCGTCACCGTCGACCGCGCGTCCGAGCCGTCCGTCCTCGCCGTCAGCGTCTACGTCCTCGGCTGGAACCTCGTGCCGGTCGGCCGGCTGCCGGGCTTCCATCCGGCGGAGCCCGTGCACGCGGGCGACACGCGCGAGTTCCGGCTCGACTGGAGGCCGGTCGAGAAGATGGCCTATGTCCAATTCGTCCTGTGGCTCTCACCGACGGGGGATTGGAATGAGCGGACGGCCGGAGCGAACACGGCGCCCGTTCCGGTGAGGACGGGGGAGCCGTCGAAGGCCGCGGGCGGGCTCCGCCCCTTGCGAGCCTTCCTCAACGACAAGGCGCCGAACCCGGAAGGCGCCGTCCTGCCTGGCGGAAAGCCGCCCGAGACCGAGCCCTATCCGGCTTCCTCGGTCGCTTTCCGGGCCGTCCTCGCGGCGCTCCTTATCCTGGGCGGACTGACCATCCTCCTCGGCCCGGCGAGGCGGGGAGAGGGCGTGAAGGAGTCGGGCGCGGCGGCCGTCGCGTCCCCCGGCCACGGCAGGGAGCACCGGGTCTGGACGGCCATCGCCGTCCTGGCCTTCCCGCTCGCTCTCTCCGAGCTCCTCCTCGTCGAAGGCCGGGTCGCCGGATGGGGGCGCCGCCTTATCTACCGCCTGGGCCTCTACAATTTCCGCCAGGTCGGCCAGAAGGCCGGGCTGGCCCTCGCCGCGGCCGCGGTCGCCGTCCTGCTCCTCCTCGCCGCGCGGGCCCTGAGGCGCCGCCGCGACCTCGCTCCCGTCGTCCTCGCCGCGACCGCGATGGCCGTCTATATCGCGCTGTCCCTGGCCGGGGCGACCTCGTTCCACTATGTCGACGTCATGAGGGGCCTCTCCTGGCGCGGCGTCTCGCTCGTCGACGGCCTCAAGGCCGTCTCGGCAGCCACCGTCCTCGCCGCCGGCCTCCGCGCCCGCCGCCGGGCCGGGAGTCCGGATGAAAGGAAGAAATGAGCCATGCCCGAGTCTAAACAAGAGGAGGGGAGACGTATGATCTGCGTCAGCATCGCCGAACCCACGCTCGAGGACTGCCGCGCCGCCCTGAAGGGGCTCGACTTCGCCGAGATCCGCATCGACAAGACTCCCCTGTCGCTTGTCGAGATCAAGGAGCTCTTCGCCGAGCCGGTCAAGCTCATCGCCACCTGCCGGCCCGGCACGCGCTCCGACGAGGACAGGCTGGCGGCCCTGCTCGCCGCCGTCGCCGCCGGGGCGGCCTACGTCGACATCGAGGTCGACGCCCCGGCCCCGTTCCGCACCGCCGTCGTGGCCGCGGCCAAGGAGAAGGGCTTGAAGGTCATCGTCTCCTACCACAACAACACCGAGACGCCCCTCCGCCACCTGCTCCTGCAGGCCATCGAGTCCTGCTTCGACCATGGCGCCGACATCGTCAAGATCATCTGCCGCGTCCGGAGCCCGCAGGATTGCGTCCGGATCCTATCGCTCTACGAATCCCGCAAGAACGTCATCGCCCTCGGCATGGGCGAGCTCGGCGTCATCACCCGGATCGCGGCCCCTTTCCTGGGCGCGCCGCTGACCTACGCCGCGCTGGCCCCGGGCAAGGAGACGGCCGAAGGCCAGCTCGACATCAAGACGCTCCGGACGATCATGGACCTTGTCAAGACCCGTCAGTGACGATAAAATCGGCCTCTCTTGCCATGAACGAACCGCAAGGCGGCCCGGCCGCCGGCACGGCATCCCCGCATCACCACAGGAGGTCTGCATGAGCCCTCGTCTGAAAACAGCGTGGCGCGCGACGCTCGCCCTCGTCGTCGTCCTGGCCCTGGCCGGGCCGTTCGCGGCGCAGAACGCGCCGTCGTCCGACCCGAACCAGGCCCTGGTCGCGTCCATGAAATGGCGCAACATCGGGCCGGCCAACATGGTCGGCCGCATTTCCGCCTTCGAAGGCCTGGAGAGCGATTTCTCGAACGTCCTCGTCGCCGGCGCCGCCGGCGGCGTCTTCAAGTCCGTGAACGCCGGCACGACCTGGGAGCCGATCTTCGCCAAGTACGGCTCGTCCTCGATCGGCGACGTCAAGTTCTTCCAGAAGGACCCGAACATCATCTGGGTCGGGACCGGCGAGTCCTGCGTCCGCAACAGCGTCTCGTGGGGCGACGGCGTCTACAAATCGACCGACGGCGGCAAGACCTTCACCCGGATGGGCCTCGAAACGACGCAGACGGTCGGCCGCATCCGGACCCACCCGACCGACCCCGATACGGTCTATGTCGCGGCCTCGGGCCATCCCTGGGGCTACACGGGCGACCGCGGCCTGTTCAAGACGACCGACGGCGGCAAGACCTGGACGAAGCTCACCCAGCGGCCTGCCGAACGACGGCAAGACGGGCGCCATCGACCTGGTCATGGACCCGACGAACCCGGACGTCCTCTACGTCTCGTTCTGGCAGCGTCTCCGCCAGCCCTGGCGCTTCGACTCGGGCGGGCCGAACGGCGGCATCTTCAAGACGACGGACGCCGGCAAGACCTGGACGAAGCTCACCCAGGGGCTCCCGGCGGGCGACCTCGGCCGGATCGGCCTGGCCATCTCCCGCTCGAACCCCAAGGTCCTCATGGCCGCCGTCGAGGCGGCCTACCAGCCGACGGCCATGCTCCGGACCGCCGACAACCAGACCAAGCCCAACCCCGAGTACGCCGACATGACCAAGCTCGGCACGGGCGTCTACCGCTCGGAGGACGGCGGGGCGACCTGGCAGTTCGTCAACCGGATGAACAACCGGCCGTTCTACTACAGCCACATCTACATCAACCCGCTCGAGGACAAGTGGGTCTACTTCCTGACGACGAACCTCAATTTCTCGAGCGACGGCGGCAAGACCTGGACGCAGGTCGGCGGCCTCCACCCCGACTTCCACGCCATGTGGCTCGACCCGACGAACAAGAACCGCTTCTACGTCGGCCAGGACGGCGGCGCGTCCCTCACCTACGACAACGGCAAGACGTGGGTCTACTACGACAACCTCTGCCTGTCCCAGTTCTACGCCGTGAGCGCCGACATGCGCGACCCGTACTGGGTCTACGGCGGGCTCCAGGACAACGGCACCTGGGGCGGACCGTCGATGAGCCGCGAGGGCACGATCCTGACCGACTTCTGGTTCAACATCGGCGGCGGCGACGGCTTCCACACCCAGAACGACCCGACCGACTGGCGGACGGCCTACTGCGAGAGCCAGGGCGGCTCGGCGTTGCGCGTGAACGTCGAGACGCGCGAGGCGAAGAGCATCCGGCCGAGCCAGGCCAACATCGTCAACTACAAGGACTACTACGCGCCGGCGCCGGCCGCGAAGCCCGGCGAGAAGCCGGCCGCGAAGCCGGCGGCCAAGCCCGACAGCCAAGCCCGCGCCCAAGACCCCCGGCGGCCAAGCCGGCGGCCAAGGCCGAGCCGGTCCCGAATCCGGAGGAGGCCATGATGGCCATGGTCGGGCGCACGCGCGGCCCGCTCCGCTTCAACTGGAGCACGCCGATCATCATGTCCCCGCACAACCCGCGCGTCATCTACATGGGCGGCAACCACCTCTTCCGGTCCCTCGACCGCGGCGACCACTGGATGATCATCAGCCCCGACCTGACGACGAACGACAAGACAAGTACGATCCGGAGAACCCCGCGGCGGCGATCGAAAAGGCCAAGCACCTGCCCACCAGCCGACGGGCGGCATCACCCCGGACGTGACCGGGGCCGAGACGCACTGCACGATCATCACCATCTCCGAGTCGCCGCTCGTCCCGGGCCTGCATCTGGGTCGGCACGGACGACGGCAACGTCCAGCTGACGCGGAACGACGGCGCGACCTGGACGAACGTCCGGCCCAACGTCCGCGCGGCGTGCCCGCCGGGCACCTGGGTCAGCCGCGTCGAGGCCTCCCGCTTCGACGCCGGCACGTGCTACCTGACCTTCGACGGGCACCGGAGCGACGATTTCAAGCCCTACGTCTTCAAGACGACGGACTACGGCGAGACCTGGACGTCGATCACGGCCGGCCTGCCCGACGGCCCAGCCGGCCTACGTCATCCGCGAGGACCTCAAGAACAAGGACCTCCTCTTCCTGGGCACGGAATTCGGGGCCTTCTTCAGCCTCGACGGCGGCAAGGCCTGGTCGAGCCTGAGCCTCAACCTGCCCGTCGTCCCCGTCCACGACCTCCTCATCCACCCCCGCGACAACGACCTCATCGCGGCGACGCACGGCCGGGGCATCTGGATCCTGGACGACATCACCGCCCTGCGCGCGGCGAACGACAGCGTCCTCGGCCAGGACGCCTACCTCTTCGACGCGGCCAAGCCGGCCACGCGCTGGCTGCAAGTCGGCCGCGGCGGCTACTCGCGGGGCGACCTGTTCTTCAAGGGCGAGAACCCGCCCGCCGGCGCGATCCTCAATTACTACCTCAAGGCCAAGCCCGGCAAGGACGCGGCGCCGACGCTCGAGGTCCTCGACCCGACCGGCAACCTGAAGACGACCTACATCCTGGACGGCGCGGAGGCGGGCATCAACCGGCTCGCCTGGGACCTCCGCTTCGACCCGCCGGCGCAGACGGTCCAGGGGATGACGTCGACGCTCAAGAACCAGATCCAGGCGGCGCTCCTGCGCTCCGACCTCAAGCCGGAGCAGAAGACGGCCCTCACGGACGCGCAGGCGACGCTCGAGAAGTTCGGGACGAACTTCCGCAAGGTCATGGAGGTCCGGCGCAGCGTCATGCCCATCATCGGCGGCGGCGGCGGCATGATGTTCGGCGGCGGGGGCGGCGGCATGGGCTTCGGCCGCGGCATGGGCGGCCAGGCGGCCGAGCCCGGGACCTACGCGGTCAAGCTGACCGTGGGCGGCAAGACGTACACCGGCAAGGTTTCGGTGCGCCTCGACCCGATCCAGGAGGCCGCCGGGAACTGATCATCACAGAGGGGACACGTACTCTTTGTACGGACTGTCCCCTCGTTTCCTCAATCGGACTCGGAGGGTGACCGTCACCCAGGGCAGTCCATTGAAGGGACTGTCCCCGTCAGCGGGACGGTCCCTCCTATTTTATGCTTTCTTGTAGATCGGCGACTCGCGGAGCGTCAGCGCGAAAATCAGGGCGAGGACGGTCAGCCCGACGAGTCCGAGGAGCGGGGCGGTCATGGACTTGGTCACCGGCGACTTGAGCGCGTCCATGCCGATGATGAAGGCGATCCCCGAGACCTGGCCGGCGACGATGAGCAGGGTGTTCGAGGTGCCCTCGGGCGCCGGGTGGGTCATCTCGGCCCCGTACTGGAAGCCGATCGGCCCCGCGCTCAGCAGGAAGAACCCCAGGGCGAACCCCGAAAGGAGGAGCAGGCCGTAGCCCGTGGCGAAGGTGACGCCGAGGAGCCCCGGGAGAAGCCCGGCGATCGCCAGGATGATGAACGGCTTGCGCCGCCGCGACTTGTCGGAGAAGAGCGGCATGACGACGGCGCCGACGATGCCCCCGACGAGCATCAGCCCGCCCAGGGTCCCGGCCTGGGTGATGGAGAAGCCGCGCGGCCGGATGATGTCCTCGACCCAGGTCGAGACGCTGTTGAAGAGGCCCAGCCCGACGAAGAAGATGGCCAGGAGGAAGAGGAAGTCGCGGCTGCCGGAGCATGGACTTGAGCCCGTCGAGCATCAGAGCCCGCTCGTCCTTCCCGGCCGGCGTCGGCGGGTGCTCGCGGGCCACGGCCAGGAAGACGACCGCGGCCACGGCCGTGGCGATGCCGTAGATCCGCAGCGTCCAGGGCAGGCCGGCGTGCAGGACGAGAGCGGGGGTGAGGAACATGGCGATGAGCGGGCCGAGGTAGAGGGCGAGGGTGCCGAGCCCGGACGCGGTGGCCCGCTCCTCGGCCGGGAACCAGCGCGCGGCGATCTTGGTGATGGCGCCGATGACGAACGGTTGGCCGACGGCGATGCCGACCGTCGAGACGAGGACGACGGTGTAATTCGAGGCGAAGAGGCCGCGGGTCAGGGCGAAGACGGCGCTCAGGACGGCGCCCAGGCCGACCGCGGCCTTGAAGCCCCAGGTGTCGATGGCCCAGGCGGCCGGCAGGAAGACGACGATGTAGACGACCATGAAGATCATCGACAGCAGGCCGATCTGGAGGTCGGACGTCCCGTAGAACTTGGCCGCGGCGCTGGTGATCGGGGCGAAGGTGATCCAGAGGACCTGGGTCATCAGGGCGATGAGGACGAAGGCGGCGAGGACGAGCCAGCGGTAGCCGTAGACCTTGGGTTTTTCCTGTTCCATCGGGTGGGGCCTCCTTCCGCGGGCCGGGCGTTCGGCCGTCCCGGTCCGGATTTGCCCTCACTATACGCTTCCCCGCCCGCCGTGGGAAGGAATTATTAAGAGGGACAGCCTCCTTCAAGAGCAGTCCCCCTTGATAAAACAAAAAAAGCGGGGGGCCCGTCGGGGCCCCCCGCCTCGGGGGGAATGGATGGGGGGAAATGTCTTATCTGTTGGCCAGCAGGTAGGCGGTCGCGTACGTGAGCTGGGAGACCTTGGCGATGAGGTCGCCGCTGACCTTGTCGACGCTGTCGCTCGTCTGGTGGTAGTCGTCGGTCATGGCCGCCATGGCGTAGAAATAGGGGACCTTGACCGCGCCGAACGAGGCGTGGTCGCTGCCGCCGCCGCCCCGCTCCTGCGCGCCGGCCTCGCGCATGAAGATGTCGAGGCCGATGTACTGGTCGACCGTCCGGACGATGTCGTTAATGCCGCTCGCGGACGTGAACGAGACCGTCAGGAAGTTGGCCGGGTGGACCTTCTTGACGAGGTCCTGGCCGCCGGGGAAGTTGAACATCCGGGCGGCCGCGGCCATCGTCTGCTCGGTGTAGGGCCGGCTGATCATGTCGAGGTTCAGGTAGTCCACGGTCTTGGCGATGGGGAACTCGGGGTTCATCGTGTAGTAGCGGGAGCCGAGGAGCCCTTCCTCCTCGCCCGTCCAAAGGCAGAAGACGACGGAGCGCTTGGGCTTCTCGGGGTTCATGGCGAAGGCCCGGGCCGCGTTCAGGACGCCCACGGAGCCGGAGCCGTTGTCGTCGGCGCCGTTGTAGACGTACTGGTCGAACATGCCGAGGTGGTCGAGGTGCGCGCCGATGATGACGTACTCATCCTTAAGCTTGGGGTCGGAGCCCTCGATGTAGCCGATGACGTTCGTGCCGCGGACGAACTGGGACTTGACCGTCGTCGCGATGGTCAGGCTCGCGCCGGGGATGGCCATCGACGCGGGCTTGAAGGTCGTGTCGATCCTCTTCTGCAGGTCGGCCAGGGTCATGCCGGTCGGCTCGAGCAGGGCGTCGGCCATCTCGTGGGTGATGGTGATGACCGAGGAGCGCTCGAAGGGCATCGGCGCGGCGCCGGGGACGCTCAGCCGGCGGCGCGGCCGGGTGTTGATCGGCCGGTCGTCGTAGACATGCTTGGGCGCGAGCTGGCTCCTGAAGAAGTCGGCGTCCTTGCCGCCGTTCTGGACCTGGAGGATGGCCGCCGGGCCGAGCTTGGCGATCTCGGTGATCTTGTTGAAGCGCGGACCGCCCATCATCATCATGGGCATGCCGGCGGGCATCTGCGGGAAGTACTTGTCCTTCAGTTCCTTCGTCTTCTGGAACGGGCGAGTCGGGGTTGTCGCGGCCGGGCGCCTCGGAGATGACGAGGACGATCTTGCCCTTGACGTCGAGGTTCTTGAACTCGTCGAAGGCGACCGACTTCTCCTGGATGCCGTAGCCGACGAAGACGACCGGCGCGGTCATGCTCTCGCCGGTCGAGAACATGCTCGAGTAGTCGACGCCGGGCAGGAACGGATGCGTCTTGACGGTGTCCCCCTTGTGGACCTCGTAGGCCATCTGGCTCGAGGACTCGACGGTCTCCTGGAGGGCGAAGTCCTGGAGATACGTCTTCTCGGGCGGGGTCGCGGACTGGGGCGCGGGGGCGCCCATCATCCGCCGGCCGAAGCCGCGGCTGGGCAGGTCGCCGGCGGGCTTGAGCTGCCAGAGGGCGAAGAGCGAGGCCGCGTATTCGGCGGCCAGCTGGTGGCCCCGGGTGCCGGTCTCGCGGCCTTCCAGGAGGTCGGAGGCGAGGTAGCTCAGCATGGCGATCGAGTTCTTGGCGGTGATGGACTCGAAGCCGGCCTTCATGTCGTCGGGGGCGGACTGGGCCTTCTCGACAAGGACGAGGTTCTTGGCGAGGTCCTCGGGCTTGGGCTGGGGCTGCGGCGGGACCTGGGAGCTCAGGGAGAGCGTCAGGAACCCGATGAGCAGGACAGCCAGGGCGGTTTTCTTCATGCGATGTTCCTCCTCAAGAAATATCGATGGTTTAGACGAACGGCGGCCGGGTTTCTTCCATCCTCTATTGCGCCGGACGGTTCCTGTCCGTAGTGGGCTTCCCCGGTCGCGGTCGGCACCGAGGCCCCCTGCCCGGTAGTCCCCGCGGCGGCACCGGGGTCACCCTGATCCCCCGGTTCGGACCGGGCCCGGTCGCGCAGTTCCGCGGCGGAACGGGGCGGGTCCCCCTTCCAAACGGGGGCTTTCGGGTGACCCCGGTGCCACCGGCCGGGAGCGAACCCCTGAGAGCGACCATCGGAAGCAGGGTGGAGCGACCCGCAGCCCCGCTTCCGAGAGGTGTCCGAACAAGAGGGGACACGTACCTTAGTACATGTCCCCTCTTTTCGTCTCCGGAGCTTCTTTCCTACTTCTTTCTTTAGCTGCGAGGTTATTGTATAAATTGGGGCTTCAGAACCGATCCGAGGAGGTCCGACATGTCCGTCGTCGCCTTCGCATCGCTCCGCGCCACTCCTGGCCGTTGTCGCCTTGGCCCTGGTCGCTCTCGCCGTGTCCGCGCCCTGCGCCGCGCAGCCGCCGCAGAAGCCGGCCGCACCCTCCGCCGCGCCCGCGCCGCCGCCGGGCCTCGACGCCGACGTCGCCCGCGTCATGAAGACGTTCGAGGTGCCGGGGATGGCCGTGGCCATCGTCAAGGACGGCCAGGTCGTCGTGGCCAAGGGCTACGGCATCCGCAAGATCGGCGAGCCGACGCCCGCCGACGCGCACACCCTCTTCGGCATCGCCTCGAACACCAAGGTCTTCACGGCCACGGCCCTGGGCCTGCTCGTCGAGGAGGGCAAGCTCGCCTGGGACGCGCCCGTCATCAACTACCTGCCCTGGTTCGCCATGTACGACCCCTACGTCACGCGGGAGATCACGGTCCGCGACCTCCTCGTCCACCGGAGCGGGCTCGGGCCTCGGCGAGGGCGACCTGCTCTTCTGGCCGCCCACGACCTACGACCGAAAGGAGATCGTCCGGCGCCTGCGCTACATGAAGCCGGCGACGTCGTTCCGCTACACCTACGCCTACGACAACCTGCTCTACTCCGTGGCCGGGGAGGTCGTCGAGGCGGTGAGCGGTAAGGCCTGGGAGGACTTCGTCGCCGAGCGCATCCTGGCCAAGGTGGGCATGGCCTGGTCGAACGTCCGGCACTCCGCGGCGGCGAACGGCGGGAACGTGGCCGCGACGCACGCCCTCGTCGACGGCGTCCTGCGCGTCGTCAAGCCCTCGACGAACGACAACACCAACCCCGCCGGCGGCATCAACTCGTGCGCCGAGGACATGGCCAAGTGGATGCTCGTCATCCTCTCGAAGGGACTCCTGCCCGACGGGACCCGGCTCTACAGCGAGAAGACCTACCGCGAGCTGACGACGCTCGTGACACCCATGCCGAACCCCGAGCCGGCGCCCGAGCTCGCCGCCCTGAAGTCGAATTTCAACGGCTACGCCCTGGGCCTGAGGGTCAAGGAATACCGCGGCCTGAAGGTCGTCACCCACACCGGCGGGCTGGCGGGCTACGTCTCGCAGGTCTGGCTCGTGCCCGAGGCCGGGCTGGGCATCACCGTCCTTACCAACCAGGAGTCGGATGAGGCCTTCGAGGCGCTGACGATGATCATCGCCGACCACTACCTGAAGGCGCCGAAGACCGACTGGGTCGACGCCTATCTCAAGGTCAGGGCGAGGGCGGAGGCCCGGACGGCCGAGGCCCTGAAGCAGGCGGCGGGCGCCCGGGACGTGAATTCCAGGCCGTCGCTCCCCCTCGAGAAATACGCCGCGACCTACGTCGACGCCTGGTACGGGCCGATCGACATCGCCCTCGAGGGCGGGAAGCTCGTCATGCGCTTCACGAAGTCGCCGTCGCTCGTCGGCGACCTCGAGCACTGGCAGCAGGACACGTTCGTCGTGCGGTGGCGCGACCGGGAGCTCCGGGCCGACGCCTACGTCACGTTCGACCTCAACCCGGACGGGTCGGTCGAGCAGGCCAAGATGAAGCCCGCCTCGCCGGACGTCGATTTCAGCTACGATTTCCAGGACCTGCTGCTCAAGCCCGTCAAGAAGTGAAGTTCAAGACGGGGTCAAATCTTCATTCTGCCACTTTCCATTCTTGGTCGAATGGCCGTCTAGGCCACAAAAGTGGCAGAATGAAGATTTGACCCCGTCTTCCGACGTCTCTTGCTGAGCTGTCGACAACGGCCAGCCGCCGTGCTATACTAACCTCTTCCGTTCGAGGCACTTGCGCCTCCGAATCGTCCGCCGCCCGGCGGATCCGGGCGGTTCCCAAAACGGGTCGAAGGTCGAGGACACATGAAGATCGGGTTCATCGGACTGCCGAAGTCGGGAAAGACGACGCTCTTCAACGCGCTGACGGGCTCGTCCGCCGCCGTTTCGGCCTACACCACCGGCCGCGTCGGGCCGAACGTCGCCTCGATCAAGGTCGCCGACAAGCGCGTCGCCGAGCTCTCCGCGATCTACCGGCCGAAGCGGACCGTCTACCCGACGATCGACATCGCCGATTTCGCCGGGGTCAGCGAGGGCGACGCCCGCTCCGACGCCTTCTCCGGCGACTTGATGAAGCTCGTCCGCACCTGCGACGCCGTGGCCATCGTCCTGCGCGGCTTCGGCACCGACCTTGAGGGCGAGCCCGACCCGCTCGAGGACCTCAAGACGATCGAGGACGAGCTCCTCATCGCCGACCTCATCGTGGCCGAGAAGCGCCTCGAGAGGATCGCCGCCGGGCTCAAGAAGGGCGTCGCGACGCCCGCGCTCCGGGCCGAGGAGAAGGTCCTCGGCCGCGTCGTCGAGGCCCTCAACGCCGGCCGCCCGGTCCGCGACCTCGAGCTCGACGCGGAAGGGGAGACCCTCATCCGCTGTTTCCAGTTCCTGACGAAGAAGCAGGCCCTCGTCATCCTGAACTCGCACGAGGCCCTCTACGGCAAGAACGGCGCCGTCCTCGAGGCGATCGGCGGCCCGCTACCGGGCGGTCGAGTTCGCCGGCGAGTTCGAGAGAGAGCTCTCCCGCCTCGACGAGGAGTCGGCCCGGGCCTTCATGGAGGACCTGGGCATCGCCGCCTCCGCCCGCGACCGGCTGACGGCCCTGGCCTACGACGCCCTCGGCTACATCAGCTTCTTCACGGTCGGGGAGGACGAGGTCCGGGCCTGGAACATCCGCCGCGACGCCACGGCCGTCGAGGCCGCGGCCGCCATCCACTCGGACCTGGCGCGCGGCTTCATCGCCGCCGAGTGCTTCCGCTCGGAGGACATCGTCGCCTGGGGCTCGGAGAAGGCGGTCAAGGAGAAGGGGCGGTTCCTTCTCGCCGGCAAAGACTACAGCGTCAAGGACGGCGACGTCCTCAGCATCCGCTTCAACGTCTGACGGCCCGTCGCGAGCTAAGACGGGGTCAAATCTTCATTCTGCCACTTTTTCAGTCCGTGCGGGCTCTTCCGATGCCGCGCGCCAATGCGGTTTGACCCGGAATACCGTTCTGGTGTAAGACCCCTCTAACGCCCATGTTCGCGAAGATCAGGGACATCTACCGCCAGGCCTACAGCGGGCTGCCGCGCCGCGCCTGGATCCTCTTCACCGTCAACCTCGTCAATTCCTCGGGGTCGATGGTCTTTTTCTTCCTCTCGCTCTACCTGACGCTCAAGGCCGGGTTCACGCCGGCCCAGGCCGGGCGCGCCCTGAGCCTCTACGGCGTCGGCATGGTCGTCGGGAACTACCTCGGGGGGTGGCTGGCCGACCGGGTCGGCTCGATCGCCGTGCAGAAGGCGAGCCTCGTCCTCTGCGGCGTCTTGCTCATCGCCCTCGGCCAGGCCCGGCCGACCTGGGCTATCCTCGTGCTGCTCTTCCTGCTCGCGTCGGCGGCGGGCATCCTCTATCCGGCCAACGCCACCTCGATGTCCCACGTCTGCCCGGCCGGGCTCAGGGTCAAGGGCTTCGCCCTCGTCCGGCTGGCCGAACAACCTCGGCGCGACGATCGGCCCGGCGGTCGGCGGCGTCCTGGCCCTCCACGACTACCACCTGATCTTCTGGGCCGACGGGCTGACGTCCCTCCTCGCGGCCGGCGTCTTCGTCATTCTCTGGAAGGGGGCGGGATTCGTGTCACGCGGGAGGAGCGGAGAGGGATGCGGCAGGTCGGGCGGAAGTGGACATCCGGGGCCGGGAAGCGGCGGCTCCGGAAGCGACGGCATCGGGAAGCGCGTCGGCCGACAGCGGCGCCGGGGCGTCCGCCGCCGCGGCGCCCGACCGCTCGCCCTGGCGCGACGGTCCCTTCCTCCTGCTCGTCCTGCTCTACTTCCTCTGGAGCAGCATCTTCATCCAGCTCCTGACGACCTTCCCCCTCTACATGCGCGGCAAGTACGGCCTGGCGGAGAATCGGATCGGCCAGCTCTTCGCCGTGAACACGATCATGATCGTCGTCCTGGAAATGGTCCTGATGGAGAAGATCCGCCGGTTCCCGCTGACGCGGATGATCAACCTTTCGTTCCTCCTCCTCGGCGCGGGGCTCGGGCTGCTGCCGCTCGGCCGCGGCGCGAC
>CAWDTC010000043.1:0-59814 GCA_963805045.1 Candidatus Aminicenantota bacterium
ATGGTCCGCCGCCTTAGCGTCCTCGGGGTCCACGTCGCGGTCGAGCGGCATGTAGCCGACCGAAGGGGTCTTCATCTTCGACGCGAGCTCGGCCCCGCTCATCCGGAGCCCCAGGTAGACGGTGAAGATGCCCTCGGACACGGCGGCGTCGCGGATCCTCTGCGATTGCGCCTCCGGCACGACCGACGGGTCGTCAAGGAGGTTGAGGAAGGTCTTCTTGTAGTCGCAGCCCGAAACGACCGCGTCGGCGGAGAAGCGTTCGCCCTTCGAGAGAACGCCCACCGCCGCGCCGCCGCTCGTCAGGATGCGCTCGACGGGGGAGGCGAGCCGCAGGTCACCGCCCTTCTCGCGGAAGCGGTCCGCCAGGAGGTCCGCCCAGCGCTGCATCCCGTCCCGCGCGTGCCAGTAGTCCTCGGCGAGGACCAGGAACATCCCGGCCTGGGTCGAGACCTCCATCTTCGGGTAGCCCAGCCCGGTGAAGAGGCGGTAGGCGGGCGTTCCGGGCTTGAAGTGCTTCGCGGCGAGCTCGTCCACGGTCATGCCCTTGACGCGACGCCTCCTCAGGGCGTAGCGCGGCCCCGCGACGGCGAAAGGAAGGAGCGACTTCAGCAAGCCGAGTCCATGGAACTGCGGCGGAATGGGCTCCTTGATGAGCGGGCGCATGGCCGCGACGAGCGGGTCGATCGCGGCGAAGTAGCCGTCGAGCCCGGCCCGGTCTCGCGGGAACGCGGCATAGAGCGCGTCCTTCAGGGCGGCCAGGGAATCGATGATGAAATCGAAGTGCGGCGAGAGGATCCGCATCTTCATCCGGACGAGGGGGAGACGGCCGGAGAGGCCCAGGTCGGCCATCATCTTCTCGAAAACGCCGCTGCTTTCGAACGACAGCGTCCCGCTCTCGAAATAATACCCTTGGCGCCTGAACCCGGCCGTGTACCCGCCCGGCCGCGTGAAGGACTCAAAGAGGATGACCCTGTGCCCGCGGTCCACGAGGAGATTGCCGGCGGTGAGCCCGCCCAGCCCGGCTCCGACGATGGCGATTGTTTTCGGCATGACGCCTCCTTTTCGCTTATTGTAAACCATCCACGGGCGTCCGGCCAGCCGCCCTGGAAAGTTCGAGGCCAGCGGGTGCCCCAAGCCTGATGATTGCCTCACCGGCGGAACCGCGGTAGAATGCGGGCAACACCATGAGGCGTCCCCCTGAAGCCGCGGGTTCTCCCGCGGCCGCCGCTCTCTATTGGAGCCGGCCGGCCGCGGACGTATTGGCGGAATTGGGCGGCACTCCCGACGGCCTGACCGCGGCCGAGGCCGGGGCGCGCCGGCAACGCTTGGGCCCGAACGCCCTGGCTCCCCGGCAGGAAGGCCACGGCCCTGGCCACGTTCCTCCGCCAGTTCAACAGCCCGCTCGTGCTGATCCTGGTGTTCGCGGCCGCGGTCTCGCTGATCACCGGCGAATGGACCGACGCCGCCATCGTCATCGCCATCGTCGTCGCCAGCGCCATGCTGGGCTTTTTCCAGGAATACACGGCGAGCAACGCCGTCGAGAAGCTGCGCGCCCAGGTGACGGTCAAGGCCACCGTGCTGCGCGACGGGCAGCCGCAGTCGATCCCGGCCGAGGAGGTCGTGCCCGGCGACGTGGTGCTGCTCTCGGCCGGCAGCCTGATCCCGGCCGACGGCGTGGTGCTGGAGGCCAGGGACTTCTTCGTCAGCCAGGCCGTGCTGACCGGCGAGACCTTCCCGGTGGAGAAGAAGCCCGGCGCCGGTCGCCGGCCAGCGCCGGCCTGGCCGAGCGCACCAACTGCGTCTTCATGGGCACCAGCGTGCGCAGCGGCACGCGCCCGCGCGCTCGTCGTGCGAGACCGGCGCGGCGCACCGCCTTCGGCCAGATCGCCGAGCGGCTGACCCTGCGCCCGCCCGAGACCGAGTTCGAGCGCGGCATCCGGCGCTTCGGCTACCTGCTCAGCCGAGGTCATGCTCGTGCTGGTGCTGGTCGTCTTCGCCATCAACGTCTTCTTCCACAAGCCGGTGCTGGACTCGCTGCTGTTCGCCCTCGCCCTGGCGGTGGGCATGACGCCCGCAGCTGCTGCCGGCCATCATCAGCATCAACCTGTCCAAGGGCGCGCAGGCCATGGCCAGGCGCGGCGTGATCGTGCGGCGGCTGACGTCCATCGAGAACTTCGGCAGCATGGACGTGCTGTGCACCGACAAGACCGGCACGCTGACCGAGGGCGTGGTGCAGCTGGACGGCGCGCTGGACTCGCAGGGCCAGCCCTCCGACGAGGTGCTGCGCTACGCCTACCTCAACGCCGCACTTCCAGACCGGCCTGGCGAACCCGCTGGACGAGGCCATCCTCGCCCAGCCGCACCCGCGACACGAGCGGCATCGGACAAGCTCGACGAGATCCCCTACGACTTCGTCCGCAAGCGCCTGAGCGTGGTCGTCGACGCGGACCCGGGCACGCCGATCAGCCCCTGCTGATCACCAAGGGCGCGCTGAGCAACGTGCTGGCCGTCTGCACGCACGTGCGGGACGGCGACGAGGACGTGCCGCTGGACGGAGCGCGGCGCGCTGAGATCGACCGGCGCTACGCCGAGTGGAGCGCGCAGGGCTTCCGCGTGCTGGGCGTGGCCGTCAAGGACGTGCCGCGCCAGGCCGGCGTACACCGTCGAGACGACGAAGCGCGACATGACCTTCGCGGGCTTCCTGCTGTTCTTCGACCCGCCCAAGGCCGGACGTGCAGCGAGACGCATCGCCGGCCTCGCAGCCTCGGCGTGAAGCTCAAGATCATCACCGGCGACAACCGGCTGGTGGCGCGGCACGTGGCCGAGACGGTCGGGCCTGCCGGTCACCGGCATCCTCACCGGCGCCGAGATGGACGAGCTGCGCGACGAGGCGCTGTGGCAACGTCGCCGAGCGCACGACCTCTTCGCCGAGGTCGACCCGAACCAGAAGGAGCGCATCATCCTGGCCTTGCGCAAGACGGGGCACGTGGTGGGCTACATGGGCGACGGCATCAACGATGCCCCGGCCCTGCACGCCGCCGACGTCGGCATCTCGGTCGACACAGGCCGTGGACGTGGCCAAGGAGGCCGCCGACTTCGTGCTGCTCGAGCAGGACCTGGATGTGCTGCGCGCGGGCATCGAGGAGGGCCGGCGGACCTTCGCCAACACGCTCAAGTACGTCTTCATGGCCACCAGCGCCAATTTCGGCAACATGTTCAGCATGGCGGGCGCCTCGCTGTTCCTGCCGTTCCTGCCGCTGCTGCCCAAGCAGATCCTGCTGAACAACTTCCTGACCGACTTGCCGGCGATGACCATCGCCAGCGACAACGTGGACGCGGAGATGGTGGACGGCCGCACCGCTGGGACATCGGCTTCATCCGCGATTTCATGATGATCTTCGGCCTGCTCAGCTCGGTCTTCGACTACCTCACCTTCGGCGTGCTGCTGCTCGTCCTGCAGGGCCGCGCCGGAGCAGTTCCGCACCGGCTGGTTCATCGAATCGCTGCTGACCGAGCTGGTGATCGTGCTGGTCGTGCGCACGCGCCGGCCGTTCTTCCGCAGCCGGCCGGGAACGGTGCTGTGGACGGCGACGCTCGCCGTCGCCTGATGACGCTGGCGATCCCGTACCTGCCGTTCGGCGGCTCCTCGGCTTCACGCCGCTGCCGGCGTGGCTGATGCTGGCGTTTTCGGGATCACGGGGCTGTACGTCGTCGCCACGGAAGTGGCCAAGAAGTTCTTTTATGCCCGCGTGAGGCCGTGAGAAGGGGAAATCCCGCGCCGGGGACGCGCTGAGGAAAAGGAAAGAAGGATGCCATGACAACCGATGACCGACAGGACCGGGCGACCCTGGAGAGCATCGCCCGCCGGGCGATGCTCGAGCGGGGCCTGCTCCCCGACTTTTCGGCCGCCGTGCTCGACGAGCTCAGCCGGATCCAGGCGCCGGCGGCGTCGGACGGGGCCCGGGAGGGAATCGCCGGGGGTTCGCGACCTCCGGGCCCTTCTCTGGGCATCCATCGACAACGACGACTCCCGCGACCTGGACCAGCTCACCGTCGCCGAAGCACTGCCCGGGGACTCAGGTCAGGATCTCTCGTCGCCGTGGCCGACGTGGACGCGCTGGTCAAGAAGGGCTCGGCCATCGACGAGCACGCGCGTCACAACACGACCTCGGTCTATACCGCGGCCGAGATCTTCCCGATGCTCCCCGAGAAGCTCTCCACCGACCTCACGTCCTTGAATTTCCGACGAGGACCGCCTGGCCGTCGTCGTGGAAATGATCATCGGCGCGGACGGCTCCCTGCAGGGCTCGGATATCTACCGGGCGCGCGTCCGCAATCAGGCCAAGCTCGCCTACAACAGCGTCGCGGCCTGGCTGGAGGGGAAGGGCCCGCTCCCGAGGACATTGCCGCGGTCCGCGGGCTGACTGAGAATCTGCGCCTGCAGGACCGGGTCGCCCAGAGCCTGAAGGCGTTCCGGCACGACCACGGGGCGTTGAGCCTGGAAACCATCGAGGCGAAACCGGTCTTCGACGGCGACCAGATCCGGGATCTCGAGGTGGAGGAGAAGAACCGCGCCAAGGAGATCATCGAGGATTTCATGATCGCCGCCAACGGCGTGACCGCCCGGTATCTCTCGGCCAGGAGATTCCCCCTCGATCCGCCGCGTCGTGCGCAGCCCGAAACGCTGGGACCGGATCGTCGAGCTGGCCGACCAGCACGGGTTCCGGCTGCCCGCTGACCCGGATTCGAGGGCGCTGGAGGAGTTTCCTGACACGCGAGAAAGCCGCCGACCCGCTGCGATTCCCCGACCTCTCGCTCGCGGTGATCAAGCTGCTGGGGGCGGGCGAGTACGTCGCGGAAGTACCCGGCGGCGCGGCCCCGGCGGGCCACTTCGGCCTGGCCGTCAGGGACTATACCCATTCCACCGCCCCCAACCGCCGCTACACCGACCTGATCACCCAGCGCCTCTTGAAGGCCGCGATCGCCGGGCGGGGCGCCGCCCTACGGCGATGCGGAGCTGGAAGACCTGGCGGTCCACTGCACCGAGGAGGAGGACGCCGCGAACAAGGTGGAACGGCAGGTCGGCAAATCCGCGGCCGCCCTGCTCCTGGAGTCGCGGATCGGCGAGCAGTTCGACGCCATCGTCACCGGCGCCTCGGCGAAGGGCACGTGGGCGCGGCTTGCTCGAGATCCCCGTGGAAGGAAGGCTGGTGCAGGGGTTCGAGGGCCTGGATGTCGGCGACCGGGTCCGCGTCCAGCTCGTCTCCGTGGACGTCGAGCGGGGGTTCATCGATTTCAAGAGGGCCGGCATAGCCTAGCCCTGGACCTGGCGTCCGGGCCGGGGCCGGAGAAGAGCGCCTTCCGGTCAGCTCTCCCGCACCTTGGCGATGGAGCAGACGCGGTCCTTGGGCTTGAGCCGGATGCCGCGGACCCCCGAGGCCGTGCGGCCCATCGGCCGGACGTCGCTCTCCTTGAATTGGAGGGCCCGGCCGTGCCTCGTCCCGATGACGATCGTGTTCTTATCGACGATCGCAGGGAAGATATCGTGTATGGAGAGCGAGTATCTCAGTCGCCCGCGGACATGGCCAGCTCGCTCGAAACGAGGTCCGAACCCCGCTTCTTCCGCGAGACCGGCTTCGGGTCGCCGGCCTTGACCCGCGTGGCGTCGAGCCCTCCCGGCGCCGTCAGCGCGGCGACGATGGCCGCGGCCCGGTCGCGGGCCAGGGCCTTGAGGTCGTCCTCGCCGACGGCCTCGGCGTCCAGGAGCTGGGCCCGCAGCGAATCGTAGAAGCCCGCGGCGTCGAAGGAGGTCGCGGGTGCCGACGGCGGCGCCGGCGCTGGCTGTTTCTTCTTGCCCTTCTTCTTGGCCGTCTGCGGAGGCGACGCCTGCGGCTGGAACTTGGCCCGTTCCGCCTCCAGCCTTTCCGCCGTGAAGCTCTCCGCGTACAGCGCCTCGAGGATCGTCTCGAGAGTGGCCGTGCCGGTCCTCTTGGCGTCGATCCGGGCCTCGAGACGGGCGCGGCGCATGGCCTCGGCGTCCGCCTGCGGGTCGTAGCGGCCCCCGACCTCGATCGTGAGCTCGGTCTTGTTGAGAAGCTCGGCCGAGAGCCTGGCCAAGGTCTCCTTCTCCGTCGGGAGGAGCTCGCTGCTCCCGGACGAGAACCCGACCAGGTCGATGTCCTCGTCGTTGCTGCCGAACAGCCGGCCGATGGCCCGGAACGGCGCGGTCACCAGGCTCGTTAGGATCTTCTTGAGGGCCTGCCAGAAGATCTTGCCGTAGTTAAACTCGGGGGAGTCCACGGTCCCCTCGACGGGAACGCTCAGGTCGATGCGCCCGTCCTTGTCCTTGAGGAGGGAGATGGCCAGGCGCACGGGCAGCCCCGGCCCCTTGGCCCCCGGGACCTTCGGGCCAAGCGTGAGGCCGGTCATCACGGCCCTGTTCTCGCCGACGAGATGGCGGTCCTTGACCCGGTAGCGGACGTCCACGTCCAGGTCGCCCTTTTGGATCGAGTAGCCCGCGAACTGGGCGAAGTAGGGCGTCAGGTCGCTCATCGGGATCTTCCGGAAGGTCACGCCGATATCCGTCGAGGCGAAGGGGTCGGAGATCCGGAGCGTCCCGGTGGCCTTGAAGAACCCGGCCTCGGCGGCCCGCCCCTCGAGGTCGAGCCGGGCGGCGGCGGGCGAGGTCGTCGAGAGGTCGCGCAGGGTCCCGTTCGTGTTGCGGATCTTCGTGTCGAACGGCAGGATCAGGCTCTCGTCGGTGTAGTCCACGGTCGCGTCGTGGATGGCGATCGTGCCGATATCCACGGGCAGGACCGGGGATGGCGGCGGGGGCGGGGTGGGCTCCGCGGTGATCTTCGACAGGTTGAGCGTCCCGTCCTTGCTGATGGAGACCTTGATGAAGGGCCGGTCCAGATCGATCCGGGCCGCCCGCACCCGGGTGGGCTCCTGGGAGACCGCGAGCCCGGTGACCCGGGCCCGGTCCCAGGCGAGGAGCTGACCGACCCCCTCGCCGGCAAGGTCGAGACCGGCGATGGCCGCGTCGCCTTCGATCCGGAGCGACGGCTGACCCTGGGCCAGGCGGACCTTGCCCTTGAGCTCGGCCTGGCCGGCCCGGATCTCGGACCCGGGGAAAAGCTGCAGGTAGGAGCGGAAGGGGACGAGGTCGAGCTTCGAGACGCCGACCGCGAGGTCCGCGCTCAGGGGCTCGGGGGTGATGGGGCCGTAGACGTTCACCTCGCCCGTTTCATTGACCCGCGCCGCGAGCCGCACCGCGACCGGCGCCTTGAGATCGCTCGACAGGTTCTCGAGCCGGAGCCCGAATTCCGACAGGGAGACGGACACCGGGGGAGCCGCGGTGCGATCGTCGAACTGCCCGGCGCCGTTCTCGATCTCGAAAGACCCGATCTTGACGGTCCAGGGTTTCGAAGGCGCCGCCGGGGCGGGAGCGGCCGCTTGGGCCGGAGCCGACGCAGTCTGCGTCGTTCCTGTCGCTCCGGCCGTTCCAGCCGGGCCGGCCATGGCCGCCTGCCAGTTCGTCTGTCCGCCCGCCTCGAGGGCGGCGATGACCCGCGGCCGCGTGATCTTGATCCCCTCGATGTCCACCGTTTGCGCCGGCAGTGCGGCCCGGATGCCTTTGACCTCGGCGAGAGGCACCGCGAGCCAATCCTCGCCTCCCGCCGCGGGCCGCAGGGCGATATCCCGGGCGGCCAGGACCGCATCCGCGATCGCCAGATTGAGCCCGTCAGCTACCTTACGCACGTCGTAGGACCAGGAGAGGTCGGCCCGGCCGTCCCGGAGCTCGAGCCCCGGGGCCGGGGCGGCATACCGCCACAGGAGCGGCAGCGAAAGCCCCGTCACTTCGCATCGTCCCTCGAGATGCAGAGGCTCGATCGTCTGGCGCCCCGTCCAGTGGATCCGAGTGTCCGGGCCGAGGCCGAAGGTCAGGCCGTGTTCGCCGCCCGCGTTCGGGATCGTGCTAAACCCGCGGACATCGAGGTTGATGGGGTCGAGGGTTTCGGCGAACCGGGGCGTGCGCGATTCGTCCACGTAGTCCACCCGGCCGGAGTTCATCAGGAACCGGGCCACGATGATCCGCGGCGTCCGGGCGGGTGCCGGGGCGGGGGACATCGGGCTGTTCCCGGCCGCGATCAGGTCGGCCACGCTCAGTCGCCCGTCGGCCGCGATGCGGGCGGTGAGCTGCGGCCTGTCGATCCGGATGACCTTGAACGTCCAGGCCCGGCGGAAGAGGCTCGAGAGCTGGAAGTCCACGGTCAGACGGTCGAACCTGAGGAGCTCGGACCCGTCCCGATCCTTCAGGTCGAACCCGCCCACGACCACTTTAAAGAAGAAGGGATTGAAGTGGACGTAGTTGATGGTCGCCTGGCGGTGGAACTTCTCCGCCGCGAGCTTCACGATCTTCGATTTCGCGACCGGCGGGACGATGAGAAAACCGATGACGGCGTACACGGCGATGATCGCCGCCGCGATGATCGCCCGCTTGCGCCACTTCTTCGTATGATAGGAATTTGCCTTTCCGTGCCGCGCCGAACTCTCCCGTTTGGAGTACCGAATTAGCAGTCCCATCGCGGACTGAAGATAAATCTGTCCCCGGCAGTTGTCAAGAACTCGAAATCGGGAAGGCTTGAGCCCGGCGCGCCCGATTTTCGGCCGGGACGGCGGCCAACCCAAGCCGGACTCCTCCCCCGCTTCTCGATCGCCGGCTAGTCGTACTCATTGCTCTCCTCGGCTGCCATCAAGGCGACCTGCTCGAGGGTATGGGCGGGCGGCGGTGGATCCTCCTCGATCAGGCCGAGGGCGACCGGGATACGGTTCGCTCTCCTGACCTTGCCCCGGTGGGCGTTGGCGTAGAGCCCGTAGTAGCGGACCATGACTTGGCCCTTGTCGGGGATGCGGGGGGTCGAAGCGGATGCGCCGCTCGGGAATTTTCGGCGGCCCTTAGCTCTCCCGCACCTTGGCGATCGAGCAGACGCGGTCCTTGTCGTCGAGGTTGATGATGCGCACGCCTTGGGTCGCCCGGCCGGAGGAGCGGACCTGGGTCGTCGGGATGCCGATGACCTTGCCCTCGACGGTGATGACGAGGAGGTCCTCCTCGTTGATGCCGACCATGGCCAGGGCGTGGCCGATCTTGGGCGTGATCCGCAGGTTGAGCACGCCCTGCCCGCCGCGGTGCTTGATGGGGTACATGTCCGCGGCCGTCTTCTTGCCGTAGCCGCGCTCGCTCGCCGTGAAGATGAACTTTTCGTCCGGGCCGACGACGATCATGCCGATGACCCGGTCCTTGGGCTTGAGGCGGATGCCCCGGACCCCCGAGGCGGTGCGGCCCATCGGCCGGACGTCGCTCTCCTTGAATTGGAGGGCCCGGCCGAGCCTCGTCCCGATGACGATCGTGTTCTTCCCCGACGAGAGCTGGGCCGAGAACAGCTCCGACTTCGGCCGGATGTTCATGGCCAGGATGCCGCCCTTCCGCACGTTCCGGAAATCCGACAACCGCGTCTTCTTGATGATGCCGTCGGTCGTCAGCATGACCACGAACTGGTTCTCGCTGAACTCCTTGACGGCGACGACTGAGGCCGGCCTTTCCCCTGGCTGGAACTCGACGAGGTTGACGAGGGGCTTGCCCCGGCCGGAAACGCCGACGTCGGGGACGTCAAGGGCCTTGAGCCAGTAGAGCCGGCCCTGGTTGGTGAAGACGAGGAGGTAGCTGTGGGTCGAGCAGATGTAGAGGTCCTCGACGATGTCCTCGGCCTTCATCTCGATGCCCCGGCGGCCCTTGCCGCCCCGGGCCTGGAACTTGTAGGAGGTGAGCGAGGTCCGCTTGATGTAGCCGCTCGAGGTGTAGACGACGGCCACGTCCTCTTCCTTGACCAGGTCCTCGGGCCGGAGCTCCGAGACGGCCTCGTCGCGGATCTCGGTCCGGCGCTCGTCGCCGTACTCCTCCTTGACCTCCTTGAGCTCCTGGACGATGATCGCGTAGACCAGCCGCTCGTCCTTGAGGATCTTCCGGAGCTCCGTGATCCTCTTCTTCAGGGCGGCGTACTCCTCCTGGATCTTGTGGCGCTCGAGCTGGGTCAGCCGCTGGAGCTGGAGCTCGAGGACGGCCTGGGCCTGGACCTGGGTCAGCCCGAACTTCTCCATGAGGCCCTTGCGGGCCTCGTCGACCGTCTTCGCGGCCCGGATGAGCTTGATGACGGCGTCGAGGTGGTCGAGGCAGATGACGAGGCCTTCGAGGATGTGGGCCCGCTCCTCGGCCTTGCGGAGCTCGAAGCGCGTCCGCCGCAGGATGACCTCCTTGCGGTGGGCGATGAAGTACTTCATCATGTCGAGGAGGCCGAGCGTCTTCGGCTGCTTGTCGACGATGGCCAGCATGATGATGCCGAAGGAGACCTGGAGCTGGGTGTGCTTGTAGAGGTTGTTGAGGATGACCTCCGGGAGCTCGCCGCGCTTGACCTCGATGACGATCCGCATGCCCTCGCGGTCGGACTCGTCGCGGATGTCGGCGATGCCCTCGATCTGCTTCTCGTTGACGAGCTCGGCGATCGTCTCGAGCAGGCGCGACTTGTTGACCTGGTAGGGGATCTCGGTGACGACGATCTTGTCCTTCTCGCCCTTGGCCCCCCGCTCGATGACGGTCTTGGCCCGGAGCTGGAGGATCCCCTGCCCGTCCTTGTAGGCGTCGAGGAAGCCCTGGCGGCCGTAGATGATGCCGCCCGTCGGGAAGTCCGGGCCCGGGATGTGCCTGAGCACGTCCTTGAGCCCGGCGTTGGGGTGCTCGATGAGGTGGATGACGCCGTCGCAGACCTCGCCGAGGTTGTGCGGCGGGATGTTGGTGGCCATGCCGACGGCGATGCCGTTGCCGCCGTTGACGAGGAGGTTCGGGAACTTCGAGGGCAGGACCTCGGGCATGGTCAGGCTCTCGTCGTAGTTCGGGATGAAGTTGACCGTCTCCTTGTCGATGTCGGCCATCATCTCGTGGGCCAGCTTCTTCAGCCGGACCTCGGTGTAGCGCATGGCCGCCGGCGGGTCGCCGTCGATCGAGCCGAAGTTCCCCTGGCCGTCGACCAGGAGGTAGCGCAGGCTGAAGTCCTGGGCCATGCGGACGAGCGTGTCGTAGGCCGCCTGGTCGCCGTGCGGATGGTACTTGCCGATGACGTCGCCGACGATGCGGGCCGACTTCTTGTAGGGCTTGTTGTAGAACGTCCCGCTCTCGTACATGGCGTAGAGGACGCGGCGGTGGACCGGCTTGAGGCCGTCCTTGATGTCGGGGAGGGCCCGGCCGATGATGACGCTCATGGCGTAGTCGAGGTACGACCGGCGCATCTCCTCCTCGAGGCCGGCGACCGGGTAGTGCTCTTTCGGCTGTTCGGTGTCCATGGGAACTCCTTCGCGGGGCCGCTTCTTCCCGGGCTCGTCAGACATCGAGGTTCAGCGCCTCCAGGGCGTTCGTCTCGATGAACTTCTTGCGCTCGTCGACCTCGTCGCCCATCAGGATGGTGAAGATGCGGTCGGCCTCGGCGGCGTCGACGACGGAGACCTTGAGGAGCGAGCGGCTCTCGGGGTCCATGGTCGTCTCCCAGAGCTGGGTCGGGGTCATCTCGCCCAGGCCCTTGTAGCGCTGGATGGTGACGCCCTTCTTGCCCCTCTCGAAGAGGTAGTCGAGGAGCTTGTTCTCGTTCTCGAGGGTCTCCTTCTCGGCGCCGTCGCCGTTGGTCAGGACGGCGTAAGGGCCCTTCATGTCCTCGAGCTCCCGGGTGATGCGGTAGAGGTTCTTGTACTCCGCCGAGGTGACGAGGCCCAGGCCGAGCTTGCCGCTGACCGACATGCCGCTGATCTGGTAGCCGAACTCGATCTCGAAGACGCCGTACTCCTCGTCGCGGGCGAGCTTCGTCGTGAGGCCCTTCTCGGCGACGAGCTTCATGACCCGTTCGACGTTCTTCCTGTCGCTCAGGAACTCCTGGCCGTCGACGCCGTTCCTGATGAGGAGGTCGATGAGGAAGAGCGGGTAGTTCTTGCGCTCGAAGAACTGGGCGTAGCTCTTCTTGGCCATGAGGTTGCGGAAGAACTTGCGGAACTTGTCGCCCTCGAGGACCTCCTTGCGGTGGCCGGCCCGGACCTTGAACTCCTCGGAGATCTTGCGGACCATGAACTTCTCGTAGTCGCGCTCGTCCTTGAGGTACAGGACCTCCCGGCCCCGGGTGACCTTGTAGAGCGGCGGCTGGGCGATGTAGAGGTGCCCGCGCTCGATGAGCTGGGCCATCTGGCGGTAGAAGAAGGTCATGAGCAGGGTGCGGATGTGGGAGCCGTCGACGTCGGCGTCGGTCATGATGATGACCTTGTGGTAGCGGAGCTTCGTCCAGTCGCTCCTCGCTCTCCTCGACGCCGATGCCCAGGGCGGCGATCATCGTCCCGATCTCCTCGTTCTTGAGGATCTTGTCGAAGCGGGCCTTCTCGACGTTGAGGATCTTGCCCTTGAGGGGCAGGATGGCCTGGAAGCGGCGGTCGCGGCCCTGCTTGGCCGAGCCGCCGGCCGAATCGCCCTCGACGAGGAAGATCTCGGCAGGTCGCCGGGTCGCGGTCCTGGCAGTCGGCGAGCTTGCCGGGGAGCGAGGTCGACTCGAGGACGCCCTTGCGGCGGGCCAGCTCGCGGGCCTTGCGGGCGGCCTCGCGGGCCCGGGCCGCGTCGAGGATCTTCAGGACGATCTTCTTGGCGACCGTCGGGTTCTCCTCGAGGTAGGCCGAGAGCTGCTCGTTGACGATGGACTCGACGATGCCCTTGACCTCGGAGTTGCCGAGCTTGGTCTTGGTCTGGCCCTCGAACTGGGGGTCGCGGAGCTTGACGCTGAGGACGGCGGTCAGCCCCTCGCGGCAGTCGTCGCCGGTGATGCTCTCGCTCGAGGTCCTTGAGCAGGTTGTGGCAGCTGGCGTAGGTGTTGAGGGTGCGGGTCAGGGCCGACTTGAAGCCGATGAGGTGGGTGCCGCCCTCGTGCGTGTTGATGTTGTTGACGAAGGAGAAGATGTTCTCGTTGTAGGCCGTCGTTGTACTGGAGGGCCAGCTCGACGCCGACGCCCTCCTGCTCGCCCTCGAAGTAGATGGGCTTGCGGGTTGATGCGTCTCTTGTTCTGGTTGAGGTACTCGACGAACTCGAGGATGCCGCCCTTGTACTGGAACTCGTGGCGTCTTGTTCGGCGCGCTCGTCGGTGATGGTGATCCGGATGCCCGTGTTGAGGAAGGCCAGCTCGCGCAGGCGCTGGGCCAGGATCTCGAAGTTGAACTCGGTCGATCTCGAAGATCTCGTCGTCCGGCCAGAAGGTGACCTTGGTGCCGGTCTTCTTGGTCTTGCCGATCTGCTTGAGCTTGGCTGACGGGGCTCGCCGCGCTCGTAGCTCTGGGTGTAGATGCCGCCGTCGCGCTTGACCTCGAGGTCGAGCCGCTCGGAGAGGGCGTTGACGACCGAGACGCCGACGCCGTGGAGGCCGCCGGAGACCTTGTAGCTTTTCTGGTCGAACTTGCCGCCGGCGTGGAGCATGGTCATGACGACCTCGGCGGCCGACTTCTTCTCCGTCTTGTGCATGCTCGACGGGGATGCCGCGGCCGTTGTCGATGACCGTGATCGAGTTGTCGACGTGGATGAGACGTCGATCTCTGTGCAGAAGCCGGCCAGGGCCTCGTCGACGGAGTTGTCGACGACCTCGTAGACGAGGTGGTGGAGGCCCTCCGGCCCGGTGCTGCCGATGTACATGGCCGGCCGCTTCCGGACCGCCTCGAGGCCCTTGAGGACCTTGATGCTCTCAGCCGTATATTTTTGTTCCTTCATGTCCGTCCGTTTCCCGGGAAATGCGCTGCCGCGGCTCGGGGTGGCCTCGGCGCCCGGCGGGCTTTTTCAACGGTTTATTATAGCAAAAAAGGGCTCCGAAAGTAAAGCGATTTCTGTCTTTTTTCTCAATTTTATCCTATGGATTATCTGTATCTTATGGACCTTCCAGGCCCCGCCGGCCGGGCCGTGTTCCCCAGCCATTGAGAGGGACGTCCGGCGGGGCCGTTTTTTCTCACAGTTAGGAGGGGAAAAGGTGTATAATTTTGCCATGCCGGCGAACCTGCCGCCCGAGTACCACAGGATCGAGGCCGAGCTGCGCACGGCCCGGACACCCGAAGAGAAGATCGATATCTACGAGCGGCTCATCGCCGTCATCCCCCACCACAAGGGCACGGACAAGCTCATCGCCATGTACCGGCAGAAGATCGCCAAGGCCCGCGAGGAGGGCGAGCGCCGGCAGGCCACGGCCAGGCACGCGCCGACCCACAAGATCGAGCGGTCCGGGGCCGGGCAGGTCGTCGTGGCCGGCCCGCCCAACGCCGGGAAATCGAGCCTCGTCAAGGCCCTCACGGGCGCCGAGCCCGAGGTCGCCGACTACCCCTTCACCACCCGCTCCCCCGCCCCCTACATGATGCCCTTCGAGAACATCAAGGTCCAGCTCATCGACACGCCGCCGGTCACGGGCGAGCTCATGGAGACGTGGTTCCCGGAGATGGTCAAGATGGCCGACGCCGTCCTGCTCGTGGCCGACCTCGCCGACCCGAACGCGGCCGCCGCGCTCGACGGCATCATCGACCGGCTCAGGGAGCGGAAGGTCGAGCTCGTGCGGGCGGACACGGACGTCGCGGCGGCCGAGTTCCCCTTCCGCAAGCGGGCCGTCCTCGCCGCGGCCAAGCTCGACCTCGACGGCGCGGCCAGGGCCTTCGAGGAGCTCGGCGCCATCGTCGATGGGCCGTTCGAGCGGATCGGCGTCTCGGCCGTCTCGGGCCGCGGGCTCGAGACCCTGCGCCGGGCCGTCTTCCGGCTCCTCCACGTCATCCGCGTCTACAGCAAGGTCCCGGGCAAGAAGGCCGAGCGGACTTCGCCCTTCATCCTGCGCGCGGGGATCACGGTCCAGGAGATGGCCAGGGCCGTGCACAAGGACTTTGCGGAAAAGCTGGCCTTCGCGCGCGTCTGGAGCGCGGGCGGCGCCATCGAGGGGCTGCGCGTCACCCGCGACCACGCCCTCGCCGACGAAGACGTCGTCGAGCTCCACATTTAACGCCCCCGGGAGCGGTGATGAAGGTTGCCCGAAAGACCCCGTTTGGAGGGGGACCCGGCGGGCTTTCCGACGGGGGAACCGGGACAGGTTCCCGGGGCCGGGGGATAAGGGCAACCTTCATCACCGCTCTCAGAAGAGCACTGCCGGAGGGTCGCGGGATAAGGGCGGTTTCCGTCGCCGCCCCGTTCTTTAGTTCCGGAAATTGAGCGACGGCTGGGCGGTCATGTCCATCACGGTCATGAACAGCAGCTGGGCGACATCCTCCATGATCTCGGGCGTGATGAGGCTCATGTTGTCGTGCGGCGTGTGGTACGTCGGCCGGCCGGGGTCGAAGCCGTAGGAGCCGAAGGTCACCGCCGGCACGCCCTTCCAGAAGAACCAGGCCGAATCCTGCCGCGGCCGCCCGGGATAGGCGGCCGGACTCGCGGACAGGGGCCGATGGACGTAAGTGTCGTTGGCCTTCTCGACGAACTTCCAGAAGGCGGGATAGCTCTGGCCGCCGAACGCGGAGATCTTGTCGCCGCTGCCGGGGCCCTCCATGTTGATCATGACCACGGTCTTCTCCAGCGGGAAGATGGGGTGCTCGGTGTAGAAATGGGACCCCTGGGTCCCCTGGTCTTCGCTCTGCTCCTCGCTGCCGAAGAAGATGAAGGCCACGGTCCGCTTGGGCTTGACGGCGCACCGGGCCATGGCCTCGGCGACGCCCAGGCCGACCGAGACGGCCGTGGCGTTGTCGTTGGCGCCCGGCATGAGCTCCCACATCCGGCCGAGATGGTCGAGGTGGCCGGCGATGATGACGACCTCGTCCTTGAGCCTCGGGTCGGCGCCCGGGATGACGCCGACGACGTTGAAGCCGACGCCGTCGGGGTGGTGCTCGGTGACGTTCTTGATGACGAAGGTCTTGCCCGTGGCGAAGGACTGGGGCTTGAGCTCCTTGCGGATCCTGGCCACGGTGTCGCCGTAGGTCCGGCCGGTGCCGGCGAAGACGTCGTTGACCACGGCCGTGCCGACGTGGTGGTAAATGAATCCCTCGACGTAGGCGTTGTTGGGGTTGCCGATCGGCCCGTAGTTGTAGAGCATGCCCTTGGCGCCGTGGGCGGCCGCGTTCTTGAGCTTGTACTGGTGGAAGGAGTAGGGCCGCCACTTCATGAACAGGTCGAGCGTCTTCGGGCCGGGCGCGACAGGGACCTCGGCGTCCATGAGGACGATCTTGCCCTTGACGTCGACGCCCTTGTAATCATCGTAGCCGAGCTCGGGTGCGGTGATGCCGTACCCCACGTAGACGACCTCGGCCCGGACCTCGCCCGACCCGGACGTGCCGCCGGGGATGAACTCGTCCTCGTAGCGGTAGGACTTCCGGATGACGTCCGTCTTCTGCGGGATCTCGAGGACGCACGAGCCGCCGGGGAAGACGACCGTGTAGGGATTCGGGAAGTGCTGGCGATAGGTGCCGCTGTCGCCCGCCGGCTGCACGCCCCACTTGCTGAGCAGGGACTCGACCCAGGCCGCGCAGGCCTCGAATTCCTTGGTCCCGGTCAGGCGCCCGCCGAACTTCTCGGACGTCAGCTCCCTGACGTAGTCGTAGAGAACGTTGCTCGAAACAAGGTGCATCGCCTCGACGATCTTGGCCTGGTCGTCGGAGGGCTTCGGCGCCTCCTGGGCCTGCAGGGCGACAGCGCCCAGGAAGGCCAGGAGGACGATCAGGATGGTCGAAGAGCGGAATTTTTTCATGCGCGCCTCCTTAACGGGCGGAAGCCGTATCTTAATCAAATAGGCCGGGGGAAGGCAAGCGGCCTTCCTGCGAAGGACCCTCTTCCCGCTTCGCGGACAGGTTGATTTGGCCCGGCGATTCTGTTATCGTGTTTTTTCGACTTTCGCGAGATGAGAGAGGAGGTCCCGATGACCAGACAGACCGTGCTGACGATCGCCCTCGTGGGCGTCTTCCTGACCACGACGGCGCTGGCCCAAACACCCTCGGCCGTCAAGGTCCTGATGAAGACGACGCAAGGGCGACATCACCATCGAGCTCGCCCCGGCCAAGGCCCCCGTGACCGTCAAGAACTTCCTGGCCTACGTCAAGAGCGGCTTCTACAACGGGACGATCTTCCACCGGGTCATCCCCGGCTTCATGATCCAGGGCGGCGGGCTGACGGCCGAACTGCGCGAAAAGGACGCCAACGCGGCCATCAAGAACGAGTCCGGCAACGGCCTGAAGAACGCGCGCGGCTCGATCGCCATGGCCCGGACCGAGCGACCTCGACAGCGCCACCTGCCAGTTCTTCATCAACCTCGTCGACAATGTTCTCGACCACAGACGACACGATGAAGCTACTGCGTCTTCGGCAAGGTCGTCGCCGGCATGGACGTCGTCGACGCCATCGCCAAGCTCAAGACCGGGTCCAGGCGCGGCATGGGAGACGTCCCGGTCGAGACCATCACCATCCTGTCCGTCGAGGTCGTCGCCGGAAAATAGCCGGTCCTCGCGGGCTCCCGGCGGCCCGACATCCCGGGGGAGAGCGTGTTCGACTGGGTCTTCGCCTTCCTGCACCTGGGGGCGCTCCTGGCCGCCCTGGGCTACGCGGTCTACTCCCTCGTCCGGGGCCGGCCCGTCGCCGCCGCCGTGATCGTCGTCCTCCTCGGCGCCTATTACTATTTCGTCCTCCATCCGGGGGTGCTCAAGGAGGTCGAGCGTCGCCGCAAGGCGAAGTCGCGCTAGCTCCCGCTCCCCGGATTTACATTTCAAGCCAAAAGGCCTATCATTCCAGATGGAGTTTTTTGCCGAAGGAGACCCGCATGCCGCGTCAGACCGCCCGCCCGCTCTTCGCCGCCTTCCTCGTCCTCTGCCTGGCCATCCCGTCCCTCGCCCAGAACCTCGACAGGAACCTCCAGCAGGGCCTCCGGGCCGTCAGCGCCCCCGAGGCCTACGAGATCGTCAAGACCCTGGCCTCGCCCGAATACGCCGGGCGGTTGACGGGCGACGCCGGCTTCACGGCCGCCGCCAAGTGGGCGGCCCGCAAGTTCGCCGCCTGGGGCCTCAAGCCCGTCTCGCCGAAGGACGGCTTCCTCCTGCCCTATCCCTCGCCGTTCACGATCATCGACAAGGCCGAAATGACGATCTTCCTGCCCGAGGGCAAACCCGAGGGGGACAAGGCCCCCGCTTCGAAGGAGATGAAGCTCGTCCCGGAGAAGGATTTCCTGCCGCTCCTTTTCTCGGACAGCGGCGACCGGACGGCCGCGGCCGTCTTCGCCGGCTGGGGCATCTCGGCCCCGGACCTCAACTACGACGACTACGCCGGGATCGACGTCAAGGACAAGTTCGTCGTCTGCTTCCGGGGCACGCCCGACGAACGACCCGAAGTTCCAGTTCTACGACGAGCACCGGACGCGGATGAAGACGGCCCGGGACAAGGGCGCCCTCGGCATCGTCTACATCTACTCCGAGATCGCCTCGAACCCGAACGGCGACTGGCTCGCCGGCTTCACCCCGGCCATGATCAGCGAGAAGGTCATGGACGCCGTCCTCAAGGAGACGAACTCGACCGCGGCCGACCTCAGGAAGGCCCTGACGACTTACAAGCGGCCGATCTCCTTCCCGCTCCAGGCGAGGATCCGGCTGGCCGTCGCCTCCCGCCACTTCCCGGACGGCCGTCGGCTACAACATCGCCGCCGTCGTCGAGGGCTCGGACCCCAAGCTCCGGCGGGAGTGCGTCGTCGTCGGCGGGCATTTCGACCACTGCGGCCGCCACATGGGCCTCCTCTTCGGCGGCGCCGACGACAACGCCAGCGGCAGCGCCACGGTCATGGAGGCGGCCCGGGCCTTCTCCGGCCTGGCCCGCCGGCCGAAGCGCTCCGTCGTCTTCGTCCTCTTCGGCGGAGAGGAGCTGGGCCTCCAGGGCTCGACCTGGTTCGTCGGCCACCTGCCCGCGGCCTTCGACAAGGTCGCCGGCATGCTCAATTTCGACATGACGGGAGAGGGCGACGGTCTTTGGGGCGCGGCCCCGGCCGAGCCGGCCGAGTTCCGGAAGGCCATCGAGGAGGCGGACAAGTCCGTCGGCGTTCTCCGCGGCCTCGGCGTCCTCCGCGGCGTCGGCGTGCGCGGCTCGGACTTCGCGCCGTTCTTCCTCAAGGGCATGCCCGCGGCCGGCTTCGGTTCGAACGGCCCGCACATCGCCTACCACCAGACCGGGGACACGATCTACAGGATCAACCCCGAGATCATGGCCGACGCGGCCAAGCTGGCGTTCCTGGCCGCCTATTCCTGGGCGGACAGGTAGGAGGACGGTGACGATGGCGAGAGACGGATTGAAATTCCTCCTGCCCTCGCTCGCGCTGGCCGTCGTCTTCTGGGCGGTCGGCTGGTGGCCGGCGGGCCTCCTCTTCCTGCTCCTCGCCGCCGCCTTCGCCTTCTTCTTCCGCGACCCGCGCCGGACGCCGCCCGAGGGCGAACACCTCCTCGTCTCCCCGGCCGACGGCAAGGTCCTGGCCGTCGAGGACCTCCCCTCGCATCCCGAGCTCGGCGGGCCGGCCCGGAAGGTCACGATCTTCCTGTCCCTCCTCGACGTCCACCTCGTCCGCTCTCCCATGGCGGCGACCGTGGCCAAGATGGAGTACCGGCCGGGGAAGTTCCTCCGCGCCGACAAGCCCGAGGCGGGCGAGGTCAACGAGTCGAACACGCTCGTCCTCAAGGGCGAGCGGCTGTCCCTCGTCATGAAGGAGAGCGTCGGCGTCGCCGCCCGCCGGATCAAGTCCTTCGTCACAACGGGCCAAGCCGTCTCCCGCGGGGAGAAGGTCGGCCTCATGTATTTCGGCTCCCGGGTCGAGCTCACCCTCCCCCGGGAGGCCGATGTCAGGGTCGGCCCGGGCCAGAAGCTCCGGGCCGGCGAATCCGTCATCGCCGAGGCCAAGCCATGAACAAGAAGAAACTCCAGAAGGGCATCTTCGTCGTGCCGAGCCTGTTCACGCTGACGAACCTGTTCTTCGGGTTCCTCAGCCTCCTCCTGACGTACCACGGGCGCTACCGCATGGCGGCGTTCTGGATCGTCATCGCCGCCATCATGGACGGCATGGACGGGCTCGTGGCCCGGGCCATGAAGGCGCCCTCGGACTTCGGCATCGAGCTCGACTCTCTGTCCGACGCCATTTCGTTCGGGCTGGCGACGTCCGTCCTCCTCTATTTCTGGGGGATGAAGCTGGCCGGGCCGTCGGCGCTCTTCTTCAGCTTCCTCTTCCTGACCGCGGGCGTCCTCCGGCTGGCCCGCTACAACGTCCGGACGAAATCCCTCCCCGACCGGCGCTTCTACCAGGGGCTGACGGTGCCCGTCGGCGGCCATCTTCATGGGCTCCCTCGTCATCTTCCACCCGGCGCCGCTCGAAACCCGGGAAGCGGCCATCGGGCTGGCCGGGCTGACCTTCTTCATCGCTATTTGCATGGTCAGTACATTCCCCTATCGGAACTACACCAAGGTCCTGCAGGCTCACCGGATCGACATCCTGACGGCGCTCCTCATGGCCGTCTCGCTGGCCGCCCTCATCTTCTATCCGCGGGCCGCCCTCCTCTTCTTCGCCGGTCTGAACGTCGTGTCCGGCCCGCTCACGGCCGCGTCCCGGGCCCTGAAGAAGAGCCCGAAAAAAGAGAAGAAGTCGGCGCCCAAAGAAATCCCGTCGTGAGACGACCGTCGCTCTGGCCACGGAGGCGGGGGGCGAGGCTCGTCGCCGCGGCCGCCGTCCTCTGTGTCGGGCTGGGCCTGGCCGCCGTTCTCGTTCGAAAGCTCGTCGCGCCGCCGGCCCCGGCCGCGCCGGCCGTCCCCGCCGCGGCCGTCGCGCCGCCCGCCGGCCCGCTCCCTCCCCCGCCGCTCCGGGTCGAGACGATCGTCATCCGGAAAGGGGAGAACCTGGCCCGCCTCCTCAAGCGGCAGGACTTCTCCGACAAGGAGATCCACCGGCTGAAGGAGTCCGTCAAGCCGGTCTACGACCTGGCCCGGATCACCGCGGGCCACGAGCTGCGGCTCTCCAAGTCGGAGGACGGGGCGTGGAAGGAACTCGAGTACGACATCGACGACGCCCGCTATCTCGCCGTCCGGAACGAGGCCGGCGGCATCCGGGCCGAGGTCAAGGCCTACCCGTTCGAGTTCCGGCCCGTCGCTCGTCATCGGCGTCATCGAGACGAGCCCGGTCGCGGCCATGGCCAAGACTCCACGAGGAGAACGCCCTGGCCTACGACATGGCCGAGCGCTGCTTCGGCTGGGACATCGATTTCTACACCGACCTCCGCAAGGGCGACACGCTTCCGCATCCTCGTCGAGAAGAAGTTCCTCGACGGCAAGTTCGCCGGCTACCGGAACATCCTGGCCGCGGAGTTCGTCAACGAGGGCAAGACCTTCCAGGCCTACCGCTTCATCTATCCCGACACGGGCGCCGCCGACTACTTCGACGAGAGCGGCCTCTCCAAGCGCAAGGAGTTCCTGAAGTCGCCGTTCAAGTACGGGGCCCACGTCACGTCCCGCTTCAGCGCCAGCCGCCTCCATCCGATCTACAAGGTCTACCGCCCGCACCTCGGCGTCGATTACGGCGCGCCCGCGGGCACTCCGGTCCAGGCCACGGCGGACGGAAAGGTGACCTACGCCGGCTGGAACGACGGCTCGGGCCAGCAGGTCCGGCTCCAGCACAAGAACGGTTACGAGACGCTCTACTCGCACCTCAGCCGCTACGGGCCGGGCATTCAGGCGGGCGCCCAGGTCAGGGGCGGCGACGTCGTCGGGTACGTCGGCATGACGGGAGATGCGACCGGACCCCATCTCGATTACCGCATCCACTACCACGGCGTGCCCGTCAACCCTCTCGGCCAGAAGTTCAAGCCGGCCGACCCGGTCCGCAAGGAATACCGGGAGGCTTACGGGAAAGAGGTCGAGCGGCTCCGGGGGATGCTCGACGGGCCGGGGACCTTGCCGCCCGTCTGGCCGCGTCTCAGTTCTTGATCTTGCCGCCGCCCCCGCCGCCGGAAGAGCTTTCCTTGGCCGGGGCCGCGGTCGTCGTGGCCGTGACGTGAGCCCCCGACGACGAGGCCGTTCCCGACCCGCTCCCCGACGACCCGCCGGACATGACAATGGAGGCCGGCTCCGACCGGACGCCCGAGGAGGTCAGCCGCGGCACGAAACCGTTGCTGCTGTGCATGCGGTCGAGGGAGCTCAGCCCGAGCTCGGGGCAGCGGACCTGGTTCGTCCGGCTCGAGTACTCGATCCGGACACCCAGCGACCTGGCGACCTTGACGTCCGGGTTCCAGTCGAGGAACCGCGGGCGGGACATCGCCCCCGTCATTCGCGCCGAGCGCTCTCCGGGCGCGCCGGTAACGGCCGCTGCGCGGGAGACGCCGGCCGCGGCGGGGGCCGTCAAGCTCGCTGCGCGGGGGGCGCCGGCGCCCTGAGGCGCGGCGGCGGGCTTCGGCGTCGGACCGGGCGCCGCTTGTCCGCGGCCGTATTCGCGGACGGCCTGGTTGAGGCGGAAGACCTGGGCCGCCGACCGCCCCACGTCGGTCGTTCGCCGGGCGGCGGCCGGCCCTTCCTTGGCCGGCGGGACGGCGTTCGCTTTCGGCAGCTTGTCCCAGCTCAAGGCCTTGTCCTGGAGCTTGGGACTGTTCAGGTCGGCGCGGGTGACAAAGGCCGTTTCCGAGGCCACCCTTTTCGCGGCGTCGACGACCCTCGGGTCGCCCTTCTTCCAGGCCGCGAGGACGTTCTTGAAGGCGCCCTTGAGCTCCGTCGGCATGGTCAGGGCCGGGGCCGGTTGCTTGAGCTGGTTCTTCCTGAGGGAGCCCAGGACCGTCGGCATCCCGGGCCCCATGCCGGTCCCGGGGATGAGGTCATAATACCAGGCGTCGCCGAGATAGTAGAAGCCCGTCGAGAAACCGTCGAACCAGTCGAAGAGGCCGTACGGCCGCCAGCCGTAGTAGCCGTAGAAGAACTCCCAGTCGACCCAGGCCGGGGCGAACATCGAGCCGGGAAGCCAGACCCAGCCGAGCTTCTTGTCCCACTGCCAGATGCCGAGATGATAGGGGATCCAGCCCCACGGCTCTTCGGGGACCCAGTACAGCTGCCCGCCGACGGACGTCCACTGCCCGCAGAAATAGGGCGCCCAGCCCCACGGGTAGTCCATGCGGTCGAGGAACGGGCGCCAGACGTAGCCGTAGAGGTCGTCCCAGAGCCACTCGCCGTAATGGTTCCCATAGTGCTGGGCGAAGTAAAAGACGGCCGGCGGCAGCTTCTGGATGGGCTTCGGCAGGGCGCTCTGCCCCTTGTGGAGCTCGTCGAAACGGGCGTTGATCTCGTCGTTCCAGAGCTCGAACTCGGAGCCGCCGAGAGTGGCGCCCCGCGCGAACTGGGTCGCGCTGACGAGCGTCAGCCGCTCCCCGCCCTTGAGGGCCTGTTTCTGGAGCGTCTTCTCGTCCGGGCCGAACATCACGCTCGCCTTGCCGGCCTTGACCTCGGCGTCGGTCGAGCCGTCGTCCGCGGCCCGGACCACGGCCACCGTGTTGTGGCTCAACTTGACGGCGGCGAGGGGCGTCAGGACCTGGAACATCTCGCGGGAGTCGTACTGCTTGTAGATGACGTAGACGCGGCCCCGGGCGAGGGACGAGGTTGGAGACCTGGCTCGGGGCGCTCAGGCTCTGGGCCAGGACCGTTTCGATCTTGAGCTCGGTCGAGAAGTCGAGCCGGACGACCGTGCCCGTGTCGAACTGGATCTCGCAGCGCCGCGAGGGCGACGTGCGGATCGTGTCGCCGGGCCCGAGGGGCAGGTTGAGGATGGCCGTCTCGGCCCCGGCCTGGCCCTCGCGCAGGACGGCCGGGTCCTCGGCGTCCCCCTTGGCCTCGGTGTAACTGATGTGCCCGAAGTAGAAGCGGTCCGGGCCGCCGAGGACGCGGTAGTGGTCCGCCGCGCCGAGCGCCGCCGCGGCCGACGCGAGCATCAGAAAGGCAATCGTCAGACCGATCCCCTTTTGCCTCATGACGTCCTCCTCCGCCGAAACGGAATCATGATCAACTTTAATTATAGCATTATTCATGCCAACCATGCTCCGGGTGCCGTCCGGGAAGGCATCACCGCCCCCCGTCCCCGGCCGGCGACACGTGTCACGGCACGAGGGCGGCGGCTTGAGTTGACAACCCCGGAACGGGGCCCCTATACTAGGCCCGGACCTCAGGAAAACCCGATGCCCCGAGCCATGCACAGGAATCCCTTCCCCACGGTCGACATCATCATCGAGGTCGGACCGGCGCGCGAGCGGCCGCGGGTCGTCCTCATCCGCCGCAGGAACCCGCCGTACGGCTGGGCCCTGCCGGGCGGGTTCGTCGATTACGGGGAATCGCTCGAGGCGGCCGCCGTCCGCGAGGCCCGCGAGGAGACGTCGCTCGAGGTCGAGCTCCTTGGACAGCTCCACACCTACTCGGACCCCGGCCGGGACCCGAGGCACCACACGATCTCGACCGTCTTCGTCGCCAGGGCCGAGGGAAAGCCGCGGGCGGCGGACGACGCCCGGGAAGCGCGCCTCGTCGACCCCCGGTCGCCCGGCCGCCGCCTGGCCTTCGACCACAGGCGGATCCTCGACGACTACATCGCCTTCAAGGAAGGACGCTCGCCATGGACGAAAAAGACCCCAAGGACAAGGGCGCGGAACCGGACCGGACGCTAGACCTCAAGGAGCTCTGCAGAGTCTGGGGCCCGTTCGAGGCCGACGTCGTCAAGAGCTTCCTCGAGAGCAACGGCATCCGGAGCCTCGTCCGGGGCCGCATGTTCCCCGGCGTCTACCCCTTCACCGTGGACGGACTGGCCGAGTTCAAGATCTTCGTCGAGGCCGGCGATTTCGAGACGGCCAAGGAGCTGCTGGCCTCGATGCCCCCGCCCGAAGGCGAGAGCGGGCCGGACGGGCCGCGCTGATTCCAGCCCCTCCCCGCCGGACCCCTTCCCTGCCCGCGCCGGAGGCCACAATTCGTCGTCGTCGATAGCCCTGCCGGCCCATCCTCTTGGGCCCCCGTTTTTTGGCCCTTTTTATGGGATAATTTTGCTTGACATTTGGTTTGCTCTCCCATATATTTGGGACGAAACGGGACAAAGCGGGACAAACCATCATGGCGGACGTTCTTATCGGAAACTACACGGCCCGGTTCGACGCCAGCGGCCGCATCAAGATCCCGGAAAAATTCCGCGAGGTCATCCAGACGAAGTACGGCCGCGAGCTGTTCGTCACCTCCCTCACCGATGAGTCCGTCCAGGTCTATCCCCTGGCCGTCTGGCTGGAGATGACCGGCACGGCCGCGGAGGGCGCGCTCCATCTCCGGCCCGACGTCCGGAAGTTCATGCTGAGGGTCAACCGGACCGGGGCCCGGCACGAGCTCGACTCGAAGGGCCGCGTCCTCATCAGCCAGGCCCTGCGGGAGAAGGCCCGGCTCGAGGAAGAGGTCGAGGTCATCGGCCTCTCCAATCACCTGGAAGTTTGGAACAAGGACGCCCTGGACCGACTGCTCGAGGAGAAACCGCTCTCGGACGCCGATCTCGAGAGCATCGCCCGACTCATCCCTCGAGGTCCATCGGAATGACGGAGAAGGGACATTGCCCGGTCCTCGTCACGGATGTCCTCGAGTTCCTGAACGTCGGGCGGGAAGGCGTTTATGTTGACTGTACCCTGGGCCTGGCGGGACACGCCGTCGCGATCCTGGAGAGGAATCCCCGTGCCTCCCTTGTCGGCCTCGACCGCGACGAGCTCGCGCTCCGCCGGGCCCGGGACATCCTGATGCCCTTCGGCCGGAGGGTCCGGCTCTTCCAGACGGACTTCAAGCTCCTGCCCGAGCTGGGCATCGACTTCCGGGACGTCCGCGGGGTCCTCGCCGACCTCGGGATGTCCTCGTTCCAGCTGGATTCCCCGGAGCGGGGATTCAGCTTCACCCTGGACGGGCCGCTGGACATGAGGATGGACCAGAGAAGCAAGGTCACCGCCGCCAGGGTGCTCCACACCTATTCGGAGCCGAGGCTGGCCGACCTGTTCGAGGCCTACGGCGAGCTGCCCCACGCCCGCCGCCTGGCCCGGGAGATCGTCCGCCTGCGCAAGCTCGGCCGGGTCGAGACGACCTCCGACCTCCGCCGCATCGTCGAGGAGGTCTACCGCTGGCGGCCGCAGAAGGGCAAGATCCACCCCGCGGCCAAGGCCTTCCAGGCCCTCCGCATCGAGGTCAACGGCGAGCTCGACGGCCTGCCCGAGTTCCTCGACACGACGGTTCGCATGTCGGTCGCCGGGACTCGCTTCGTCGCCATCTCCTTCCACTCCCTCGAGGACCGGATCGTCAAGCGGGCCTTCGCCTCGCTCGCCGCCCGCGGCGACGGTCGAACCCCTGCTCTCCGTGCTGACGAAGAAGCCGGTCACGGCCGGTCCGGACGAGGTGGCCGCCAACTCCCGGGCCCGCTCCGCCAAGCTGCGGGCGGCCGAGAGGCTCTGAATGATCCGCAGGAAGTGGAGCCCGCGCGAGATCGGCCTCGGGGCGGCCTTGCTCCTGGCCCTGATCGGCCTGCTGACCTTTTACGTCTGGTACCAGACCGAGGCCGTTCACCTGGGCATCGAGGCGAGCCGCCGCGAGGCCGAGATCAAGGCCCTGCGCGACGACATCCGGCGGCTCGAGCTCCACAAGGCCGAGCTGCTGTCGTCCGGACGCATCGAGAAGATCGCCCGGGAGGACCTCGGCCTGGTCGACCCCAAGACGGGCGAGATCGTCTACAAGGACGGGCCCGCGGCGCGCTGAGCCCCGAAGCCGATGAGAACGTTCCACGAAACCGACATCCGGAAACGGACTCTGCTCGTGAGCCTGACCCTGGCGGCCTGGTTCGCCGTCCTCCTCCTCCGCCTCGTCCAGCTCCAGGTCGTCGAGCATCCCTCGCTCAAGTCGCGGGCCACGAAGCAGAGCCAGGCCAGGGTTCCCGTCCGCGCCAGCCGCGGCGATATCTTCGACCGGAACGGCCGCGTCCTGGCCTCGAGTGTGCCGGTCTATACGATCAAGCTCAGCCCGGTCGAGAAGGAGACGGCGGCCCAGGAGGCGGACAAGGTCCGCCGGCTGCAGTCCGTTCTCGACCTCACGGCCAAGGAGGCCGCGGATATCCTCCGGAGCCTCCAGGACAACGACTCCTTCACCTACGTCCGGAAGCAGGTGTCGGCGGATCTCGCGGCCCGCGTCCGGGAGCTTAGGCTCCCGGGCGTCGGCTTCGACGAGGAGAGCCAGCGCTTCTATCCGAACGGCGCGCTCGCCGCCCACGTCCTCGGCGGCGTCAACGCCGACGGCTCCCGCCAGGCCGGCGTCGAGGCCCGCTACAACGACGTCCTGAAGGGCGTCGACGGCGTCGAGCTGATGTTCAAGGACAACAAGAAGCGCGGCTACCTCAGCCAGGTCCTGAAGCCGCCCCTGCCCGGTCGCAGCATCACGCTGACGATCGACGCCACCATCCAGTACATCGCCGAGCGCGCCCTGGCCAGGGCGGTGGCGGACCACGCCGCCTCAAGCGGCACGGTCATCGTCATGGACCCCGCCGCGGGCGGGATCCTGGCCCTGGCCAACTGGCCGACCTACGCCGTCAAGACCTACACCGACGCGCGCGACGCCTGGCTCGACCGGGCCGTGGGCGGCACTTACGAGCCGGGTTCGACTTTCAAGATCGTAGCCGCGGCGGCGGCCCTCGAGCGCGGCGTCGTCAGCTACTCGGACCTCTTCGATTGCTCGGCCGGGACCATCAAGGTCGGCCCGCTGACGATCAGCGACCACGAGCGGATGGGCGTGCTGTCCTTCCCCGAGGTCCTCATCCGCTCCTCCAACGTCGGCACGGTCAAGTTCGCCTCCCGGCTCGCGTCGGCCGACCTCTACGCCATGATCCGGCGCTTCGGCTTCGGGGCGCGGACGGGCGTCGACCTGCCGGCCGAGGAGCCCGGACTCATCCGGCCGGTCGCGCAGTGGAACAAGGTCATCTCCCAGCCCCACATCGCCATCGGGTACGAGGTCCGGGTGACGCCCCTCCAGGTCGTCCGGGCCATGAACGTCTTCGCCGCCGGGGGGCGGCTCGTCCGTCCGCACGTCTTCCTCTCGTTCGCGGGCGAGGCGCCGGAGCCGCTCGTCGGGCCCCGGCCCGACGACCGGGTCCTCGACGCCGGCCTCGCCTCCGGGCTCGTCGGCCGCGTCTTCGAGAAGGTCGTCGAGGAAGGCACGGCCAAGTCCGGCCGCATGGACGAGTTCTGGGCGGCGGGCAAGACGGGCACGGCGCAGAAGCTCGACCCCGTCCTCAAGGTTTATAACTCGAAGAGCCACACGGCGTCCTTCGTCGGGTTCGTCCCCGCCCGGCGGCCTGCTCCTGTCCATGATCGTCGTCCTCGACGACATCAAGGAGGGCGAATACTACGGCGGCCAGGCCTGCGCCCCGGTCTTCCGCGACATCGCCCGCCAGGTCCTCCGCTATCTCGGTGTCGTCCCCGAGCGGGCGCCGCTCGAGCGGCCCCTCACGGCCGAGCTCAGGAAGGGAGGGCGGCCGTGAAGCTCCGCGACGTCCTCGAGGGGATCCAGGTCCTCCTCTCCGGCGCCGACGGCGGGGAGGAGATCCGCGGCGTCACCTACAACTCGAAGTCGGTCCGGCCGGGCTTCCTGTTCGCCGCCCTCAAGGGAGAGAGCCGCAACGGCATGGACTTCGTCGGCGAGGCCGAGGCCAACGGGGCCGCGGCCGTCCTGTCCTCGTGGCCGAAGCCGCCGGCCTCGCGCGCCGCCTGGGTCCAGGTCCCCGACGCGCGCGAGGCTCTGGCCCTGGCCTCGGCCAACTTCTACGGCCATCCCTCCGACCGGCTCAAGGTCGTCGGCATCACCGGGACCAAGGGCAAGACGACCGTCGCCTACCTCCTCGAGGCGATCCTCAAGGCGGCGGGCGCCGTGCCCGGGGTCATCGGCACCATCGAGTACCGCGGCCCGGGCCTGAGCGTCCAGGCCGGCCGGACGACGCCGGAGGCCTCGGACCTCCAGGCCATGCTCCGGGAGATGCTGGACGCCGGGGCCACGCATTGCCTGATGGAGGTCTCCTCCCACGCCCTCGAGCAGAAACGCGTCTGGGGCGTGAGCTTCGACGTCGCCGTCTTCACCAACCTCAGCGGCGAGCACCTCGACTACCACCGCTCCATGGAGAACTACTACGAGGCCAAGCGGAAGCTCTTCACCCTCGACCACAAGCGGAGCGCCGCGGTCGTCAACATGGACGATCCCTGGGGCCAGAAGCTCATCGCCGAACTGCCCATGAAGACCGTCACCTTCGGCTTCGACCGTGCCGCCATCGTCCGCGCCGTCACGTTCACCCAGGCCGAGGAGGGCTCCGACGTCCAGATCGCCCATCCGGGCAACGTCCTCCCCGTCCATTCCCGGCTGGTCGGCAAGCACAACGTCTACAACATGCTCGCCGCCGCAGCCGCGGCCCTGACGCTCAACGTGGCGCCGCAGGCGATCGCCGCGGGCATCGCCGCCCTGCCGGGCGTGCCCGGGCGCTTCGAGAGGGTCGCGAACTCCCTCGGCCTCCAGGTCGTCGTCGACTACGCCCACACGGACAACGCCCTCGAGCATCTCCTGGCGACGGCCCGGGAGTTCAAGCCGCGGCGCGTCATCCTCGTCTTCGGCGCCGGCGGCAACCGGGACAAGGAGAAGCGGGAGCGGATGGGGCGCGTCGCCGCCCGGTTGGCGGACTGGACCGTCATCACCTCCGACAACCCCCGGAACGAGGACCCCCTCGAGATCATCGCCGCGATCGAGAGGGGCTTCGCCAAGGAGGCGGCCCGGACCTACGAGGTCGTGCCCGACCGGCGGGAGGCCATCGCCCGCGCCCTGGCCATGGCCAGCAAGGGGGACTACGTCCTCGTCGCCGGCAAGGGCCACGAGGACTATCAGATCTTCAAGGACCGGACCATCCACTTCAGCGACATCGAGGTCATCCGGGAGATCCTCGCGGCGAGGGAGGCCGCCTGACCATGGCCACGCTGCGGCTCGCGGAAGTGGCCGGCGCGACCGGAGGGCGCATCCTCGGCGGCCGGCCGGACCTCGCCTTCCGGGCCTTCGGCATCGATTCGCGGCTGACCGTCCCCGGCGAGCTCTTCTTCGCCGTCGCCGGACGCCGGGACGGCCACGACTTCGTCGCCGCCGCCGCCGCCCGGGGCGCGGCCGGGGCCGTCGTTTCGCGGCCCGTCGCCGTCCCCGTCCCCGGCTTCGGGCTGGTCGAGGTCCCGGACACGGTCGCGGCCCTCCAGGGCCTGGCCCGCTCGGTCCTCGCCGCCCACCCCGTCCGGGTCGTCGGGATCACGGGCAGCATCGGCAAGACGACGACCAAGGAGTTCACCGCCGAGCTCCTCTCGGCCCGCTTCCGCGTCCTGCGGTCGGAGGGCAACTTCAACAACCGGCTCGGCCTGGCCCTGTCCCTCCTCCGGCTCGAGCCGTGGCACGAGGCGGCCGTCCTCGAGATGGGCATGAGCGCGGCCGGCGAGATCCGGGCCCTCGCCGCCGTCGCGCCGCCCGACATCGCGGTCATCACCAACATCCACCCCGTCCACCTCCAGTTCTTCAAGGGCATGGAGGAGATCGCCGCGGCCAAGAAGGAGATCCTCGACGGCGCCAGGCCGGGCGCGACGGCCGTCCTCAACGGGGACTCCGCGCTGGTCATGAAGATCGCCGCCGGCTGGAAGGGGCCGAAGCTGACCTTCGGCCTGGGACCGGAGTGCGACGTCCGGGCCGTGGACCTCGCGCTCCAAGGGCTACGCCGGGCAGGAGTTCGTCCTGGCGTGCGGCCCGGACGAGGCCCGCGTCGCCTTCCCGTTCGTCAACGAGGCCGCGGTCATGGACCTTCTGGCCGCCGTCGCCGTCTGCCGGGCGGCCGGTCTCCCGCTCGCGGAGATCGGGCCGAAGATCGCCGCCCTCAAGCCCTCGCCCATGAGGGGGATCCTGGTCGAGCTCCCGGGCGGCGTCCGCCTCTACGACGACGCCTACAACTCGAACCCCAAGGCCCTCGAGGCCGCGCTCGAGGAGCCTGGCCGGCCTGCCCGCGGCGCGCAAGGTGGCCGTCCTCGGCGACATGCTCGAGCTCGGCGAGGACGAGCGGGAGTTCCACCGCCAGGCGGGCGCGGCCGTGGCCCGTCTCGGCTGGGACGTCCTCGTCGCCGTCGGCCCGCTGGCCGCCCACATCGCGGAGGAGGCGGCGACGTCCGGCCTGCCGCGCGCGAACATCCTGACCTTCGCCGACAGCCGGGCCGCGGCCGAGGCCGTCGGCCGCATCGTCCGCGACGGGGACCTCGTCCTGGTCAAGGGGTCGCGGGGGATGAGGATGGAGACGATCGTCGAGCGCCTCAAGGCGCGGGGGAAGGAGTAGGACATGCTGTACTCGCGCTCCATGCCTTCCTCCAGAAGATCCGTCTCGTTCTTCCGCGTCTTCGGCTACATCACCTTCCGCACGGCCGCGGCCGGCGTCACCGCCCTCGCCCTGATGCTCTTCCTCGGCCCGTGGCTCATCCGGCTCCTCACGAAGCCACGAGATCGGCCAGGAGATCCGGAGCGACGGGCCTCAGTCCCACTATGCGAAGAAGGGGACGCCGACCATGGGCGGCCTGATGATCATCGGCACGACCCTCCTCGCGACCCTCCTCTGGGGGAACCTGACCAACGTCTACGTCTGGATCGCCATGGGCACGATGCTCTCGTTCGGCCTGGTCGGCTTCGTCGACGACTACCTCAAGGTCCGCAAGAAGAGGTCCCTGGGGCTGACGGTCTTCACCAAGCTGGGGCTCCAGGTCGTCCTGGCCGCGGCCGTCGGCGGCGTCCTGCTCTATCTCGGCCTGCACGAGCGCCGACCCCCTCAAGCACTTCGACCTGCGGCTCTTCCCGCCCTTCTTCAAGCTCTGGACGCCCTACCTCGGCTGGCTCTACCTGCCCTGGATCATGTTCATCCTCGTCGGCTCGTCGAACGCGGTCAACCTGGCCGACGGGCTGGACGGCCTGGCCATCGGGCTGACCCTCATCAGCGCCACGGCCCTGACGGCCCTGACCTACGTCGCCGGCCACGCCCTCTGGTCCCAGTACCTCAACATCGCCCGCGTCCGGCCGGCGGCCGAGCTGACCGTCTTCATCGGCGCCATGACCGGGGCCTGCCTGGGCTTCCTGTGGTGGAACGCCCACCCGGCCCAGGTCATCATGGGCGACGTCGGCGCCCTCTCGCTGGGCGCGACGCTGGCCGTCGTCGCCATCCTCATCAAGCAGGAGCTCCTCCTCTTCGCCCTGGCCGGGGTCTTCATCCTGGAGGCGCTCTCGGTCCTCCTCCAGGTCTCGTATTTCAAGCTGTCCGGGGGGAAGCGCATCTTCAAGATGGCGCCCCTCCACCACCATTTCGAACTGTCCGGATGGCAGGAGGAGAAGATCGTCATCCGCTTCTGGATCCTGGGCATCATCTTCGCCCTGTTCAGCCTGTCGACCCTGAAGTTGAGATAGAGATGGAACTCGCCGCGAAAGAAGGTCCTCATCGTCGGCTTCGAGCGGACGGGGGAAGCCCTGTGCCGGTTCCTGCCGGCGCGCGGGGCCCGGGTCACTCGTCACCGAGAAGAAGCCGGAGGCGGAGCTCGCGGCGAAGATCGCGCCGTGGCGGGAAAAGGGCATCGCCTTCGAGACGGGCGGCCACCGCCTGGAGTCGTTCCTCGACGCCGACCTCATCATCCCCAGCCCCGGCGTCCCTCCCCTGCCGGAGATCGCCGCGGCCCGGGAGAGGGGCATCCCCGTCCTCTCCGAGATCGAGCTCGCCTGCCGCTTCCTCCAGGGCAGGGTCGTGGCCATCACCGGCTCCAACGGCAAGTCGACGACCGACGACCCTGGCCCACAAGATCCTCAAGGAGGCCGGCCTGCAAGGCCCACCTGGCCGGGAACATCGGCATTCCCCTCGATCTCGTTCGTCGAGAGGAGCCGGCCGCGACCACATCTACGTCACCGAGGTCTCGAGCTTCCAGCTCGAATACACCGAGCGCTTCAAGGCCGGACGTGGCCGCCTTCCTCAACGTCTCCCAGAACCACCTCGACTGGCACGGGACGTTCGAGGGCTATGTCGCGGCCAAGAAGAAGCTCTTCCTCCGCCTGGGCGCCGCGAGGCGCGGCCATCCTCAACCGCGACGACCCGCTCGTCTGGGGCCTGGCCGGAGAGACCGCGGCCCGGGTCTACGCCTTCAGCCGGAAGCGGCGGCCGGCGCGCGGCGCCTGCGTCACGGGACGGCTGGGTCGAGCTCCGCGACGGCGAGGCCGGAGCGCCTCATCCGGACCTCCCGCATCCCCCTGCCCGGGACGTCACAACCAGGAGAACGTCATGGCCGCGGCCCTCGTCGGGCATCTCTTCGGCGTGCCGGCGCCGGCCATCCGGCCGTTCGGTCCTGGACTTCCGCGGCCTCGAGCACCGGCTGGAGGACGTCCTTCGCTTCCGCGGCGTCCGGTTCGTCAACGACTCCAAGGCGACGACCGTCGACGCGACGCTCAAGGCGCTCCAGAGCTTCGACCGTCCGGTCGTCCTCATCCTCGGCGGCCGGGACAAGGGCGGCGACTTCGCTCCCCTCCGCCGGGCCGTCCGGGGCCGCGTCCGGTCCGTCGTCCTCGTCGGCGAGGCCGCGCCGAAGATCGAGGCGGCGCTCCGGGGCGCGGTCCCCATGGAGCGCGCCGGCGACTACCGCGAGGTCGTGGGCAGGGCCTTCGCCGCGGCCCGGCCCGGGGACGTCGTCCTCCTGGCCCCGGCCTGCGACGAGCTGGGACATGTTCCGGAACTTCGAGGAGCGGGGGCGGACGTTCAAGCGCGAGGTCCGGCGCCTGGCCGCGCAGGCCGCGGCGAGGAGGGGCTAGCATGCTCGCCGTACGCCGCCGCCTCCAGTTCGACATCCCGCTCTTCCTGGCCACCCTGGTCCTGGTCGCCATCGGCATCGTCATGGTCTTCAGCTCCTCGGGCTACGTGGCCGAGGAGACCCACCACCAGATGGCCTACTACCTGGTCCAGCAGGTCGCCGGCGCCGCGGCGGGCTTCCTCGTCATCATTCTCCTCCTCGTCGTCCGGAAGCGCCTCTCCCTGCGGCCGGCCTTCGTCTACGGGCTCGTCGGCCTCACCGGCCTTCCTGCTCATGGTCTGCCTGGCCATGCCGAGCATCGCCCACACCAACCGCTGGATCGTCCTCCCCGGCTTCCGCTTCCAGCCGTCCGAGCTGGCCAAGATCAGCCTCATCCTCTTCCTGGGCTGGTTCTGCGAGACGCACAAGGACCGGCTCAACGACTGGAAGGTCCTGGCCCTGCCCCTCGGCGTCGTGGTCGTCACCGTCTTCCTCGTCCTCATGGAGCCCGACTTCGGCACGGCCCTCGTCCTGGCCGGCCTGGCCTGCCTGATGCTCTTCATCGGCGGCGTCAAGCTCAAGAACTTCGCCGTGCTGGGCGTGGCCGTGGCGGTCCTGTTCACGCTGTTCCTTTTCTCCGCCTCCTACCGCGTCAACCGCGTCCAGGGTTTCCTCTCTCCGTCCAAGGACACGCTCGGCAGCTACTACCAGGTCGACCAGTCGAAGATCGCCGTCGGCTCCGGGAGGCTTCATCGGCGTCGGCCTCGGCCAGAGCACCCAGAAGCTCTATTTCCTCCCCTCCGCCCACACGGACTTCATCTACGCCATCATCGGCGAGGAGACCGGCCTGGCCGGGACGCTCGTCACGCTGGCCCTGTTCCTCGTCATCCTCTGGCGCGGCGTCCGGATCGCCCTGGCCGCGCCCGATCCGGCCGACAAGATGATCGCCGCCGGCCTGACCTTCGCCCTCGTCACCCAGGCCCTGCTCAACATCACCGTCGTCCTCGGCCTGGGGCCGACCAAGGGCGTCCCCCTGCCGCTCGTCTCCTACGGGCGCTCGTCGCTCCTCTGCAGCCTCGTCGCCGTCGGGCTCCTCCTCCATATCAGCCGGAGGAAGGCCGAGGGCGGACTGAAGGTGCGGCCATGAGCGGGCGCCGGGTCATCATCAGCGGCGGCGGCACGGGCGGCCACCTCTACCCCGCCCTCGTCGTCGGCCGGAAGCTCCGCGAGATGGACCCCTCGGTCGAGCTGACGTACGTCGGCACGGACCGGGACGTCGAGAGGAAGATCATGGAGCGAGCACGGCGTCCGCTTCGAGCCCATGCGGATCGAAGGGCTCAAGGGGCGGGGCCTGCGGAGCCTCCGGGCCCTGGCCCTCCTGCCGGGCTCGCTTCGCGCAGTCCTTCGCCATCCTCCGCCGGACGAGGCCGGCCCTGGTCATCGGCGTCGGCGGCTACAGCTCGGGGCCCGATCGTGCTCCTGGCCTCCGCGGCTGGGCATCCCGACGCTCATCCTCGAGCAGAACGCCCGGCCGGGGTTCACCAACCGCCTGCTGGCCCGCTGGGTCCGGAAGGCCGTCGTCGCCTTCGAGAGCTCCCTCCCCTACTTCAGGGGCAAGGGCGTCTGCCTCGGCAACCCGGTCCGCGAGGAATTCTACGGCCTGCCGGCCAAGGCCCGGGACGCGGAGCCTGGCCGTCCTCGTCTTCGGCGGCAGCCAGGGTTCGCGCTTCCTCAACGGGAAGATGACGGCGGCCCTGCCGCTCCTCGCGCCGGTCAGGGAGCGGTTCCGCATCGTCCACCAGACCGGGCCGAAGGACTTGGAGCGGCGTCGCCGCGGGCTATCGGGCCTGCGGCTTCGACGCCGGAGCGGGTCGCGCCGTTACATCGCGGACATGGCCTCGGCCTTCGGCCGGGCCGACCTCGTCCTCTGCCGGGCCGGCGCGACGACGCTGGCCGAGCTCATCGCCGCGCGGAAGGCCTCGCTCCTCGTCCCCTTCGCCGGCGCGTCCGAAGACCATCAGTCCGCGAACGCCGCGGGCTCGTCGAGGCCGTCGGCGGGGCCGAGGTCGTCCCCGAGAGCCGGCTGACGCCCGAGGTCCTGGCCGGGCGCACTCTTCCACTACCTGAACCACCCGGCCGAGCATCGACGTCATGGAGAGGAACCTCCTCGCCCTCCGCGTCGAGAACCCGGCCGGCGACAGATCGCCGCCCTCTGCCTGTCGCTCATGGAAGCGGCCGTCCCGGGAGATGACGTCATGACCAAGAAAGGCTACCGCAAGCTCAACCACATCCACATGGTCGGGATCGGGGGGACGGGCATGAACGGCATCGCCGAGGTCCTCCTCAACCTCGGCTACAAGGTCTCCGGCTCCGACCTCCAGGAGAACGAGGCGACCGCAGCGGCTGGCCCGCCTGGGCGCCGCGATCTCGATCGGTCACCGGGCCGAGAACGTCGAGACGCCGACGTCGTCGTCATCTCCTCGGCCGTGCGCGAGGACAACGTCGAGGTCCAGCGAGGCCCGGGCCCGGCACATCCCCGTCATCCCCCGGGCGGAGATGCTGGCCGAGCTCATGCGGATGAAGTACGGCGTCGCCGTGGCCGGCTCCCACGGCAAGACGACGACGACCTCGATGACGGCCCTCGTCCTCGAGGCCGGCGGGTTCGACCCGACGATCATCGTCGGCGGCCGCCTGAACACGATCGGCGCCAACGCCAAGCTCGGCGAGGGCGATTTCATCGTGGCCGAGGCCGACGAGAGCGACCGCTCCTTCCTCTACCTCTCCCCTTTCATCGCCGTCCTGACGAACATCGACGAGGAGCACCTCGACCAGTACCAGAGCCTGGAGGACATCAAGAGGACCTTCGTCAACTTCGCCAACAAGGTCCCCTTCTACTGCCCGGTCATCCTCTGCCTCGACGACCCCAACCTCCAGAGCATCATCCCCGACCTCGAGCGCCGGCATCATCACCTACGGATTCTCCGCCCAGTCGGACGTCTCCGCCCGGGACCACGAGCTTCGACGGGCTTCCGGAGCCGGGCCGACGCTCTTCCACAAGGGCAGGGCCTCGGCCTCCTCCGCCTCCAGGTCCCCGGCATGCACAACATCCTCAACGCCATGGCCGCGACCGCCGTCGGCCTCGACCTCGACATCCCGCCGGCGACGATCCTCGGCGCCCTGGCCGGCTATACGGGGACGGGCCGGCGCTTCGAGCTCCGCAAGACCGTCCGCGACATCATGGTCATCGAGGACTACGCCCACCACCCGACCGAGATCAAGGCCACTCTCGAGGCGGCCAAGCGCGGCTGTCGACCGCCGGGTCGTGGCCGTCTTCCAGCCCCACCGCTACACGCGGCTGTCGAAGCTCATGACCCAGTTCGCCACCTCGTTCAACCAGGCGGACGTCCTCGTCGTGACCGAGATCTACCCGGCCGGCGAGGACCCCATCCCCGGCGTCACCGGCCAGGCCCTCTACGACGAGATCCGCCAGTTCGGCCACAAGCACGTCTCGTTCGAGCCCGACCTCAAGCGGATCCCCGCCCTCCTCGAGAAGATCGCCGCCCCGAACGACCTCCTCATCGTCCTCGGGGCCGGCAACGTCAACCGCATCATCCCCGACATCATCGCCGCGTCTGGAGGCCGCAAAGTAACATGGCCACCTATCTCGAGCACCGCCCGCTGCTGACCAAGCCGGCCCGCCCCGACCCGGCCCTCGTCTTCCAGCGCGGGCACGGCGCCGCGGGCGTCAAGAGCGGCCGCAAGAGGCGCGTCCTGCGGCCGGGCCACGTCGTGGCCCTGACCGCCCTCGTCGCCGCCCTCTTCTTCGGCCTCGGCCGGGGGCTACCTCTTCCTCGTCTCCTGGGACGAGCTGACCGTCCGCCGCATCGAGCTCGCGGGCGGCCGCGACTCCGTCCGGGCGACGCTCAAGGCCTTCCTCGCGACCCGGCCGATCGGCAACATCCTCCTCTGCGACCTCGCGCTCCTCCAGCGCCAGCTCGAGGCCTGCCCGTGGGTCAGGGACGCGCCGCATCCGGAAGGTCTTCCCGGCGACGCTCCGCATCGAGATCGAGGAGCGGCGGCCGTTCGCCCTGCTCGAGAAGGGCGGGCTGGCCCTCGTCGACGCCGAGGGGACGGCGCTCGAGCTCGCGGCCCGCGGGGTCGTGGCCCGGCACCCCCGTCGTCAGGGACGAGGGCGCGCTTCCGCGAGAACTTCTGGGAGAAGTGGCGGGCGGCGAGGGCCTGCCTCGAGGCCCTGACGGCCGCCGAGCGGGCGCGCCTCGCCACGCTCGAGTGTTCCGACGACGGCCGGCTCACCCTCGAGTTCCGCGACGACCCGGTCCGCCTCATCGTCGACGGCGGCGCCGTCCGCGAGCGGCTCGACCGCTTCGCCGCCTGCCGGGCCGACCTCGAGAGCCCGCTTCGGGCCCCTCGACTACGTCGACCTCCGCCTCGACGACCGCATCGTCGTCGGGCCGCAGGAGCTCGCGGCCGGCGAGGCCCTCGCCGCTTCCAAGCCTCCGAAGGAGGTCCGACTAATGGCCAAGAGCACCTACGTCATCGGGTTCGACATCGGCACGAAGAAAGTCGCCGCCATCATCGGCGAGATCACCGAGGAGCGCAAGATCGAGGTCATCGGCATCGGCACGGCCGAATCCCAGGGCCTGCGCAAGGGCGTCGTCGTCGACCTCGACGCCACGACCTCGGCCATCAAGAAGGCCCAGGAGGAGGCGGAGCTCATGGCCGGGGTCGAGATCGACTCGGCCTTCTTCGGCATCTCCGGGGCCCACATCAAGAGCTTCAACAGCCGGGGCGTCGATCGCCGTCTCGGGCAAGAACCGGGAGATCACGCCGCGAGGACGTCAAGCCGGGTCATCGACCAGTCCAAGGCCATCCCCATCCCCCCCGACCGGGAGATCATCCACGTCATCCCCCAGGAGTTCGTCGTCGACGACCAGGACGGCATCAAGGACCCCGCTGGGCATGAGCGGCATCAAGCTCGAGGTCAACGTCCACATCGTCACCGCCGCCCTGACCTCCATCCAGAACCTCAGGACCTGCATCGAGCGGGCCGGCATCGACATCGAGGAGATCGTCCTCAACCAGATCGCCACCTCCGACGCCGTCCTGACCGCACGACGAGCGGGAGCTCGGCGTCGGCCTGATCGACATCGGCGCCGGGACGACCGAGATCGCCATCTTCGAGCGGGGCAGCCTCTGGTACACCTCGATCATCCCCATCGGCGGCGACAACTTCACGAACGACATCGCCGTCGGCCTGCGGACGCCCATCCCCGAGGCCGAGAAGATCAAGAAGAAGTTCGGCTGCGTCGCCGGGCCGCTCGTCGAGGAGCAGGAGACGATCGAGGTCCCGTCGGTCGGCAAGGGCCGCAAGCCGCGGGTCCTGTCGCGCCAGCTCCTGGCCGACATCATCCAGCCGCGGGCCGAGGAGATCTTCCGGCTCGTCGACTCCGACATCAAGCGGATGGGCTACGAGAAGTCCCTCAACTCGGGCATCGTCCTGACCGGCGGCACGGCCCTCCTCGAGGGCCTGGAGGAGGTCGCCGAGGAGATCTTCGACCTCCCCGTGCGCCGGGGCGACCCCGGCGGCGTCGGCGGCCTCGTGGACCGCGTCACGACGCCGGATTTCGCCACCGCCGTCGGTCTGATCCTCTACGGATTCCACGCCTGGCAGGACCGCGGTCTCGTCCAGGGATCGGAAGAAGAAGCGCCTGGACCAGGTTCAAGGACTGGTTCAAGGAAGGATAAGGAGGCCATCATGAGCGAAGATTCGAGCAGACTCAAGTTCCACCTCGTCGAGGACACCGTCGGGGCCAAGATCAAGGTCATCGGGCTCGGCGGGGGCGGCGGCAACGCCGTCAACCGGATGATCGACCACGGCGTCCAGGGCGTCGAGTTCATCGTCGTCAACACCGACCTCCAGGCCCTGAACAGCAACCGGGCCCGGCTCAAGGTCCAGATCGGCCACCAGCTGACCAAGGGCCTCGGCTCGGGCGGGAGGCCCGAGGTCGGCAAGCAGGCGGCGATGGAGGACACCGAGAAGATCATCGAGCTCCTTCAGGGCGCGGACATGGTCTTCCTCACGGCCGGCCTCGGCGGCGGCACCGGCACCGGCTCGACGCCGATCATCGCCAACCTGGCGGCCGAGATGGACATCCTCGTCATCGCCATCGTCACCCTGCCGTTCGACTTCGAGGGCCGGGTCCGGGCCAAGCAGGCCGAGGACGGCCTCAGCGAGCTCAAGGCGGCCGTGGACACGGTCATCGCCATCCCCAACGAGCGCCTCCTCCAGACGGTCAACCTCAACACCTCCGTCCAGGACGCCTTCAGGATGGCCGACGACATCCTCCGCCAGGCCGTCCAGGGCATCTCGGACCTCATCACCAAGCCCGGGCTGATCAACCTCGACTTCGCCGACGTCAAGTCGATCATGAAGGGCATGGGCGTCGCCTTCATGGGCACCGGCCTCGCCTCGGGCGAGAACCGGGCCGTGGACGCCGCCCAGAAGGCCATCTCCAGCCCGCTCCTCATCGACACCTCCATCGAGGGCGCCCACGGCGTCCTCATCAACATCACCGGCGGCCGCGACATGACCCTCCACGAGGTCTCCAAGGCCTCCCAGCTCATCCACAGCCTGGCCGACCCCGACGCCAACATCATCTTCGGCACGGTCATCGACGAGGCCATGAAGGACACGGTCAAGGTGACGGTCATCGCCACCGGCTTCGAGGACATCCAGCCCAAGACGTTCGAGGCCGTCGAGTCCGATGTCCGGACGCCGTCGCCGCGCAAGACGCCGCCTCCCTTCCCCGTCCGGCAGGACACGCCGCCCTACGTTTTCGAAGCCAAGGGCGGGGCCCCGGCTTGGGAGCCGGGCCCGAGCGACAAGCAATGGGAGTCCTACGAGACGCCGTCCTTCATCCGGAGGACCAAGCACTCGTCGATGAGAAAAACGCCCCATGAGATCGGCTGATTGCGTCGTCGCGGGCTGCCGCCAGCTCGTGACCTGCCGGGGGCCCCTGCCGAAGCGCGGGGAGGCCCTGCGTGACGTCGGCGTCGTCGAGAACGGCTGGCTCGCCTCGGAGCGGGGCCGGATCGTCTTCGCCGGCACCGGAGAAGGACTTCCGGGCGGAGGTCGCCGTGGCTGACGGCGCCGCCCGGGTCGACGGCGGGCGGCCTGGTCGCCATGCCCGGGTTCGTCGACGCCCACACCCACCTCCCCTTCGCCGGCGACCGCCAGCGCGAGTTCGGCCTGCGCCTCCGCGGCTGGACCTACCAGCAGCTCGCGGCCGAGGGGATGGGCATCCTGTCCACGGTCCGGGCGACACGGGCCGCGAGCCGCGCGGAGCTCCTCGCGCTCTGCCTCCGGCGCCTCGACGAGATGCTGCTCACGGGACGACGACCGTCGAGGCCAAGAGCGGCTACGGGCTCGACCTCGAGAGCGAGATCAAGCAGCTCGAGGTCGTGAAGGACCTCGGCTCCCGGCATCCGATCGACGTCGTGCCGACGTTCATGGGGGCCCACGAGGTCCCGCCGGAGTACAAGGACCGGCGCGGGGAGTACATCGACCTTCTCGTCCGGACGCTCATCCCCGAGGTCCGGCGGCGGAACCTCGCCGAATTCTTCGACGTCTTCTGCGAGCCGGGCTACTTCTCGCTCGAGGAGACGGAGGCCATGCTCCGCGCGGCCCGGGAGGCCGGGTTCAAGCTCAAGGTCCACGCCGAGGAGTTCGCGGCCCTCGGCGGGGCGGCGCTCGCGGCCCGCCTGGGCGCCGTCTCGGCGGAGCACCTCATCAGCATCGACGATGCGGGGATCGCCGCCCTGGCCGCGTCCGCGACCGCGGCCGTCTGCCTGCCCGGCGTCCCGTTCTTCCTGATGCTCGCCGAGAGGCCGCCCGCCCGCCGCCTCATCGAGGCCGGCGCGGCCGTGGCCCTGGCCTCGGACTTCAACCCCGGCAGCTCCCACATTACCTCGATGCTCTTCGTCCTCCAACTCGGCGTCTTTACCCTCGGCCTGAGCGTCGAGGAGGCCGTCAACGCCTGCACGGGCAACGGCGCCTACGCCGTCGACCGGCACGCCGAGGTCGGGACCCTCGAGCCCGGGAAGAAGATGGACGTCCTCCTCCTCGACGCCTCCGATTACGTCTCCCTCGGCTACCGGCCGGGGGCGAACCCCATCCGCCACGTCATCAAGAACGGGAAAGTCGTCGTCAGGGACGGCCGGAAGGCGGGCGCGGCCAGATGAGCGGCCGGATCCGGACCGGCTTTTACGTCCTCGGCCTGATCCGCATCCGGAATTGCGGGACCGTCGGCGAGATGGCCCGCTCCTTTCTCCTGTTCGGACGGAGCGGCCGGCGTCCGGGCTGGCCCCGGCACGCCTCTCTGAGGGCCGTCCCGGGTCAGTCGCCGTCCTGCTTCAGGTCAAGAAGATAGAGCCCGGTCGCCTCGTCCTTCCTCCGCCCGAACTCCTCGAAGAAGCGCGTCAGCAGGATCTCGCACGTGGCCGACACCGTCGCTTCCTTGAGGTGCCCGCCGCGCACGCCGAACGTCCGGTCGGCCAGGGCCGCGTGGCAGTGGAGGAACGGCCGGCCGTCGAGCCGGGTGACGTTGCCGTGGAGGGAGACGATCTCGCACGGCTCCCGAATGAGAAGCGTTTGGTAGTCCCGGGCCTCGCCGTCGAACCAGCCGAGCTCCGCCTCCCCCACCGCGCCCAGGCCGTGGAAGACGCCGGCCCCGATCTTGTCCTGCTCGCACAGCGAGCGCAGCGATTCGAGGATCTTCTCGCCGGCGTCGAGCCGGATGACGTACGTCGCGCCCAGGACGAAGTATCTCATCCCCTACTTCGCCGGGCCCTCCGTCCGGCCCTTCTTCTCCCTGAGGGCCATGGCCAGCCCGGCGAGGATCATGATGACGCCGATCGCGCCGACGGCATAGACCAGCCACCGGACGACTCCGGTCGCCGCCGCCAGCAGGAAATACCTGGCGAAGGCCGCCGCGAGGAGGAGGCCGATCCCGACCATGGACAGCTTGACCCCCTTCCGGTCGGTCCTCCAGAAGAAGTAGGCCGGGATGCCGATGATGATGATCAGGAGGCCGCCCATGGCGTTCTTGAACTGGCTCGTGAGGGCCTTGTAGGCCACGAACAGGGCCGCCAAGACGAAGACGACCGGCGTCACGGGATAGCCCCAAGTCTTGTAGGGGCGCTCGAGGTCGGGCCTCTTCTTGCGCAGGACGATGACCGAGGCGACGGTCATGCCGAAGAAGATCCATTCGCCGAAGATGACGTAGGTGAAGAGCTGGTTGAATTTCCCCGTCAGGGTCAGGAAGATGGCCCAGACGGTGATGGCCATGATCGAGATGTGCGGCGTGAGGAACTTGGGGTGGCATTCCGCGATCTTCTTGAAGAACATGCCGTCGCGGGCCATGGCGAAGTAGACGCGCGGCGAGAGTCAGCATGTTCTGGTTGGCCGCGCCGAGGATCGAGAACAGGATGAGGAAGGTGATGAGCGAGGCCATGAAAGGACCGCTGATGACCTGCATGATGTCGATGGCGACCCGGCCTTCGGAGGCGGCGATCTTGCCGACCGGCATGATGTAGAGATAGGCCAGGTTGGCCAGGATGTAGAGCACGATGACGGAGATCGTGCCGATGAGGATGCCGAGCGGCAGGTTCCGCTTGCGGGTTCTTGACCTCGCCGGCGCTGTAGGTCGCCGCCTCCCAACCTTTATAGGCCCAGAGAGAGGCGATCAGGCCGACGCCGAAGGCGCCTAGCAAGCTGAACTTGAAGGGACCGGGGGAGGGCTCGACGAAGTTCCGGACGTTGCCGTGGCCCTTGGCGAAGAAGAAGACGCCGATGACGATGATGGCGATGGCGGCCGTCTTCAGGTAGGTGGTCCAGTTCTGGAGCCGGGCCCCCCAGCGCAGGCCGACGTAGTTGACGACGCCCAGGAAGAGGACGAAGGCCGCGGCGACGAGCTTCATCATGGTCGGCGACATCCCGACGAGACGGGGCAGGATGTTGTGGGAGAAGGCCACGGCCAGGGTCGCGATCGAGCCCGAGTCGATGACCAGGAAGAGCGTCCAGCCGAAGAGGAACGAGATGAGCGGGCCGTAGGCCTCCCTCAGGAAGACGTAGATGCCGCCCGCCTCGGGCATGGCCGCGCCGAGTTCGGCGAAGGCCACGGCGCCGAAGAAGCTGAAGATGCCGCCGACGACCCAGACGGCAAGCATGAGGACGGGGGCGGGGACGGCGACGGCGATCTCGGAGGGGGACAGGAAGATCCCGGAGCCGATGATCCCGCCGATGACGATCATGATGACATCCCAGAGGCTCAGGACCCGCGGCAAGGCGATCTTCGTCTTGTCGACGGTCGGGCAGGCTTGGATGTTCTCGTCCATGTTCACTCCTTGGCAGGGATTGAGGAACGGACCGCGAGCGAATGCGAACCGATAACAGGCATCAGGCCAGGGATTCTACCAGTCTCCGGCCAAAAGGGCAACGCCTTTCCGAGCGGGCGGGACGCGTCACCTCACTTTGGATACCCGACGGGGTGGTTCAACATCGGGAACTGCGTGTCTTTGAGCTTCAGCAGCGCCCGGATCTTGTCCCGGTCCATCGTGGCGCGGGGCCTCGTGGCCATGCCCGTCGCGGCGCAGAAGATCGAAATATTCTGCGAGACGATGCCGGTGTCGATGGCGGCGAATTCCTTCTTGAGCTCAGGCGTTCCGCCGCGGAACCGCGAGACGTCCGAGACGAGGATGAGCAGGACGGGGGCGGGCGTCGGCGGGGCCCCCGGTTTGGCGCCGGGAGGGCCCGCGGGCTTCGGCATCGGCGCCTCCCCGGGCTTGGCCGGCGGAGTGCCGCCTGGTCCACCGGGTCCGCCGGCCGGCGGCGCGACGACCTCCTGGCGGTGGTCGCCGGCGACGACGGGGACGAGCGCCTGGGCGGCGGCGTCATACACGTAGACGCCGTCCTTCAGGAAGACATAGATGTCGACGTCCTGGGCGTTCTGGGCGGAGGAGGCCGTCCGCTTCTTGCTGTCCGGACGGTTGATGCCGTCGGCCGCCCAGAGCAGGTCCGACAGGTCCTGGAGGGCGACCTCCTTCGGGGACCAATCCCTGACGGACGCCCGCACGGAAAGAGCTTCCATGAGGGGAAGCCCCCGTTTCTTGTTCGGCTCGTTGAGCTTGATCGTCCGCAACTCCTGCGTCTGGGCCCAGCCCAGGACAGGGACAAGGACCAGAGTCGCGAGGATCGGTCCTTTCAGGAATGACGTTCTCATGAGGGCACCTCCCGTTCTCCTAACTTTCTCGATCATTCTCTCGTTCCAGTGTGTGTTATCACCAACGCGCGGCTCCGTCAAGGCCGGCGTTCGGCCGGCACGACGCCCTTGATGAGGGCTTTCGTTCCGATGCCGGTGAAGCGCATCATGGCCGAAACCAAAGCCGAGAGCCTTTTCAGCCGCGGTCGCTAGGAGAACCGGTCCATCATCCGGTACTGGATGGCCTCGGAGACGTGTGCCGTCGCGATCCCGTCCGCCCCCTCGAGGTCGGCGATCGTCCGGGCGACCTTGAGGACGCGGTCGTAGGCCCGCGCGCTGAAACCGAGCCGCGTCACGGCGGTCTCGAGGAGCCTCTCGGCCTCGGCCGGCACGGCGCAGAACCTCTTGATGTCGCGCGGTCCCATCTGGGCGTTGGCGTAGATCTTCCGCCCCTCGAAACGGGCGAGCTGACGGCCTCGGGCCGCCGTCACCCGGGCCCGGATGGCGGCGGAGCCCTCGGCCGGCTCCCGCGACACGATATCCCGGAACTTGACCTCGGGGACCTCGAGCTGGATGTCGATCCGGTCGAGGAGCGGCCCGGAGATCCTCGAGTAATAGCGGGCTTTCTCACTGTCGGTGCAGCCGCCCTTGGCCGCGCCGAGGCCCCGGAAAACGTCCTCGCAGGGGTTCATGGCGGCGACGAGCATGAAGGCCGAAGGAAAGACGGCGCTCATGGCCGAGCGCGAGACCGTGACCCGGCCGTCCTCGAGGGGCTGGCGCAGGTCCTCGAGGACGCGCTTCCGGAACTCGGGCAGCTCGTCGAGGAACAGGACGCCGCGGTGGGCCAGGCTGACCTCTCCTGGACGCGGCACGAGGCCGCCGCCGATGAGGGCCGGGTCGGTGATCGTGTGGTGCGGCGCCCGGAAAGGCCTCCGGCTGACCGCCCCCGTCTCCTGGAGGAGGCCGGCGGCGCTCCAGACCTGGGTCACCTCGATCATCTCCTCGAACGTCATCTCCGGCAGGATCGTCGGCAGCCGCCGGGCCAGCATCGTCTTCCCGGCGCCCGGCGGCCCGATGAGGAGGACGTTGTGGGCCCCGGCCGCGGCCACTTCGAGGGCCCGCTTGACGTGGTACTGCCCCTTGACCTCGTCGAAATCCACCGTCTCCGCGGCCCGCGCGACAAGGTCTTCCGGGGCGAAGCGGCAGGCGGGGACCTCGCCGGGCGCGCTCAGGAAGCGGACGACCTCGACGAGGTTCTCGAGCCCGTAGACCGGCAGCCCGCGGACCAGGGCCGCTTCCCTGGCGTTCGTCTTCGGCACGACGATGCCCCGGCATCCCGACCGGCCGGCCATCAGTGCGACGGGAAGGACGCCCCGGGCCGGCTTCAGGCGGCCGTCGAGGGCCAGCTCGCCGATGAAGAGATGGTCGCGCAGCCTCTCCGCGGGGACGACGTCCATGTGGGCGAGGAAGCCCAGGGCGATCGGCAGGTCGAAGGCCGAGCCCTCCTTCCTGCGGTCGGCCGGGGCGAGGTTGATGGTTACCTTCCAGGAGTCGAGCTCCCAGCCGCAGTTCTTGAGTGCGGAGCGGACGCGCTCCTTGCTCTCGCGGACGGCCGGGTCCGGCAGCCCGACCGTGACGAATGTCGGCAGGCCGCCGGAGATGTCGACCTCGACCTCGACCGGGTAGGCCTCGATGCCGAGGAGCGCGGCGCTCAGGATCTTGAACAGCATGCGTCCCCAATATCAGGGACGCTCCGGGGGACGGTTTTTTCGCACGTCGGGAGGGGGAGCCGCGCCGCGCCTACTTCGATTTGTCGCCGTAAGTCTTGGAGAGCTTCTCGAGCTCGTCCTCGATGTCCTTGGCCGAGGCGATCTTGACCTTCGTCATCTGGAGCGGATCGGCTTCCCCGGGGGCCACGAACTCGACCCTTTCCTTGGCCGCGGCCGGGCCTTCCTGGAGGCCGACGAGGTCGCGCTCCGTCAGGCCCTCCGGGGCCGCCTCCTCCCGGCGAGTCTCGCCGAAAACCTTCTCCCGGACGGCGGGCACGGTCAGCTTGGAGATCTCGCGGAGGGTCTCGAAGACGCCGACGCCGTTGATGGCCACGGCCTCGACGAAGGGACGCCGCCGGGGGTTGAGGAGGTTGTTGAAGGTCTCGACGGGGATGAGGTAGTTGAGGTCCCGCTTGTTGTACTGGAAGACGAGCGGCACGGCGTTAAGGTCGATGTCCTGCTGGAGGCAGTTCCGCCGGAGCCCGTCGAAGTTCTCCAGGTTGGCGTCGAGGAGCGGGATCTGGGAGTCGGCGACGAAGACGATGCCGTCGGCGCCCTTGAGGACGCTCTTGCGGGAGGCCTCGTAGAAAACCTGCCCGGGGACGGTCATCAGCTGGAAGTGGACCTTGAACTCGCCGATCATGCCGGCCTTGATCGGCAGGAGGTCGAAGAAATAGGTCCGTTCCGAGTCGGTCTCCAGGCAGACGAGGTCGCCGCGGTAGGCCGGGTCGAGCTTGAAATAGATATAGCGGAGGTTGGTCGTCTTGCCGCTCAGGCCCGGCCCGTAGTAGACGACCTTGATGGCCAGGCTCTTCGTGGCGTAGTTGACGACCGCCATTTTCCTTACAGTCCTCGGCTGTTATCCATCCTTAACACACTCATGACGTGAAGTCAATTACCGCCGGGGGGGAGGCGCGCGGGCGAAGGGTGAGGGCCCGGCCGCCCGTCCCCCGGGGGACGCGCCGTGGAGCGGAGGTTGCCAGCGGACGTCGCCCTGTGTTAAGAAAGGGACGGAGAGGGAGCGAGGCCGAAAGAGAAGAGGAGCACGATGACCGGTTTCAGGACACGGACGCGGGTGGCCGTCATCGGCGGCAGCCGGCCCGGCCGGGCCGCGCTCGATCACGCCTACGAGGTCGGGCGCCTGCTGGCCGGCCGGGGCGTCATCGTCGTCTGCGGCGGCCTGGGCGGGGTCATGGACGCGGCCGCGCGCGGCGCCAGCGAGGCCGGCGGGCTGACCATCGGCATCCTCCCCGGAGCGGCGCCGTCGGACGCCAATCCCCATATCGACCTCCCCATTGCCACCGGCCTCGGCTACACGCGCAATTCGCTCGTCGTCATGAACGCCGACGCCGTCATCGCCGTGGACGGCGAGTACGGCACCCTGTCCGAGATCGCCTACGGCCTCATCTACGGGAAGAGGGTCGTCGGCCTCGGCACCTGGGAGGTCAAGGGCGTCGTCGCCGCCCGCGACCCCGAGGAGGCCGTCCGGCTGGCCCTCGGCTGAACCGTCCCGCCATGCAGAACTACCGGATCGTCCTCGCCTACGACGGCACGGATTTCAAGGGCTGGCAGCGCCAGCCCGGCGAGCGGACGGTCCAGGGCGCGGTCGAGGAGGCCGTCTTCAGGATCACCCGGGAGCGGACGGCCGTCCACGGCGCCGGCCGGACCGACGCCGGGGTCCACGCCATGGCCCAGGTGGCCGGCTTCCGGGTCGCGACGCGGCTCGCCGAGGCCGACCTCCTGCGGGCCCTCAACGCCGTCCTGCCCTGGGACGTCCGCATCCTCGAGCTGGCCGAGGCGCCCGCGTCGTTCCACGCCCGGAAGTCGGCCCGGTCGAAGGTCTACCGCTACCGTATCCTCCTCGCCCCGCGCATCAGCCCTTTCGACTTCCGCTACGCCCTTCACTGGCCCTACCCCCTCGACCTGCGGGCCATGCGGCAGGCGGCGGCGCTCTTCGTCCGGCGGGCCGACTTCACCGCGTTCTCCTCGAACCGGGAGCGGAACCCTGTGCGGACGGTCCGGCGCTCGGAGATCCGGAAGCACGGCGACGAGCTCGTCTACACCGTCGAGGCCGAGGGCTTCCTCCGCTACATGGTGCGGACGATCGTCGGCACCCTGCTCGAGGTCGGCCGCGGCCGGATCGCCCCGGAGGAGATCGACGGGATCTTCCGCCGGAAGGAGCGGCTCCTGGCCGGCGCCACGGCCCCGGCGAAGGGGCTCTGCCTCGTCCGCGTCGATTACGGCTCGAGGACGAGGCCCATCATATAGGCGTCCTCGTCGGGGTGGGTGTAATAGTTCTTCCTCTCGCCCAGGATCTCGAAGCCCAGCTTTTTGTAGAGGGTCACCGCCGGCCTGTTCGAGACCCGGACCTCGAGCGTCACGAAGGTCGCCCCGCTCGCCCGGACCTTGTCGATGACGTGCCGCATCAGGGCCTCGCCGACGCCGCGGCCCCGGAAGTCCGGATGGACGGCGACGTTGTTGACCTGGACGTCCTCGTGGACGTGCCAGTAGACGATGTAGCCGACGAGCCGGTCGCCGGGCTTCTCCACGACGACCATGGGGAACGAGACCGGGGTGTTCTGGATCTCCCCGCGGAAAGTGTTCTCGCTCCAGGGGTTCGAGAACGACAGCGTCTCGATCGTCCGGACCTCGGCGAGGTCCCCGTCTCTCATCCGCCGGATAAAGAAGCGGGCCTCCCCGGCGGCGCGGCTCACGGCTCCTCGGCCTGGGACCTGCGGAAATAGATGGGCTCGAGGGCCCCGGCCGCGACGCCACGGCCTTCGAGGACGAGGCGGTGTCCGATCCGGCCGACCTCGGCCGCGATGAAGGGCGAGCGGAGGGGGAAGCGGGCCTTGTCGCGGACGTAGCCGAGGAGCTTCGCCCGGTAAGGGCCGAGGCCGCTTCCGGCGAAGGCCGTGACCCGGCGGGCGGGAAGCCGCGCGAAGAAGGCGTCGGGGTCGTAGGCCCCCTGGGGGACGACCTCGACGAGGCGTCCCCCGCGGACCTCGAAGAGCGCGGCGTAGACTTCGCCCTTCTTGGCGTCGAGGAGCGGGCAGGCCAGCCGCACGGGCGGCGCCGCGATCTTCGCCGCCAGGGCCTCGAGCGTCGAGACCGCGGCGGCCGGCTTGCCGGAGGCGAAGGCCAGGCCCTTGACCGCGGCCAGGCCGATGCGGATGCCGGTGAACGAGCCCGGGCCGGCGGCCACGGCGTAAGCGTCGACGGCCCGGACGTCGAGGTCCAGGGCCCCGAGGAGAAAGTCGATCGAGCGGAGGAGCCGGGCCGAGTGGGTCGAGGGCGACTCGAGGCCGAACTCGCCGGAGAGCTCGCCGTCCCGGAGGAGGGCCACGGAGCCGCTCGGCGTCGTCGTGTCGACCGCCAGGACGATCATCGGGTCAGAGCTTGGCCGCCACGGCCCGCCCGACGTCGAGGCTGGTCGACGGGCCGCCCATGTCGTAGGTCCGGACTTTCCCGTCCTTGATGACGGCGGCGACGGCCCCCTCGATGGCCGCGGCCTTGGCCGTCTCGCCGATCCAGTCGAGCATCATCTTGGCGGCCAGGATGGTGGCGATGGGGTTGACCTTGTACATCCCCGTGTACTTGGGGGCCGAGCCGTGCGTCGGCTCGAAGACGCCGTACTTGTCGCCGATGTTGCCGCTGCAGGCGAAGCCCAGCCCGCCGACGAGCTGGGCGGCCAGGTCGGAGACGATGTCGCCGAAAAGGTTCTCGGCGACGAGGACGTCGTAGTCGTGGGGGTTCTTGAGCGAGCCACATGCAGATGGCGTCGACGTTGGCGTCCCAGAACTTGATGTCCGGGTAGGCCTTGGCGACCTCGCGGGCCGTGTCGAGCATCAGGCCGCCGGTCTCGCGCAGGACGTTGGGCTTCTCGATCAGGGTCACCGACCTGCGGTGGGACTTGCGGGCGAACTCGAAGGCGGCCTTGGTGATCCGGGCGCAGGCGCCCTTGGTCATGATGCGGGTCGAGACGGCGATCTCGCCGGCCGGGACGTCCTTGAAGCGCTTCATCTTGGGGTTGGTGAGCAGGGCGTCGCGGACGACCGCAGGCAGGGGGAAGAACTCGACGCCGGCGTACATGCCTTCCGTGTTCTCGCGGAAGATGACGAGGTCGATGCCTTCCTTATAGTTCAGGGGGTTGCCGGCGTAGGCCTTGCAGGGCCGAAGGTTCTGGTAGAGGTCGAACTCCTGGCGGAGGCGGACGATGGGGCTGAAGTAGGACAGCCCCTTGCCCCGGAGCTCGGGGGCGAGCTCGAGGGCGGCGTCCTCCTTGGGCTTCGAGGTGATGGCCCCGAAGAGGCAGGCGTCGGTCTCCCGGAGGAGCTTGAGGGTCCGGTCGGGCAGGGGGTTCCCTTCCCGGCACCAGAACTCCCAGCCGATGTCGCCGTAGATGTATTGCGCGTCGAGGCCGGCCTTCGCGAGGACGATCATGGTCGCCTCGACGACGTCCTTGCCGACGCCGTCGCCGGGGAGGATGGCGATCTTGTACTTGGACATGGGGGACTCCTTGGTTCAGGATTTGGGGGTCGCGGCCGAGGCGAGCTTCTTCTTCGTGTATTCGAGGAGGCCGCCGGCCTCGAGGATGCCGATGACGGACTCCGGCAGCGGCAGGAAGCGGAACGTGCCGCGGGACGAGCGGATCTCGCCCCGGGCGAAGTCGATCTCGACCTCGTCGCCCTTCTCCAGGGCGGCGCAGGCCTCCTCGGACTGGATGACGGGGAGGCCGAGGTTGATGGCGTTGCGGAAGTAGATGCGGGCGAAGGACCGGGCCACGACGGCCTGGACGCCGGCGTATTTCAGGCAGGCCGCGGCCTGCTCGCGCGAGCTGCCGCAGCCGAAGTTCTTGCCGGCCACGATGACGTCGCCGGGCCGGACGCTGGCGGCGAACTCCGGGTCGAGGTCCTCGAGGGCGTGGCGGGCCATCTCCTCGGGCTTGAGGATCTGGTAGGTGTAGCGGCCCGGGATAGAGGACGTCGGTGTTGACGTTGTCGCCGTATTTCCAGACCCGTCCCTTGCTCACAGGTATCTCCTCGGGTCGGCGATCTTGCCCTCGACGGCCGAGGCGGCGGCCGTGGCCGGCGAGGCGAGGTAGATCTCCGAGTCGCGGTGGCCCATGCGGCCCTGGAAGTTCCGGTTCGAGGTGCTGACGCAGACCTCGCCCGCGGCCAGGATGCCCTCGTGGGCGCCGAGGCAGGGCCCGCAGCCGGAGTTGAGGATGACGCAGCCGGCCTCGGCCAGGACGGCCAGGGTCCCGGACCTCAGGGCGGCGCGGTAGACCTCCCAGGAGGCGGGGATGACGAGGACGCGGACGCCGGGATGGACCGCTCGGTCCTTCATGATCCGGGCCGCGTCGTCGAGGTCCTCGAGCCGGCCGTTGGTGCAGGTGCCGATGAGGACCTGGTCGATCCGCTTGCCCTCGACCTCGCCGACCGGCTTGACGTTGTCGACGGTGTGGGGGCAGGCCAGCTGCGGCTCGAGGGCGGAGAGGTCGTAGGCGAGGACGCTCTCGTAGCGGGCGTCCGGGTCGGAGACGACCGACCCGGAAGGGGCCTCGGGCCCGGCCCTTGAGCCAGGCCAGGGCCTTTTCGTCGGGGAGGAAGTAGCCGTTCTTGGCCCCCATCTCGGCCGACATGTTGGCCAGGGTCAGCCGCGCCCCGACCGAGATGTCCTTGGCCGCCGGCCCGGCGAACTCCACGGCCTTGTAATTGGCCATCTCGGCGCCGTGGTCGCCGATGATCTTCAGGCTGAGGTCCTTGGCCGAGACGCCCTTGGGGAAGCGGCCGGCGAGGTCGATGCGCATCGTCTCCGGGACGCGGAGCCAGATCTCATCGGTGGCCCAGGTGCAGGCGGTCTCGGTCCGGCCGATGCCCGTGGCGAAGGCGCCCAGCGCGCCGTAGCTCGGGGTGTGGGAGTCGCTGCCGACGATGACCTTGCCGGGCGCGGCGAAGCCCTGCTCGGGCAGGACCTGGTGGCAGATGCCGGAGTTGATGTCGAAGAAGTTGGGGATGCCCTGCTCGGCCACGAACTCCCGGATGGACTTGTGGTTCTGGGCGTATTTCTCGTCCGAGGCCGGGACGATGTGGTCGAGGACGATGACGATCTTCTCGGGCGCCCGGACCCTCTTGACGCCGATCTTGCGGAACTCCTGGATGATGGCCGCGGAGTTGTCGTGGGAGAGGACGTAGTCCGGGGAGACCGTGACGACCTCGCCGGCCTGGACGTCCTTGCCGGCCCGAAGGCCGAGGATCTTTTCCGTCAGCGTCTTACCCACCGCGACTCCTGGACCCCCATTTTAGGGGGGAGGGGAGCTTGTCAATGAAAAGAGGGACATGTACTCAGTGGACGTGTCCCCTCTTGGGCGTTCATTTAGCACATGGCCCCCGCCTCAAAGTGGCCTCGGGATATCGTCAGAGGGAGCATAAAGAGGTGATTAGCCTCCACGGGACGGGGATGCGTGTCCTCTCTCGGTCCAGGAACGGGAAGGCGTGAAGATCACCGTAGCGACCGATGGCGATATCTCGGGGCCGCGCGCAAGCGGAAAAAAGGGCTGGATTCGGGAGCTGACCAGCAGAAGTGCGGCGGAGTAGCTCGACGCCTTACGATAGCGGTTTCAGTATTTCGGAAATCTCCGGATCACAGGCCTTCGGGAGGGGAACGTGAAGTTCATCTTGAATCGCGCTAGGCACGCTCTGAAGGAACGTTTTGGAGAAGAAAATGGAAAACCATGACCGTTTTGACGACGAATTGAGGAAACTCGTCAGGTGTGTAGAGCGGGATATTCCGGCGGTTGTCGAACACAAGCTCCAGGCTGCGGCCACCGCTCTCCGGCAGCGTAGCGGGAGTCCGTTTATTCGCTGGTCTTTCTGGCCCGTCGCGGTCGGGTGCGGTTCTCGTCTTCCTGGTCTTTCTGTTTGTTTTTTCACCCGTCCGCGACCGGAAGCTCTCTCAGATCACTGAAATCCGCACGGAATTTGAGATCGCGGGCAAGAATATAAAAGATTATTTCGTACAAAAACCGGATTTCCCGGTTTTGGCGACCTCTTTTTAAAGGAGTAAGAAAAATGATTCGCAAACAATTTCTCTTGGGAATGATTCTCCTAATGTGTTTTTGTTGATTAGCGCGAATTCCCCGCTCTGCTATGCCGGCCAAGCCGATCAAGCAGCGCAAACCAAGAGCATCGCCTCGGAATCGGGGAACGAGCCGCTTGGACAGGTCATGAAAACCTATACTCTCAAGCACATCAAGCCGGAAGATTTCCTGAAGGCGGCTAGGTTGTTGCTGACGGATGCGACCTCCTACGGAGATACGATCGACGTGGTGATTTGGGAAGGCAATGTCACTAAATTCGAGGACTTGCTGCGCAAGCTGGACGTTGAGAAGAAAATGATCCAATTTCAAGTCTTTGTCATCGTCGCTTCTCGCGAACAAGCACCGGCAGTCCAGCCTAAATCCTCGGGCTCTTCGTCCGCGAAACCGGTGATCCGGTCGTGATAGCTCCGAAGTATAGCGGGGAGCACGTCACTCTTAGGTTTAAGGAGGCTGACCTCCGAGATGTCATACAATACCTGGCAGAATTTGCCAAATTGAACGTCGTCTTTGACCCGGACGTCCGAGGCACCGTCACTTGCGACTGGGCGAACATCCCTTGGGATTACGCCCTTGATGTCATTCTCGTCCAAAACAAAATGGGGAAGATAGTCGAGGGCAAGTTCCTGAGGGTCGCGCCCGTCAGGGTCCTCGGTCCTGAGAAAGGCGAGGGGATCGAAAACAAGGAGCTGAAAAAAGTCCTGGACGAGCTGAAAACTCTCTGGAATTTCAAGACCTACGAGGTCGACGGTCCGTCGTTCGTGACGGTGCGGGAAGACTCAGGGCCGAACAATTTCAAACTCGTCACCAATCGCCAGCTGAACCTGATCGTTTCGAACGCCAAGGTCACGGGAGAAGAGCCCGGCAATAGGACGATCACCATCGAGCAGTTGAAGCTAACGGGAATGTCCAATTTTGTTGATTATGTCTTCGTCGATACCCATGACGTCACGCTGAAAGAGAAAGGATATCTGGTCGCGGGGGTCAGCGGATATGGGTCCGCCTCTAACGCTCTCATCCTGGTAATCAACGCCGAGATCAAGTAAAAAGCGGGGACGCGTACAAGGAGTACACGTCCCCGATGAGCGCTGGTTTGTTCGGCGTCGGGCCGGTTATTCCAGCCAGACCTTGATCAGCGCGCCCTCGTCGACGATCTCGATGAGGGCCATCGGCCCGGCCTTCTTCAACTCGGCGAAGAGGGCCTTGAGGTCGACGTCGCAGTTCTTCCCGTCGAGCTTCATGGGCTTGTCGTCGGAGCAGTTGACGAGGAGCTCGATGACCGACGAGCGGCAGGGTGATCCGGACCTTGTCCTTGCCGCGTCTTCTGGTCCGTGATGAGGACCTTGAACCACTGGGCTTCCTTGCCGGGCTCGTAGGCCGGATTTTGCTTGACGGCCTTCTGAATAGCCTGGAATTCGTCGCCCCTCTCCGCCCGCGCGGCGGGGACGGCGACGAGGGCCAGGGTCAGGACGGCCAGCACGGCGATGGCTGTTCTCTTCATGGGCGTTCCTCCTGTTCCTCCTTGATTTTTCAATCGATCCAGATCTCGATGACGGACCCGTCCTCGCCCTCGATGCGGAGGATCTTCTCCTTGGACTTGGCCAGGTCGTTCATGATCCGGTTGATGTCGTAGCCCTTGGCCCGCATGGACGCCTTGTCCTGCCTCGGACATGGAGCTCAGGGCCAGGTCGGCCAGGGACCAGGGGATGTTGATGGACACGGCCGGCTCCCTCTGCCCCTTCTTGGTGATGCGGATGCGGAGCATGCGCGGCTCGTCCTGGGCCGGCCGCCGGTCCTCCACGGACTTGAGGCTCTCGGGCGAGACGCGGAGGAGGGCGATCCGGGCCCGGTCGGTGAGCTCGGGGTCCTTCTCCGTCCGGATGATCGTCTCGAGGACCGGCACGGCCTTGGCCGCGACGGCCTTGTCCCGGACGAGGCTGAGCTTGTAGGCGGCGTAATAGCGGACGGCCCGGTTCGGGTGGTCGAGCCGGGACTCGAGCTCCCCGAGCGCCCCCTTGTCGCCCTTCTCGTAGAGGGCGAAGGCCAGGTCGACGATGGTCCCCTCGGACTTCTCGGCCAGGCTCGGGTTGGCGTCGCGGAGCCGGAGGTAGTCCTCGTAGGCCCGGAGGGCGTCCTTCTCGCGGCCCGGGAGGGCGTTCAGGCACTCTCCTTTATAGAAGAGGGCCTGGCCGTAATACGGGCTCTTGGCGTACCCGTCCGTGAGCTGCTCGAGCTTGGCCAGCGCCTCGTCCCACTTCTTGTCGAAGATGAGGAGCTTGGCCTCGTTGAAGAGCTTCTCGTCCTGGCGCGGCCTGGGAGAAGGCCGGCGAGGCGAGCCCCAGCCCCAGGACGAGGGCGAGTGACGGTGGCGAGGATATCTTGTTCATGTTAAACCCCATTTTGCAGTTCTTTCTTGACCAGGTTGATCTTGAGGACGAGCTGGCGGTCCTCGACGAAGCCGCGGATCCTGGCCAGCTCCGCCTCCGGGCAGCCCGTCGCCGACCTGGGCCAGCTCGAGGAAGAGCCGCTCGATCTGGTCGCAGAGCGCCTTGGCCTTGGCCATCTGGAACTTGTCGAGCTGGCCGTTGAGATACTTCTTCTTCGAGAGGAGCTCCCGGGCCTCGGCCGCGCTCTGGTCGCGGACGGCCTTGTCCGGGCTCGCGGCCGAGCCGAGGACGTCGAGGAGGACGTACTGGCTCCGCTCGAGGTAGTCGACGGTCTCCCGGCGGGCCATCTCGAGCTCGGCCCTGTCCAGGAACTCCCGCGACGCGTAGAACGGCCTTTCGGCCGCCGGCCCGGAGCCGGGCCGACGGAGCGCCAGGTACATGCCGAGCGCGCCCACCAGCAGTCCGACGGCGACGCCGGCGGCGACCGGCCGCAGGCCGGCCTGGGAGAACCAGAGCCGGACCCGCCCGGCCGCGGCGGCCTTCGCCGGCCTTCTCGGCCCGGGCGTAGACGTAGTCCGCGACCTTGTCCGGCAGCGCGTCCCAATCGACCGAGCGGAGGGCCTCCCGGATCTCGCCCCGGACGGCGTCCGCCCCGTCGAGGACCCGGCGGAACTCCTCTTCTTTCCTGCGGCACTCGGGACATTCCCTGAGATGTTCGGCCACGGTCGTTCTCCTTCCCTCCTCCGGGTCTCCCGAGAGGTAGGCCAGCCAATCCGCTTTTTTCATCGGGCAGGCGCTCATCGTTCCATCCCCATTTCCGGCGTCAGCCATTTTCTCAAGTTCCGGACGGCCTTGAAGTGGAGCGACTTGGCCGTCCCGACGGAGATCCGGAGGGCCTCCGAGATCTCGTTGAACTGGAGCTCGTTGTAGTGCCGCAGGACGAAGACCATCCTCTGCTTGGCCGCGAGCCTCTCGACGGAGCGGGAGAAGACCTCCCGCAGGTCCGAGTCGCGGGAATCCGTCGACCGGTCCTCGACGGCCACCGGGATCTCGTCGAGCGGCCGGGCCGTCTCGAACTCCTGCCGCCGCTCGCGGTGCTTGCGGTAGTAGTCGATGCTGACGTTCTTGGCGATCTCGAGGAGCCAGCCCTGGAAGCTGTGTCCCGGGCGGTAGCTCCCCGACTTCTGGTAGAGACGGAGGAAGGTCTCCTGGACGGCGTCGAGGGCGTCCTCCTTGTTGCGGAGGATGGAGAAGGCCATGACGAAGACCTTCTGCTGGTAGAGTCGGACGATGCCGACGAAGGCCTCGCGGTCCCCGGCCCGGGCCCGCTCGAGGAGCAGGCCGACGTCCGGCGCGTCCGTCATGGGGCGGCCCCCCTCATTCGCGTCGGTGGGATCGAGCGTCACGTGCCTTGTCCTCTCCGGGCCTTTTCACAGGTTACTACGGCGGGCCGGAAGGAAAGGTTCACCCCCGCCCGGAGCGGGAGAAGGGACAGTCCGCGGCCCGCTCCCCGTCCGGGGGATGAGGCCGGTATGATAGGAGGAGAGCGATCTATAAGGTCAGAACCTCGAGAATCCCCGCCGGTCTCCGCCGCCGCCGGGACGCCGGTCGTTCCGGGGCCCTCCCTCGGCGCGGGGGCGGGCGTCGTTGACGATGAGCTTGCGGCCGTCGAATTCCGTGCCGTTCAGCTTGCCCTTGGCTTCCTGGGCCGATTCGGGGCTGGACATCTCGACGAACCCGAAGCCGCGGCCCTGCAGGATGTTGACCGAGGTAACCTCGCCGTACTGGGCGAACAGCTGCTTGAGCGTGTCATCCGTGGTCCGGTAATTGAGGTTACCCACATAAAGCTTTTGGGACATAGAAGAAATACCTCCTCTCCGCCCGCCGCTGCCGGGGCCTCGGGCCGGAGGTCCGGCGCGTCGGGGGCCGAGGTCATTGTCCATATTTCCGCCGGACAAATCAAGTCTCTCGCGTCAAGGGGCGCCGCCCGCGGGCCGCCGGGCGGGCGTCCTTCCGCCCCCCCGGGGAATCTGCTATAGTTGGGAGGTCCGGACCGGCCCGGACGCGGAGGAGCCGCCATGAAAAAACGGACGTACGTCCTGCTCATCGTCCTGTTCTTCGCGTGGACCCCATGGTCGAGCTGGCGCGCACGCACACCTCGCCGAGCGATCGAGCGCTCGCGTGCTGATGCGCATGGGCGCTCGACTCGCCGACCTGCATGGCCGTGGTCGCGCGAGTGCGAGAAGCGCGGCCTGCTGGGGCACGGCGCCGGCCAGGTGGTGCTGCACTGCAGCACGACGCTGGAGCTGCGCCGTGCCCGAGGCCGCGCGCAAGCTCGCCGCCGGCGAGGGCTGGGACGATCGTCGAAGCAGAAGTGGGGAGGTGCGTCATGCCGATGAGCCTCGCACAGGTGACGGCGCCCTGGAGCCCAACGAGAAGCTCGACATCGCGAGCCCTGCTCGAGGGCATCGAGCACTACCGGCCGCGGCGCAAGGGCTGGCACTGGCGCGAGCAGGTGCCGGACCAGGAGCTGCACAAGTTCACCTACAAGGAGACCTCGAAGGGCCTCGAGCGCAGCATCCCGCTGCCGGCGGCCCACTACTTCGGCGACATCGACCCGCAGCCCGACTGCGTGGTGACCACCGAGATCGCCTCCGGGCCGCTTCGAGGACGACGTCCGCCGCATGCGCATGGCCGCCTGGCACGGCGCCGACCACATGATGGTCATCCGCACCGCCGGCCAGAGCCACATGGACGGCCTGCTCGAGGGCACGCCCGAGGGCGTCGGCGGCATCGCCGTCACGCGCAAGCAGGTGCGCGCCACGCGCAAGGCGCTCGACCTGATCGAGGACGAGGTCGGCCGGCCGATCAACTTCCACAGCTACGTCAGCGGCGTGGCCGGCCCCGAGATGGCCGTGATGTTCGCCGAGGAGGGCGTCAACGGCGCCCACCAGGACCCGCAGTACAACGTCCTCTACCGCAACATCAACATGTACCGCAGCTTCGTGGACGCGGCGGTGGCCAAGCACGTCATGGCCAGCGTGCGCATGGCGCAGATCGACGGCGCGCACAACGCCAACGCCACCGCCGTCGAGGCCTGGAAGGTGATGCCCGAGCTGCTCGTGCAGCACGCCATCAACTGCGCCTACTCGGTGGCGGCCGGCATGCCCAAGGAGGACATCTGCCTCGTCCACCGTGCCGCCCGACGCCGCCCCGGCGCCGTGCATGCGCATGGACCTGCCCTACGCGGTCGCCCTGCGCGACCTCTTCGGCGAGTACAAGATGCGCGCCCAGCAGAACACGCGCTACA
>CAWDTC010000044.1:0-17942 GCA_963805045.1 Candidatus Aminicenantota bacterium
CCTCGCCGTCGCCGGCGCCTTCTTCCTCTTCGTCTCCGAGCTCGGCCAGCCCGCGGCCGAGGTCCCCGGCCGCGCCTACCTCGAGGTCGCCCTGGGCGGCGCCGTGGAGGAGGTCGCCCCGCCGAGCCTGCTCGCGGCCCTGCTGCCCGTGGCCAAGCCTCTCACGGTCTACGACTTCTGGATGAACCTGCGCAAGGCGGCCGTCGACGGCCGCGTCCGGGCCGTCCTCCTGCGCCTCTCCCCCCTCCAGTGCGACTGGGGCAAGGCCTCGGAGCTCCGGGACGCCGTGCGCGAGTTCCGGCGGACCGGGAAGAAGGCCTACGCCTATATCGAGGAGGCCCCCGACTTCGACATGGAGTATTACGTCGCCACGGCCTGCGACAAGATCATTCTCCACCCGCTCGGCTGGCTGGGCGTCAACGGCATCGGCGGCTACGTCCCCTTCTTCAGGACGACGCTCGACAAGCTGGGAGTGCGGGCCGAGTTCGAGCACGTCGAGGAATACAAGACGGCCTACAACATGTTCACGGAGAAGGGCTTCACCCCCGCCCACCGCGAGGAGATGGAGTCCCTGACCGCGGACATCTTCGACGAGTACGTGAAGACGGCGGCCAAGGCCCGCGGCAAGACCGAGGCCGAGTTCCGGGCCCTCCTCGACCGGGGCTTCTTCCAGGGCGAGCAGGCGCGGCAGGCCGGGCTCGTCGACCTCTGCCTCTACGACGACGAGCTCCAGCGGCTGCTCCAGCGACGACGAGGGCCGGAGCCTGGACCGGGTCAAGTTCGACGAGTACACGCGCGTGGCCCCGTCCGCGGTCGGCCTCGAGGGCGGCCGGAAGGTCGCCCTCATCTACGCCACGGGCATGATCGTCACGGGCGAGAGCCTGCCGCAGGTCATGGGCGGGACGACGGTCGCCGGCTGGCTCCGCGCGGCGCGCCGGGACCCGTCGATCGCGGCCATCGTCTTCCGCGTCGACAGCCCGGGCGGCTCGTCGGTCGGCTCGGACGTCATCTGGCGGGAGGTCGTCCTGGCGAAGAAGGAGAAGCCGGTCGTCGTTTCCATGTCGGACGTGGCCGGGTCGGGCGGCTACTGGATCGCCATGGCCGCGACGAAGATCGTGGCCCAGCCGCAGACGCTGACCGGGTCGATCGGCGTCCTGGCCGGCAAGTTCAGCTTCGCCGGGCTCCTCGGAAAGCTCGGCGTCACGGCCGAAAAGGTGACGTTCGGCGAGAAGGCCGACATCTTCTCGCCCTTCCGGCCGTTCACGCCGGAGGAGCGGAAGGTCCTCAAGGAGGAGATCCTCTGGACCTACGACCGATTCCTGGCCAAGGTCGCCGAGGGCCGGAACATGACCAAGGAGGACGTCGACAAGGTCGGCCGCGGGCGGGTCTGGACCGGCCGGCAGGCGAAGGACCGCAAGCTCATCGATGAGCTCGGCGGTTTGTCCACGGCCGTCGGCCTGGCCAAGAAGCTGGCCGGCATCCCGGCCGAGGAGGACGTCCGGCTCGTCGTCTGGCCGAAGAAGCTCACCCTCTGGGAGTCGCTCTTCGGCGCGCCCAGCGCCGGGCTCGACCTCAAGTCCGCGGCGGGGCTCGAAAAGGCGCTCGGCATGCTCCGCCTGATGGAGCGGATGAACATCTGGGCCGTCATGCCCTTCCGGGTCCAGCCGCAATAGGGGTCAAGAGGGACTGTCCCACACGGGGACAGTCCGTCTTCTTCTAGTTAATAGGCGTAGGACGAGGGGCAGATGGTCTTGAAATCGCAGAAGTTGCAGGTGTGCCAGTCGGGCGTCGCGGCGAAATCCCCGGCCCGGATGCCCTCGGCGGCCCGGCGGATCTTCTCGGCCGCCCGCCGGAACTCCCGCTCGCCCTTGGCGGCGCGCCCGACGACCCCCGACTCGAGGAAATAGAGCCGCGTCTCGGCCGGCGCGAGCCCCTGCGTCTTGAGGAAGGACAGGGCGTAGATGTCCATCTGGAGGCTGTCGGCCGTGCGGCGGTCGGCCTCCTTCTCGGAGGCGGCCTCGGTCGACTTGAAATCGATGATGACCGGACCCGCCTCCTCGAAGTCGACCCGGTCGAAGCGGCCGGAGAAGCGGACGCCGGCCTCCTGCCAGCGGAAGGACTTCTCCAGGAAGGCCGGCACGCGCCCCGAGGCCTCCTCCCGCCCGTAGAAGAGCCGGAGGGCCCTCTCCCCCGCCGCCTTCCTCAGCTCCTCGTGCTCGCGGCTGAGGTAGCCCTCGTTGACCCAGTTCTTCTCGTACTCGCCGATGAATTCGTCCTCGGACATCGCCTTGCCCTTCATCCGGCGCGCCAGGTAGGCGTGGATCGTGGCGTGGAGGACGCGGCCGAAGACGAGCGTGTGATGGGGCATGACGGGGACGCGCATGACGTGGCGGAAGCGGTACTTGAGCGGGCAGAGGAGGTAGTCCTCGACCCGGACGTGGCTGAGCGCCAGGACGGCCGGCGCCCGGACCGCGGCCGGCGTCCGCGGCCGCTCGGCGGCCAGGGCGTAACGGCGGAGCTCCTCGATGGCCGAGGCGCGCAGGACCTCGTCCGGCATCTTGGGGATGTCGAGGGCCTCGAGGACGAACGGGCTGACCTTCTTCAGGCGCTTCAGCCCGAAATCCCTGGCCCAGCTCAGGTGGAGGGCCCGCCGCGCCCGGGTCATGGCCACGTAGAACAGCCGCCGCTCCTCCTGCAGGATGTTCTCCTTGCCCGGCAGGCTCTCCTTGAGCAGGGCGTCCGGGACGGGGATCCTCTCCCGCGGCTCGCGGCCGGGGAAGCGGTCCTCGACCAGGCCGACCATGAAGACGGTGCCGAACTCGAGCCCTTTGGCCTTGTGCACGGTCAGGACGTTGACCGCGTCCTCGTCCAGGTCCGCTTCCGAGGTCGCCGGGTTGTCGCCGACCTCGCGGAGGAGGTCGAGATAGCGGGAGAAGGCGTGGATGGAATCGTTCTCGGCGAGGTCGGAAAAGCCCTTGATCTTGTCGAAGAACAGCCGGATGTTCTTGATGCGGACCTCCGACTCGAGCGACGGCGCCGCGACCAGGGACTTGAGGAAGCCGCTCCTCTCGAGGAAGCCGTAGACGACGGCGCCGGCGTTCCGGGAGCCGGCCTGCTCGACGAAGAACATGAGGTCGTCGAAGATCCGCCGGACCGTCGCTTCCGTCTCGGCGGAGACCTCGACGGGCTTGCGGCCCTCGGCGATCATCTTGAGGACGAGGTGGAGGGACGTGTTCGTCTTCTGGGCGTAGCCGGCGATCCGCGTCATGTCGTACGAGGAGGCCCCGTAGACGTCGGACAGGGCCAGGTAGAAGAGGGCGCGGCTGTTCTCGAAGTCCGTCAGGGACTCGATGAAGGCCGTCAGGACCTTGATCTCCTCCTGCTGGTAGAGCCCCCGGCTGCCGGAGAACCGGTACGGGACCTGCTTGACGTTGAAGGCCCGCAGGTAGGGGTCGGCGTCGGCGTTGCGCCGGACGAGGACGGCCGTGTCGGTCCACGGCGCCCCGCCGGCGTGGGCCTCGAGGACGAGCTCGGCGACGCGGTCGGCCTCGTGGGAGAGGGTGTCGAACTGGAGGACGAAAATGCTCTTCCCCGTGCCCGGCGCGGCCGCCCGCAGCCGCTTGTCGACCTTGTCCTTGGCCTCGAGCCGGCCGGGGTTGTTGTGCTGGATGAGCTGGTAGGAGGCGTCGAGGATGGCCTGGGTCGAGCGGTAGTTCCGCGTCAGGACGACCCGCTTCGCCTCGGGATAGACCTCCTCGAAGCCGAGGATGTTGCTGAGGGACGCGCCCCGGAAGCGGAAGATGCTCTGGTCGTCGTCGCCGACGACGGTCAGGTTGCGGCGGACCGCGGCCAGCATCTTCAGGAGCTCGAACTGGACGAAGTTCGTGTCCTGGAACTCGTCGACGAGGATGTACTGGAAGCGCTCCTGGAACTCCCGGAGGACGGACGGCCGCGACCGGAAGAGGTCGACGACGAGCGTCACCTGGTCCTCGAAATCGATCAGGCCCTCCCGCCGGAGCAGGGCCTGGTACTCGCCGTAGACGCGGGCGACCTCGACGTGCTTGCGCGCCGTCTCCCTTTCCCCTTCCCCGGCGCGCGCGTCCGGCGAGGTCGCCAGCGTAGCGCTCGTAGTCGGCCGGCCGCACGTCCTCCTGCTTCAGCCGCCGGATGGCCTCGAGGAGCTCCTGGATGTGCCGCGTCGGATAGCTCAGCGGCCGGTAGTACTCGAGCGAGAAGCGGAAGAGGTTCTCGCGGAAGAAGATGGCCTGCTCGACGTCGTCGAGAAGCTTGAAGTCCGGCGGGTAGCCCAGGTCGAGCGCGTAGTCCCGGAGGACCCTCTCCCCGAAGGAATTGAAGGTGCTGATCTCGACGAACGAGTAGGTGTAGGGGACGAGGACGTCGACGCGGGCCTCCATCTCGCTCGCCGCCCGCTCGGTGAAGGTCACGGCCAGGATCTCCTCGGGCCGGGCCCTCTTCGAGGCGATGAGGTGGGCGATGCGGTGGGTGATGACCTTGGTCTTGCCCGTGCCGGCGCCGGCGATGATCAGGAGCGGGCCCTCGCCGTGGACGACGGCCCGGCGCTGGGCGGGGTTGAGAGGCGCAAGGAGGTCGGCCTCGTCCGGGGGGGCGGCCGGCTCACTTTTTCGGCGCTTTGGGGACAACGAGGACCTTCTCGCCGGGTTTGATCAGCCACAGCTTGTCGCGGGCTTCCTTTTCGACGGCCCGGGGGTTGGTCTCGAGGGCGCGGATCTCGGTCTCGAGCCGGGCCTTCTCCTGGTCGAGGCTGCGGATCTCGGCATCGAGCTTGGCCAGCTTCTGGCGGGCCTGGAGGATGTCCATGACCCCTTTCTTGCCGAAGACCGAGGTCACGGCCATGACCAGGAACAGGCAGGCGAGGCCGAGGACGAGGACCTTCTTCCGGAAGGCCGGGCCGGTCCGCGGCGCGCCGTCTCTCACAGGAACGCCTCCATCCCCTTCGCGAGCAGGGCCTCGACGCGCGGCTTGGTCGTGGACTCCGCGTAGCAGCGGATGACGGGCTCGGTCCCGGACAGGCGGAGGAGGAACCACTCCCCGCCGCCGAGGTCGAGCTTGAGCCCGTCGATGGTCTCGACGCCGACGACCTTGCGCCGCCCGAGCTCCGCCGGGGGGACTGGATCAGGGCCTTGAGCCGCTTGGCCCGCTCCGGGGTCAGGGGCACGGACCTCTGGCCGCCGGCGACCGCCCCGTACCGCTCGAAGAGGTCCTTGCGGATGTCGCGGAGGCCCCTGCCCTCGACGGCGATCATCTCGGCGACGAGGAGGCCCGGCGAAGATGCCGTCCTTCTCGGGCAGGTGGTCCTTGACGGCGATGCAGGCGCTCTCCTCCCCGCCGAAGATGATGTGGCCCCTGAGGAAGAGGTCGGCCATGTACTTGAAGCCGACCTTCGTCTTGTAGAGGGGGAGGTCGTAGCGCGCGGCGATGCGGTCGAGGAGGTGGGTCGTCGTGATGGACCGCGCGACGCCGCCCCGCCAGCCCTTGACCCGCGACGAGGTAGTCGAGGAGCATGGCCAGGATGTAGTTCTGGTGGATGAAGGCGCCCCCCTCGTCGATGATGCCGAAGCGGTCGCCGTCGGCGTCGGTGGCGACGCCGAGATGGCACTTCTTCGTCCGGACGAGCCGCTTGAGCTCGGCCAGGTTGTCCTCCGTGCAGGAGGGGGTGACGCCGCCGAAATAGGGGTCGAGGTAGCCGTGGATGCCCTCGACGAGGACGCCGTTCTCCTCCAGGACCTCGTCGAGGTATTCGCGGCTCGTGCCGTAGAGGAGGTCGACGCCCACCCTCAGCCCGGCCGCCCGCAGGGCGGCGAAATCGATCTTGTCCTGGATGAAGGCCAGGTAGTCGGCCTGGAGGTCGATCCGCGTGATGTTCTCCTTCGGCGCGTAGACCGGGAGATGGGAGAACCGCGGCATGAGCCGGCGGACCTCGTCCTCGAGCCGGTCCGTGACCTCGGGCAGGGCCGGGGCCCCGGTCTCGACGTTGAACTTGAGTCCGTTATACCAGGGCGGGTTGAACGAGGCCGTGAAGTTGATGCCCCCCTGGCATTTCCGCCTGATGATCTGGAGGGCGAGGGCCTGGGAGGGCGCGTCCCGGTCGGCCAGGAAGACGGTGACGCCGTTCTTGGAGAGGAGTTTGGCGGCCTCCAGGGCGAAGCGCTCCGAGAGGAACCGCGTGTCGTAGCCGATGACGACGGCGATCGGCCCGTCGGGGAACTTGTGCCGGAGATGGTTGGCGATGGCCTGGACGACGACGCGGACGTTGTGGAAGGTGAATTCCTCCCCCATGAGGCCGCGCCAGCCGGAGGTGCCGAAGCGGATCATCATTTGCGCAAAAATTACCACAGCCACCCTGGAAAATCAACTCCAAGAGGGGCAGTCCCTCCCGGGGGGCCTGTCCCCCTTTCTTAATTAAGGAGGGCCCGCCGGGCCGCCCTCTCCCCTTGAGGGGGGAGAATTTCATCCCCGGTTTCACCTCCGGGGATGATTGACCCCTGGCGGAGGTGGGCCACAATGGGCCCGGAAGGAGAGAACCGCAACGGGAAAGGCGCGCGGGACGGACATGCGTGAAACGGCTCGTCGACCGCGGATTCTCGGCCGGCTTCCGGCCTGCGCCAATTTTTGTCAACAAATCCGGACCGGGCCCCGGTTTCCCCCTGTGGGGCCAGAGGATTTCCGTTGACAAGGTGCGGGAATTTTGATAATTGGAAGATAATTCTCGATGAGGACTTAAGCGAAAGAGCCCGATCATGGAGAGGCGAGTCCTATACCCCGGGTCGTTCGACCCCATCACCAACGGGCACGTCGATATCATCGAACGGTGCCTCGAGGTCTTCGACGGGATCACCATCGCCGTCCTGGGAAATCCCAAGAAGGACCCGCTGTTCACGACTAAAGAGAGAGTCGACATGATCCGCGAACTCTTCCGCCGGCGGGCCAACGTCAAGGTCACCTCGTTCCGTGGCCTGCTGGTGGACTTCGCCCGGCGCGAGCGGCTCCGCGTCGTCGTCCGGGGCCTGCGGGCCATCTCGGATTTCGAGTACGAACTCCAGATGGCCCTCATGAACCGGAACCTGGCCCCGGACATCGAGACGCTCTTCATGATGCCGAACGTCAGGTATTCCTTCCTCAGCTCGAACCTCGTCCGGGAGGTGGCCATGCTGGGCGGCGCGGTCGACGACTTCGTCCCCGGGTCCGTGGCCCGGAAGCTCGGAGCGAAACTCCAAGGGTCCAAGAACTCCAAATCCAAATAAGGCAGGCGAACATGTTCGGAATGTCTCGGGAAAGAATGCTGGTCGGGCTGGACATCGGGTCCTATTCCGTCAAGGCCGTCGAGCTGCGGGCCAAGCGGAAGGGGGACCACACGGCCTACGAGGTCCTGAAGGTCGGTTACGAGGCCCTGCCCCACGACGCCATCGTCGAGGGGACGATCATCGACTCGGCCGCCGTCGTCGAGACGATCCGCATGGTCTTCGACGAGAACAAGATCTCCAACCGCGACGTCGGCATCTCCATCTCGGGCAATTCGGTCATCATCAAGAAGATCTCCCTCCCCATCATGGAGAAGCAGGAGCTCGCCGAATCCATCATCTGGGAGGCCAAGCACAACATCCCCTACCCCTACGAGGAGACGAACGTCGATTACGCCATCCTCAAGCCCGCCCGGGCCGCGGACGACAAGAACCTCGACATCCTCCTCGTCGCGGCGAAGAAGGACAAGATCGCCAACTACAGCAACGTCGTCAACCAGGCCCGCAAGAACCTCGAGAGCATCGAGGTCGACGTCTTCGCCCTCCAGAACGTCCTCGAGATCAACTACCCCGAGTCGTTCGGCGAGAAGACGATCGCCCTGATCAACATCGGCGCCAACATCACCAACGTCGTCATCGTCGAGCGGGGCACCCCGCAGCTCTTCCGCGACCTGTCGCTCGGCGGCTTCTTCTTCACCGAGAACATGCGCAAGGAGCTCAACATCAGCTTCGAGGAGGCCGAGAAGCTCCTCAAGGGGATCCCCGGCAAGACGGTCACGGCCGACCAGTTCGCCAACGTCCTGTCGATGAACGTCCGGGACCTCCTCGACGAGATCGAGAAGACCTTCTCCTTCTACGAGGCCTCCGAGAAGCGGGAGCGGAAGATCGAGCAGATCTTCCTCAGCGGCGGCCTGGCCAACGTCCCGAACATGGTCGGGGCCTTCGAGCAGAAGTTCCGGATCAAGACCGAGATCCTCAATCCCTTCCGCGGCCTGCAGGTGGACGAGAACAAGTTCGATTCGATCTATCTCAACGAGATGGCACCCATCTTTGGCGTCGCCGTGGGACTGGCGACCCGAAAGGCAGAGAAGTAACCATGATACGGATCAACCTCCTCAAGCCGGAAACCAAGGACATCAAGGAAACGGCCGCGGCGCCCGGGACCGCGGAGGTCCCGGTCAAGAAAGCGCGGAACCTGGGCAGCCTGGTCTTCCTCCTGCTCGTCGTCGCTCTCGGGGCCTATCTGTACGTCCAGCAGAGGGCCTTCGACCGCGAGAACGAACTCCTGGCCACCGCCCGGCTGGAGAAGGAGAAGCTCCAGTACGTCACGGCCAAGCTCGAGCAGCAGAAGCTCCTCAAGGCCTCGCTCGAACGCAAGATCAACCTCATCAACGACCTCCGGTCCCAGCAGGACCTGGCCGCCCGGATCATGGACCAGCTCAGCCGGAGCCTGCCGGACTGGGTCTGGCTGTCCGAGGTGTCGCTACGACGCCAAGGGCCTCCAGGTCAAGGGCAAGGCCCTCTCGAACAACCTCATCGCGGACTACATGACGAGCCTCGAGAACAGCCCCGTCTTCATGAACGTCAGCCTGGCCAGCTCGACCCAGCGGAAGACGCAGAGGAACGAATACCTCGAATTCACTCTCAGCGCCGCGATCGAAAAGAAGCCGGAGGCGGCGCCGGCGGCCGCATCGCCCCCGCCGCAGACCAAGCCCGCCGGGAAGAAAGGGGTGACGACATGAAGAGCATGCCCTGGTACGGATCCGTCATCATCTGCGTCGTCATCTTCGCCCTGGCCCACCTCTTCTACTTCAGCCCCCAGAACACCAAGCTCCAGGCCCTCCGGGCCGACCGGGTCAAGATCGAGAGCGAGGTCAAGGACCTCAAGCAGAAGAAAAAAGAGCTCGACCGGATCGAGCAGGAGCTCGTCGTCATGACGGCCCAGCTCAAGGGGCTCGAGTCGATCATCCCTCAGCGCAAGGAGCAGGCCGAGATCCTCAGGCAGATCCAGCAGCTGGCCTACGACGCCCGGCTCGACGTGACGAACTTCACCCAGCAGAAAGAGGTCGGCCGCGAGTTCTACGCGGAATGGCCGATCGTCGTGCAGGTCACGGGGACCTACAACAACCTCGGGACCTACTTCGACCGGCTGAGCCAGTACGCGCGCCTTTTCACGATCGACAAGTTCTCGGTCAAGGCCCTGAGCCGCCAGACGGACCAGTCGACCATCTCGGCCAACTGGACGGCCAAGACCTATCTCTTCCTCGAGGAGCCCACGGCTCCCGCCCCCAAACCCAAAGCCAAGAGGCCCGGAAGATGAAAAAAGCCGCCACCGTCATCCTCATCCTGGTTCTGGCCGGCCTCCTGCCGCTCCTCGCCCAGGAGACCCCGGCCAACCCCAAGCCCGAGAACAAGCCGGTCCTCCGCACGACCGGCCCGGTCGCCTTCAACGCCGAGGGCCGGAGGGACCCGTTCAAGGACCTCCTCGGCGGCGGGGACACCAAGGCCGGCCCCGGCGAGGGCCAGGGCGCCATCGAGGACCTGATCCTCATCGGCATCGTCAAAGCCAAAAAGGGTTACACCGCGGTCATCGGCACGGCCCAGGGCTTCCCCCGCTTCATGAACGTCGGCGACAAGGCTCGCCGACGGCTACATCGTCAGCATCGGCCCGAGCCAGGTCGTCTTCCGGAAAACCCATGAGCGGGGCGTGCCCCTCATGGTGCCGCGGGAGATCATCAAGGAAATCAACCCGGAGGAGCGTTAACATGAAAAAGAGAATCCTGCCAGCCCTCATCGCATCCCTCTGCGATCCTCGTTCTCGTCGCGCACGCCGGAAGTCCGGGCTCGGCCGTCACCATCAGCCGGATCCAGGTCCAGCCGGGGACCCTGGCGGCCAAGCTCATCCTCGAGACCGACGGCCCGCTGGCCGCTCCGAAGGCCTATTACCTGGCCGACTCGCCGCAGACCCTCGTCCTCGACATCGGCCGGGCCAGGACGAGCCAGGCCCCGCTCGTGCCCTCCTCCGAGGCCCAGTTCATCCGGGACATCCAGGTCCAGAAGGCCGGCGCCGAGGACCTCCGCTTCCTCGTCCGGCTGAACGAGCGCGTGCCCATCCGCATCGGCACGGAATCCGGCCGGACGGTCGTCGAGTTCGCCAAGATCCTCCGCTCGAGCGGCGGCTACGTCGTCGACGCCGAGACCCAGTCCCAGCTCGACCGCCGGCCCAAGGCCGAGATCTTCCTGGACAAGGTCGACTTCAGCCAGGCCGCCGACCGCGTCTCCTTCCGGGCCGAGCTCACCGACCAGGCCGTGGCCCAGGTCTTCGCCCTGGAGAACCCCTCGCGCCTCGTCGTTGACCTCTACGACACCGTCCTGACGGCCAAGACCAACGTCTGGTCCGTCGACGAGCCGCAGGTGGCGGTGGAGAAGGCCCGCGTCGGGCAGTTCCAGCAGAGCAACCCCCGGGCCATCACCCGCCTCGTCTTCGACCTCAGGGAGCCCGGCGTCTATTCCCTGGATTCGGACAAGAACGGCCTGACCGTATCCTTCTATAAGGACGCGCCCGCGGCGATGGCCAAGCCCGCCCCGGCGCCGGTCGTCTCCGCCCCGGCCGCTTCCGTGCCGGCCGCCGGGACGCCCAAGGCGGCCCCGGCCGTCCGGCAGGACGAGCCGAAGGCGAACCCCGTGCCCGTCAAGCTCGACCCGCGGCGGCCGAGGCCAAGGCCGAGCCGAAGCCGGCCGCGACGCCCGTCGTGACCCAGGCCCCCGCCACCCCGCCGCCCCAGGCCGCCGCCCCCGTCCAGGAGAAGAAGAGCCTCGGCCGAGCCCGACAAGTACAAGCCCAAGACGATCGCCGCCGAGGACGAGAAGTACAGCGGCGAGGTCCTCAGCCTGAAGTTCAAGGACGCGGACCTCCGCGACGTCGTCCTCTACCTGGCGGAGTTCGCCAGCCTGAACGTCGTCTTCGACTCCGACGTCCGGGGGACCGTCACCTGCAACCTCCAGGACGTCCCCTGGGACCAGGCCCTCGACATCGTCCTCAAGCAGAACAAGATGGGCAAGTCGATCGAGGGCAACGTCCTGCGCATCGCCCCGATCGGCGTCCTGACCCGCGAGCAGGAGGACGAGCGGAAGATGAAGGAGAGCAAGGAGCTGGCCGGTCCCGTCCAGACCAAGACCTACACGCTCTCCTACTCCAAGGCCAAGGACGTCGCCGCGCTCCTCAAGTCCAAGGTCTCGACGCGCGGCGAGATGATCATCGACGAGCGGACGAACACGCTGCTCATCACGGACGTCAAGGACAAGCTCGACCTCATCGAGAAGCTGCTGACCGTCGTCGACACGCCCACCCCGCAGGTCTCCATCGAGGCCCGCGTCGTCGAGGCCTCGTCGACGTTCGTCCGCAACCTCGGCATCCAGTGGGGCTTCAAGGTCAACGCCGACTCGACGTACGGCAATTCGACGTCGCTGCAGTTCCCCAATCAGGTCGACGTCAACGGCGCCCTGATCCCCCAGGGCACGACGACCAAGGGCATCGGCGGGCCCCTCGGCGGCTACGCCATCAACCTGCCGGCCCCGTCCTTCAACACGGCCCTGGGCATGTCCTTCGCCAACGTCCTCGACACCTTCCGGCTGGACGTCGCCCTGACGGCCCTCGAGAGCCAGGGCGAGGGCAAGATCATCTCGCATCCGCAGATCACCACGCAGAACAACATGGAGGCCGACATCATCCAGGGCCGGCAGATCCCGGTCCAGACCGTCGCCAACTTCACCGTCACGACCCGGTACGTCAACGCCGCCCTGGAGCTGAAGGCCACGCCGCAGATCACGGCCGAAGGAACGATCATCATGAAGGTCTCGATCGACAACAACGCGGCCGACTTCGCCAACCTGGTCAACGGCATCCCGCCGATCACGACCCAGCACGCCGAGACCACGATCATGATTCCCGACGGCGGGACGACCGTCATCGGCGGCATCTACCGCACGGAAGATTCGGTGACCCGAGAGAAGACGCCGTTCCTGAACCAGATCCCCATCCTGGGGAGCCTCTTCCGGAATTTCGCCCGGACCAAAACGAGCCGCGAGCTGCTCATCTTCATCACGCCCCGGATCATCAAGTGACGGGGGACAGAGGAGGAGAGAAACCATGAAAACCACCACTTCGACCCTCAAGGTCCTGGCCGTCCTGGCGGCGCTCCTGACCCTGGCGGGCTGCAATCCGACCGTCAAGGATTCCAAGTCGAACAGCATGCTCATCGTCGAGGGCATCACCGGCACGACCATCGACGGCACCTCGGCCATGTATCTGGAGTCCGACGTATCGACGACGACGGCGGACACGGCCACGGCCACCCTCCAGGCGGCCATGATCGACCCGGGGGCCACGACCCCGAGCCCGTACAACAACATCACCCTGACCGGCTACAAGATCACCTACACGCTCCTCGACGGCACGGGCGATCCGGGGGTCACGGTCCCGGCCTCGACCGAAGGCACGAGCTCGACCCTCGTCATCACCATCGGCGAGAGCAAGAGCGTCGACTTCGTGGCCGTCCTGAGCGCGGCCAAGCTCGTCGCGCCCCTCGTCTCGCTCGTCGGCACGACCTCGCGGCTGCAGGTCATCGCCCATGTCACCTTCACGGGCGTCGACGGCGCGAACCACCCCGTCGAAGCCACGGGCCAGCTGACGATCGACTTCGGGGATTACTGATCCGGGGACGGCAGAGAACGTCCGGGGCCTTCCCGCGGGGGAAGGCCCTTTTTTTTGCCCGACGCCCAGCCTAGCGGCCGGGCGCGTCCCCGAACGGGGCATAGGAGAAGACGACGCTCTTCCGCACCCGCAGGCGCGGCAGGGCCTCGTCGAGGGCCCGGTCGATCGTCGCCCGCTCCGCCGCTTTCAGGATGACCTGGATCCGGACGACATCCCTGACCCTGACCACGGCCGGCAGGGCCGGACCGAGGACCTCGAGCTCGGGCTCGCGGCCCCGGAGGAGAGCCCGGAACTCCCGCGCCCTCGCCGCGAGCGACCGCAGGTCGCGGCCGAGGAGGCTGACCTCGGCCAGCACGGAGAACGGCGGATAGTTCATGACCCTCCGGAACTCGATCTCGGCCGCAAAGAAGGAGGAATAGTCCCTCTCGCCGGCGGCGCGGATGCTGTAATGGACCGGGGCCGGGGTCTGGATGACGACCTCGGTCCCGGCTGCCGGGACGGCGAAATCGACCATCCGCGAGACGTCCTGGAACGTCCTCTGGCCGGCCCGGAAGTCGGAGAACCCGAGGAGCGTTTCAGGGGAGAGGATGCCGACGAGCCGGACCCGCGGGACACCGGGCTGGTGGGCCAGGAGCTGGGTCCCGACGAGGACGGGGAGCCGGCCGCGGGCGAAATCGCGGAGGACGCGCTCGCGCCCCTCCCGCTCCGCGGCCGCGTCGGCGTCGACCCGGCCCACGGGCACCCCGGGCAGGAGCCGCCCGAGCTCCTCCTCGAGGGCCTGCGTCCCGGCCCCGCGGCGGAGCTCGAGCCGGCCGCCGCAGGAGGGGCAGCCGGCCCGTGAGGCCGCGGTAGCGCCGCAGTAATGGCAGACGAGCGCCTCCTCCTTCTTGTGGTAGACGAGAGGGATGTCGCAGCGCCTGCAGCGGGGAACGCGGCCGCAGGCCGAACAGGCGAGGGCCGCGGCGTAGCCGCGGCGGTTGAGGAAGAGGACGACCGGCTCGTCCCGCTTCAGGCTGGCCCGGATCTTGAGCTCGAGCTCGCGGGACAGGACGGGCGGTCCGGCCGGGGGGTCGACCCAGGCGACCGGGACCTTGTCCTCCTCCCCGCCGAGCTCGACGAGCGCGCCCAGCCGGACGGCCTGATGGAAGGCCTCGACCGACGGCCGCGGCGAGCCGAAGACGACGGCCGCGGCCTCGGCCCGGCCCCGGAGCCAGGCGCCGCGCCGGGCGTCGTAGGCGGGGCTCTCCGACTGGACGTAGGAGTCCTCGTGCTCGCCGTCGACGACGATCAGCCGGAGCGGTCCCGGGTCGAGGAAAAGCGCCGAGCGCGTGCCGGCGACGAGGGCCGTCCGGCCGCTCTGCAGGCCCCGCCAGGCCGTTTCCTTCTGCTTCTCCGTCATCCGGCCGTGGAAGACGGCGGCCGCGCGGCCGAACTCCGTTTCTACGGCCGATGCGAACTCCCGCGTCAGCGACACTTCGGGGACGAGGAAGAGGGCCTTGCCCGCGGCCGCCGCGGCGGCGCCCAGGAGCTCGCGGTAGGCTGCCCGGAGGGCCGGCCGCGAGCCGTGGAGATAGAAGGCGACGAAGCGCCCCTCTGCGACCGCCCGGAGGGCCTCGGCGAGGGGACCCCCGGGCGTGCCGGCCGCGGCGAAGTCGAGCGGCAGCTGGACCTGGCCCGGCCCGGGCTCCGGCCGCGCCGACCGGGGCGGCCGGACGGGGACGGCGCGGACCGCGACGAGGCCCTTCTTTTCCATGCGGGAAACGAGGGCGCCAACGTCCTTGGCTCCGGTCTTTCTCCGAAGCGAGAGCGGGCTCCAGCCGGCCGGACGCCCGCCGAGGGCGGCCGCCGCCGCCCGTTCGCGTGGGCCGAGCCGGCCGGCCTCGAGCGCCGCCCGGCCGGCCTCGGTCAGCGTGACCACGGTCCGGCTGCGGCCGGCGAGCGACGGCGGCAGCGAGGCCTGGAGGATCTCGCCCCAGGACGACCTGAACTCGGCGCTGAGGTCCCGGGTGAACGACAGGAACCGGCCGCCCCAGAACGGCCGGTCGTCGAGGACCGCGGCGATCTCCCGGGCCTCGATCCCGGCCGGCGGAGGCGCGACGCCGCAGGCGACGATGAAGCCCGTTCTGGCTCTTCCGGCCGAGGGGGGCCAGGACCCGGCACCCCGGCCGGGCCTTGTCCTCGAGGGCCGGGGGGACGGCGTAGACGAAGGACTGGTCGAGCGGCAGGGGAAAGACGACGCGGACGAAGGCGCTCATTTCCTGCCCAGGAGGGCCATCACCTTCTTCATGTCCTCCCAGACCATGCGCCGGATCTCCCGGTTGCCCTCGTTCCGGATGAGGTAGGACGGGTGGAACGTGGGCATGAGGGGGATCCCCCGGTAGTCGGCGAACCGGCCCCGGAGCTGGCCCATGGCCGTGCGGCCGGGCACGAAATGGCCCGTCGGCGTCATGCCCAGGGTGACGATGGCCTTGGGCTTGATGATCTCGATCTGGCGGGCGAAGTACGGCCAGCAGGCCTCCATCTCCTCGCGGTGGGGGACGCGGTTCTCGGGCGGCCGGCACTTGACCATGTTCGTGATATAGACCTCGTCCTCGCGGAACTTCATGGAAGCGATGATCTTGCGGCAGGAGCTGTCCGGCCCGGCCGACGAACGGCCGGCCCTGGAGGTCTTCGTCGCGGCCCGGGGCTCTCGCCGATGAACATCAGCTCGGCCGCCCAATTCCCCTCGCCGGGCACGGCGTTGGTCCGCAGGCGATGGAGCGGACAGAGCTTGCACGAGCGGACGTCCCGCTCGACCTCGGCGGCGGTCCGGGTGTCGGCCGCGAGGCCCGCCGACGGCGCGGCAGGCTGGTCCGGGGCCGGGGACGCGGCGCCATCCTCCGGAGCGGTCCGCGCGCGGCCGGCCAGGCAGAAGCCGGCGCCCGAGCCGTCCAGGAGCTCGACGTGGTCCCGGAGGCAGGCCAGGATCTCAGCGGCGCTTTTTCCCAAGGACGACCTCGACTTCGTCCAGGACCGCCCGGCTGACTTCCCGCTTGCTCAGGAGCGGCGTCGACCGGACCCGCCCGGACGGACGGATGATGTGGACCTCGTTCGTGTCGGTCCCGAACCCCTTGCCCGCGCCGACCGGGTTGGCGACGATGAGGTCGGCCCCCTTCTCGGCGAGCTTGCGGCGGGCGTTCGCCGACGACGTCCCGCGTCTCCGCGGCGAAGCCGACGACGACCTGGCGCTTCTTCCTCCGCGCCGAGGAGGGCCAGGATGTCCTCCGTCCGCTCGAGGGCGACGCTCGCCGCGACCTCGGCCTTCGGCGTCTTTTCGGGGCGGACGTCCTTGAAGCGGAAGTCGGAGACGGCCGCGGCCATGAGGACGACGTCGGCCCGCGGGAAGGCCCGCAGGACGGCCGCCTTCATCTCGGCCGCGGTCGTGACCAGGACGACTTTCGCGCCCGGCGGGGGCGGGAGCTCCGTCGGCCCGGAAACGAGGACGACCCCGGCCCCGCGGCGGAGCGCCTCCTTGGCCAGCTCGTAGCCCATCTTGCCGGAGGAGGGGTTGGAGAGGAAGCGGACCGGGTCCATGAACTCCCGGGTCGGCCCGGCCGTGACCAGGACCGTCCGGCCCTTCAGGCTCTCGCTCCCGCCGATCAGGGCGAGCCCCTCGCGGACGATCTTCTCGGGCTCGGCCAGCCGGCCCCAGCCCTCGTCGCCGCAGGCGAGATAGCCCTGGTCGGGCTCGACGAATTCGACCCCGGCCGCCTTGAGGGAGGCGATGTTGGCCTGCGTCCGCGGGTGGAGGTACATGGCTTCGTTCATGGCCGGCGCGACGAGGACGGGGCAGCGCGCGGCCAGGAAGAGGGTCGTCAGGAAATCGTCGGCGACCCCTTTGGCGAGCTTGGCGATGACGTTGGCCGTGGCCGGCGCGAGGCAGTAGAGCGAGATCTCCTTCCCCAGGGCGACGTGCCCGACCCGCCGGGCGGCCGGCTCCTCGAACATGTCGACGATCGTCGCGTGCGCCCGACAGGCTGCTGAAGAGGAGCGGCGAGACGAGCCGGGTCGCGTTTTTGGTCATGACGACCTGGACATCGAGGCCGGCCTTCTGGAACCCGCGCAGGACCTCGCAGGCCTTGTAGAGTCCGATCGAAGAGGAGACGCCCAGGGCGATCTTCTTCATCTCCGGCCTCTCTTCGGCGCGGCGAGGCCGCCGGCCGTCGAAGCTCCGGAGGATCGGCCGGACGGCGCCGGCCATGGCGGCCGTCCGGCGGCGGGCGGCGACGATGACCGCCTCGAGCTCGGCGGCGGCCCGGGCGAGGTCGTCGTTGACGACGACGAAGTCGAACTCCTTGTACGCCCGGACCTCTCCGGCGGCGTCGCGCAGCCGGCGCTCGACCTCGGCCGGGCTGTCCTCCTTCCGCGCCCGCAGGCGCCGGCGGAGCTCCTCGAAGACGGGCGGCATGACGAAGACGAGGACGGCCCCGGGGAGCTTCTTGCGCACCTGGCGCGCGCCCTGGACGTCGATGTCCAGGATGACGTCGCCGCGCTTCTCTCTGCCGCACGAGCTCGGCCCGCGAGGTGCCGTAGAGGTGGCCGTGGACGTCGGCCCATTCGACGAAGCGGCCGGCCCGGACCATGCGGCGGAAGGTCCCGGCCGTGACGAAGTGGTAATCGACGCCGTCCCGCTCGGACGGCCGCGGCGCCCGGGTCGTGTGGGAGACCGAGAAGCCGAGGTCCGGGAGCGCCCGGCGGACGAGTCCGATGAGGGTCGACTTGCCGCAGCCCGACGGGCCGCTGACGACGAAAATCATGTTGGCCACCGCCTCTCCCCTATCATACTCCGGCCGGCCCCCGACGCAAGGTCAGGAATTCCAGCCTGCCCGGCCTCATTCGATGTTCTGGACGTGCTGCCGGATCGTCTCGATCTCGTTCTTGATGCCCAGGCTCTCCTCCTCGCGATGCGT
>CAWDTC010000045.1:0-42563 GCA_963805045.1 Candidatus Aminicenantota bacterium
AACAGTTGGCCAAGGCCGCACCAGGGCGATACACGAACCAGATCACCGATTCCAACCGCAATCCACAATCCACAATCCGCAATTCTGATCTTTCGCCGTTGGCTGGCAAATGCTCCGGCTGCCCATGCACCCGCGCTATTCCCGCATGTTGGTGGAAGCCTCCCGCCTGGGCTGCGTCTCCGCCGCCGCGCTCTGCGCCGCGCTTGTCAGCGGCCGGGATCTGCTGGCCCGCCTCGGACAGGACGACAAACACATTGCGGAAGCTCGCGAATTATTTGAAGCCAGCGCCGAATCGGATTTTTCACCCTGATGCGGGCGTTTCAATTTGCCAAAAACAACCATTTCAACGTGGAACAATGCCGCCGTTACGGTGTTCACGCCCAGATCGCCCGCCAGGTTCAGCAGACCTTTGAGCAAATCCTGCAACTCGCCGGCCGCGACCTGAAGGAGAGTCTCTCTAAACGCAGCCGCCCGCGGCGACGACGCCCTGCCGCGCTGCCTCATGGTCTTGTTGAACGCCCTGGCCTGCCTGGCCTTCGCCCTGATGTTCCCAGGCGTCCGGCGGCGCTATCTCGTGCCCTATTTCCTGGTCTTCCTCTTCCTCGAGGTCAAGACCAACCCGGCCATGACGTTCCTGGTCACGGGGCTCGTGCTGCTCCTGGCCCGGCGCGACGAGCACCGGCCGCGGCCGGGCCGCCGCTACGCCATCGCCGTTCTCTTCGGCGCCGGCCTCCTGACCAAGTTCCTGGTCATCCCGCTCATGGCCGCGTACTATTGGCACGGGTTCGACCGCAGAGACCTCCGTTCGCTCGGGCGGATCGCCGTCGACTCGGGGATCGCGGTCGCCACGGCGGCGCTCCTCATGCTCCCCTTCGGCGCCGGCGCCGTCCTCAAGAACACGATCCTCTTCAACCTCGTCATGAAAGACAGGGCCGCCCTGGCCACCTTCTATCCGAACGCCCTCTCCGGACCGCTGAGCTGGCTCCATCTCTCCGGTCTCTTCCCCTTCGCGGCGGTGGCGCTCCTCGGCGTGGCCGTCCTGGCCGCGCCGCGGCTCAGGCTCCATACCGCCCTGCTCGTGGCCGCCTTCGCCTTCCTGCTCGTCGCCACGACGCCGGAACCTCAGTACCTTGCCATCGTCCTTTTCGTCGCTCTCGCCGGCCAGTGCGCGGCCCTCGAGGACGAGGGGCCGGCGCCGCCGGGCGTTTGGAAACAGCCGCCGGAACCCACCCCGCGCACGCTTTCCTGAAGATCCTCCTCCGCCCGCTCGAGGCCCTCGGACGATAATTGACACTCCTTCGGGAAAGACTCAGAATGATGGCCTCGGCCGGGTCCGGAGGGCAGGCCGGGCCGGATTTTCTGAGGAGGATGAGAATGCCCAGATCCGCGAGACGTTTGATCGGCCTTCTCCAGGCTGCGGCGGGCTGCCTGGCGCTCCTTTTTCTCGCCGCGTCCTGCCGCGCGAAGTCGCCCGCGACGGAAGGGAGGGTCTTCGAGAAGGGGATCGCCTTCACAGGATATTGGTCGACGGCCTACGACGGCGGCGGGCCTTCCCAGTCGCTGGCCGAGCTCAAGCAGACGAACGCGACGTGGATCAGCCTGCTCGTGACGGGCTATCAGGACACGATCGCCTCGACGGCCATCGGCTACACGGGCGCGTCGACGCCGACCGACGCCTCCCTCGAGACGGTCATCCAGAAGGCCCACGATTTGGGCCTGAAGGTCATGCTCAAGCCGCACGTCGACCTCTCGAACGACCCGGATCATTACCGGGGAGAGATCGGCCCCGGCTTCACCGACGGCGACTGGGCGGCCTGGTTCGCCTCCTACCGGACGTTCATCCTCCACTACGCGGCCCTGGCCGCCGGGACACGCTGCGAGATGTTCTGCGTCGGCTGCGAGCTCGGCACGACGGCCGTCCATGCCGACGCGTGGCGGAGCATCGTGTCCGAAGTCCGAGCCGTCTACACCGGGCCCCTGACCTACGCCGACAACCAGGTCGAGTCCAATCCCGACGCCGTCACCTGGTGGGACGCCGTCGATGACATCGGCCAGGACGCCTACCCGACCCTGACCCAGAACGTCAACCCCTCGGTCGACGACCTCCTCGCCGGCTGGGCGACCTTCCGCCCAAAGCTCCAGCAGCTCGCCCAGAAATGGGGCAAATCCCTGATCCTGACCGAGATCGGCGCCCGGAGCGTGGCCGGCGGCGCGCAGAACCCGTGGGACTGGCAGCGGCAGGGCCCGGTCGACCTCGGCGTCCAGAGCAATTTCTACGAGGCCGCCCTCCGCAGCGTCTCGGGACAAACCTGGGTCGCGGGGATGTTCTGGTGGCAATGGTCGCCCGACCCCGCCGACGGCGGCACCTCCGACACCGGCTACACTCCCCACGGCAAGCCGGCCGAGGCCGTCCTCAGGAGCTGGTACGGCAAGGACATGTGAGGGCCGCGGGCCCCTCGCGGCGGGTTGACTTTTTCCGGCCAAGTTGATAATTCTTCAGGGCCGGCGTCGTTCTATCCATTGAAGACGGACGGGAAGGAGCGGAGATGTACGAACTCATCGGGATCATGGCCGAGCGGTTCCGGAAGCACTTCGCCGGAGAGCCGCTCCTCGTCGTCTCCCCGGGCCGCGTCAACCTCATCGGCGAGCACACCGACTACAACGAGGGCTTCGTCCTGCCCGGGGCCACCGACAAGGCCATCGTCTTCGCCGCCGCCCCGCGTCCCGACGACGTCTGCCATTTCGTCTCGCGCGACTTCGACCAGGAGTTCCGCTGCGAGCTCGGCGGCCTCCACCGCTCCCCGCTGCGCTGGCCCGACTACCTTCAGGGCGTCATCGACCAGTTCCTGCGGGCCGGGCACAAGGTCGGCGGCTTCAACTGCGTCTTCGGCGGGGACATTCCCGTCGGCGCCGGGATGTCCTCGTCGGCGGCGATCGAGGGCGGCCTGGCCTTCGCCCTCGACCACATGTTCCGCCTGGGCCTCGACGGCCTGACCCTGGTCAAGCTGGCCCAGAGGGCCGAGAACGAGTTCGTCGGCGTCCGCTGCGGCATCATGGACCAGTTCATCAACATCCACGGCCGGGAGAAGAAAGTCCTCAAGCTCGACTGCCGCTCCCTCGAGTACGAGTATTTCCCCTTCGAGCGGGAGGACCTCCGGATCGTCGTCTCCGACACCCTCGTCCGGCGCGAGCTGGCCGGCTCGGAATACAACGTCCGGCGGCGGCAGTGCGAGGACGGCGTCGCGCCTCCTCCGCAGGCACGACCCGCGGATCCGCAGCCTCCGCGACGTCACCCAGGTCCTCCTCCAGGAGCACCAGGCGGAGCTCGACCCGGTCGTCTTCCGGAGATGCGACTACGTCGTCCGGGAGAACATCCGCGTCGCCGAGGCCTGCGTCGACCTCGGCCGGGGCGACTTCAAGTCGTTCGGCCAGCGGATGTCGGAATCGCACGCCGGCCTCCGGGACGACTACCAGGTCAGCTGCGCCGAGCTCGACGCGCTGGTCGAGGCCGCGGCCCGGGTCCCGGGCGTCCTCGGCTCGCGGATGATGGGCGCCGGCTTCGGCGGCTGCACGATCAGCCTGGTCGAGTCCGGGCGCCGTGCCGGAGTTCGAGGCCCGGGTCGGCCGCGCCTACGAGGCGGCTTTCGGCCGGCGGCCCAAGGTCCACATCATCCGCATCTCGGCCGGCACCCACCTCGTCTGATGTCCCTCCCTGATTGACCGATTCTTCACATTTTCTTGACAACTTCTTGACAACTCCGGCCCTCCGCGGGCGGTATTGTCAAGCCGAGGTCGGATGTGAGATACTCAGGTCCGCAGCAGTCAGGGTCAAGGGGTCTTCAACCTTCAGGCAAGGGAGGATTTTTCATGAAAAACAGGGGTTTGAGGTTTTTCTGGGTCTCGGTCCTGGTGTTGGGGCTGGCCGTCTTCGCCTGCGCCCAGTCGAAGAAGCTGACCATCCTCGACACCAACGACACGCATTCGGCCATGGTCCCGTTCGAGACCGGGTTTATCCCGGCCCCGGGGACGGCCACGGACGCCAAGCGGATGATCGGTTGCGGCATCTGGGACATCTGGCATTTCCCGTACAGCCCGGACTACGCCGGCATCGCCCGGATGGCGACACTCATCAAGAAGCTCCGGGCCGTCGACACGAACGTCCTGGCCCTCAACGCCGGGGACGTCTTCGTCGGGTCGTTCGAGTTCAACAAGTATCTCGGCTACCCCGAGCTCAAGATCATGGAGAACCTGTACGACGCCATGGAGCTCGGGAACCATGAGTTCGACCTGGGCATCGACATCCTGGCCGGGGTCCTCAGCGGGCAGGTCGCCGGCGCGGCGCCCGTGAATCTGCCCATCCTTTGTGCCAACGTCGACTTCACGGGGACGGCCTTCGGTCCTGGCGGGCCGCTCGACGGGAGGATCCAGCCGACGATGATCAAGACGATCGGCGGGGTCAAGGTCGGCATCTTCGGGCTCGTCACCCAGGAGCCGCAGAACTATTCCGACGATGTGAACGCGCGGTTCAAGCATCCCTACGAGGACACGAACGACCCCACCAACACTCTCTGGTATTACGCCACGGGGCTGGCGGGAGCCTTGAAACAGCAGGGCTGCGAGGTCATCATCTGCCTGTCCCACCTCGGCACGGCACTCGACCTCTTCGGCCTGGCCGACAACGTTCCCGGCATTGACGTCATCGTGGGCGGACACAGCCACGACGCGTACGCAGCGCCCATCGTCCGCAACGGCAAGATCATCGTCCAGGCCGGGTACTTCGGCCTCTACCTGGGCGAGCTGAAGCTCAGTGTTGCGGCCGGCGGCGGCGTCACGGTCGACAGTTGGAAGCTCATTCCGGTCGACGGCCGCGTCAAGGAAGACCCGCAGGTCCGCGCTGCCGTCAACAAGGTCCGCGCCGGCGTCGTCGCCGACCCGCGTTTCGGACCCGTCTACAGCCAGATCGTGGCCACGGCCCTGCGGGACATCTCGAAGAGCTGGCCGGCGGCCGGCCCGAACCGGGACACGCCGCTCGGCAACCTCATCACCGACGCCTTCGTGAAGCGGCTGACCAAGGCCGGCTTCGGCGTCGATTGCGCCCTCGACGTCCTCGGCTACGAGGGGGCCGACATCTTCGCCGGCAAGGTCGTCGGCAACAACATCATGCGGGCCGTCCCGTACGGCTACGATTTGGATAACGGCCTCGACTTCAAGGTCGTTGTCGCCGAGATACCCGGGGCCTACCTCCTCGGCGGCCTTGAGTATGCGGTCGACATGGTGACGCAGACTACGGACCTGGCTGTCCAGACGTCCGGCCTCACCTTCAACTACGACTCGAACAAACCCGCCGCCACGAACCCGGGCGATTTTAGCCGGCTTGACCCGACCTCCGTCCTCGTGGGAGGAGAGATGGTCGCGCTGAACCCGGGGAAGACCTACTATGTGGCGATGAGCGACCAGGTCTTCAAGTTCCTGAACGCCATGACGGGGGGCGTTGCTCGGGAACATCCCGACGAACCTCAATGAATACACGCTGGTCCGGGATTACATGAGAGTCGCTGCGGTTCGTGTCCTACAAGTCCGAGGGACGGGTCAAGGACCTGGCCGCCGCTTCTTCGATCAAGAGCGGCACCGGGATCCATCGGGTATCGCGGTGACCGCGGTCAGCAAATGATCTCCTGGGCCCGGGGAAGGGCCCGGAGGGACGTCCGGCGGACGCCGCTCAGGGGGGTGCGGCGGGCGCGCCGGGAACGGCCCGCCGGCGATCCCCGGGCCCCCTTCTTGCCGTGGGGCGGGGGCTCCTCCGGCGTCCGGCCGCCGCCGTCTTTATTTTTGCCGCTAAAAACGTGGATAATACCTGCTTGCCGCAAGGCATGATCCAGTAAAGGACGCGACGATGAAGAAAGCCTGCCTCATCCTCATGACCCTGGTCTGCGCTTCCGGCCTGTGCTGCCAGCCGGGGGAGGGGCCCGACAAGGCCTCTAACCCGACGAGCCCCAACCTGCCGCGCAGACGCGGGCCCAGGCGCAGCCGCCGGCCGCCGCCGCGCCGCTCGCCGTCGGGGTCGACCGTTTCCACGACGACGCGGCCGCGACCATGAGCGGTCTCGCCGGGACGTCCGACGAGGCCAAGGCGATCGAGGCGGCCGCCTCCTGGCAGGCGTTCGCCAAGGCGGCGAACGAGCACTGGGGCGCCTTCGATTCGGCCATCCTCGGGCCGATGAAGAAATGGGCCGGCGAGGACCTCCGCGAGAGCCGGCTCGTGACGAAGACGCTCTTCTATCCCTTCGGCGGGCCGGACTTTGTCACTTCCTTCGCCTTCTACCCGGAGGCGGAGCGGACCGTCCTCATGGGCCTCGAGCCGGTCGGCAACCTGCCCGACTTCGCCAAGGAGACGCCCGAGTGGCGGGACGGCTTCTTCAAGGACTTCGAGACGATCCTCGCCGACTTCCTGAAGCGCGGCTACTTCGTGACCGAGCACATGAACGAGGCCTTCGGCAAGGGCCGGGTCGACGGGGCGCTGCCGGTGATGCTCTTTTTCCTCAAGCGGACCGGGAACTCCATCGTCTCGCTCCGGCGCCTGGCCGTCGGCGGGAAGGGGGAGTGGGCCGAATCCCCGTACGCCGTCCAGCGGCGGCTCGCCAAGCGGCCGAACGGCGTCCGGGTCGATTACCTTCGCGCCGGAGAGACCACCCCGCGGAGCGTCTATTATTTCAGCTGCGACATCAGCGACGCCGGCATGGCCAAGGGCTCGGCGCTCTACCGGCTCTTCGACGGCCTGCCCGGCGTCACGACGTTCATCAAGTCGGGTTCCTATCTCCTCCACTACGCCGACTTCGCCAACCTCCGGAACATGATCCTGGACCGGAGCCAGTACGTCCTCGAGGACGACACCGGCATCCCTTACCGCTACTTCAAGCGCCAGGGCTGGGCGGTCCAGCTCTACGGCGCCTACGCCAAGCCGGTCGAGGACTTCCCGGCCGTCGTCGAGCAGAAGGACCTCAAGGCCGCCTACGAGGACCCGGCCGGGAACGTCAAGCCGCTGCCCTTCCATTTCGGCTACCGCTGGGTCTCGAAGATCGACAACCTGCTGCTGACCGAAGCGGCCCGCGGCCAAGCCCGGGAACGGGGGGAACTGAGCCCGCGGCGGCGCCCGCATGGAACCCGGCAAGAAGCTCGAGGTCCCGCTCGCCCTGCGCATCGCGCTCGCGGCGGCCTTCCTCGTCCTTCTCGTCCTGGCCTCGATCAGGGTCGCGCCGGTCTTCGCGCGGCTCCTCGGCCGGCCCGAGGAGGTCGGCCGCTTCGTCGCCTCCTACGGGTCGGTCGGCGCGCTCGTCTACATCGTCCTCCAGGTCGTCCAGGTCGTCGTCTTCGTCATCCCCGGGGAGATCGTCCAGGTCGCGGGCGGCTACGTCTTCGGCACCTGGCTCGGGGCGCTGCTCTCGGTCGCCGGCATCCTCGCCGGCACGGCCGTCGCCTTCTTCGCCGCCCGGGTCCTGGGCTACGGGCTCGTCCAGGCCCTCGTCTCCCCGAAGAAGCTCCAAAAATTCGAGTTCCTCATCAGCGACCCCAAGGCCGAGATCGTCCTGTTCGTCCTCTTCCTTGTCCCGGGCATCCCCAAGGATTCCCTGGTCTACATCTCGGGCCTGACGCCGGTCAGGCCGCTGCGGTTCTTCATGATCTCGATGATCGCCCGGCTGCCCGGCATCTGGGGGGCGGCCTACATCGGCGCCCACCTCCAGCGGAGGGACTTCCTGCCGGTGTGGATCCTGTCGGGCATCGCGCTCGTCCTTTTCATCGCCGGGGTCCTGCTCCGGGACCGGCTCATCGACCGGCTCCACAGCCTGCGGCGCGGCGGCACGGACAAGCCGGACGGGCCGCGCGCCTGAGGCCGGGCCGGGCGGCCGCGCGGAATCCGGGACCGCTTGCGCTCCCGCATTTATGATAGAATGTCCGCGAATTCCGGTTCGGGAGTGTTCGAGCCATGATCAAGAGACTGTTCGCGACAGACGCCGGCTTCGCCGGCACCGTCCTGCGGCTGGCGCTGGGCGCGGCCATGCTTCCGCACGGGCTCCAGAAGCTCTTCGGGCTCTTCGGGGGCGCGGGCTTCAACGCCTCGATGAAGGCCTTCCAGTCGAACTTCCACGTCCCCGCCTACCTCGCCTTGGCGGCCATCCTGGCCGAGTCGGTGGGCGCCGTCGCCCTCATCACGGGCTTCTTCACCCGGCTCGCGGCCCTGGCCGTCGGCGTCGACATGGCGGTCGCGGTCTACCTCGTCCACTGGAAGGTCGGCTTCTTCATGAACTGGATGGGGACCCAGAAGGGCGAGGGCTTCGAGTACCATATCCTGGCCATCGCCATCGCCCTGGCCCTGGTCATCAAGGGCGGCGGGCTGTGGTCGGTCGACCGGGCCATCGCCGGCGGGAAATCTAAGTAGGGCCGCTTCCCGGCGTCATCTCTTCCGGAGGCGCAGGATCCCCTTCTTGTAGTCGATGTCCATCCGGAAGTTATTGAGAAAGTTCTGCCCGAGAATGCCGGTGTCCTCGTAGGCCGAGATGTCGGCGACGATGGCCTTGACGTTGAGGCTGCGCATCCCCGCCAACTCCACGGAATCGAGGGTGACCTCGTAGGTGACGCCGCGGCCGGCGATCCCCTCGACGACGACGACCTTGGTCGAGTCGTCGATCTTGAGGCCGAGGGCTTCGACCGCGCTCGAAGGGATCGAACTCGTCGTGGCCCCCGTGTCGATGATGAACTTCTGGAGGAGTTTCCCGTTGACGTAGGCTTCGACCGGAATGTGGTCGGTCCCCGGGTCGAAACGCAACACGACCTCCCCCTCGTCCTTCTGCCCTTCCTGGATGAGATTCTCAAGCATCTTGACCCGGCCGGCCAGGGCGTCCGGGTATGACCTCATCTGGAGGAATTCCGCGGCCCTGGACCAGTCCTTTTCCATGACCGCGATCTCGACGCCGAGGAGATGGATCTCGACGTCGTCGGGGAAGGCCAGCTTGGCCTTCTCGACGGCGTCCAGGCCGTGGGGGGAGTGCTTCTCGAGGATCTCCTTCAGCCAGGCCTTGTACAACCCCGCTTCGAAGTCCTTCAATTCGGGCGGCAGGTCTCGGCCCGCGCCGAAGAGCTTCCTTTCGAGCCGGGCCAGCTCCAGCAGGGCGCTTTCGTGGTCCCGCATCCTGACCCGGGCGAGGACGGCGTCCTCGAGCAGGGCCGCCGACCGGGTCTCGAGGAGCACCGTGTCGTCGAGAACGCGGACGACGTCCGCCGCCGCGCCGCTCGCCGTCAGCTCCGCGGCCCGCTCGTGCATCTTGCCGATGACGCCCTCCGGACGGAGCGACGCCGGGAGGTCCTCTTCGTCGAAGACGGCCCTGGCCCGGAAGGCCTCGACGAAGCCCTGCAGTTGGATCAGGGGCGGGGCGCCGTCCCCCAAGGCGAGGAGCCGCGCGAATTTGGCCTCCCGGCAGCCGGAGAGGATGGTCCCGGTGAGCTCGTCCAGGCGCGTCCTTGGGGCCCTGTTCGACCTCTTGCGTCCCGGCCCAGAGATAACCCCTCTCCGAGGCCGGCCCGAACGTCCAGCCGACCGCGGCGTCGTCCTGCATGAAGAGTCCAGGACCCCGAACCTCCTCCGGGAGGGGGATGGCGAGGAACGCCCCGTCCTTGACGGGCGAAACCCGGCCGAGAACATAGGACGACCGCTCGCGCCCGATGGACTGCCAGCGCAGCTCGACATCCTGCTGCCAGCGGGCCAGCCTGGGGGTCTGGGTTTCCGTCTCCCCTTCGAGCCGGCAGAGGACGACGGGTTCGCCGTCCGACCAGACGGCCCATTCCATGGGCACGGGCGCTGGCCCGGCACCCCTCAGGGACGGACTGCCGCCGCCGAGCAAGACCCATGCGGGCAAGGCGACCCAGGCGTCGTCCACGACCGCGGCCGTCGAACGAGATAGCTCCACCCGGGAAGGGGATTCAAGAACGACCTCCCCAACGATGAGCGCGGGTTCGTCGCGGGCGGGTGCGGGGGCCTGGAGGGGAGCCCCGGCGCCGGTCGGCGCGACGCCGTTCTCTTCCGTCCGGGACGAGTGGGAGAGGGCGCGAGAGAGGAAGAAACCCGCGGCCAGGAGCCCCAGAGCCGCGGCAGCGAAGACGTACCACGGGGGGAGCCGTCTGGCCGCCGGTCTGGACACCAGGAGGGCCCCGCATTCCGCGCAGAATCGCGCGCCCTCGGGATTCTCCTTGCGGCATCTCCGGCAAACCATGCCCTTCCCCTCGTCAGACTCCAGGATATGACCGACCGGGTGCGGAGTCAACCCGCCGGCGGCGGAGGCACTCGCTCCACAAATTGAGTCGCGCGGCGGGGCCCGAGGCCTGGCGCCGGCTGCCCCGCGGTCGGTCCGTTCACTTCGAAAGGCCGAGGCCGACGCCGCCGACATCCAGGTCGACGTCGTAATAGACCGCGGACATCGGCCGGCCCGAGACCGGCTCGACGTTATCGAGCCGGACCAAGGCGTGATACATCCCCCGCCGCAATGCCCCGGGCGAGACCGTGTTCACGATCATCTGCCTCGGGCCCTCCCTCGTCACGGTCACGGTGAGCCAGGCGGGGAGCCCGGGAGCGACTTTCCAGGGCGCGAGATCGGCCGTGCCCTTGTTGACGAGAGTCAGCGTCTTGGCGAGCCTGCGGGAGGCGCGCTCGGGCGCTTCGAACGACAGAAGGTACGTGTCGGCGACGACGACCGGAGGCCGGGGGAATTCGCTCGACCGCGAGACGCGGAGGAAGCGCACGTCTTCGGGCCAGACCGTGACGGGGAACGTGCCGTCCGGGCCGGCGGCGCCGTTCGAGGTGACGTGGCGCCAGAGGTCGCGGACGTAAAACTCCGCGCCCGCCGGGAACCCGAAGTCCGACAGCCTGAGGACCGCCTCGGCCTGCGTCTTTCCGTGGTTGAAGAGGAGGACGGCCCGGCTGCCGTCGAAGAGGGGCTTCGCGGCCCAGATGCTGACCTGGCCGTCCGTGCGGACGACGTGGCCCTGGATGCCGAGCGGGTCCTGGTCGACGGCGATGGCCTCGGCGTTGGTCAGGATCCGGACCGTCTCGTCGGACATGTCGCGGACGTCGTTCCCGGCCATGAGCGGCGCGGCCATCATGCACCACAGGCTGAAGAACGAGCGGTTCTCGGCCTCGGTCAGGCCGGGCATGCCGGCGATGAGCATGTCGGGGTCGTTCCAGTGGCCGGGCCCGGCCGCGCGAAAGAGCTTCTCGTTCGAGAAGGCGATCTTGACGGCGTGTTCCCAGTCCGCCTTTCCCGGGCCGCAAATGTCCTCGGTCGTCCGCCAGAGATGTCCGACCGGGGCCGCCCACTCTCCAGGGCTCGCCCTCGCCCCAGGAGCAAAGGCTGTGGACGACGGGCCGGCCCGCGGCGTGCTGGGCGTCGTGGAGCTTCGTATAGGTCGCGACGATTTCCTGGCCCTCGGTGTTGCACCAGTCGATCTTGATGTAGTCCGCGCGCCAGTCGGCGAAGCGGCGCATGTCCTCGACCTCGTGGCCCTTGGTGCCGGGCATGGCCTTGCTGCACGTGCGGGTCCCGGCGTCGGTGTAGAGGGCATACTTGAGGCCCCGGCGATGGATGAAATCGCCGAGGCCGCGCAGGCCTGAGGGATAGCGCTCGCGGTTCGTCTTGAGATGGCCGTCCTCGCCGCGCGACAAAGCAGATGCCTTCGTCCGGCCCGACGTAGGTGTAGCCGGCGTCCTTCATGCCGCTCGAGACAAGGGCGTCGACGATCTCCTTGATGAGCCGCTCGTTCTGGGGCTCCTGGCCGAAGATATTCCAGGGGTACCAACCCATGGGCGGGGTCATGGCGAGGCCGTCGTCCGCGGCGTGGACGGCGGGGGAGGAGGGGGCCTGGGCTCGCGGGAGCGCGGCGCCCATGACGAGGACCGCGCCTATGGCGGCCGCGACGATCAGCGTCCTTTTCATGATCCACCTCCCCGATGACCCCGGTCCTTCAGGTCCGGTTCGACCTTCGGGGCCAACGATAGCGCGGCGGGACGGCCGAAGTCAACGGAGGGCTTTGAAGGGCGGCGGTTGGCCTTTGGCGGGGCCATAGGCGTATCTCGAGATGGCTTCCGGACGCGAAAAGAGGATAGAATGGCGTTGCCCGGAGGCCGGCCCGAGCCGCGCCCCGGAGAATAGGGGAGAGGTGACAGGCAATGATCGACATGGAATATCTTGAGCCCATGTGGCCCATGCGGACCTACCTCGTCACGTGCGGCAATGTCCAGGGGAAGGCGAACGTCATCGCCGTCAGCTTCTGCATGCCCGTTTCGAAGGAGCCGCCGCTTGTCGCCTGCGCGATCGGCCGCGGGGCCTATTCCCGCGAGCTGATCGCCGCCGGGGGCGAGTTCGTCGTGAACGTCCCTCCCGAGGGCCTAAGACCGAAAGTCTACTTGTGCGGCTCGAGGTCGGGGCGGGACGCCGACAAGTTCCAGGAAGCGGGATTGACGGCCCGGCCGGCGCGGCGGGTGAAGCCGCCGGTCGTCGGGGAATGCGCCGCGTTCATGGAATGCCTCGTCCGGCGGGAAGTCGAGGCCGGCGACAAGGTCATCTTCGTGGGCGAGGTTGTCGAAGCCTACGCCGACGAAACCCAGACGGCGGGAGGGAAGAAGATGCCGTGCTGGGAGGGGGATTTCCCCAAGCGTGTCTATGGCACGCGCTTCTTCCTGAAACAGCGGGGATAGCGGGCGGCAGTTTCGCCGGGCGCGGCTTTCCGAGAGCGGCCGCGGGATTGATCTGCTCCCCGGATCGGTTTAAGGGGGGCAGGTCAATTTTTCTTAGGGCATTAGAAAAAAGGGACCTTATCACTCACCCCAAGAAAAAGGCAGACCTTAATATGAACCAGGCAAATTATCAAGATGTCATCGACACTTTCATATGGTTCAACAAACTGCTTATGGAGTGTATCCAAAAAGCTGGAGCGCGCGCAATGCCTGCTGGCTCTGCCTACATAATATGCCGCCTAAAGCGTCTTTCACGCCGGAGCTAACCTCACAAAATTCTTGTGCCACATTTGTGCCACATTGGGGGTCAAATGTGGGCAATTTGGGGCAAACAAAGGCAAAATAGACGGACCCCCAAAATGGTTCTTAACCCGCTGATATTCCTGACCATATGGCGAAAGAGGAAGCCCGCCCGGGGAGATTTGAACATCCAACCTGGGGATTCGAAGTCCATGTGTCGCGTGTTCGAATCAGACCGATGAATATGCCGTTTGTATCACAGACATAAGATAGCTCTGACACATTGGGCATGTAATGGCCGCCGCTGGCCCCCTTCGATTGCCGGCCTAAGGACAACACCGTTAAGGAGCGAACTGAAACGAGGATGAATGGGGGGCGCACTGGCTTTCGTGGTAATAAGGCCGGGCTGTCGTTCTTGCCGGCAGCTTGGATCCCTATGGATTCATTTGACGGCGGACGGGACAATTTCGGCGACCCAGATATCGCCGCGCGACTTCCTCCCACGTGAAATAGATGAACCGCCCATCCGTTGCCAGGCCCTCAGCTCCGAGCACACCGCGCCTGCCGGTCAACGCCGTGGCGGGCCTCTCCTGTCCATCGCGGAGGGACAGGACCCAGACTTGATCCTTATCGATCACCGCCGCCAATGAAGTAGATGCGTTCCCCGTCGACCGACCATCGGGGCTGGGTTCCCGCCCCCTTCGTCAATCGCTCCGGTTGCCCGCCGGATGCAAGGACGCGCCATAGACGATGCGTTCCGTCGCGACGTCGAGTCGAACGCCACCCATCGCCCGTCGGGCGACCAGTCTGGATCTTCATCTTTGGCGAAGTCCGTCAGCCGCCGCTCCTTACCGCTCTCGGCCGAAACGATCGAAATGCCGTTCCCTTGCTTGGCGATCTCCCGTCCGTCGGGTGACCACGCCGGGTAAAAGCTCTCCGATTCGCCACGGGTCAATTGCCGAGCCGGGCCGCCGACGATGGGCATGACCCAGACCTCCCGATGCCCCGTCCGCGACGAATAGAACGCCAACTCGCCGCCGTCGGGCTTCCATCGGGGGCCGGCATCGATCGCCGGATCCATGGTGAGTTGTTGCAGGTCTCCTCCGCTCGCGGACATTAAATACAGGTCCCAGTTCCCTGACCGGTCCGAGCTGACAAGGAGCCGCCCATCCCGTGAGACGTCGATCGACTCGATCTCCGCTTCGTCGAAGGTCAATTGGGTGATATCCGTCCAAGTCGCTGGGCGATCCGCTAGAATAGGAGCACGAAAGGCATTCCGGACGGCCCGTCCTTTGATGTAGGCCAGCCGCTTGCCGCTCGCGCCCACCACGGCGTGGTTCATCTCGATCCCGTCGGTGACCTGCTGCGGAGGCCCCACGGGGCGCCCGTCGCGGTCGATCTTGAACTTCCACAGGTCCGGCGTCCCGCCCCGATCCGACACGAAAAAGAGCCCGCGGGAGTCCGGCGACCAGGTCGGACTCCACTCTTTCTTGGTGCCGTCGGTCATTTGGAAGGTTTCACCGTCCGAAACTCGCATGAGCCACAGTTCGGACGTCGCCGCGATTGAACTGAGGGACCGTCCGTAGGCGAGCCAGCGGCCGTCGGGCGACCAACTGACGTCCAAGATCGTATTATTAAGAGATTTCGAGGGGAGCGGCAACCTTCTGGAGGCGCCGCTGGCCAAGGCCAAGACCTCAAGCCACGGCCTGACAAACTGCCCTCGCGCGAGCACCAGTTGCGTGCTATCGGGGGACCATTGAGCCGGAATGGGCCACGAATCGCCGGGTGTCCACGAGGCGATCTTGCGCGCAATTCCTCCGACCCCGGGCATGACATAATAACCCCCGCCCTCTCTATAGGAGAAGAAGGCGATCCACTGGCCGTCCGGCGACCAAGCGGGCATGAGATTATCGGCCGCACTGTCGGCCGTCCGGTTGACCGCCTGGCCGCTTCCCATCTGAGTGACCCAGATGTCCCAGTTGCCGGCCTGGTCCGACTGATAGGCGATGGCACGGCCGTCCGGCGACCAGCTCGGATAGTCCTTGGCACCCATGGCCGTGGTCACCTTGACGACGTTGGCCAGGCGGGGAAGGCCTGTTTCACGCGAACGCTTTTGACTGCTTAGGAATACGAGCCCGACCCCTGCAAGCGCAATGACGGTAACGACTCCGGCCCCCCACCAAACCCGTTTGCGTCTTTCTGGCTTCGCAGGCACCAGCTCAAGCGCTGGAGGTTTCCTTCCGTCGACGGCGGCCACACGCGCCGACGTGGAATCACGTTTCAGCCGCTCGAGATCGACCCGCATATCACCTGCGCTCTGGTAACGCAAATTGCGCTCTTTCTCCAAAGACTTATTGATGATCCGTTCCAGCTCTGAAGGAAGGTCTGGATTTAGCCGGACGGGGGACGTCGGAACCTTGTGGAGGATGGCGTCAAAGAGGACCGCCGATGTATTACCTCGAAAAGCCTGCTGACCGGTGGCCATTTCATAAAGGACGACGCCGAAGGAGAAGAGGTCAGTGCGGGCGTCCAGGTCTTCTCCGCGCGCTTGCTCGGGCGACATGTAGGCCACCGTGCCGAGCGCAGTGCCGGGGCTGGTCAGCGGGTTCTTGGCCGTCAGGGTCCGGGCTATTCCCGTCGGGATCGGGACGTCTTCAACGAGCTTTGCCAGCCCGAAGTCGAGGACCTTCACGCGGTCCCGGTCGGTCACGAAGATGTTGGCGGGCTTGATATCCCGGTGAACGATCCCCTTAGAGTGCGCAGCGTCCAAGCCCTCGGCAATTTGGATGGCCAGGTCGAGGATCTCGTCAGTGGGCAGCGGCTTATCGAGAATGCGATGTCTGAGCGTCCGGCCTTCAAGTAGCTCCATGGCGATGAACCGCTGGCCTTGATGTTCGTCGATGTCGTAGATCATGCAGATATTGGGGTGGTTCAGGGCCGAAGCGGCCTGGGCCTCCAGTTCGAACCGCTCGAGAGCGCGAGGGTCCTTCGAGAGTTCCTCGGGCAGGAACTTCAGGGCGACGGAACGCTTGAGCTTGGTGTCCTCTGCCTTATAAACGACCCCCATCCCGCCCCGGCCGAGTTCCTCAATGATCCTGTACTTTCCGGCGACGATCGTTCCCATGGGCAGCCCTATGGCCGGCGTCTGGAGCGTTTTCGTCAATAAGGAAGGGCCCGGTTCTCCCCCACTAAGCGGCGCCGCACAGCTCCCGCAAAACCGGGAGGTGTCAGGATTCTCAGAGTGGCAGGTCGGGCACTTGTTGGCCATCGCGGCTCCCCATTATCTGAAGGCCCAAGAATAGCAACCAAGAGGGGGGAAGTCAAACATGGCGTGCCTCGGTTGGTTCAAACCTCCGACCATTGGATATGAAAACAGACGCTTCTTGAATGTTCTAGACTTCTCCCCGTGTGCCACCGGCGTGCCAAAATCGGTTGAAAAACGCTGAAACTACGGTTTAATGATTGAAAGACGAAATAAACGAAAACTCATAAAAATCAGGGGAAAAGGCCAAAATGAGATTGGCTGGGAAGCAAGGATTCGAACCTTGATTGCATGATCCAGAGTCATGAGTCCTGCCGTTGGACGACTTCCCAGCAGGGACCACTATATTAAAGAAATTCACGGCGGAATTTCAAGCCGTAGAAAATCGACACTAGGCAGGCCTCAGTCAACCCAACAGGGACAGCCCCCTCTGGGACAGTCCCTATCGCCTAAAAATGGGCACTCGGGCCCGTTGAGCCGGCCTCCCGGTTCATGATAAGATGGGCGCCAACAACAGATGAAGAAGCACCTCCTGCGGATCCTCGCCGTCACCGCCCTGACGGCCGTCTTCCTTTATTTCTTCGCCCGGAGCGTCAAGCTGGGCCGACGTCGCCCGCTACGTCGAGGGCGTCAACCTGCCGCTCTTCGCTCCTTCTCTTCCCCTTCGTCCTGGTCCATTTCTTCACCCGGGGCCTCCGCTGGCGCTATCTCCTCGTCCACGAGAAGAAGGACGTCCGGTATTGGCCGATGGTCGCGGCGAACGTCGTCGGCTTCACCGTCACCTTCGTCTTCCCCGGCCGGCTCGGCGAGCTGGTCAAGCCCCTCTACCTGGCCCGCCGCGAGGGCATCCGCCCGGGCTTCGCCATCGGCACGGTCGTCGTCGAGCGGGTCTTCGACATGTTCACGATGTGCTTCTTCCTGGGGCTCTTTCTCCTCGCCCGGCCCCTCTTCCCGGGGCTCATCGACATCGCGCCGGACGCCTACGGCCGGCTGAGGTTCTGGGGGGTCATCGGCGTCGCCTTCGCCCTGGCCATCCTCGCCCTCATCGTCGCCCTGTCCGTCTTCCGGGAGAGGGCCGTCCGGGTCATCGGCCGCCTCCTCCGGCCGCTCTCCGAGCGTCTCCGCGGCCGCCTCCTCAAGCTCCTCCACGAGTTCATCGACGGCCTGAAGTTCTTCCATTCCCCGGGGAATTTCGTCATGTACACCCTCCTCTCGTTCGTCGTCTGGCTGGGCATCATCTTCTACTACTGGGTCCTGATGTTCGCCTTCCACGTCCGCGTCCCATATTTCCTGGTCGTCCCCTACGTCTTCCTGACCATGATCGGCGCCTCCATCCCGACCCCGGGCATGGCCGGCGGCTATGATTACTTCAGCAAGGTCGGCCTGACCTCCCTCCTCCACGTCAACGCCGACCTGGCCGTGGGCATGACCCTCGTCATCCACGCCATCCAGGTCCTCGTGACATGCGTCGTGGGTTATGTTATATTATGCCGAGAGGGGCTATCCCTCTTTCAGATCAAGAAGATGGGAGAGAGCGTAGAGCCATGAGGTGTCCCTTCTGCGGCTTCCTCGAAAGCAAGGTCATCGACTCCCGGGAAAGCAAGAAAGGGCTGTCCATCCGGCGCCGCCGGGAGTGCCTGTCCTGCAAGCGCCGGTTCACGACCTACGAGAAGATCGAAGAGATCCCCTACATGGTCGTCAAGAAGGACGGCACGCGCCAGCCCTTCGACAGCCAGAAGCTCCTGCGGGGGATGATGAAGGCCTGCGAGAAGCGGCCCATCCAGATCAGCCAGCTCGAGGAGATCGTGGAGGAGATCGAGTCCCTCCTCCAGGAGCGGCCGGACAAGGAGATCGGCGTCGCCGAGGTCGGCCAGCTCGTCATGGACCGGCTCAAGGCCCTGGACAAGGTCGCCTACGTCAGGTTCGCCTCCGTCTACCGCGAGTTCAAGGACGTGGCCGAGTTCCAGCAGGAGCTCGAGAACCTGATGAAGGAAAAATAGGGCCGGGGCCGCCGATGGTCCGCCGCATCAAGCCCGTATCCCGAGTCCGGCGCACCGAGACCGAGGTCCGGAGGACCGAGGGTCCCGCCCCTGTCCCAAGGCGCCGCGTCCTGGCCCTGGCCGAGCTGGCCGTGCCGGCCGTGGACATCTGCGAAAAGGAACGCGAGATCGTCGTCGAAATAGAGGTCCCGGGCGTCGAGGAGAAGGACATCCGGATCCTCCTCTATTCGAGCCGTCTCGAGGTCCGGGGGCTGAAGCGCGAGGTCCCCGGCCACGGCGGCGTCCGCTACCTGCGGCTGGAGCGGGAGTTCGGCCCTTTCCGGCGGGAGGTTTTCATGCCGTGCGCCGTCGACCCGGACAGGGCCGTCGCCTCGCTCGAGAACGGCGTCCTGACCGTCGTCCTCGGCAAGCCGCCGCGCAAGACCGTCGGCGTCGACATCAAGAGCCGCCGGCGCGAAGACTGAGAACGGAGATCTTCCATGGCCCAGAGCGACAACAAGAACGGCGAGCCCTTCGACGGGCTCATCGAGGAGCACAGCCAGAAGCTGAACATCCCGGGCAAGCTGCCCGTCCTGCTCCTGCGCGACATCGTCATCTTCCCCTACATGATCGCGCCCCTGTTCGTCGGCCGCGAGAAGTCGAAGGACGCCATCGACCAGTCCCTCTCGACGAACCGCATGATCCTCCTCCTGACCCAGAAGGACATGGAGATCGAGGACCCCAAGCGGGAGGACGTCTACGACATGGGCACGGTCGCCCTGATCATGCGCATGCTCAAGCTCCCGGACGGCCGCGTCCGGATCCTGGCCCAGGGCCTCGATCCGGGCCCGGGTCGAGTCGTTCGAGGACGACGGCACCGCTCATCAGCGCCCAGGTCGCGGTCGTCGGCGAGCCGGAGAAGGGCGAGAAGACGCTCGAGGGCGAGGCCATGATCCGGAACGTCCGCTCGGGCCTCGAGCGGGCGACCTCGCTCGGCAAGAGCATCGCCCCGGAGGTCCTGATCATCGCCTCGAACGTCGAGGAGCCGGGCCGCCTGGCCGACCTGACCGCCTCGAACCTCGAGCTCAAGGTCCCCGAGGCCCAGGAGATCCTGGAGATCGTCGACCCCCTGCAGCGGCTGAAGCGAGTCTACGAGCTCCTGACCCGGGAGCTCGAGCTCCTCGACGTCCAGTCCAAGATCTCGACCGAGGCCAAGGGCGAGATGGACAAGCTCCAGCAGCAGTATTTCCTGCGCCAGCAGATGAAGGCCATCCAGAAGGAGCTCGGCGAGGGGACGGAGATCCAGGAGGAGGTCAAGGGCTACCAGGACAAGCTCCGCAAGCTCAAGGTCCCCGACGAGGTCAAGGAGGAGCTCGAGAAGCAGATCAGCCGCCTGGCCCAGATGCACCCCGAGTCGGCCGAGACGGCCGTCGTCCGGACCTACCTGGACTGGATGTTCGCCCTGCCCTGGAACAAGGCGACCGTCGACAACCTCGACCTCGCGCAAGGCCAAGACGATCCTCGACGACGACCACTACGGCCTGGAAAAGGTCAAGGAGCGGATCCTCGAGTACCTCGGCGTCCGCAAGCTCTCGAAGACGATCAAGGGGCCCATCCTGTGCTTCGTCGGGCCGCCCGGGCGTGGGCAAGACGTCGCTCGGCCGGTCCATCGCCCGGGCCCTCGGCCGGAAGTTCGTCCGCATCTCGCTCGGCGGCGTCCACGACGAGGCCGAGATCCGCGGCCACCGCCGGACCTACGTCGGCGCCATGCCCGGCCGCATCATCCAGGGCATCCGGCGGGCCGGCTCGAACAACCCCGTCTTCATGATGGACGAGGTCGACAAGATCGGCGCGGACTTCCGCGGCGACCCGTCCTCGGCCCTCCTCGAGGTCCTCGACCCCGAGCAGAACTACTACTTCCGCGACCACTACCTCGGCGTGCCCTTCGACCTCTCCAAGGTCCTGTTCATCACCACGGCCAACCTCCTCGACCCCATCCAGCCGGCCTTCCGGGACCGGATGGAGGTCATCGAGCTCCCCGGCTACACGGAGGAGGAGAAGCTCCAGATCGCCGTCCGCCACCTCATCCCCAAGCAGGTCGCCGAGAACGCCCTGAGCGCGAAGCTCATCCACTTCACGGACGGCGCCCTCAAGAAGATCATCGCCCTCTACACGCGCGAGGCCGGCGTCCGGAACCTCGAGCGGGAGATCGCCTCGGTCTGCCGCAAGGTCGCCCGCAAGGTGGCCGAGGGCAAGAAGGGCCAGACGGTCGTCACCGTCACAGAGCGATCGAGAAGTACCTCGGGCCGCCCAAGATCTTCAGGGACCAGCTCCTCCGCAAGAGACCAGGTCGGCGTGGCCACGGGCGTCGCCTGGACGGCCGTCGGCGGCGAGATCCTCTTCGTCGAGGCGACGAAGATGGCCGGCAAGGGGAACCTGCAGCTGACGGGCTCGCTCGGCGACGTCATGAAGGAGTCCGCCCAGGCGGCCCTGAGCTACGCCCGGACCCACGCCGCCGAGTTCGGCATCGACAGCCGGATGTTCTACCAGAACGACTTCCACATCCACATCCCCGAGGGGGCCATCCCCAAGGACGGGCCTTCGGCGGGCGTCACGATCGCCACGGCCTTCATCTCGGTCTGCACGAACAGCAAGGTCCGCTGCGACGTGGCCATGACGGGGGAGATCACGCTCCGGGGGAACATCCTGCCGGTCGGCGGGGTCAAGGAGAAGGTCCTGGCCGCCCAGCGGGCCGGCGTGCGGACGATGATCATGCCGGCGGCGAACCGCAAGGACCTCATCGACATCCCGAAGAAGGTCATCCGGAACATGGAGTTCATCTTCGTCGAGGACGTCAAGGAGGTCCTCAGCCACGCCCTGGAGAAGAAGTTCGGGCCGAAGCGGACGCCCGCCAAAAAACGGTCCAAGCGGGCCGGCTGACCTCTCGCCGGGGAAGGCCATGCGGCTTAACGACATCGGCGAGCGCCGCCTCATCTCGGCCGTCAGGCGCTCGTTCCCGGCGAAGCCGGCGGGCGTCGTCCTGGGCATCGGCGACGACGCGGCCGTCGTCCGCGGCCCGGCCAGGCTCCTCATCACCCACGACCTCCTCGTCGAGGACGTCGATTTCCGGACGGCCCTCCACCCGCCGCGGCTCCTCGGCCGCAAGGCCCTCAACGTCAACCTGAGCGACATCGCCGCCATGGGCGGGCGGCCGCGGCACGTCGTGCTGGGCCTGGCCCTTCCCGGCCGGACCGAACGGGCCTGGCTCGACGCGTTCCTGGCCGGGTTCAAGCAGGCGGCGCGGCAGGCGGGCGTCGCCCTGGTCGGCGGGGACCTGTCGGCCGCGGCGCGCATCATGATCGCCGTGACGGTCACGGGCGAGGCGCGGCGGTTCGTGACGCGGAGCGGCGCCCGGCCTGGCGACCGGGTCTTCGTCTCGGGGACGGTCGGCGACGCGGCCATGGGCCTGCGGCTCCTCGAGCGCCGCGGGGCCGGGCGACGATACGACCGCTCGTCGCGGCGCCTGCTCCGGGCCTTCCTCGACCCCGCGCCCCGGCTCGAGCTCGGCACGCTCCTTGCCCGGAAGGGGCTGGCCTCGGCGATGATCGACGTCTCGGACGGACTGGCCGTGGACCTTGCCCATGTCCTCGAGGAGAGCCGGGTCGGGGCGGAGATCGACCCGGCCAGGATCCCTCTATCGACGGAGCTGCGCCGGGCCTCGGCTCGGCCGCTCGACCTCGCGCTCCACGGGGGAGAGGACTTCGAGCTGCTCTTCACCGTCCGCCCGAGGAACCTGCCGCGCCTGCGTGCCCTCGGGAAGCGCTTCCCCGTCACCGAGATCGGCCGGATCGTCCCCGGGCGGCGTCTCCTGGCCGTCGGGGCGGACGGAGCGAAACGCCCCCTCGCCGCCAAAGGCTACGAGCACTTCCGCTAAGGTCGGAGGGGTCCTGTCCGCGTGCGTCCCCAGTCCATCCTCGCTCCGGCTTACACTGCCCGCACTCGGGCTGATGGTTCCCTAGCCCGCTCCCCCACGGTGGAGCGACCATCGGTTATTGGAGGGCTGCGCCATGAGCGCATCTTAAGCATCGTACTCTGCGTGAGAGGCGCAACTCCGCTGCGGGTGCGGCGGGGACTGGCACCGGCCACCCCTCCGCATCTTTTTAATGATGGAGAGCGCCGGCGGAGAAAAAGGCCGAAGGGGAATGGCCGGAACGTCATGTGCGGCTTAGCGCAAGCCGCACTCTGGAGTGGAGGCCATCCCCGAGGCCTTTGGCTCCCCGGGAGAGGCCCCTCCGGCTCTTAGCGGGCCGGGTATTCCCCTTCGAAGACGACCTCGGCCGGCCCCGTCTGGTAAACCTGGCCGTCCTCCGGCCATTCGACGGTCAGCTCCCCGCCGTTCGTCCAGACCTTGACCTTGCGGTCGGTCAGGCCCTTGAGGATGGCGGCGACAGCCGCCGCCGACGACCCCGTCCCCGAGGAATAGGTCTCGCCGACGCCCCGCTCCCAGAACAGGACCTCGATCTCGCCCCGATTGAGGACGCGCACGAACTCGACGTTGGTGCGGTGGGGGAAGAACGGGTGCGACTCGATCTCCCGTCCGATCTGGTGCCACTCGATGCGGGCGGGGAAGCGGTCGACGAAGACGTCGCAGTGGGGATTGCCGATGGACAGGCTGGTGACCTCGTAGACCTTGCGGTTGATGGAGAGCGGGTAGTCGAGGACGCGGTCGTAGACCCGGCCGTCGTCGAAGGGGATCTCGGCCGACTTGAAGCGAGGCGTCCCGATCTCCATGCGGGCCTCGTAGAGGGTCCCGGAGCGGCCGATGATCTCGCCGGTCCGGTCCCCGACCGAGGTCTTGAAGACGGCCCGGGGGCCGGCGAGCTCGCCGTGATGGACGAGGCAGGCCATGGCGCAACGGAGGCCGTTGCCCGAGATCTCGGCCTCGCTGCCGTCGGAGTTGAAGACGCGGAAGCCGACTTCGCCACGGCCCGGGTCGACCCGGGACAGGAGGAGCAGTCCGTCGGCCCCGACCCCCGTGTGCCGCTCGCAGATCCTCCGGGCGAACTCGCCGATGCGGGAGGCGTCGAGCTCCTCGTTCGGGCAGACGGCCAGGAAGTCGTTGCCCAGGCCGTGGAGCTTCGTGAACCGCATCAGCGGACCTTGAGGGGCACGATGTTGTCTCGGACTAGGTTTTCGGACTCGATCCGGACGAGGAGGATGAGCTCGTCGCCGGGGGCGGCCTTCTTCAGGACGGCCTCGAACTGGGCGACCGTCGTGACCTTGACCCGGTTGACCTCGATGATGACCATGCCGGCCTCGAGGCCCTGGCGGGCCGCCTCGCTCAGGGGCTGGACGTCGGTGATGACCAGCCCCTCGGTCGTCCGCAGCCCGTAGCGGCGGGCGAGCTGGGGCGTCAGGCTCTGGAGCGAGAGACCGGTGCTCTTTTCCGGCGCCGCCGCCTGGCCCTTCTGGGTCTCGGCCTCCTGCTCCTCGGCCGTGGCCGTGATCGTCGATCTCCTTGCCGTCCCGGATGACCTTCAGGTCGACCTTCTTCCCGGGTTCGATGTCGGCGATCTTGAAGCGGAGGTCGTTGACGTTCTCGACGGGCTGGCCGTTGATGGCGACGATGACGTCGTACGGCTTGAGCTTGGCCTTGGCCGCCGGGCTGTCCGGCTCGACGGAGCTGATGATGGCCCCCTTGCGGTCCCTGAGCCCGAACTGCTTCCGCATGCCATCCGTGATCTCCTGGGGGACGATGCCGAGGAAGCCGCGGACGACCCGGCCCTTCGCCTTGAGCTGGACGACGACCTTCTTGGCGATGTTCGACGGGATGGCGAAGCCGATGCCGATGTTGCCGCCGGTCGGGGTGAAGATGTTCGAGGTGATGCCGACGACCTCGCCCCTCATGTTGATGAGCGGCCCGCCGGAGTTGCCGCGGTTGATGGCCGCGTCGGTCTGGATGAAGTCCTGGTAGCTGCCGGTGTCGATCTGGCGGCCCTTGGCGCTGATGATGCCGGCCGTGACCGTGTGGTCGAGCCCGTAGGGGTTGCCGATGGCCAGGACCCATTCGCCGACCTTCATCTGGGCGGAATCGCCCAGCTCGGCGAAGGGCGTGTCCTTGGCCTCGACCTTGATCAGGGCGATGTCGGTCTTGGGGTCGGTGCCGACGACCTTGGCCTCGTACTCCTTCCCCTGGACGGTGTTGACGGTGACCCGCTCGGCCTTCTCGACGATGTGGTTGTTGGTCAGGATGTAGCCGTCGGAGCTGATGAAGAAGCCCGTGCCCTGGGCCGTGACCGGCTGCTCCTGCTGCTGGCGGGGGCGCTGCTGGCCGAAGAAGCGGTCCCAGAAGTCCTGGAACGGGTCGCCCTCGTCCATGCCGAAGGCGCTGACCTTCTCCCGGCGCTCGGCCTCGACCTTGACCACGGCCGGGCCGACCTTCTCCGAGATGGTGACGAAGTCCATGTCGGCCTTGGCCTCGGGGGCTGGGAGGCGAAGAGGGCTGGAGGACGGGGCCGCCGCGGCGACCGGCTCGGACAGGGAGGCCTCGGGGACGCGCCTTCTCGGGGTGATGGAGGAAAACATAGCCCGCGACGAGCAGGCCGAGGGCGAAGCTGGCTAGCGCGATCCAAACGGATTTTCTCATCCTAAACCTCCAGGGATTAATGATGTTAACCTACCATATCCACCCTGAAAATTCAATTTCCGGGCCTTGTCCAAACTCCGCCGGCCGGCCGAACGTTGCATTCCCCGGGGGATTGCGGCTAAGATGGTCCGGAACGCCCATGACGCACCGCCGCGGCCTCCTCATCGTCCTCGAGGGCATCGACGGCTCCGGGAAGACGACCCAGGCCAGGTCCCTCCTCGCGGCGGCTCCGGCGCCGCGGCCTCCGGGCCGCCTTTTTCCGGGAGCCGACGCGGGGCCGCTGGGGCCGGGAGATCAAGCGCCAGGCGGCCCGGGCCGACTCCCTGACGCCGGAGGAGGAGCTCGACCTCTTCGTCAGGGACCGGCGGGAGAACGTCGAGCGGAACCTCGGGCCGGCCCTGGCCGCGGGCAAGGTCGTCGTCCTCGACCGCTACTATTTCTCGACCATCGCCTACCAGGGGGCCAAGGGCATCGACCCCGGCCGGATCCGCCGGCTGAACGAGGCCTTCGCCGTCCGGCCCGACCTCGTCATCGTCCTCGACGTCGGGGCGGGGGAGGGGCTCGGCCGGATCGCCGGCCGCAAGACGCGCGACGAGCTCTTCGAGCGCGAGGATTACCTCGTCCGCGTGGCGGAGATCTTCCGCGGGCTCCGGGGCCGCCACATCGTCCACCTGGACGGCCGCGCCGACCGCCGGGCCGTCGGCCGGGCCGTCTGGGCCCGCGTCGAGAAGCTCCTGCCGAAATAAGAGGAACAGGACTGTCTCCGTCGAGGACAGTCCGGCCTCTGGGCGAAAATGGGGACCTGCACTCTGGGCACGTGGTCCCACGCCTTCAGACCGTTCCGGATATGTCCCGGAGCGCGGCCTCCGAGTCGCTCAGCCCGCTGTGGTTGGTCGCCGTCAGCCAGACTCCGCTCTCGGCCCGGTCCCCGCTCCAAACGGGGGCTTTCGGGTGACCCCGGCACCACCTGCGCCAGTCCCCGCCCAATGGCCTTCGAGAGGCCTCGGGCGATTGCCGGAGCGTCATGTGCGGTTTAGCGCAAACCGCACTCTGGAGTGGAGGCCAACCCCGAGGCCCCGAAGGCCGGACGGGGACGCACACGGACGGAACCCGTCCGACCTTTTGTCTTTTCGGGGCGATTTGCTATGATGAATCTTCACGCCGATGGCCGTCGCCGAAGCTCAAGATCAGGATCCGAAAACTCCGCTGGCGCGGACCTCGTCCGCATCCTCCTTCTCCTCCTCTTCGCCGGCGCGGCGGCCGTCCTGGGCGGGCTCTTCGGGGCCTACATGGCCGTCAAGGACGACCTCCCCTCGATCTCCGAGCTCGAGACGATGAAGTCCAAGCTCATCACGACGGTCTACGCCGCCGACGGCCGGCCCATCAAGGAGTTCGCCGAGGAGCGCCGCATCGAGGTCCCCTTCGCCGACATCCCCGATATCCTCATCAAGGCCATCGTCGCCACCGAGGACAACCGCTTCTTCAGCCACTCGGGCGTCGACATCCGGGGCATCCTCCGGGCCCTCAGGGACGACCTGCCCAGGGTCATCCGCGGCCAGACGGCCGCAGGGCGCGAGCACGATCACCCAGCAGCTGGCCCGCTCCCTGTTCCTCCACCCGGACGTGAGCCTGCGGCGGAAGCTCAAGGAGATGTTCCTGGCCCGGGAGATCGAGAAGACAGTACTCCAAGCAGAGGATCCTCGAGATCTACTGCAACTACTTCTACCTCGGCGACGGCGGCTACGGCGTCGGATCGGCGGCCGACGTCTTCTTCGGCAAGAGCGTCAAGGACCTGACCCTGGAGGAGGCGGCGCTCATCGCCGGCATCTTCCAGCGGCCGGGCCGCTATTCCCCCTACGACAACCCCAAGGTCACCCTCGAGCGCCGCAACCACGTCCTCAACCGGCTGGCCGAGGAAGCGCTACATCACCAAGGCGCAGGCCGAGGCGGCCAAGCGGACGCCGATGATCGTCCTGCCGCTGCGGCAGACGAGCGGCGAGTTCGCCGCCTATTTCTTCGAAGAGGTCCGCAAGTACATCGAGAAGAACTACGGCAAGCGAGGCCCTCTACAGACGGGCGGCCTCAAGGTCTACACGACCCTCGACCCGACCCTCCAGAAGTACGCCGAAGACGGCCCTGCGCAAGGGGCTCCGCGACGTCGAGAACGCCCTGAACGGCTGGCGGGCCGACAAGCCCAACCTGCTCACCGCCGCGCCCGACGTCCGCAAGGCCTCGTCGACCAGGCCGCAGCCGGAGCTCGAGGGGCAGTGGCTCCGGAGCTGGGGGACCTCGTCGCTCGAACAGGGCGAGGTCTACGACGCCATCGTCCTCGCCGCGTCCGGGACGGAGGCGACGGTCCGGGTCAAGAGCTACAGCGGGCCGGATGACGAACAAGGACATCGCCTGGACCCGGACCGGGGCCCTCGAGCGCCCTCATCAAGCGCGGCGACGTCATCCAGGTCAGGGTCAAGTCCGTCGACGAGGCCGGCGGGAGGCCGAGGTCTCGCTCGACCAGCACCCGGTCCGCAACGGCGGCTTCCTGGCCATCGAGCCCCAGACCGGGCAGATCAAGGCCATGGTCGGCGGCTACTCGTTCCGAGCGAGCCAGTTCAACCGGGCCATGCAGGCGCCGCGCCAGACCGGCTCGGCCATCAAGCCCTTCCTCTACACCGCGGCCATCGAGAACGGCTTTACTCCGGCCAGCCTGATCGTCGACGAGCCGACGACCTTCATCGACCGCTGGAACGGCGAGCCCTGGTCGCCGCGGAATTATGACCGGCAGTACAAGGGGGCCGTGACCGTCCGCCTCGGCCTCGAGGAATCGCGGAACGTCGTCACGGCCAAGCTCCTCGACTACATCTCTCCCCAGGTCGGCGTCGACTATTGCCGCCGGTTCGGCATCGTCTCGCCCGGTCTATCCCTATCTGTCCCTGAGCCTCGGCGCGTTCGAGGTCACCCTGGGCGAGCTCGTCTCGGGCTACTCGGTCTTCCCGAACAAGGGCGTCCGGGTCAAGCCCTATTTCATCGCCCGGATCGAGGACAAGGACGGCAACGTCCTCGAGGAGACCAAGCCGGAATCCGAAGAGGTCATCTCGCCCCAGACGGCCTATGTCATGACCTATCTGATGCAGGGCGTCGTCCGGGAAGGGACGGGCGCGGCCGCCGCCGTCCTCGACTGGCCGCTGGCCGGCAAGACCGGCACGACCGACAAGTACTCCGACGCCTGGTTCATCGGCTTCTCGCCGACGCTCTGCGCCGGCGTCTGGGTCGGGAACGACAAGCAGGTCTCGCTCGGCGAGAGGCAGACGGGCGCCGCGGCCGCCCTGCCGGTCTGGCAGGACTTCTTCGCCAAGGTCATCGCCGACAAGAGGAAGGCGATGCCGCCGGCGACCGGCGTCGAGGACGCGGGCGGGCCGAGCCCGAGCGAGGATTTCGAGGTGCCGCCGAACCTCGTCTTCGTCGAGATCGACCGGAAGACGGGGCTCCTCGTGACGCCGGCCTGCCTCTTCCCCTTCCGCGAGGTCTTTTTCCCGGGGACCGAGCCGGCCCGCTTCTGCACGACCGCCGACCACCTCAGGATCCTGGACTACTACTCCTCGCAGAAAGCCAGCGAAGAGCACTGATAAAAAAAAGGGGACGTCCCTTCCTTACCGGCTCAAAGCGGAAGGGACGCCCCCCGTATGGGAAAGGGGTTCTGAGTCCTTATCTCCTCCGGCCGCCTCCGCTCGAGTGGGAGCCGGAGCTGACGTGCGAGGACGAGCCGGAACTCCGGCTCGAGGTGGACTTGCCCGACGAGCTGCCGCGCGAAGAGACCCGCGCCGAGGACGCCGCCCGACCGCGGCGACGGATAATACCGGCCGATGGAACTCCCACGGGAGCCGCCGTAATAGGTGCCGCCCGAGAACGAGCGGGCCCGCGCCGTGCCGCCGTCGCCGTAGGACAGGCTGGGGCCGTGGATGAGCGGCGAGGCGGGGTAGGTCCGAAGACCCTGCGACGTTGCGCCCTGGAGGCCGGTCGCGGCGCCGGTCGCCGTGGCGGACCGGTAGCCGCGCGGCCAAGCCGGTGGACGAGGCCGGCGCGGCCTCGTCCTTGCGGATCTTGCGCGCCCCGGAGCCCGAGCCCTTCGAGGAGCCGGACGAGCGGCCGGAAGAGGACCTGCCCGAGCTGCCCGATTTCGCCTGGGTGCCCGAGTCTCTTGCCCTGGGCGCTGCCCTCGCGCTTGACCGTTGTCCCGGCCGAGCCCTGCCCGGCGCCGCGGCCCTGGACCAGGCCGCCCGAGCCGCCGTCGTTCCTCAGCATGACCCGGTTGCCGTTCATCGGCTGGACGGAGATCCTGGTCCCCGAGGGCCTCAGGTTGACCGTCCGGTTGGTGAGGCTCATCTTGGTCAGGGTGCTCAAGGTGGCCGTGTCGCGAACGGCGACGCGGGCGACGTTAGGGGACTTGAGCTGGTCGCGGCGGACGACGGTCAGGGCCCGCGACCCGTACGGATAATAATTCCCGTAATAGCCGCCGTAATAACGGCCGCCGTAAAGGACGCCGGGGTAACCCCAATAGCTCAGGGGCGCCCAGCCGAAGTAGATGTCGTCCCACCACCAGTCGACCCAGCCGGGGCCCCACATGTTCATCGGGATCCAGTACCATCCCATGTCGATGCCCCAGTGCCAGCGGCCGTAATGGAAGGTGACCCAGCCCCACGGGTCGTAGGGGAGCCATGTCCAGCCGCTCATGCCGAGCCAGCTCCAGCGCCCGTTCCAGTAGGGCCGCCAGTCCTCGTCGATCCCGGAGGGGATCCAGACGTCGCCGTAGGGCGGCACGTAACGCCATTCGCCGTTATCGTCGAGCTCGGACTCGTAGTCGCCGAGCTCCTCGGGAAGGTAGCGCTGGCCGTTCTTGGCGAACTGCTGGTCGAGCTCGGTGTTCCGCGACTGGTTGAACCGGTCGAAGGCGTCGTCGGCCACGGCCATGAAGGCGGAGGGCTTGCCGGAGAAGCGGCCCTCGGTCACCTCGAGCCTCTGGTCGGCCTTGACCAGCGTCGAGCCGCCCTCGCCGGCCGCCTCGATCAGGCCGCGGAAGACGAGGATCTCGGTGTCGTGGTTCTCGCGGACGTTGATCCGGTAGATCCCCTTGTCCAGGACATAGAACGAGGAGTCGGCGGTGTGGACCTCGATGGCCTTCTCCTTGGCCAGCGTGCCGACGACGAGGTAGACGCTCCCGGACCAGACGCGGATCCGGGCGATGCTGTCGCCCTTCTTGGGCAGGTTCAGGATGTCGAGCTTGGAGTCGTTATCGAGGCGGATGTAGTTGCCGCGGCCGAAATGGACTTCCATCCGGCCGTCGGCCGTGCCGAGGCGGTCCCCCTCGCTCACGGGCATGTTCAGGACGCCCTCCTCGAAGCCCAGGTCGGACGCCCGCTGGACGAACGTCTTGCCCTCGACGAAGCTCACCTGGGCGACGGAGTCGTTCGTGTATTTCACGTCCTGGGGCGGTTGGGCCGGGCTTGGCTGCTGCTGGGCGCGGCCGCGCGGGCGGCTTTTCCTGCGCCTGCTGCTCCTGCTGCGCCCAGGAAGCGGAAAAGACGAGAATGAGAGCGGCGATGACGATGACTGCTCTTCTCATAATAGCTCTCCTTTTATACGCTATCATGAACAGCAAAAATCATGCCAAAGGCCTCCCCTGGAGACCAGGGGGAGTTCGGGCCGTTTTTGTCCTATAAATGGGACGTTCATCCCTGGGGAGGACAGTCGGGCTCGCCGAGCCGCCAAAAGGCCCCGAACGTCCTGAGGCAGGGCTCGAGCTCGCGCCGGGTCGCGGGCGAGGGCTCAGGGGCGGGGAGAGGCCCGGGCGGGGAGGGCCGGGCCAGAGAGCCGAGGACCTCCCGGACGCCCCCCTTGAGGACGTCGAGGTCATAGCCGCCCTCGAGGACGACGGCCACGCGCCCGGGGCACCATTCCTCGGCCACGAGGAGGAGGGCGTCGGTGAGCCGGCCGAACCCCTCCCGGCTGACGAGCATCCCGCCGAGAGGGTCGCCGCGGCCGATGTCGAAGCCCGCGCTGACCAGGATGAACTCCGGCCGGAAGCCCGCGGCGACGGGGCCGAGGATCTTCCGGAAGACGTGGAGGAAGTCCGCGTCGCCCTTCCCGGCGAGCAGCGGGACGTTCAGGTTGAAGCCCCTGCCGGGGCCGTCGCCGGTCTCGCGGACCGCGCCCGTGCCGGGGAAGAGGGGGGCCTGGTGGGTCGAGAAGTAGAGGACGTCCGGCCGGGAGTAGAAGGCGTGCTGGGTGCCGTTGCCGTGGTGGAGGTCCCAGTCGACGACGAGGACCCGCCGCAGCCCGCGCCGGCGGATGAGATGCTCGGCCCCGACGGCGACGTTGTTGAAGAAGCAGAAGCCCATGGCCCGCGAGGCCTCGGCGTGGTGGCCCGGCGGCCGGACCAGGGCCAGGCCGTGGCGGGCGCCGCCGTCGAGGATGAGGTCGAGGAGCCGGAGGAGGCCGCCGGCGGCGAGGAGGGCCGTCTCGAACGTCCTGGGCCCCGTCGACGTGTCGCCGTCGATGAAGACCCATTCGCGGCCGGCCGTGGCCCTGAGGAAGTCGATGTAGGCCCGCTCGTGGACCCAGCCCAGCTCCTCGTCGGTCGCCGGGCGGGGCTCGACGGCGAGGAAGGTCCCGGCCGCCTCCTCCTCGAGCATCCGGTTGAGGACGAGGACGCGCTCCGGGCTCTCGACGTGGTAGGGACCCATGCTATGGTCGGCGAAGCGACTGTCGTAAAGGACGCCCGGCTTCATCGCTCAAACCTCGATCGTCGGACGGGTCCTGTCACGGTGCGTCAACAGGTGAGGCGGCACCAAGGCCGTCCTTATCCCCCGGCCCCGGGAACCTGTCCCGGTTCCCCCGCCGCAAGGCCGACGGGCCCCCTTCCAAACGGGGTCTTTCGGACGGCCTCGGCGCCACCTGAGATGGCCCCCGTCGGATTGCCAAAGGCCCCCCGGGTCGGACATGGACGCACGCGGACGGGACCTCTCGAATTCTCTCATCGTTTTGGAAAAAACTTCTCCAGCTCTTCCGGCTTCGGCTTCGGCGTCAGGAGGCTGACGATGATGAGCGCGCCGAGGGAGGCGATGAGCGCCGGATAGATGAGCGGGATGCCCCACGGGTCGCCGTCCGGCACCTGGGCCGCGGGCAGGACCTTGGAGGCGATGAAGAAGCCAGGCAGACGACCGTGCCGGAGATGATGGAGGCCAGCCCGCCCGCCTTCGTGGCCCGCTTCCAGGCCAGGGCGGCGATGAGGGCCGGGGTGATGGCGACGCCGTAGATCGTGTAGGCGAAGAAGCTCATCTCGAGGACCGACTTGAGCTGGGTCGCGAGCAGGAAGGCGAGGACGCCGATGACGACGACGAGGACCTTCTGCAGGGCGACCATCTGCTTCGGGTCGGCGTCCTTCTTCAGGAACCGCTGGTAGATGTCGCGCATGAGCGTCGTCGAAGGCGAGAGGAGGTAGTTCATGCCCGTGGAGATGACGACGGCGCAGGCCGCGCCGAGGAGGAGGACGCCGACCGGGGGCGGGACGAGCTGCCGGGCCGCCATGCAGGACGACCTTGCCGCCCGCCTTGGGCACGCTCAGGTCGATCTGCCCCTTGAGCTTGCTGTAGGCGAAGACGGCGATGACGACGACGATCGTCTCGACGAAGATCGTCCCGACCGTCCACCAGGCCACGGCCTTCTTGGCGTCCTTGGCCGACTTGGCGCTGTAGAACTTCTGGTACATGCTCTGGACGCCCAGGAGGAGGAACATGGTCGAGAGGAAGTACCCGACCGCCTTGAGCCACGGGTGGGCGCCGAAGTGGTTGTTGACGACGGCGAAGTAGCCGGCGGGCAGGGCCGCCTTGGCCGCCGGGGAGGCCGCCCGCCGCGGCGACGACGAAGGGCACGGCCAGGAGGCAGGCCAGGACGATGATGATCCCGTTCGGCAGGTCCGTGTAGGCGATGGCGACCATGCCGCCCAGGGCCGTGAAGAGGATGACGAAGGCGGCGGCGATGAGCGTCCCCGTCGACTCGGAGATCTTGCCGTCGGTGATGACGTTCAGGATGAACCCGCCGGCCACGAACTGGTAGGAGACGATGGAGATGAAGGACAGGATCAGGGCGATGGCCCCGAACAGCCGGGCCGCGGGCCCGTAGCGGACCTCGAGGACGTCGCCGACCGTGTACTGGCCGAAGGTGTGGATCTTGGCGGCGAGGAAGTAGATCAGGATGATCCCGACCCAGGCGCCGCCGGCCAGCCAGAGGGCCGAGAAGCCGGCCTTGGAGGCGAACTCGGCGCCGCTGATGAACGTCCCCGAGCCGATCCACGTGCAGATCAGGGTGAAGACCATGACCTGCCACTTCAGGCTGCGGCCGGCGACCATGAACTCCTCCTGGCTCTTGATCCGCCGCGAGCGGACGAAGTTCATCGCCGTCAGGACCAGGAGATAGGCGAGGATGATCTAGAGGTAGAACGACATCGGCCCTCCTTGCCGTCCGCCGGGAGCTCCGGCCCGGGTCAGGACGGGTTATTCAAGACCTCGCCGCCGCCCTTGCGCTCGAGCTTCACGGAGAGGAGCTTGGTCATGTTCGGCTCCGACATGGTCGTGCCGTAGATGTAGTCCGCGACCTCCATCGTCTTGTAGTTGTGGGTGATGAGGACGAACTGGGTCTGGTGCTTGATGGCCTTCAGGAGGTCGAGGAAGCGCATCAGGTTGACGTCGTCGAGGGCCGCGTCGACCTCGTCGAGGAAGCAGAACGGCGACGGCTTGTAGCGGAAGAGGGCGAAGAGGAAGGCCATGCTCGTCAGGGACTTCTCGCCGCCCGAGAGGAGGTTGAGGTTCTGGACGCGCTTGCCCGGCGGCTGGGCGACGATCTCGACGCCGCTCTCGAGCGGGTTGTCCGGCTCGAGGAGCTTGACCTCGGCGTTGCCGCCCTTGAACAGGGCCGTGAAGAGCTCCTGGAAGTTCTTGGCGACCTCCTCCAGGGCCTTGAGGAACTGGGCCTTGCTCTCCTCGTCGATCTTGAGGATCGCCTCCTCCGTCGAGTGGATGGAGTCGCGGAGGTCCTGGCGCTGCCCGACGAGGAAATCGTGCCGCGTCTTCTGCTCGAGGAACTCCTCCTCGGCCATGAGGTTGACGGCCTTGTAGCGGTTGAGGCTCTCCCGGGACTCGTCGAGCTCCCGCTCGACCTCCTCGTCGGACATCTCGGCGAGCGGCCGCCATCTCTTCGCCGCGCGGCGCGGGCGCGGCGCTTCGGGCGGCCCGCCGGCGGCGGCCGCCTCGGTCCCCTCGGGCGACGTCGCCGCTTCGGCCGGGGCCTCCTCGGCTTCGTCCTCCGCGCCTTCGCCCAGGTCCTCCGCCTCAGCTTCCGCCTCCGGAGCCGGGGCCCCCGGCGAGGCCTGGCTCGCGGCCTCGGACTCGGCCCGCAGCTCGGCCAGCGTTTTCTTGAGCTCCTGCCAGCACATCTCGTCGAGGTTGACGAGGTCGCGGTCGACCTCGGCCTTGCGGATCTCGTGGCGGACGCGCTCGTCCTTGGCCGCGGCTTCCTCCTCCCGCGTCCTGCGGAGGGCCGCCTCCAGGCGCTCGACGTCGCCCCGGACCGCCTCCATCCCCGACTCGGCCGCGGCCTGGGCCGCCTCCGCGCCGGCCTGCTCGGCCCGGAGCGCCTTGGCCTTCTCGCGGAAGGCGGCGATGTCCTCGCGGAGCCGGGCCTTGTCCTCCTCGCTCTTGCGGGCGTCGGACTCGAGGGCGTTGATCTTGGCCTCGGCGGCCTCCTTGCGGCGGGCCGCGGCCTCGAGCTGGCTACGGAGCCCGTTCATCTTCTCCTGGAGGAGGTCGAGCCCGGCCCTGAGCTCGAAGTGGCTCCGGGCCGACGCGTCGACCGTCTCCTGCCGCCCGGCCAGGGCCCGTTCCTTCTCCTCGATCGTCCCCCGCAGCGAGAGGAGCCGGGAGTCCCCCGCGTCGAGGCGCCCGCGGAGCGCGTCGAGCGTCCGGGCGAGCGACTCCTTGTCGCTCCTCAGGACCTCGAGCTCGCGGACGAGGAGGTCGCGGTTGGCGCGGACCTTCTCGCCCTCGGCCCGGCTGAACCCGTGTTCCTTGCGGCGGTCGGCCAGGGTCCGGTCCGCGCCGAGGAGCCGCTCCCGCTCCGTTTCGAGCTCGGCTTCGAGGGCGGCCGCCTCCGCGGCCCTGGCCTCGAGGCCCGCGGCGAGGGGGACCAGGGCGTCTTCGAGGCGCCCGGCCTCGTCCTCGAAACGGCGGGCTTCCGCGGCCAGGGCGATGATGCCGCCGGACTTCTCGCCGAGCTTGAGCAGCCCGGAGGCGAGGAGCAGGTCGCCCGCGGGCGTCAGGAAATTGAGCCCGGGATGGCCGACCCAGAGCCGCACCGCCTCGCCGACCGACCGGACGATGACGGCGTCTTCGAGGCGGGCCAGACTGTCCTTCATCCTCTCGTGCGGCTCGAGCCGGCCCTTGAGCAGGCCGAGGACCTCGGGCCGGGAGAGGACGTCGCCGGGGACCGCGGGACGCTCCGCGGCCGGGACGAGGAGGTAGCTGCCCTTGAGCCCGTCGGGCATCCCCTTCAGGAACTCCTCGGCCGGGACGACCCTCGCCCGGGCCTCCTCCCTCCAGAAGACGTCGAAGAGCGGCGCGTCCTCGGGCGTCGTCCGGATGAGGTCGGCCAGGATGCCGAGCGCCCCCGGCACCTCGCCGGGCGCGGACTCGCCGCGCTCCTTCTCCTCGATGCGGCGCAGGGCCTGGAGATGATAGGCCGCTTCGTCCCGGCGCGCCTTCATGGCGTCGAGCTCGGCCTGGGCCGCGGCCTGGGAGGCGCGGGCCGCCTCGAGGGCGGCGCGGAGCTCCGACGCCCGCCGCTCGGACGCGTCCCGGGCCCCGAGGTGGCCGGCGACTTCGCCCTCGAGCGCCGCGGCCCGGGCGGCGTTCCCCTCGAGCTCGCGGCCGGCCTCGTCGAGCTCGCGGACGAGCTTCTCCTCCTGGCGGGCGAGGAGCTCGAGCTCCTTCTCGGCGCGGACGCTCTCGTTCCGCGTCGCGGTCAGGTCCTGGAGGGATTCGAGGTAGGACGTCCGGAGCGCCTCGAGTCCCTTCTCCTCGCCGTCCTTCCCGGCCCGGGCTTCGTCGAGAAGGCCCGATGACCTGTCGACCTCGGCGCGGCTTCTCTCGAAGGCGCCGCCGAGCTCGTCCAGCCGGGCCTTCGTCCCCTCGATCTCCTGGGTCAGGAGGAGGAGGTCGGCCAGGACCTCGTCGCGGTCGGACTCGGACCGCGTCTTCTTCTCCTCGAAGAACTCGACGCGCTTGGCTTCGCGCTCGGCGTCGCCCTCGAGGCCGGGCGATGTGGGACTTCAGGCCGTAGAGGCGTTCCTGGGTGTCCTTGAGGGACTTCTCGAGGTCCCAGAGCTCCTTGCGGCGGGCGGCCAGGGCCTTGTCTCTTCCTCACGGCCCCGGGCGGCGATGGACTGCTCGCCGGCGAGGGCCTCCGCATGGAGGGCGCCGGCCTCCTTCTGGACGCGCTCGAGAGCGGTGAACTTCCGCTGGTAGTGGTGGGACGTGAGCTCGCGGATGCGCTCCCGGAGGCGCCGGTAGCGGTTGGCCGCCTGGGCCTGGCGCTGGAGGGAGTTCTTGGCCTTCTCGACCTCGAGGATGATGTCCTCGAGCCGGACGAGGTTCTGCTCGGTCGTCTCGAGCTTCGACTGGGCCTGCTTCCGCTTGTCCTTGTAGAAGGCCGTCCCGGCCGCCTCCTCGATCAGGGCCCGCTTCTCCGTCGGCTTGGAGGTGACGAAGTCGCCGATGGCGCCCTGCTCGATGACGAAGTACTCCTTCTCGCCGATGGCGTGCTTCCAGAGCTCGTCCATGATGTCCTTGAGACGGACGGTCTTGCCGTTCATCCGGTACTCGCTCTCGCCGGAGCGGAAGACGCGGTGGGAGACGGTCAGCTCCTCGTCTTCGCTGCCCAGGGTCAGGACGGCGTCGGCCATGCTGAGCGGCGGCCGCTTGGCGTTGCCGTTGAAGATGACGTCCTCGGTCCGGTCGCCGCGGACGGTCTTCTGGCGGTGGCCGCCGAGGACCCAGAGCATGGCGTCGACGAGGTTGCTCTTGCCGGTGCCGTTGGGGCCGACGATGGCCGTGATGCCGGGGTGGAAGACGATCTTGGTCCTCTCGGCGAAGGACTTGAATCCCTGCAGCTCGAGCTTCTTGATGATCATGCTCATGGGTCTAGGTACTCGCGGCGCATGCGGAATCGGAGCTTCAGCCGTCCGGCCGAAACAGAGTGCTATTGTATGCGATTCGCCGCCGATTTGAAAGAGGTTCCTTCGCCATCGTCAGCGGTCCGCACGGGGTCTCGGGGTTACCCTCCGACTCCAGAGTGCGGTTCTGCGCTACACCGCACATGACGTTCCGGGCATCCCCCGAAACCCCTCGCACTTAATTAATAAGGGGACATGTACTCTTTGTGCGTTGTCCCCGGATTGTTTTACGTGTCCCCTCTTCCTGATCGGGAATATTCGGCGGCGAGGCTTGTATCCGGTGTGGAAGCGGAAGCTTCCGGAACGAGGCCGAAAGGAGGCCACCATGTTCCAAGACGTCCTGTTCGTCCCCGAACGGAACGGCCGGGTCCGGGCGGCGGTCCTGCCGCTCTCGGTCCTGGCCCACGGGCTCCTGGCGCTCCTCCTCGTGGCCCTGCCCGCTCGTCGAGGAGCGCGGACCTGCCCCGGACGGAGCTTGTGGGCGTCTTCCTGGCGCCCGCGCCCCCCGCGCCGCCGCCCCCTCCGCCCAGGGCCAAGGGGCATCCGGCGAAGCCCGGGAACCGCATCCGGCCGGTCGCCGCGGCCGGAACGCGCGCTCCGGGCGTGCTCGTGGCGCCGGTCGACATCCCCGCTTCGATCACCGAGGAGCCGATGGCCTGGGGCGGGGCCGAGGACGGCGTCGAGGGCGGCGTCGAGGGCGGCGTCGCCGGCGGCTATCCGCGAGAGCATCGTCGGAGACGCGCTCTACGGCATCATCGGCGACGAGACGGCCCCGGTCCGGCCGGCGGGCGAGGTCAGGATGCCGCGGCTCATCCAGCGGGTCGAGCCCGTCTATCCCGAGATCGCCCGCGAATCCCGCGTCCAGGGCACCGTCATCCTCGAGGCGACGACCGACACCTACGGCCGCGTCGTCGCGGTCCGGGTCCTGCGGTCCGTGCCGCTTCTCGACGCGGCCGCGGTCGAGGCCGTGCGGCAGTGGGTCTACGAGCCCATGGTCGTCAACGGCCGGCCGCGCGGGGTCGTCTTCACCGTGACCCTCCGCTTCGAGCTCAAGTAACGACCGGTTTCTGCGCTTCAATAAAGGAGGGGCGGTCCCCACGGGGGGCTGCCCCTCCTCAAGTCCCGCGCGCCTTGACAGGGCGGCCCGAATCGTTTAATTTCTATATACTTTCGCGAACCTCGGAAGCCAGCGTAGCTCAGTCGGTAGAGCAGCTGATTCGTAATCAGCAGGTCGGAGGTTCAATTCCTCTCGCTGGCTCCATCAACTTCTCCCCATATAAGGTATCAAAATCAGAGACTTAGACCTTGAGCCGGAGGTCTATCAACTTTGCCTACGTTTGCCCTCAAAAGCACCAAATTGCCCTTCCAAGTGGGACAAATGTGGGACAAGGATGGCGAAACCCGATAGAGAATGTCGGGAATTACCAACCGTTGGAGGGCAAGCGGAATAAGATGCAAATAGCCTTTTAGGGGAGCTCTTGAATGACACCAACCGTGTATCTGGACACCAATATAATTATAGAGGGAGCGAAGCGCCGAGAGCATCACATATTGAAGGACCTGGCGATTAAAGGACGGATTCGCTTGTTCATTGGGCCAGAAGTCTCGCGAGAAATCAGGCAACAGATTTCTGACCTGAGAGACAAGAGTCACGAGATAATGATCTCAAAGGGAATATATACCCTTAAAGAATCAGCCGGACTCTTAAAGGCCATTAACGGCAAGATAGAAGGTCTTGAAAAGCAAATTAAAGGTGAACTTCTTTTTTGGAAGGACGCGAAGCCCGAGCGGCCTCATAATACATTTGAAGGGATTTGTTTGACGATTCGGGGTCCTCGGGTTCGAGGTTGCATATCCCATGACTCAAAGGCGAAATTGGGCTCGTTTCATCACTCCCTAAGGGACTTTAATATAAGAGTCACGGATGCCTTTCACCTGATGCAGGCGCACAGTACAAAACTGGATTACTTTTTTCCTGGGACAGGAAACAATTAATTAATAAGAGCCAGAGAAGGTGCGATGGCTGCTTCCTAAAGTGTTAACCCCAAGTGAATTTCTTGAGGTTTTCCAGAAATAATAGGGGCTTTGCCCGCAGGGACTTAAATCCCGCGTGGGGCACGCGACAGAGTGCTAGCACCTGCCGGTTCGCCTAATTGGCATTGGCCTTATAAATCATCTTTCTGGTCCAGATGATTTCGTCCAGGATATACTGAGGCTTTTCTTTAGGGCATCCAACTTCTGAACATATGTTTGAAAAGCGACAACTGCATCGCTCTTTCGTCCGAGTCTGAGCAATGTAATTCCTTCTTCTTTATATATTTGCGGGTAGCAATCGGGATTTATGTTTATGGCTCTGGCCTTGACGATAAAGTCCAACGCTTCCCGATTATGGTCAGGAGTATCATAGAGCGCTCTTAGTACCATGCCTTTTAATAGAGGTAGTCCTCCTCCGTTGCCACTCCGGCCTCGAGGTTTCTGTTCACGAGTTGAAGGGTAGTTTCAAGATGCTTTAGCCTATATTCTTCCTCAGCATTGTATGTATTTACGAACGAAATGAGCTGATCATAATTCTTGTTATTGAATTGGGCGGGGTCGATTTCGCCAATTTCCGCTATTCTCGAGGAAAGAGCTGGATGGTCCCCCGAGGGGCTAAGCGCGAGGTATTGACAGTTAGAGTGTCATAGTTTTGGATACGGCTAAGTGCTGCAGAAAGGGCTTTCGGGTCTCTTTTACAAACTCAAGCGTCTTCGTCGCCGCTGCGTCAGCCTCGAATTCCTGATCCGCGATCGAACTTGGCCCCGAGATTCTCAAGAACTGAGTCGGCGATGCCAGTCGACAATACAGCTGTAGCTAAAGTTACCGCTCCTCCTGTATAAATGTGTTTCTTAGCCGCCAAATAAACTTCTGTTGCGGCGGCCAGCGTTGTCGCGAAACTTGCCCAAAATTCGGCTCTTTTCTTTCGATCATTAGCTTTATTTATATTTACAATCTGATGATCAAGCACAAAGTGTGCCGACTCGTGCGCTAGTATACCGATTAGCTCATCTTCCGAACGGATAGTCGAGAGGAGGCCTGTAGTGATAATTATGGCGCCCGTCGGCGTAGAAAAGGCATTTGGTATGCTATTCTTTATTATTTTAACGACTAGATTGCCCGGTCGTCCGTCTTTTAGTGTTATTGCGTGGACCTTATATAGGAGACTCTGAATATAGTCCTCAACATATTTTATCATCAAAGAACCAATCGTACTTTTGGTAATTGGATAACATGCTTAGTGTTTCTTCTTCGAGATCACTTCTTAAGTCATATTGAAGGCCCTTAGATGCGAAATTTGTATAGAGGTCTGATTTTACGGCAATAATTTGCCACAATTCCTCATTTGTTGTTGGGGGATCATATTCGATATCCTTAACGTTTGCTGAATCCCACGTCGTTCTTTTGCCCTTCCCACACTCAACTAGGAAACCATATTTTGGGGGCGTCGTCGACATGCTGTAAAACTTTATTAATTTTACTCTCGTTCCGGGATCAATTACGGCACTTATTGAAGGCCTGATGGTTGTTTTTGCCTTGCCACTTATTGAAAAATCGGCCTGTGGAAATAACCATATGAACACAGACAATAAACGACTAAGAACACCCTTTTTTCATACTATGCCTCCCCCTATGAGGTGTCACGATCTGCCCATAGGATGACCTGCATTCTTTTAAAAAGCAACTCCTTTGAACTGACCGCGCGACACAATGGGCAACTCCGAGCCCCACTGCGTAATATATCTTGTCCCAAATATTCAAGAATCCTCAATCCATAATGTGCGCCCAGGGTGAAGGCCCATTTAGAGATGGAACGTCTGACTACGAATCAGCAGATCGGGTGTTCGAGTCACCCCGGGCGCGCTCTCTTCTTCCCTAAACGAAACGCATTTTCTGTAACTTAGCCCCGTTCTTGACCAGCCGCCATTTTACCTGCGTTCGCCCTTGTTAGCCCACGTTTACCCTTAAAAGTGGCACAAATCTGGCACAAGCTTGACACCGCCTAGCCGAGCGGCATCTAATTACCTTGAAGGGGAAATGACCGATGATACCCTGGTGGGTTGCCTTGCTCATTGGCGTCGCTTCGGGGCTTATTGTTTTTACCCTCGGCCACTGGAAGATTCTCCCGGCCGTTACTAAACGGCAAAAGAAGGAAGAAAAGCAAGCCGCGGAAGCTGAACGTAGTCGTCAGGAAGAGAAACGGAAGAAGCTCGACGCCCTCAACGCGGCTTGGAAACGTAACCGGGAGGCGCTTTCCCGAGTTCGCGAACCGCTCGTGAACTTCAATCGGATGAACAAGGACCCCGACAGTCCCCCCGGCAAGAGGTGCATGGAGATGGCCGACCAGATTTTGGAGGCGGCGCAGCAATTAGATGACAGCCCTACGTTCGCGGACATCAAGGAAAGGCTCGTTGAGTACGCCAGGAGAGGAGACAAGATTTACGCGAGCACCATCCTCCCTGAGCTCAGAGCAGCATTCCAGAGAGATCTAGGGCAGGGAGACAAAGGGATTTTTGAGCCGCTTGCGCTCTGGCACGGGGCCGAGGCCGTGCTCAAGCAAACGGAGCACCCCCCGTTCTCAGAAAAGAACGTCTGAGGGATTGCTAGACAAGCACATGTTTTAGCCGTTTTTCCCCAAAAGCTGCCACCTTCTCCTCGGCGCCCGGAGCCGGGAGAGCACTATCCCCAGGCCGGGAGGCGCGGCTCAATCTTTAGCTTGAAGACCATGCTTCAGAGGCTGTAAATTAACTAGGGGGAGGGTGTAGCCTGTCAGACGCATTCGAACTCACTGACGAACAGTCCAACGAGCTAATGCGGATTTGCAAGTTGTACCGCAAGCAGGCGAAGAAATGCCTGGAAGCGAAATCTTACCTGGCGAGCTGCATAATGGAAGGGGCTGCTCTGAAGGCGCGCTCATGGCCATGTGTGATTGCTTTTTTGACGAGATTTCCGCAGAGAAGATCCGCGATTGAAAAACGGCCACCCAAAGCCAATCCTAAAATGGACACTTTACCAACTTGTCAGAAAGGTGCCCGGGAATGTAGTTGGCTTCCGGCGCGTTTGGGTCTGAATGACGAATGGGACTACAGGAAAGCTCACATTGGCGACTGGGTAGTATCGTAAGACAAACGCGAAATCTTGTTCATGCAGGGTGCTACTTGACGGACTTTGCGGGGTCAAAAGTAGGCAAGCGTTTTGCCGAAACATGCTATGAGGTCTTGGATGTAGCCGTAGACCACCTGGAGGCGAAGATTAACGCCTCGATCAGGGCCGAGCTCAAGAAGGACGAGAACAAGGTTGTGGATTCTGCCGGAAGAGATGAACGCGTTAGGAGGAAGACATGACCAT
>CAWDTC010000046.1:0-16950 GCA_963805045.1 Candidatus Aminicenantota bacterium
CCCAAAGCTTCCCATAGTCGGGCTCGGCCAGCTTGAGCGACGACTTCCAGCCGTCCTGTCTCTTGAGCCAGGCCAGGCCCCTGGCCCCGAGCGCCTTGGCCTTCTCGCCGAGCTTGTCGAGCTGGCCGCGCGAGAGGGCGGCCGCGCCGGGAACGAGCAGGCCCTTGACCTCGCCCCCCGCCTCGACCGCCGCCCGGAGCATCTCCGAGGCGGTCTCGCGCGCGGCGGCGGTGAGGTCGCGCATCTCGAGCGCCACGCGCAGGTCGGGCTTGTCCGAGCCGTACTTCTCCATGGCCTCGGCGTAGGGCAGGCGCCGGAAGGGCCTCGTGACCTTGCGGCCGGCGAGGGCGAAGATCTCCTCCATGAGCCCCTCGTTGAGGGCGAAGAACTCGTCCCGGTCGATGAAGCTCGTCTCGATGTCGATCTGGGTGAACTCGAGCTGGCGGTCGGCCCGCAGGGCCTCGTCCCGGAAACAGCGGACGACCTGGAAGTAGCGGTCGCAGCCGGAGATCATCAGCGTCTGCTTGAACTGCTGGGGCGACTGGGGGAGGGCGTAGAAGCGGCCGTGGTAGATGCGGCTCGGGACGAGGAAGTCCCGCGCCCCCTCGGGCGTCGGGTTGGCCAGGATGGGCGTCTCGATCTCGAGGTAACCCTGCCGGCTCAGGTAGTTCCGGACGGCGAGCGCCGCCTCGTGGCGGAGGCGGATGTGGCGCTGCATCCGGGGACGGCGCAGGTCGAGGTAGCGGTATTTCAGGCGCAGCTCCTCGGAGGCCTGGGGCGGGTCGGCGACGACGAAGGGCGGGACCTTGGACGCGGCGAAGAGCCGGAGCTCGAGCGCCTCGACCTCGACCTCGCCCGTCGGGATGTCCTTGTTGACCGACGAGCGGCGGCGGACGCGGCCGCGGACGCCGACGACGATACTCCCCGCGGAGCTTCTTGGCCTCCTCGGCGAGCGCGGGCCGGTCGGACTGGAAGACGACCTGGGCCAGGCCCTCGCGGTCGCGGAGGTCGACGAAGACGAGGTGGCCCATGTCCCGCGTCTTGTGGACCCAGCCGCAGAGGACGACCTCGCGGCCCTCGTCGGCGGCGCGCAGGGCGCCGCAGTAGTCCGTCCTCTTCAGGGCAGGGCCGGTCTCGGTTCGTTCGTTCATGGTCATCCCCGATCCGTCAGCGGGCCCGCACGGCCGCGAGGAGCTCGTCCCGCGTCCCCTCGACCTGCCGGCCCGTCGCCATGTCCTTGAGGCCGAAGCGGCCCTTGCGGAGCTCGTCGTCGCCGACGATGAGGACCCAGGCGGCGCCGAGCTTGCCGGCCCGGCCGAAGTGGGCCTTCATCCCGCGGTCCTTGAACTCGACCAGGCACTCGACCCCGCCGCGCCGGAAGAAGCGGGCCAGCTCCATGCCGGCTCGTCTTGGCCTCCTCGCCGAGGTAGGCGAGGTAGAGGAACCGCGGCGTTTCCGGGCTGAGGTCGAGGATGGAGATGAGGCGCTCGATGCCCATGGCGAAGCCGATGGCGCAGAGGTCGGGCCCGCCGAAGTCCTTCATCATGTCGTCGTAGCGGCCGCCGCCGAGCAGGGCGTTCTGGGCGCCGAGGGCGCCGGAGACGACCTCGAAGGTCGTCTTCGTGTAGTAGTCGAGGCCGCGCACCAGGCGGGGCTCGACGCGGTAGGGAATGCCGAGGAGGTCGAGATAGCCGAGGAGCTTCCGGAAATGCTCCCGGCATTCCTCGCAGAGGAAATCCAGGATGCTCGGGAAGGTCGCGGCGATCTCCCGGCAGCGCTCGACCTTGCAGTCGAAGATCCGGAGCGGGTTCGTCTCGACCTTCCGCCGGCAGTCGGGGCAGAGGTCGGCCAGCCGGGCCTCGGCGGCCTCGCGGACGGCCCGGGAGTAGGCCGGGCGGTCCTTCCGGCAGCCGACCGAGTTGACCAGCGTCTCCAGGCCGGTCACATGGAGCGCCGACGAGGAGGGCGTGGGCCATTTCGATGACCTCGGCGTCGATGGCCGGGTCCTTTTCGCCGAAGACCTCGACGTCGACCTGATGGAACTGGCGGTAGCGGCCCTTCTGGGGCTTGTCGTAGCGGAACATCGGCCCCATGTAGTAGTAGCGCATGGGCTCCGGCCGGAGGTCGAGGCGGTGCTCGATGATGGCCCGGGCGACGGACGGCGTGTACTCGGGACGGAGGGTGACCGACCGGCCGCCCTTGTCGGTGAAGGTGTACATCTCCTTGGTCACGATGTCGGAGGTCTGGCCGGTGCCCTTCTCGAAGAGCTCGGTCGGCTCGATGACGGGGGCGCGGAGCTCGCGGTAGCCGTAGAGCTCGAACGTCGTCCGGGCCGCGGACTCCACCGCCCGCCAGCGTCCCGGCCTCCTCGGGCAGGATGTCCTTGGTGCCCTTGATCGCGGCCGGGGGAATGACCTGGGCCTTGACTCCGACGGGCTCGGACCTAGGCGGTCGCCGGGCGGGATTCCTGGGTTCCTTTTTTGGGGAGGTCTCGTCCGTCACTTTTCGACGAAGACCCCCAGCTTGCGGATTTTCTGGTAGCGCTCGGCGAGGAGCTCGTCGACGGGCTTGCCCTCGAGCTTCTTCAGGGCCTGGTAGAGGAACTTGTCGACGTTCCTGAAGGTCTGCTCGGGGTCGATGTGGGCGCCGCCCGGGGGCTCGGGGATGATCCTGTCGATGATGCCGAGCTCGAGCAGGGTCGTGGCCCGGAGCCCGAGGTTCTCGGCCGCCTGGTCGACCGCGTCCTGGTCCTTCCAGAGGATGGCGGCGCAGCCCTCGGGGGAGATGACGGAATAGAAGGAGTATTCGAGCATCATCAGCTGGTCGCCGAAGCCGATGCCCAGGCCGCCGCCGCTGCCGCCCTCGCCGATGACGACGCTGACGATCGGCACCTTCAGCGTGGCGATCGTCTTGAGGTTGGTGGCGATGGCCTCGGCCTGGCCGCGCTCCTCGCCGCCGATGCCCGGGTAGGCGCCGGGCGTGTCGATGAGGGTGACGACGGGGAAGCCGAACTTCTCGGCCTCCTGCATGACCCGGTAGGCCTTGCGGTAGCCCTCGGGGTTGGCCTGGCCGAAGTTCCTCTCGATCCGGGTCCGGGTCGTCCGGCCCTTCTGGTGGCCGATGACGGCCACGGTCCGGCCCTTGTAGAAGGCCAGGCCGGCGACGATGGCCGGGTCGTCGGCGAAACGCCGGTCGCCGTGCATCTCCATGAAATCCTGGAAGAGGAAGGGGATGTAGTCGAGCGTGTAGGGGCGCTTGGGATGGCGGGCGATCTGGACGACGTGGACGGTCGTCAGCCTGGGGACGATCTCGGCCCACTCCCTTTCGATCTCCTGGCGGAGCCGGGCGATCTTGTCCTTCTTCCCGAGGTCGTCGGTGTCGTTCAGGGCGTCGATCTGCTCCTTGAGGGCGACGATCCCCTTTTCCAGGGTGTAGAACTCAGGCGATCTTTCCATGCTCGGCCCTTTCGGGACAATAAGATACAGGCCTATTCTACGGGCAGGGATGAAAAGATGTCAAGCTGCCTTGCCGGCGGCCCGGCGTTGCCTGACGGCCTCGAACAGGAAGACCGAGGCCGCCGCGGCGACGTTGAGGGACTCGACCCCGCCGGCAAGGGGGATGGCCAGGAGCTTGTCGCAGGTCTTGCGGACGAGCGGCCGCAAGCCGCGCCCTTCGGAGCCGAGGACGATGCCGACCGGGAGGGAATAATCAAACTCATGCCAGAGGCCGGGGGCCGTGCCGTCGGCGCCGACGAGCCAGACGCCCCGCTCCTTCGTCTCCTCCATGGCCCGGACGAGGTTCGGGACGCGGGCGACCTTGACCCGCTCCAGGGCGCCGGCCGAGACGGTCTCGACGACGTCCGTCAGGCCGGCAGACCGCCGCTCGGGCAGGAGGACGCCGTCGACGCCGGCCCCGGCGGCGCTGCGGAGGATGGCGCCCAGGTTCTGCGGGTCCTCGACCTCGTCGAGGAGAACGAGGAACGGCCGTGCGGCGCCGGCCAGGATGTCCTCGAGGGAGACGAAGGGCTTGGCCGAGAGCTCGGCCAGGACCCCCTGGTGGCCGGGGGCCAGCTGGTCGAGCTTTTGCCTCGGGACGAACAGGAAGGGGACGCCGTGCGCCCGGGCCTCCCCGACGATCTCGCCGATCCGGTGGGGCCCGCGTTCCTTCTGGATGAAGATCTTGTTGACCCGCTCGGGCGCGGTCCGGAGGACCTCGAGGAGGGGGTTGAGACGGTTGATCCTGGCCATGGCCGCCGCCCATTATATTTCAAAGCCCGCCGGAGCCTCAAGCGGGCCGGTGTTGTGTCGCCGGGCCCTATCGGTTAAAATGGACGCCTATGAAAACCGGCGAGGACGGCCATGCCCGATAGGGTCAGGATGGCGCGGTTCTGTCTCTTCGTTTCCGGCGCGCTGAAGCTCGCCACGGCCGGGCTGTTCGGCTTCATCTTCCTCTCCGGGTCGGTCCTCATCGGCGGCGGCGAGCGCGCCGGACTCCTCGGCAATGCCCTCCTCGGGGGGCTGGGGGTCCTGATCGCCGTGGTGGCCGCCACGGCCGGGCTGATCGAATTCGCCGCGGCCGTCGGCGTCGGGCGCCGGTCCCGGTGGGCCCGCGTCCTCGGCCTCGTCCTCGGGGCCCTCCTCGTCCCCCTCTTTCCCGTCGGCACCGTCCTCGGCCTCTTCACTCTCACAGGGCTCCTGGGCGCGGACGCCAGGGCCTGGTTCTCTGGATGAAAGGACGGCGCGCCCTTCCGCTCGTCCTGGCCGCGGGCCTCCTCGTCATCGGCCCGGCCCGGTCCCTGGCGCAGCAGGCCGACGTCTCCGCCGACCGGCTCAAGCAGGAGGCCCCCAAGGTCTTCCTCGACTGCCATCAGTGCGACATGGACTACATCCGGAACGAGATCACCTTCGTCAACTTCGTCCGGGACCGGCAGACCGCCGACGTCCACATCCTGGTCACGATCGAGCTCACGGGCAGCGGCGGACGGGAATACACCCTGGACTTCATCGGCCAGAACGCCTATTACGACATCCGGCACACGCTGAAGTACGTCTCGAACCAGTCCGACACCGACGACGAGCAGCGCCGGGGCATGGTCCGCGTCCTGAAGATGGGGCTCGTCCCGTACGCGGCCAAGACGGCCGTCGGGGACTTCCTCAGCGTGAACTTCGACCGCAAGGTGCCGTCCTCCGTGGCCGAGGACTCCTGGAACTCCTGGGTCTTCAGCCTGGGCGCCTCGGGAAGCCTGAGCGGCGAGGCGGCCAAGGATTTCGCCTCGGCCAGCGGCTGGTTCTCCGCCAACCGGGTCACGTCCGAAATCAAGTTCCGAATGGGCGTCTCGGCCAACCTCAACCACAGCAAGTACGACCTCGACACGGGCCCGGTCACCTCCTCGACCGACAGCGAGAGCTTCAGCTCCCTTTACGTCGTCAGCCTCAACGACCACTGGTCGGCCGGCGCCTGGCTCTCCGTCTACGCGTCGAGCTACAGCAATATCTCGCTCGCCGTCAATCCCGCCCCGGCCGTCGAGTACGACTACTTCAACTACGCCGAATCGACCCGCAAGCAGCTCCGCTTCCTCTACCGCCTCGGGTACACCTTCAACCGCTACCAGGAGCTGACGATCTACGACAAGATGCAGGAAAGCGTCCTCGCCCAGACGCTCTCCGTGACCCTGGAGATCAAGCAGCCCTGGGGGAACGTCAGCTCGTCGCTCTCGGGGTCGACGTTCCTGACGGACTTCGCGAAGAACCGGCTGGAGTTCTGGGCCGGCCTCTCCCTCCACGTCGTCCGCGGCCTGGCGGTCGATTTCAACGCGCGGTACTCCCGGATCCACGACCAGATCTCGCTCCCCAAGTCCGCGGCCTCCGATGAGGACATCCTCCTCGGCCGCAAGATGCTGCCGACGAACTTCAGCTACGGGATGTCCGTCGGCGTGAGTTACACCTTCGGCTCGATCTACACGAACGTCGTCAACCCCCGCTTCGGCCGCTAGGTCACCGGCTGGGCGTGCCGGGGTAGGGGGCCGGGAGCAGGCTCCTGTGAACGACCGGCAGAAGGGCGGCGGAGCGGCCCGCAGTCGGGCTTCCGTCGAATTTCCCCGGCGGATCTTCGGCCTTTTGGGCGGGGGGAGGCTTTTGGGGGCCTCCTGTATAATGGAATCCTGCGAGGGGAGGGAGATGCGCCATGTCTAAAAGGCAGATCATCGAGATCGACCGGAACCTCTGCAACGGCTGCGGCCTCTGCACGACGGCCTGCGCCGAGGGGGCGCTGGAGCTCGACGCGGAGAACAAGGCCGTGCTCGTCCGGGAGATCTACTGCGACGGCCTTGGCGCCTGCCTCGACGTCTGCCCCACCGGCGCCCTCAAGGTCGTCGAGCGAGAGAGCGCGGATTACGATGCCGGACGGGCCTTCGAGCACGTGCTCGAGACGCGCGGCTCGGCGGCCGCAGCCAGGGTCCACGGGGCCAAGCCGCGCGCCTCGCGCGCCACCGCGTGCGGCTGCCCCGGCAGCGCCGCCCGCGAGATCCCCGAGGCCGGAGAGTCCGGGGAAGGGCCCTCCGTCCCTGCGAGATCGCGGCTGAGCCAATGGCCCATTCAGCTCCATCTCGTTTCGCCGTCCGCCCCCTACTTCAAGGGGGCCGATCTCCTCGTCGCCGCGGACTGCACAGCCTTCGCCCTGGGCGATTTCCACGAGAGCCTTCTCCGCGGCAAGAAGCTCATCATCGCCTGCCCGAAGCTCGACGAGACCGCGGGTTATGTCGAGAAGCTGGCCGAGATCGTCCGCGAGAACGGGCTCCGCTCCCTGACCGTGGCCATCATGACCGTGCCGTGCTGTGCGGGGCTCGAACGGATTGTCCGGGCCGCCGTCGAGCTCTCGGGCGTTCCGATCGAGGTCGGGAAGGTCGTGGTCGGGATCGACGGCCGGATCGCCCAGGCGGGCTGACGGCGGCCGGCTCAGACGGAGAGGGCGATCAGGACCTGGGCGGGGAAATAGGTGCCGAGGATGATGACCTGGGCCAGGCCGATCTTCCGGGCGAAGCGGTCGTAGGCCAGCACCGAATCCGAGACGAGGAAGAGCACCGCCCCGGCGAAGGCCAGCAGGGGTCTGGCCCCGCCGAAATAGACGAATCGCTCGGCGGCGAGCCACGCCATGACCGTGATGGCCACGATATAGATGAAGACGGGGAGTCTGAGCGGGCCGAGGCGGGGGGCCAGGATGCGGAACATGAGCAGGCCGTAGACCATGAACGGCAGGAGCAGCCAGACGGAGACGGGACGGCCGGCGCCGGGCCGGAAGGCCAGGATGTAGAGGACCTGGGCGGCCAGGAACGCGGCCAGGCCCGCCGGGAACAAGCGCTCCGGGAACATCAGCGCGACGTCCCCGGCCAGCGAGAAAGCCAGGCCGGCCAGGATGAGAGTCTTGTAGAGCGGCGGCACGGGCGTTCGCGCCGCGAGGGCGACGAGGATGACGAGGGACGTCGCCAGGGGCTTGAAGACGAGGAAGGGGCGGCGGAGGCCCTTCCGGTCGCAGGCGATGGCCAGGGCCCCGGAGAGGAGGGCGAGCGCGGCCAGGGAGAGGCGGACGGCAGTCATGGGGCGCTATTTCCCCTCGGCCTTCTCCCGGCGCAGGCGCTCCCGGGCCTCCTCGAACATCGGCTCGGCGTAGGCGCTGGGCCAGGTCCGGTCCTCGAAGGACCGCTTCTCGACCATCTTCAGGAAGCCCTCGAACTCGGCGAAATAGGAGCCGTAGATGTGGAAGCTGTCGACGAGGTCCGCGTACCGGCCGACGCGGACCGGCCGGCCCGTCCTCTCGGCGATCCGGGCGGCGATCGTCCGCTGGAGGTCGGTCAGGGCGAAGACGTTCATGTAGGCCGCCTTGTAGGCGTCCCGCGACCGCCAGTGGCAGTTCATGTTCAGGACGGCCGTGCCCGAATCGTCCTCGAGCATCCGGCACCAGACCCGCTGGAGGCAGGGCGGGTCGTAGGTCGGCGGGTCGAGCCTGGGGTTCCAGGTGATGGCCTGGGCCCGGCGCGAATAGCCGGTCTCGGGCCAGCTTGTCGACGATGTAGTTGATCTGGTCGATCGTCTCGCCCTCGATCTCGTAGGCGAACAGGCGCTTATGGTAGGTGTAGGTCCATTTGCCCTCTTCCGGGCAGATCCAATGGTCGTGGACGCCGTCGACGACCTCCTGGCGGTAGATCTCGAGGTCCTCCAGGCCGCCGGGGAAGGCCCGGTGGATGCGCGGCTCGGCGAAGGGGTCCTCGACCGTCCACATCATCGTGCAGTCCTTGCTCGGCGGGTCGCCGGGCTTGTCGTATTCGGTCCGGATGGCCGCGCCCTGGCGCCAGCAGGCGAGGACGGCCTTCTCCCAGGCCTCGGGCAGGGTCCGGCCGGAGACGCTGAGCGCGGGGATGTTTCCGTTCATGGGACCTCCCTCTTCCTCCCGCTTTTACCACAGGAGAAAGACGGCCGTCAATCGGGCGGCGGGCCCGTTCGCGGGAAGCCGCGCCCGACGTTGAAAGACGGGCCCTTTTGTATTATCGTGGGGCCCGTCCGGCGCTGGACGGACCAGAGGAGGGAACGGATGGAGGAGATCTTCACGGCCTGCCTGGCGACCCCGATCGGCCCCCTGGAGGTCGTTTCCGACGGCGGCCGGATCCTGACCGTTGCCTTCGCCGGGGGGACGGGCCGGGGCCGGCGGCGCGGGGCCGGGCGAGAGACCGGGACGCAGGCAGTGAACCGGCCGCCTGTCCTCGAGGTCTGTCTGCGGCAGCTCGAGGCCTATTTCCGAGGGGAGCGGAGGTCGTTCGACGTGCCGCTCAGGCTGGAGGGGACCCCCTTCCAGCGCCGGGTCTGGCAGGCCCTGCTCCGCGTGCCCTTCGGCCGGACGACGACCTACGGGGAGCTGGCCGCCGCCCTGGGCAATCCCCGGGCCGGCCGGGCCGTCGGCGGGGCCAACCACCGCAACCCGGTCAGCATCATCGTCCCCTGTCACCGGGTCGTCGGGGGCGACGGCGGGCTCGTCGGCTACGGCGGCGGCCTGTGGCGGAAGGAATGGCTGCTCCGCCATGAGCGGGAGCACGAACGGGATTGACACCTCTCCCGGACGCGGCGTTAGAATAGTCGATGCCGGAAACGCGAGGAGGCCGACCATGGTCGAAACCCTGAGCCAACTGTTCCTGAACACCTGCCGGACCTACCGCAAGGACGATCTCCTGAGCGCGAAGCGGGAGGGCCGCTACGTCCCGATCTCCACGGCCGAGTTCGAGGCCCGCGTCCGGAGCCTCTCGGCCGGGCTGCGCGAGCTCGGGCTCCGGCCCGGGGACAAGGTCGTCATCTTCTCGGAGAACCGGCCCGAATGGGTCATCACGGACTTCGCCGTCCTCTGCGCCGGCGGCGTCACCGTCCCGATCTATACGTCGCTCATGCCCGAGCAGGTCAAGTACATCATCAACGATTCGCGACGCGTCCTTCGTCGTCTGCTCGAACCGCGAGCTCTGGCTCAAGGTCGAGGCCGTCCGCCGGGAGCTGCCGAAGGTCCGGCACTTCCTGATGATCGACGAGGAGGCGCCGGCCGGGGTCAGGACCCTCGGCGAGGTCGCCGGCCGGGGCAAGGCGGCCGCCGCGGCCGACCCCGGCGCTTTCGACGCCGCCGCCGCGGCCATCCGGCCGGACGACGTGGCCTCGATCATCTACACCTCGGGCACGACGGGCGAGCCCAAGGGGGCCATGCTCAGCCACGGCAACTTCGTCAGCAACAGCAAGGCCCTCGACGCGGTCACCGATTTCGTCCACACCGACCAGATCCTGTCCTTCCTGCCCCTCTCCCACGTCCTCGAGCGGATGACGACCTTCTCCTTCCTCTACAAGGGGGCCTCGATCGCCTACGCCGAGAGCATCGACACCGTGGCCGAGAACCTGGTCGAGGTCCGGCCGACGATCATGATCAGCGTGCCGCGCCTCTTCGACAAGATCTACGCCCGGGTCATGGACAACATCCTGACCCAGTCGATGCCGAAGCGGCGGATCTTCTTCTGGGCCCTGCGGGTCGGCAAGAAGGTGCGGCGCGCGCAAGCTCCGCAAGGAGCCCATCCCGAAGGCCCTGGCGGCCCGGCGCAAGCTGGCCGAGAAGCTCGTCTTCTCGAAGATCGTCGAGCGGACGGGCGGCCGGGTCAAGTTCTTCGTCTCCGGCGGCGCCCCCCTCTCGCGAGGACGTGGCCGAGTTCTTCTACGCCCTGGGCATCGTCATCCTCGAGGGCTACGGGCTGACCGAGACCTCGCCCGTCCTGGCCTGCAACACGTTCGACAAGCTCCGCTTCGGCACCGTCGGGGAGCCCGTGCCCGGCGTCGAGATCAGGATCGCCGCCGACGGCGAGATCCTGGCCCGCGGCCCGAACGTCATGAAGGGCTACTACAAGCGGGAGGCCGAGACCCGCGAGGCGATGGAGGGCGGCTGGTTCCACACCGGGGACATCGGCACCCTCGACCCGGACGGCTTCCTGGTCATCACGGACCGCAAGAAGGACCTCATCGTCACCGCCGGCGGCAAGAACGTCGCCCCGCAGCCGATCGAGAACCTCCTCAAGGCCAACCCCTACATCGCGAACGCCGTCGTCGTCGGCGGCAGCCGGAAGTTCATCTCCGCCCTCATCGTGCCCGAGTTCGAGAAGCTCGAGGCCTACGCCCGGGCGAACGGCATCCCGTTCCGCGACCGGGCCGACCTCTGCGCCCGGGACGAGGTCCGCGACTTCATGCTGGCCGAGGTCAACCGCTCGACCCCGGACCTGGCGTCCTACGAGAGGATCAAGAAGGTCGCCCTCCTCGACCGGGACTTCGAGATCTCGGCCGGCGAGATGACGCCCACGCTCAAGGTCCGGCGCAAGTACGTCGAGGAGAAGTTCAAGCCGACGATCGACCTCCTCTACAAGGACTGACCGGGACCGGGCGCGCCGTCGATCATGAACGAAGCTCCGACCGACCCTCCCGCGCCTCTTCCTCGGCGCCTGCCGGGAGCACCCGAAGCCCGACTTGTTCCTGGTCAAGCGGGACGGCGCCTACCGGCCGATCGCCACGGCCGTGTTCGCCGCCGGCGTCCGGGACCTGGCGCTCGGGCTGCGGGAGCTCGGCCTGAGGCCCGGCGGCCAAGGTCGCCCTCCTCGCCGAGAACCGGCCGGAATGGATGATGACGGACTTGGCCGTCCAGTGCGCGGGGGGCGTCACGGTCCCGATCTACACGACGCTCCTCGCCGAGCACGTCCGGCACATCGTCGGGGATTCCGACGCCGAGATCGTCGTCTGTTCGGGCCGCGAGCTGGCCCTCAAGGTCGAGGCCGTGCGGCCGGACCTGCCCGGGGTCCGACGCTGCCTCCTCATGGACCCCGACCCCTCGACCGGGGACGGCACCCTCGAGGACGTCATGGAAAGGGGACGGCGGGCGGCCGAGGCCGACCCCGGACTGTTCGAGCGGCTGGCCCTGGCCGTCGGGCCCGACGACCTGGCCTCGATCATCTACACCTCGGGCACGACGGGCGCGCCCAAGGGCGTCATGCTGACCCAGGCGAACTTCGTCAGCAACGTCGAGGCCTGCCGGCGGATCGTCGACTTCCGGGCCACGGACACCGCCCTGTCCTTCCTCCCCCTCTCCCATGTCCTGGAGCGGACGGCGACCTACGTCTTCCTCCGGAGCGGGTCGACGATCGCCTACGCGGAGAGCATCGAGACGGTCAGCGAGAACCTGGTCGAGGTCCGGCCGATGGTCATGATCAGCGTGCCCCGGCTGTTCGAAAAGATGTACGCGCGGGTCATGGACATGGTCCTGCGGTCGTCGGCGCCGCGGCGGGCCTTCTTCTTCTGGGCCCTGGCCGTGGGCAAGAGGGCGGCGGCGAAGGTCGTCGCCCGGGAGCGGGTCCCCCGGGCCCTCGCCCTCGAGCGGGCCCTGGCCCGCCGGCTCGTCTTCCGGCGGATCCTGGAGCGGACGGGCGGCCGCGTCCGCTTCTTCATCTGCGGCGGCGCGCCCCTGGCCGCGGACATCGCCGAGTTCTTCCTGGCCATGGGGCTGGTCATCCTGCCGGGCTACGGGCTGACCGAAACCTCGCCCGTCCTGACCGGCAACACCTTCGAGGCCTACCGTTCCGGGAGCGCCGGCCGGGCCATCCCCGGCGTCGAGCTCCGGATCGCGCCCGACGGCGAGATCCTCGCCCGCGGCCCGAACGTCATGAAGGGGTATTACAAGAGGGAGGAGGAGACGCGGCAGGCCATGGAAGGCGGCTGGTTCCATACCGGGGACATCGGCCACCTGGACGGCGACGGCTTCCTGTTCATCACCGACCGCAAGAAGGACCTCATCGTCACCGCCGGCGGCAAGAACGTCGCCCCCCAGCCGATCGAGAGCCTCCTCGGGCTCAGCCCGTACATCGCCGGCGCCGTCGTCGTCGGCGAGAGGCGGCGCTTCATCTCGGCCCTCATCGTCCCGAACTTCGAGAAGCTCGAAGAGTACGCGAGGTCGAAGCGCATCCCCTTCCGCGACCGGGCCGAGCTCTGCCGGCGGGAGGACATCGTCGACTTCATCCAGGCCGAGGTCGACCGCGCCACACCGGAGCTGGCTTCCTACGAGCGGATCAAGAAGGTCGCCCTCCTCGACCACGATTTCGAGCTGGCCGCCGGCGAGGTCACGCCGACGCTCAAGGTCCGGCGGGCCATCGTCGAGGACAAGTACAAGGACCTCATCGACTCCCTCTACGCCGATTAAGAGCAAAGGTCGGAGGGGTGCCTGTCCGTGTGCGCTGCCCGTAGTCGCGGCGGCGCCGAGACCGTCCTTGTGCCCCCGGCCCCGGGAACCTGTCCCGGTTCCCCCGCTTCGTCGGAATCGCGCCGGGTCCCCTTCCAAACGGGGGCTTTCGGACGACCTTGGCGCCACCTTCAGCGACTGGCGCCGCCGCTCCGCATCTCCCTTGATGCGGCCAAGGGCTAAGGGGACGGCCTCCGCTCAGAGTGCGGCTTGCGCAAGCCGCACATGGAGTGGCGGCCATCCCCGAGGCCTTTGGCTCTCCGGGACAGGACCCCCCCGACGGTAGCAGATACGCGGCGGAGACAGTGTGAAAAAAAGCGGGCGGCGCGGGCGTCTCTTTTATGGATGGACATGGACGAGCGGCCGACGAACGGGGAGGCGCAAGACGCCGGGCACAGGGCGCGGCTCCGCGAGAAGTTCCTGCGGGGTGGCCTGGCCGGCTTCCTCGACGCCGAGGTCGTCGAGCTCCTGCTGACGCTTGGCACACCCCGGCGGGACTGCAAGCGGCCGGCCCGGGACGTCCTCCGGGAGTTCAAGACCCTCCGGGGCGTCCTCGAGGCCCCGCCGGTCGACCTCCAGCGGGTCCCCGGGGTGGGCCCGAACAACCTCTTCGGCATCCGCCTCGTCCACGAGGTCTCGCGGCGGTTCCTCAAGGACCGGATGATGAGCCGGCCCGTCTGCCATTCCTCCCGCGAGGTCTTCGACTACCTCTACCACGCCCTGCGCGACCTCCGGACGGAGCGTTTCAAGACGATCTTCCTCGACCCCAAGAACCAGGTCATCGAGGAGAAGACGCTGTTCGAGGGGACGGTCGACTCGAGCGCCGTCTATCCCCGGGAGGTCATCAAGGACGCCCTGCGCTACGAGGCCTCGGCCCTGATCTTCGCCCACAACCACCCCTCCGGGGACCCCGAGCCCTCGCTCTGCGACAAGGAGATCACGCGGGACCTCGTCTTCGCCGCCCGGGTCATCCAGATCCGGGTCCTCGACCACATCATCATCGGCAACGACCGCTACTTCAGCTTCGCCGACCAGGGGCTGATCGACGCCTACGACCTCGAGTTCCGGGGGCTCTCGCGGTGAGGGGCCGGGATCGCGGCGGGGGAGAAAAAACCGATTGAAAGAGGGCCGCGGATGAAGGTAAACTCAGGGAAAACGACCGCGGCCGACCCAGGAGGTCCCATGAAAGACGAAGACACCGACCAGAAGCAGGGCTCCCGCAGCCAAGGCCATCGAGGCCGCCCTGTCCCAGATCGAGAAGCAGTTCGGCAAGGGCTCGATCATGAAGCTCGGCCAGAAGGGCGCGGCCGTCGCCGTCGAGGCCATCCCGACCGGGGCCATCTCCTTCGACCTGGCCCTCGGCATCGGCGGGTTCCCGCAGGGGGCGGGTCGTCGAGATCTACGGCCCCGAGGCCACCGGCAAGACGACCCTGGCCCTCCACGTCATCGCCGAGGCCCAGAAGCGCGGCGGCCAGGCGGCCTTCATCGACGCCGAGCACGCCCTCGTCCCCGGCCTATGCCGCCAGCATCGGCATCGATGTCGACAACCTCCTCATCTCCCAGCCCGACTACGGCGAGCAGGCCCTGGAGATCGCCGAGGTCCTCGTCCGGAGCGGCGCCGTGGACGTCGTCGTCGTGGACTCGGTCGCGGCCCTCGTCCCCAAGGCCGAGCTCGAGGGCGAGATGGGGGACGCCCACATGGGGCTCCAGGCGCGCCTGATGTCCCAGGCCCTGCGCAAGCTCACGGCCATCGTCGCCCGCTCGAAGACCTGCTTCATCTTCATCAACCAGCTCCGGGAGAAGATCGGCGTCTTCATCGGCAACCCGGAGACGACGACGGGCGGCCGGGCCCTGAAGTTCTACGCCTCGATGCGCATCGACGTCCGGAAGCTGGCCGTCCTCAAGGAGGGCGACAGCGTCGTCGGCAGCCGGGCCAAGGTCAAGATCGTCAAGAACAAGATGGCCCCGCCCTTCCGGGAGGCCCAGTTCGACATCATCTTCGGCGAGGGCATCTCCAAGGAGGGCGACCTCGTCGATACCGGCTTCGAGACCGGCATCCTGGAGAAGACCGGGACGTGGTATTCCTACAAGGGCGAGCGCCTGGGGCAGGGCCGCGACAACGTCAAGAAGCTGCTCAAGGAGAACAAGGCCCTGGCCGCCCAGATCGAGGCCGAGGTCCGGAAGAAGGTCGGCCTGGACCGGGACAAGGCCGAGGAAGAGAAGCCCGCCCACAAGGAAAAGGAGAAGTAGCGCCCGGCCGCTCGACGCGGCCAAGCCCCGCCGGAAGTTCGACGCCGACGCCTGCGTCCGCCCGGTCGAGGCCCTGGCCGTGGCGGCCAGGTGAAGGGTTTCGGGACCAGGGCGAGGAAGGGACGGGGGCCGGCCTAGGACTCGGACTCGACGTCGTACCGCCGGAGCTTGTGGTAGAGGGTCGAGCGCGAGATGTCGAGGATGCGGGAGACCTCGGCCCGGTTGCGGGCCGTGACGTCAAGAAGGAAGAGGATGTAGTCTCGTTCGAGGGCCCTCAGCGTGGGGAGGCCGGCGGGGGCCTCGTACTCCCGCCGCTCGTCCAGGCCCAGGTATCGCTGGAGGTAGACGTTCATCGGCGGCCTCAGAAGGCGCGGGCCTGGTGGATCCGCTGCATGTTGCTGGCCACGACGTAGGAGAGGAGCACGTTCGAGGCCGTCGTCAGGATCCAGGCCACGGTCCGGTTCCTCTTGAAGAGGGTCTTCATGCTCCAGTAGGTCAGGGCCGTCGTGCCGATCTTGATGGCGGCGAAGGCGGCCGGACTCTTGGCGAAGGGCTCCATGAGAGGGTTCGCTTCGCGCAGGCCGGGGTACTTGAGCGCCTCGCGCGTCGAGAAATAGTCGGCGATATTGAGGCCGACGAGGGCGACGAGGTTGGCGTCGAAGAGGGCCTTCTCCGTATCGCCCGACGGCCGGAAGCCGGGGAAGGCCGGCACGATGGAGAGGTTGGCCTGGGTCGCGACGCCCGGCTCCTCCCAGTTCAGGGGGAGCTGGACGGGCTCGGGCGCCGGGGTCAGGGACATGACCGACGTCATCTCGAGGGGCGTCGCCATGAGCACGCCGAGGGGAAGGTCGGCGGGCAGGGCGAAGCCCGAGGATGCGGCCAGGAGGGCGATGAGTCCGAGAAGTTTCTTGGCCATGGGAGGCGCTCCTTTCTCGCGTTGACGCCACAATATCACGCAAGAAGGGTGCCAGGGACGGACTCCACGCCTAAGATATTAATAATGCATATGATACACGATTATGAGCGAAGTTTCTGAGGAATAATAATAAGTGTTCATATAATGGTGCATACATATTGCCATAATAGTTAGTATATATAATATATAACAATATACATAGGACGTTATTGGGATGAATGTCAATATATTGTTCATATTTGAGTGATTGGCCGGGGCCGCGAATCGGCGGTCCGGCGGGCTCCACGGACGGGCCGGCCGGCCCTCACTTCAGGCAGGGCTTGAGGTAGCGGGCGGTGATGGACTTGGTCGAGCGGGCGACCTGCTCCGGCGTCCCCTGGGCGACGACGAAGCCGCCGGCCTCGCCGCCTTCCGGTCCGAGGTCGATGACGTGGTCGGCGCTCTTGACGACGTCGAGGTTGTGCTCGATGACGACGACGGTGTGGCCCTCGTTGACGAGCTTCTGGAAGCAGCGCAGGAGCACGGAGACGTCGTTCGCGTGGAGGCCGATCGTCGGCTCGTCGAAGAGGTAGAGGACCTTCTTGCCCTTCTCGTGGACGAGGTGGTAGGCGAGCTTGATGCGCTGGAGCTCGCCGCCGGAGAGGGTCGTCGTCGGCTGGCCGAGCTTGAGGTAGCCGAGGCCGACCTCGACGAGCGGGTAGAGCTTCTTCGTGATCTCGGGCCGGCCGGCGAAGAACAGGCAGGCCTCGGTGACGCTCATGCCGAGGACGTCGTCGATGGTCTTGCCGTTGACCTTGACCTCGAGGATCTCGCTCTTGAAGCGCTTCCCCTTGCAGGCGTCGCAGACCAGGCTGACGTCGGACAGGAACTGCATCTCGACGACCTGGAAGCCGGCGCCCTTGCAGTCCTCGCAGCGGCCGCCGGCCGTGTTGAAGGAGAAATAGCCCGGCCGGAAGCCCATGAGCTTGGCCTCGCGGGTCTGGCTGAAGAGGTCGCGG